>NZ_CP120683.1:4375000-4975000 GCF_030506325.1 Tunicatimonas pelagia | reverse complement strand
CATTGGCTAAATCGGCGGTAATTAAAGCACCACCCTTAGAAGCAGCCTCTACCACTACCACCGCGTCGGCCAAGCCAGCGATAATTCGGTTACGAGCTGGAAATTTTTTCGCTTCGGGTTTAGTCCCTAAAGGGTTCTCAGTAAGTAGCCCACCCTTTTCAACAAAACTCCAAGCATCCTTCTGGTGTACAGCCGGATAAATCTGGTCTATTCCATTCGCCATCACCGCTACCGTAGGTAAGCCGTACCGCATAGCCATCCGGTGAGCCTGAATATCAATTCCGTAAGCTAATCCGCTAATAATCAGCACATCGTACTTAGCCAGTGTGGCAACAATCTTTTCCACGGCATCTAAGCCGTAGGATGTAGCCTGACGAGTTCCTACTATGCTAATTACTCGCTGGTGATTTAAGTCGGCTTTTCCTTTATAATACAGCACCAACGGAATGTCGTAAATATGGCGGAGACGCTCCGGGTACTGAGGATGTTCATACCCCAGTATCGTGATACCTTGGCGATGGCAACGGTCAATTTCTTCGTAGGCTTGTTGTAGTAAATGCTGATTGTTCTTTAACGAACTGATTATTTTTGGCCCGATACCCGGAATTCGGCTTAAATGATGAGGTTTATCCCGAAAGATGGCCTCCACTGAACCGCAATGATTAATTAGTTGACGAGCCGTAGCTCCACCAACCATAGGTGTCATGCTCAGTGCAATGGCATATGCTGTTGTGTTAACTGTATCGTTTGCTTCTACTGCCACTAATCCATTTTTTCTTTTAGGTCAATTAAAAAAGAGCGAACCTCTTTCAGAGTATCAATCATCTCCATAGTATCCTTAGTAGCCTGAGTGCCACTCTTCAATTTATCTTTGGCTCCCTGCAATGTATAGCCCTTTTCTTTTACCAGGTGGTAAACCAACTTTACTTTCTCTATATCCTCCTTGGTAAATTGTCGCTTCCCATTTCTATTCTTTCGGGGGTTGATTATGTCAAACTCTCCCTCCCAAAAGCGAATCTGCGAAGCAGCCACATTTAGCATTTTAGCTACCTCGCCAATGGAAAAGTACTTTTTTTCAATTTGTTTTTCTTTGTAGGACATAGCAATGGTATAGTTAGTATACGCCCTTGTCTAAAGGCTAAATTAATAAAATATTGCCATAATTCATAAGAATTATACAAATATTTACATGAAAGTGACTATTTCTTACATGTAATTTCGTTCTTTGCCGTACAGTATGATTGCTATTATTCCCTCTTTTTGACCGAAAATGAGAGCATCAGAGCCCAGAAAGGCTGATTTTTACTTCGTTCGGTTGCTCTATAGCTTACCTTGGTAAGGTTATGCCTGAATTGCTAAAAAAACAGACATACCTGCTCAAAATTAAATTGAGTTTGCTCTCTTGGTAAGAAGGAATCTTAGCTATTTCAGTTTCATATCCTCAATTACCGCATCCACTTTTTTACCCAGTGCAGTCCATTTTTGGGCGAATTCTGATCGGTTAGGAAGCTGATCGTTCACGCTGAAGTAAAATTTGATCTTCGGCTCCGTACCCGATGGGCGAGCAGATACCTTAGTTCCTTTTTCGGTGAAGAATTGTAATACGTTGGACTCCGGGAATTCAATGGGTCGCTGAGTACCGGAAGCAGTATCGGTTTCGGTTCCCTTCAAATAGTCTATCACGGTGGTGACATGCTCACCCACGATGGTCTGGGGTGGATTTTCCCGTAAGTCGCGCATCATCTGGCGAATTTCTTCTACCCCACTCTTTCCCTTTTTAGTAAGAGAAACTAAGGATTCGCGGTACAAGCCAAACTGCTCATAGGTTTCCAGCAAAAAATCGTAGAGGCTCATTCCTTGGTCTTTTACGTAGGCGGTCATCTCGGCAATCATAGCACAGGACGCTACTGCATCTTTGTCGCGCACAAAATCGCCAATCAGGTAGCCGTAGCTTTCTTCGCCTCCGCCAATAAAGGTTTGCTGGCCTTCTTTATCTTTGATGAGAGCCGCAATGTACTTAAAGCCCGTAAGGGTATCGTAACAATCTACGTCGTAGTACTCGGCTATTTTTCGGATCAGTTCGGTCGTTACAATGGTTTTAGCTACGAACTGCTTCCCGTCTAGTTTTCCGGCTTCTTTCCATTTTTTTAGCAGATAGTGCACCAGCATACTACCCGCTTGGTTTCCGTTTAATATCTCAAATTCGCCGTTTAGGTTTTTAGCTGCAATACCTACTCGGTCGGCATCGGGATCGGTGCCCATTACCAGATCGGCATCCATTTCGGTTGCCTGTTTTAGAGCAATACTTAATGCTTCGCTTTCTTCCGGATTGGGATAAACTACGGTAGGAAAATCTCCGTTGCCATCGGGTTCGGCCTGTTCTGCTACCACATGCACATTGGTAAACTCTAGTTCTTTGAGTACCGGGGGCACCAAAGTAACTCCCGTACCGTGAATTGGAGTAAAGACAATTTTTAGATCGTGCTGGTTTTTAATGGCTTCGGGAGAAAGAGATAACGCTTTTATATCGGCTAGGTACTGCTCGTCAATATCGGTTCCGATCATATGCACCTTCGCATCATCCCGATCAAACTTCACCGCTTCCAACCCTTCAATGGCATCCACTTCCTCAATTACGTTTTTATCGTGCGGAGGCACGAGCTGCGCCCCATCGTTCCAGTAAGCTTTATAACCGTTGTATTCCTTCGGATTGTGCGAAGCCGTGAGCACCACCCCACTGTGGCAATCTAATTGGCGAATGGCGTACGAAAGTTCCGGGGTAGGTCGCAGCCCATCGAAGAAATAAACCTGAATGCCATTAGCCGAAAATACATCGGCGGTCACTTCCGCGAAGTAGCGGCTGTTATTCCGGCTGTCGTAGGCAATGGCTACTTTAATTTGTTCGTCAGGATACGTTTTTAGTAGATAGTTGCTCAATCCCTGCGTGGCCATGCCTACCGTGTATTTATTAATTCGGTTCGAACCCACCCCCATAATCCCGCGTAAACCACCGGTTCCGAATTCTAAATCTTTATAAAATGCTTCTACCAAGTCAGTCTCATTATCCTGATTAAGAAGGCGCTGAATTTCGGATTGGCTATCGGCATCAATAGCACTACTGTTGAGCCACTGCTCAGCTTTAGTTTTCACGGCTTGATCCATATTTGAGAATAATAGGTTTAAATTAAAGGTCTTAAAAAATACTTGTAGAGTAAGCAATTACCGGAGAGGCAATTTACAAAATTTACCGGTTCATCAGGTGGTTCACCTGTTCTTTTCGGAATAAGTATTGGCAAGATCAAATCACTATAAGGTAAGCCCCGATAATTTATAGAGACTATCGTTGCTTCTTGTGTTAAATGTTAGGAATTTTATCCCAAACTATTGAAAAGATAACAAACAAGCCCATGAACAATGAAGAACTAGAGAAAGCTTTGATCGCTTTGGTGGAGAAGAAAAACCAACTAGCCAGTATTGACTATAACGACGCTAAGTACGACGACTTGGAAGAGGCCATTCACGATGAAGAAGATGATTTACTAGAAAAGTACGGTGACTTTCTGGAGGATATTTTAGCTGACGTACACGACGAACTATGCCCTGACGATGATGTATTGCTTCCTACGGCATATTTGGCTAATAAGTACGTGAAACAGGAAGAAGGTGATACGGTAACTTACCAAGCAGCTGAAGGGGGTGTAATTGTAGACGTAGACGAATATCCGAACCATCTCACTCGTTTAGTGCTAGTGCCTAGCCCAACTCGTTTGATGCTACAGGTGGGCCGACAAAAAGAAGAAGAAGTTTGGCGATTGTCCTAATCCTCTGATTTATCGCCGTTTTTAGTACTCAGTAAAAGAACCCAATACCGTTAGTAATTTGTGGAGTTGTTGGGCTAAACCAAATCTACGTATACTATGAAATATACTTACTTACTGGTTATTATTCTGATTAGCGGACTAATTACTCCCGCATTCGCTCAGGTGTACCAAGGCAAGTTTGAACAGCTTGATCCCGAATTGCCTACTCCCAACGAGTACCGTTCGGCTTCGGGTGCACCCGGATACAAATATTGGCAACAGCAGGCTGACTATAGAATTAAGGTGGAGTTGAACGATGAAAACCAGTCCATTACTGGCTCGGAAACAATTACCTACTACAATAACTCCCCTGATCCACTCTCGTATCTTTGGTTACAGCTTGACCAAAACATGCGGTCGGCTAATTCGGCAACTCCGCAGATAGAAACCTCCCAAGTACGCGATTCTATCAACGCTCGCTTATTACAATCGCGGGTGATGCATGACGATGATTTTGACGGTGGCTACACAATCAAATCAGTAAAAAATGCTCAGGGCAAGCCGTTGCAATACGTCATCAACCAAACGATGATGAAAGTGCTACTGCCCGAGCCGTTACAACCGAAGGGGCAGGTTGAATTTAGCATTGATTGGTCGTACCCTATCAACGACCGGATGATGGATCGGGGACGCTCGGGCTATGAGTACTTTCCGGAAGATGATAATTACGTGTACACCATCGCCCAGTTTTTCCCTCGCATGGCAGTATACGATGATCTGAACGGTTGGCAGAACAAGCAGTTTTTGGGACAAGGGGAGTTTGCCCTTACCTTTGGTGATTACGAGGTAGAAATTACCGTACCCGACGATCACATTGTAGCCGCTACCGGAACAATTCAGAATGAAAAAGAGGTATTGAGTTCTCAGCAACGCCAACGCTTACAGAAAGCTCGTAACACTTTTGACCAACCCGTAATGATCGTTACTGAAGAAGAGGCTCAGGAGAATGAACAAACCAAATCATCGGGTAAGAAAACTTGGAAGTATAGTGCCAGCAACGTGCGCGACTTTGCCTTTGCTACCTCCCGAAAGTTTATTTGGGATGCAATGGCGGTGAAGCTAGAGAACAATCAGCCGCTAGCGATGTCGTTCTACCCTAAAGAGGGCAACCCGCTGTGGGAGAAAGAATCGACGTTTGCGGTAAAAAACACGTTGGAAACCTACTCCAACCGCAGCTTCGACTATCCGTATCCGGTAGCCATATCGGTTCACGCCGCTTCTATTGGGATGGAATACCCCATGATCTGCTTCAACTTTGGTAGGCCCGAACCCGATGGTTCGTACTCCGACCGAACGAAGTGGGGTATGATTTCGGTAATTATTCACGAAGTGGGTCACAACTACTTTCCGATGATTGTGAACACCGACGAGCGGCAGTGGACGTGGATGGATGAAGGCATCAATACGTTTTTGCAAAATCAGACTTCAGAAGAACATTATCCTGATATGCCACTTCGCTTTGGTACCCCGCAGACTATCGGAAACTATATGTCGGGCAATAAGGATTTTATCCGTCCGGTGATGACCAATTCAGAGCAGGTTGTTCAATTTGGCTATAATGCTTACGCCAAGCCATCCGCTGCTTTGTACTTGCTCCGCAATACCATTATGGGTCCAGAACTATTTGATGCTGCCTTTAAAGAATATGCCCAACGTTGGAAATTTAAACAACCAGGCCCGGCCGATTTCTTTCGTACTATGGAAGATGCATCGGCAGTAGATTTAGACTGGTTCTGGCGCGGTTGGTTCTACACCACCGATTACGTAGATGTGGCGGTAGATGACGTAAAATGGTACCGCGTTGCTAATCCCGAAGAGGAAGTAGAAAAAACGGTATCGGCAGATGAAAGTACAATTAGTCAGGACGAAGAAACGAGTGAGAACGCTAAGAACTGGCCGGATACGCCGCAAAAACTTACTATTACTGATACTGATGACCGTTACTTTGGTGAATTCCGCAACCGTACTAGCGACGATGAGGTTCGCCGGAAGTACGGCGATAAAAATCTGTATGAGGTAACCTTTAAAAACGAAGGTGGCTTGGTAACTCCGCTACTAGTAGAATTTACTTACGCCGATGGCACCACTGAAACCGATTATATTCCGGCAGAAATCTGGCGAAAAAATGAGCAGCAAGCCACGAAAGTATTTGTCAAAGATAAAGAAGCTGTGAAAATTGTGCTAGACCCTAGACGAGCCACCGCCGACGCTGATACTGGCGATAACGTATTTCCCCGCAAAGAAGAAAAATCACGCTTTGAACAGTTTAAGGAAGGAGAAAGTCGCGAAGAGTAAGTCCAAAGTTTCGATTCTTAAACAACGTTTACCAACCGGAGAATAGCCAAAACCAGCATTACCAATGCTGCGATTTGCCCTATTAAGAACCAATAAACCTTATTAATTTTACTGGCGATAACGTATTTCCCCGCAAAGAAGAAAAATCACGCTTTGAACAGTTTAAGGAAGGAGAAAGTCGCGAAGAGTAAGTCCAAAGTTTCGATTCTTAAACAACGTTTACCAACCGGAGAATAGCCAAAACCAGCATTACCAATGCTGCGATTTGCCCTATTAAGAACCAATAAACCTTATTAATTTTATCGTCTATTTTATTATCTATCTTATCTGATAATCTTTTTTCTGTCTCATTGATTTTATTCAGTAGCATTTCTCTGGTATCATACAAATCTTGTTTGGTAGCAAACACATCTTTGAGCTTATCCAGATTTTGTACCTCCAGATCATTAAACCCCTGGACAATTGTTTCTGCATCTTCCGGACTATGCACCTTTCGTAATGCTTCGTGTACCTTAGCGTAATTCATGAACTAATCTTCTATTGCTGTATAAATATAACGAAATCAGTAGACTTTTGTGACAACACAACTTTAGTACCCCAATTTCTCCCTTACTCGATCCAGCACTTCCAACGCCACTTCTCGGGCTTTAGCTTCGCCTTTTTCCAATTCTTGGTGCAATTCGGGCAAATTGTTCATGTAGTAATCGTATTTTTCCCGCTCTTCAGAAAATTGCTCCTGAATCAACTCAAACAATTCCTGTTTGGCGTGACCGTAGCCGTAGTTTCCGCCTTCGTACTTCTGTCGCATCTCAGCAATTTGCTCATCAGTCGCCAGTAGGCTGTAGAGCGCAAAAACCGTATCACCTTCCGTGTTTTTAGGCTCTTCCAGCGGAGTGCTATCAGTTTTGATGGACATAATTTGCTTGCGGAGTTTCTTTTCCGGCAGAAAAATATCAATGGTATTTTGGTACGATTTGCTCATTTTCTGCCCATCCGTACCCGGAATCACCATTCGGCTTTCGTCAATTTTGGCTTCGGGAACTACAAAGGTTTCGCCGTACTGATGGTTGAAGGCGGAGGCAATATCGCGGGTCATTTCCAAGTGCTGCTGCTGGTCTTTACCCACCGGAACAAAGTTGGCATCGTACAGAATAATATCCGAAGCCATGAGTACCGGATAGGTGAATAGTCCGGCATTCACGTCGGACAAACGATCGGCTTTGTCTTTAAAAGAGTGGGCGTTCGCCAGCATTGGGTACGGTGTGAAGCAGTTCAGGTACCAAGTCAACTCACAAACCTGGGGAATTTTGGATTGTCGGTAAAACACATTCTTCTCAGTATCGAAACCGCAGGCTAACCAAGCCGCCGCCACCGCGTTTACGTTTGCCTGCCGGGTTTCAGCATCTTTAATGGTTGTGAGCGAGTGCAAATCCGCGATGAAGAAAAAGGATTCATTGGGGCGGCCATCCGCGTTCTTGTCGCGAGAAAGTTGAATGGCGGGCTGAATCGCCCCCAAAATATTTCCCAAATGTGGTTTTCCCGAACTCTGTATTCCCGTAAGTATCCGTGCCATGTGAAGAGGATAGATAAATTTGATACATCATTGCGAACGGAACGTAGTGTAGTGAAGCAATCTAACACTTCGTAAGACTGCCTTGCTTCATTTCATTTCGCTCGCAGTGACGTTCAATTGTTCTGTTTTACTGCAAAATAAGGTAAAATATTACGCATAACCGAAAAAAGGAACTACCCCTGAACTTTTACATCTAAATTCGTTTTGCGAAAATAGATGATTGATAGAAATTGATCGTTGTACGAAAAGTAAATAGTGCATAAAGCAGTTACATATCGATCTAAAAGATTATAAAATCAAACTCGAACCATGAAAAAGCAATTGTCGTTTGTATTTACCTTCTTGCTAGCCGTGAGTATGGCCGTATCCACGGTGGCCATCGCCCAAAGTCCGGTATTAACCTTTGAAACCACTGATCATGATTTTGGTACGGTGAAAGAAGAAGGTGGGCCTATTTCGCATGAGTTTGTGTTCACCAATACCGGGAAAGCTCCGGTCATTGTCAGTAACGTGAAAGCATCTTGCGGTTGCACCACGCCGAGCTGGACGAAAGAACCCGTAGCTCCTGGTAAAAAAGGAACCATTGTCGCGCAGTATAATCCAAAAAATCGTCCGGGTGCGTTTCGTAAATCCATTACGGTTACCTCCAATGCTGAGCCTAGTACTAGTGTTCTTTACATTAAAGGTAACGTAAATCCTAAGCCTAAAACTCCACAAGACGACTACCCTACCGCAATGGGTAATCTGCGGGTAAAGTACCGTTCGTTCAATATGGGTAAAGTGCTGACCAATGAGCCAGTAGAGAAAACGTTTGACGTGTTTAACGATGGCGACCAACCCGTGACTTTTGCTACCAACGTGGTTACGCCCGGTCACGTCTCGGTGGATATTCAACCCCAGACATTGCAGCCTAAGCAGAAAGGAGCTATTAAAGTAACTTACAATGCTACCGATGCGGTAGACCGCAAGCGATTAGGTTTCTCTACTGATCGCATCCGTTTGTTTACCGATGAAGGCGAAGACAGTTTAAAAGAGTTTACGGTGATGGCTACCGTAGAAGAATATTTTGAACCACTGACTGAAGAGCAGCTAGAGAAAGCCCCTAAGTTGGCTTTTGCTGCCAAAAAACACGATTTTGGCACTATTTCGCAGGATAATAAAGTAACTACTGATTTCACATTCACCAATACCGGAAAGAGCGATTTGAATATTCGGGCGACCAAGGCTAACTGCGGTTGCACCGTTTCTAATCCGGACAAAGACACCCTGGCCCCTGGTGAAAGCAGTAAAATCAGCGTTACGTTTAACCCGCGCGGACGGCGGGGCAAGCAGAATAAAGTAATTACTGTATTCTCCAACGATCCTTCAGCACCCACCCAGCAGGTGAGTATTACCGCCAATGTGGATGCTCCCGCGGGTCAATAAATTTAGTGTAAGAACATCATTAATGATGTTCTTACAGATCATCGTGATAATATTCTATCCGTCAGTTGGCTAGCCAATTCTTCCAAATTTACATCCAGTACCGTATCGTTTACGGATAATACTGAATTCACCATTTCTTCTGGCAATTGGTCCGCGCCGTAGTAAGCACCCAGAATAGCTCCGGTCACGGCAGCGGTAGTATCGTTGTCCCGACCAAAATTTACAACGAAGGCCATTGATTGGGTAAAGTCAAAATCACAAAACAGTAAGGCAGTTAGGTTTACCAGAAAAATTTCGCCGGCGTGGAAGGGCATATCCTGGTTTTTAGCATCCAACAGCGCAAACGCTCGCTGCATCTGCCAGAAGGTGAGCGTATCTAAGGTTGAATTGGTGGGCATCTCAATACTAATTTCTTCGCCCTCCGGCAGTGTTTGTTTTGCCTGACGAACAATGCGGCGAGCGTCTTTCAGCAAGCGATAAGCGGTTCGCCCCACCAAACGACTTTTAAAGTAGCCGTGGGGATCCACATCGCGTAGTGTATTAATGACCGATTCGGAAGTGGCTTGGGGCTGTATGGCCGCTGCTACCATAGCGCCCACTAACCCGCTAATATCACGGGCGAAGCCCAGATCAAACACCGCCAGTTTGTAGGTTTCCAGATAAGCTCGTTTAGGCTGAGCGGGATAAAATGCACCAATACTGGGCGCGTACAGCATTCCGGCGCAAGTCATTTCGCCCCCGTAAAATCGGCTGAGAGCAAAGGAGTACTCATCTAAATTACCTTCAGCGTAGGGTTTGGCCACTCTGGCCCACTCTTGCAACCAAGCCACACGACGAACATTGATTTCAAAAGGTTCGGGATCAAAACCATCGGTTTGTTTTAGTTGATGAATTTCCTGTTCGTACTTTTTCACAATAAACCCAGCAAAATCTTTAGCACTAAGTTCTTTAGATTGGGTTAGTAAAAATTCAGTCAGTAGTTTTTTCCAGCGGGTATCATCGGTGGTGCCCCCAGCCGGTAGGTTATAATCCCAGGTGCCCTCGGCAGAAGGTTCGCGCACCATTGTATCAAGCTTTTCTACAAAACCGTAATCAGTCACAATATCCTCCCGCAGCCACATCTCGGTAGGCGCGCCCATTGCGTCGCCAATAGCCGAGCCGACCAGCATACCTAGTACTTTGTCATAGAGTTCATCATGAGAAAGCTTCACCGAGATTGTATCCTTTTTAATCATTAATGAATCGTCTGCCGGAGTTTCGGGAGCTGGCTGTTCGAAAGGAGGGTTACAGCTCCAAACCCATATCATCACTACTACGAAAATGAAAATCCCGCTCCTCATATTTTCTTAGTATTGCTGTATCCAATCTGATGCTTTTGTTAGCAAGTCTCGTTTTTCTTCTAACGAAAGCGATAGTGGCAACTGAGCTAAACCAATAATTCTTCGTAGAACTTCTACTCCGCTGTAGGCGTGTTGTAACAATTCGTCGTAACCTTCTGGCTGTTGGTATTCATTCATAACCTGCTGAATAATTTCTGGCGCAGTTTCGGCCATCATCAAATGAGCAACCATTACTCCAATATCAAACTCAGGGTCGCCCAAGAAGGCAAATTCAGGATCAATAATAGCAATATCAGAAGCAGTTTTTAGCCAACTACCGGGGTAGTAATCACCGTGCAACAACGTGTTTCCGGTAGCCAAGTACCGCTCACCCAAGCGAGTGATTTTAGCTTTCAGCTCTTCGTTCCGCTTATATTTCAGTGATATTTCTTGCAACCCGGGCTGCACATCATCCAGATTAAAACCGTTTTCTTCCAGAAAAGGATAATTGAAAATATGCTCATGATTTAGCTCCTTCATCGCCCGATTATCTGGAAAATTCACGGAAGCTGTATCGGCGCGAATTTGGTGTAGCTGGGAAATAAAAGAAACTAGTGTGCTGACTTCTTCGGTAGTAATTTCCCGCTTTTTTTGGTAGAGATAGGTGAAATCGCTGCCGTCACCCAGATCTTCCAGAGCCAAAATAAACTGGGCTGAGTCAAATCCAATTAGCTTGGGCGTAGCTTCTTTCAACTCGCGGTGAGCGGAAATCAATTCGTAAAAAGAAGTTTCTACCTCAACTCGGTTCATAGGTGCGGCTACCTGCGGATATTTCTGTACCCACGGACGAGGCTGCTTCACGATAAATCGCTGACGGTCAGTGACAACCCGCAGTACTACATTCATGTTCCCCTCCCCTGGCTTTTCCAACGACACTATTTTTTCATCCGCATGTATCCACTGCTTCTGGCGTAAACAATATTCCAGTTCGGTTCTATTTTCCGCTGACAGGTACAGTATCTCTGGAAATTGCTGCCGAAATTTCTCTTGAAGTTCGTCCATACCCAAAGCTACCAAGATTTATAGAAGTGGGAAAGATTAGTAAGGCTAATTGTCTGGTCGGCAACGTTCTCTGAAGAAGTTTAGAGCATTAAAAAAAGGGACCCTGATGAGGCTCCCTTTCCTTTTTAACTTCTTGATGAAGTAATTACTTAGCCATTGCAGTAGGCTCTCCTTCTGAAGCAGTAATATCAAATCCTACGTTTACGGTATCGTAGATTAGCTCATCTTTAGCCCGAGCTTCGTAGCCATTTTCTTCGCGGAAGTTTACACCCCACTTGGTACGATCAATATTAAACTTTGCATTAGCAGTTACCTGACCATCGGTTACGCTTACTTTAGCCGGAAAAGTGACACTTAGCGAAGTACCCCGCATGGTTAAATTACCAGTGATAGAATGAGTAGGATCAGCCAGACTATATTCGTCTACCTCTTCTTCATTCACCACTAACTTCATTTTATCGTCGCCATCATTAGCAGCCATTTCACCCGAGTAAGATTCTACACCGGTAATCTCAAAAGTAGCAGTTGGATATTCTTCCACACTAAAAAAGTCGCCCGACTTAAGATGATTGGTCAGTTTATCTTTATACTCACCTTCTAAGTCTTCTACATTAATGTCGTTCATATTCAGGGTAAAGCTTCCACCCACTACATCGCCGTTAAGAACCGAGATAGCTCCATCTTCAATGCCGATAGTTCCGTTATGGCGACCAGTCGGTTTAAAGCCAACCCAATCTACTTGACTTTGATCAGTATTTACTGAATAGTCAGTAGCAGCAGAGCTTACCTCTTCTACTTCCTGCGCTTCGCTTACTTCGGCTTCAGTTCCGCCGGGCTTCTGTTGACAACTAAAGAGTAATGCACCTAGAAATAATGACAAAATGGAAATGCGAGTCATGTTCATAATTGTTAAGGGTTTGTCCCGGAAAAGCTCCGGGGTTGACAGTAAAAAGAACAATAAGTCACTATAACGAATAGTACCAGATTTTGTTTATTGTAACTACAATATTTATGGGTGGTAACAATTTCCTAACTTTCAATCTCTAGCACTTCCCAGTCATCCGTACGAAAAGGAGAAGCCGGTAAGCCTTCCGAGTTGTACAGATTCACGTCAGGATTACTGCGCCAACCGTAGCGCACTGCCACCGGGCGAGCTACTTCCGAGGCTTTCACCGAAATTTCAGTATCGCTGATGATTGTAGCTTGGGCAGGGTAAAACCGCCGATCTTCTCCGGCTACTTCAAACCCTCGTAGTTTTTCATCCGGCATTTTAAAGATTCCTTCTCCTACCTCCTCAAACGTAAGAATAACGGAATCATCGGCTACTCGCATAGATTCGTAGATGGGCCCGGAGTAAACATTTTCTTCTCCGTAGGCTACTTTTCGGGCTGCTAATGCTAATCGGTAGCCAACATCCTGCTTATTGCGAGGATGAATATCGATAGAGTCGCCAACATCAATGGTAACCGCCATACCAGTATTGGGTAAGCTTAGCGTCATTAACTGAGCTTCGCGCAGTCGGGGCCAGTTTTCGGGATGAGAACCCGGAGCACTGAAACTAGCTAGTTGCACAAACAGAAACGGGAAATCGCCAATACTCCACTGTGCGCGCCAATCGTCAATTAGCAAAGGAAATAAGGTTTGGTACTGCTGGGCTCGCCCCGCATTACTTTCGCCCTGGTACCAGATTACTCCTTTTAGTGGGTACGGCAGTAGCGGATTAATCATGGCGTTATATAGCAGCGTAGGCTCCTGCGGATACGGTGATACGTTCGGGAAGTCTCCTTCCTGGTTCTGATCGTACTTCCAATCGCCCACTATGTTCACGGATAGCTGCTGACCATCACGCGCTAGGTACATTTTGTCGGCGGGGCCGGAAAAGCCTCCGCCTCCTCCCGTATCGAGCACGCGCACCGTAATCGTATTTTCGCCGCCTTTCACTAGCTCAGGCGGAATTTCGTAGGTGCGTAGCACATTGTACCCTTCCGTTTCACCCACCTTTTGTCCGTTTATCCAAGTAATGTCGGCATCGTCAATTGCCCCTAGGTGCAAGGTAAGCGGTTGATTTTCGTACGATTGGGGTAGTGTGAATGTTTTCTGAAACCATACGTAGCCATTGTAGCCAGCTAAAGGCGGGTTGGCATCTTCCCACAGCGTAGGTAATTCCATGACTGACCAGTCTTGATCTTCTAACGGAACGGTGACATCCGGTAGGCGAGCATCAGCTTGGGCGATGACTTGTTCTTTCAGCTTTTGCTTCTCAGAGAAGCTCAAATCACCTGATTCATCGACACGAAGAGCGTCAAGCAGGGCAGAAAAATCTTCCATCTGCCGTACCGAGGTTTCACTTACCCAGGCTTCCGCCGTTGTACCTCCCCAAGATGAGTGCAGTAAGCCAACAGGAACATCTTGCTCCTGCCGAATTTCTCGCCCAAAGAAATAGGCTACTGCCGAGAAGTTAGCCACAGTTTCCGGTGAGCACTCCTGCCAGCTACCGCTATCCAGTTGGTTTAAAGGTTCGAGGCTGGTATTACGATACACCGTGAATAAGCGAATATTGGGGTAGTTAGCATTGGCTATTTCTTCTTCGTAATTGTCCACCTCAGCACTCAAGGGCCACTCCATGTTAGACTGACCCGAAGCCAGCCAAACATCGCCCACCATCACATTTTCCAGCACAATTTCTTCTTCGCCTCGAATAATAAGTTGAAAAGGCCCACCGGCTTCCATTGCCGCTAGGTTCACTTGCCAACTGCTATCCTGGCTCACCTCCGTTCGTTCAACCTGGCCGTTTATTTCTACCTCCACCGCTCCACCCGGGTTGGCCCTACCCCACACTGGCATAGCAATGTCGCGCTGTAGTACAGCATTATTAGTAAAAAGTTGGTGAGGTTCTATTTGCGTAGCAGTTGGTGACTGACAATGCATCAGAACGACAGAAGCCAGCCCGAGAATAAAAGTGTTTCTAATTTTCATAGACAGTGGATAGTAATTGACTGTTGATAGGGAGAAATGGATAATGAATAATGAGTGTACGACAAAACAGTTCTTTCAAAATCTTTGGTAGTTCAAAGTTATTCGGTTTGTAGCAATACGCAAGTAGAGATAAACTGGTGTTTCTCTTTCGGCACTTTACTACTTCCAAGGAATTACTTTTCCACGTTCTTCATTGAGCAGTTCAGGCGGTATGCTTTCCTGAATCTCTTGCTTGGTAATGCGGATCAATTTCTCCCGCGGGAACCGCTTGTGATACGTTAAACTAATTTCTCGTAGCGGTTGAATGTTTCTGAACTCTCGAATATTCTCGCGCTGTTCCGCCGAGAGTTCTCTCACCGCCAGTTCGGGTAAGAGCGTGAACCCGTAGTGCTGATCCACCATTTTCTTCAATGTTTCTAAGCTTCCACTTAAAAAATTGATTTGCTGATGCGATTGAGCAAAATTTCCACAGATTTTTTCTACCTGATCGCGAAAGCAGTGCCCCTCCTTCAGCAACCAAATATGGTTCATGTCGAGCTGCTGCAAAGCGATGGAAGATTTAGGGTAAGGATGCCCTTCCGGTAGGTAGATCAGAAATTTTTCGTAGAACAGCGGAGTATGTACCAAATCTGGCTCCCGGCGATTAGCTACCCACACGCCGATATCTAACTGTTCTTGATGCAGTTTTTCTACGAGCTGTTCTGATACCAGTTCTTCAATCTCGAAATCTATTTTCGGATATTTTTTGGCCAACTTGGGTAATAAACGAGGTAACAAATACGGGCTAAGCGTAGGGATCATGCCCATTCGTAGCCTTCCGGCTATTTCGTCGGTATGCTGGTGAACCACCTCCCGAATTTTCTGAAGACTGGCTAAGGTACTATGGGCTTCGGCTATCACTTGAGCTCCTATGCTAGTGGGCGAAACTGGTTTCTTGTTTCGGTCAAACAGCACAATTCCCAGCTCATCTTCCAGCTTTCTTATCTGCATACTAAGCGTCGGCTGAGTCACAAAACAATGAGCGGCAGCTCGAGCAAAATTCCGATGAGCATCCAGTGCAACGATATATTCTAATTGCGTAAGCGTCATATAGAGAAAAACTATTGATTCATCAATATAATCAATTTGATTTATGATTTTATATTCGGTAGTATTGTTTGATCCGCTACCATGCGGTGAATTCTCTACAAACTATTTATTATGAAGGAGCTCCCATAGCTCCTTTTTTCATATATTTCTGGCATGGACTATTTTGAAGCAATTCGTTTAGGAGAAATTACCGAAGTAAAACGGCATTTATCTGAAACACCGGCCCTCATAGAGAAGCGAGACCCACGGGGATTTCCACCGCTAATTTTGGCCAGTTACAACGAACAGTTGAAAATGACTGAGCATCTACTGGATGCCGGAGCGGACATTAATGTGCAGGATGCGGCGGGAAATACCGCACTGATGGGGGTTTGTTTTAAAGGGTACCCTCGGGTGGCTCAATTGCTGATTGAACGCGGAGCCGACGTAAATCGACAGAATACTAACGGAGCCACTGCTCTTATTTACACCGCCACCTTCGGACAGCGAAAGATTGCCGAATTGCTACTAAAACACGGGGCCGATAAAAGTATCAAAGATCAGCGAGGTAATACCGCCCTCGACCATGCCCGAATGCAGAACGCCCCCGGAATGGTTGAGTTGTTAGCAGATTAAGGTCTTGGTCTTATTCTAACTTGGTTAGCAGCGTATACGACTCTAAGTTTCCTTTTTGGTCGTAGCTCTCCGATTTTACCATTCCTACATTGCGAGCAAACCAGTTTACGCCCGGGTACGACATAGTACGTCCCCCACCCATCACTTTCATATTTACATTCGTAGTGTAGGTGATTTTATAGCAATCGAACGTACCGGCGGGAGTGGCAATCTCTTCTTGGGCAACTACCTTGCGGTCGGTAATCACCACTTCGCTCGACATCATACTGATTCCGCCACTACCCATTTTTATTGTTGTCTTACTATCGGGTAGCACTTGCCCTACCGACATATCAGACGGCAGTGAAATATAGTCTGTCTCAATTTCTGTGTTCATACCTTCCATTGACTTCAACTGATCCATCGACTGTATCATTTGATTCATATCAACTTTTACCCCGTTTCCCTCACAAATTACCAGAAACGAACCGTCGGTGATTAATTTGTCTTTCTTATCAAACAGCTTGGTGCTAACGGTCGCCTCCAGTGTGCTTCCGTTTTCGTTAGTATCGGTCACCACATTTTCTTGGCGAGCGGTTGTTTTATCTTTTTTATCGTAGTAAGTAAGATGAAAGGTGGAGCCGGGTTCCATTCGGTAGAAGTTGTCATCACATTTCTGGGCAAACGCTCCACTAAAAACGAACAGGCTGAGCAGGCTAAGTACAAAATTTTTCATGAGTTGTGCTTTTGAATTAATACAAACCGTTAGCTTCTGGTAAACACTAACCTTCTAAAATACATAATTTTTTGTTAGGGTACCGCTCATTGAACCCAGTAATGCCTTGCAGTCCGCCAGTATGAATCACCAACAGACGAGTACCCTCCCTAAAGTATTGCTGCTGGATTAGATCATAAAGTCCGTAGAACAGCTTCCCGTTGTAGACCGGATCTAGCGGAATAGGATGCTTCTGATAAAAGTGATTGATAAAGGTAATCAATTCGGCATTCGCCTTCGCATAGCCCCCAAAATGGTAATCAGTAACTAGCTGATAATTAGTGTATGATTGATTATTGAAGTTCGTCGTAAGCTGATTGATCTCATCGTACAGAAAATTTCCACCCTTAAGTGCCGGAAAGCCAAGCACCTGTTTTTGTCCGGCTAACTGTACTAATAATCCAGCCAGCGTTCCTCCGGTGCCCACGCTACTGCAAATGAAATCATACTCTAGCGGCGTTGGTAATATCTCCGAACAACCTTTAATCGCCAACCCGTTCGTACCACCTTCCGGAAGCCGATAAAATGAGCCAAACTTCTGTTGAAGTTGCTCCGTAAACAGATCACTTTCTTTGTTCCGATACGCTTCCCGACTCACAAAGTGCAATTGCATTCCGTAGGCTTCAGCAAACCGTAAAGTAGGGTTTAGCGTTTTCGGACGTTCGCCCCGAATAATACCAATAGTATCAAAATCGTACAATTTTCCGGCCGCCGCCGTAGCGTAAATATGATTGGAGTAAGCCCCGCCAAAAGTCAATAGCGTACTTTTACCTTCAGCTCGGGCTTGTTGCAGATTATACTTTAGTTTGTACCACTTATTGCCTGAAAGATCAGGATACATTTTGTCTAACCGAAGTACCGAGACTGCTACCCGGGCTTGGTTCAACCGAGCGTTGTCCAGTTGCTGAATAATCGGTGAAGCGTTACGCATTTTTATTGGGCGCATAAGATCGCTTAAAATGCATAAATTTGTTGCCGAAAGAAAGCTACCACTATGAGTTTTGATGATACCGAAGAGTCGGAAGAATTGTTTGAGCACCACCGCCTGGTTGCCTCGCCCAACCAGGAGCTTGTCCGGATTGATAAGTACCTTATTACGTTTTTACCTAACGTTACTCGCTCGAAGGTGCAAGCAGCCATTAGGGAAGGCTACGTACTAGTGAATGAGCAGTCGGTTAAGCCTAATTATAAGGTTCGCCCCGACGATGAAATTGTGGTTTCACTACCCACCCCACCCCGTGATACCGAGGTGCTTCCCGAAAATATTCCGCTAAACATTGTGTTCGAGGATGACTATCTACTGGTAGTTAACAAACCCGCCGGAATGGTGGTGCATCCGGCCTATCAAAACTGGTCGGGTACGCTAGTAAATGCTTTGGTCTACCACTTTCAGCAACTGCCCCACATGCAGGGCAACGAAGGGCGTCCCGGATTGATACACCGCATTGATAAAGATACTTCGGGCTTACTGGTGATCGCCAAAACGGAGCCAGCCATGAGCGGATTAGCCAAGCAATTTTTTCATCATACCATTGAGCGTACCTATCTGGCTCTGGTTTGGGGCGAGCCGGAAGAACCGCAGGGTACTATTGATGTGCATTTGGGAAGAAGCCCCAAAGACCGACGAGTAACGGTGGCGTTCCCAAAGGGAGATGTGGGGCGAAATGCCATTACTCATTATAAAGTGCTTCAATCGCTGCGCTACGTTTCACTGCTACAGTGCCAACTAGAAACCGGTCGCACCCACCAGATTCGGGCCCATATGAAGTATCTAGGCCACCCACTGTTTAACGATGCGCTGTACGGCGGAAGCGAGATTCGCAAAGGCACGAAATTTACCAAGTACAAACAGTTTGTGGAGAATTGCTTTAAGCTACTACCTCGCCAAGCTCTGCACGCCAAATCCCTCGGCTTTGAACACCCCGTTACCAAAGAGCAGCTATTTTTTGACTCAGAATTACCGGAAGATTTCCAGGCGGTTCTAGCGAAGTGGGAGCATTATGTGCAGTATAATTGAAAGGGATTATGAGCAGCAAAACATCGTTACTTATACTGCTTTAGTAGCTCAATAAACTCCTTAAAAGCACGTATTACTTTCCGATAATACGGGTTATCTTCTCTGATAAGCAACAAGTGACTAAGCTGAATATCTTCAACACTGATCGTTGCCTGATGCATAGCAATTTCTTGCACTACACCCGATGTCTGATACCATCGGTTAAATAGCAACTTACGGCCTTGCTGCTTATGGTCTAAACTCTCTAAAGTAGCAATGAGTACCCCGGAGGGGTTTTTCTCAAAAAATTGGTTAATCACTGAAAGAATAGTCGCTTTGACCCTAGGGTCATACAGATGCTTCATTTCTGTAGTTTGCTGCTGAAAGAACGAAAACCCAAGTACCTGAACTTTCTGATAAACCTCAGTTTCCAGCAAGTACTCAGAACAATCTTGAAAAGTGATTACATAAGTAGTGTTGAAAGAGGTAGTAAAAAGATAGCCGTTCTCGCAGAAACGAGCTTATAAAGGTTTAACAAGGGAAAACTCTTCTTTAGATAATTCAGACAGTGTTCCGCCCTGTTGAAAGTGCTGGCGCATTTTCATCTTACGAGCAAGCATCTTCTGATACCGCTCATTAGCTTTATTGGGAGATATAGCCTTTTTGTCTTTTACTTCCATTACTAGGCGATTGAATCAATAAAGGAACGTATAAATATAGTGAAATAACTCCTCTTATTGGGGTGCATTTCATAATGTCGTATGAAGATAGTACCTTAAAAAGTAAAGAGCTATGACGAAAGAAGAATACCTAGACTTAGCAGCTTCCCGGTGGGACGCTCTTGAGTCGTTGCAAGACGAGAGGACTTTTTATGATTACGAAAAGAAATTTGATACCCTCTGGGTTGAGTTAGGCCGCCAAGTGCTAGAAAAAACCGTAGGGGTCTCTTCTACTGACCGACGGATTAAAAAAAAGTCCAAAGTCGCTACGGAATGATAGCAGTGAGTAAAGCCCATCGGTTCAGTCAGTACCTTTCAGGGAAAGTTACCCCCTACCTGACCGAACTGTTGGTATATGTAGGGCAAGATCATTGTTATGCGTCAGGTGCTCGGCTCATAGAGAAACTACTTCATGTGCCCAGTAATGCGACCCAGATCTATCGCCTGGTTCATCATTATGGGCAATCGGCCGCCACTTTATTAGCGGAAGAGACACCTGCGAAAGCAGTAAGCTCCTCAGAAGTGGTCTATGTAGAGATTGACGGCGGGATGTTATTAACCCGGGAACAAAGTTGGCAGGAAGCCAAGATTGGTCGGGTGTTTTGCGAATCGGATTGCTATAAGGAGCAGCCCGAACGGGGCTGGATCAAGCATTCTGAGTATGTGGCTCACCTGGGGCACCATCGGGCGTTTGAAGCCAAGATGGCCGTATTGACCGATAAGTATGAGGCGTTAGCTGAGCGTATGGTCGTGGTGAGTGATGGGGCACCCTGGATCAAAAATTGGGTGGATGCTGCCTATCCGCGAGCGACCCAAATCTTAGATTTTTATCATGTCAAAGAGCACTTAGCTCAGTTTGCACACCTCTATTTCAGTAACGCTCAGCAAAGCAAAGCTTGGCTGGCGCAAGTGAGTGAACAACTACTACAGCAGGGGGGAAGGCAAGTAGTGGCTACCATTGGGGCTTTAAAGACCACCACCCAAGCAGTAGGAAAGGCCAAAGCCAAACTGCTACGTTATTGTCAAAACAACACGTACCGGATGGACTATCCCTACTATGTTAGCCGAGGCTGGATGATCGGATCAGGAGCCATAGAAGCAGCCCAACGTACGGTAGCCCAGCAACGCTTAAAGTTATCAGGCCAACGGTGGGGCCGGAAGGGAGCACAGCGGGTACTTGATTTGAGGGCACTCAATATGAGCGACCGATGGCATCAACTGCAAGATGTTATACGAAACGCTGCGTAACGTCATTTTGAAATGCACCCTCTTATTGTTATACTGAGTACTATAACGTTTGATTAAGTAATTTGACTGTAATGTCGTCGCTTCAGTATTAAAACGATAAATAGCCATATCCGTTGTTGATTTCGTAGGTAAGAACAACCTATTTTGCTAATTCCTATTTGTGACCTTTACCACAAAACATGAAACCATCTGTACTACTGCTTATTGATGTTCAGCAAGGGCTGGACGATCCGTACTGGGGAAAGCGCAATAATCCGCAGGCGGAACAGCGCATGGCGGAACTACTTGATGCTTGGCGAAAAATCAATTGGCCAATTATTCACGTGAAGCATCATTCTACTAACCCTAACTCTCCGCTTCGTCCCGAACTGCCCGGCAACCAGTTTAAACCTGAAGTGCAGCCCTTGCCCGATGAGCAAATCTTTACAAAGACAGTAAATAGTGCATTCATCGGAACCGATCTGGAAGATTACTTACGGGAACAGGGATTGAACCACCTGGTAGTAGTCGGGCTGACCACCGACCACTGCGTTTCTACCAGCGTCAGGATGGCAGGAAACTTAGGTTTTAACGTTAAGCTAGTAGCTGATGCCACCGCAACCTTTGAGCGTAGGGGAATAAACGGCGAACTGATTACGGCGGAGGAGATGCACCAAATCCATTTGGCCAGTTTGCATGAGGAATTCTGCACCGTGGTGAATGCTCACGATGTACTAACCGCTTTGCCGAAAATCTCATGAATATTCCGGTATTAATCGCGGCCATCATTGCTTCTATGGCTTTTTTGGCTCATACCGTTGCGGGAAACCAAGAAGCACTAAGCATCAACCCGAAGAAATTAAGTTCAGAACCAACCGACGAACTTCAGAGAAACTGGATACAATCGATGTGCGCCTTTCAAATGGTAACTATTGACTTACTACTGCTTTCGGTCGTTTTGTTTCTCATTGCCCTTACTGATCTCATCTCTTTTGAAAAAACGCTGACTCTCTCATTGAGCCTACTATTTTTGCTCTGGGGAGTAGCTTGGCTACTTCAGCTTTTGTTTCTTACCCGAAAGAAGAAAAATTATCTCCTGCTAAGCCAATGGGTATTTTGGCTGGTGTGCGCCGTGCTACTCTACTTCGGTGCTCAAGTAATGTAGCTTAGCCTACTGCATATTGACACTCACTTATCGGACACTTCTCTTTTTTGCCGGAAAACTACCTCGTACTTACACACTGATTATCAATACCTTAACAGATATTTTTACTCTTTTACCCTTCTTTTCTTTCCGCCCACCATTAACCTCTCCCCTTCCTTCGGCATAGTATAGTGAACGTCGGCTACTAACCGATATTACTAATCACTGAACTTAACGAACTTTAAAATCCATAACCATGAAAACTTTATCTCTTTCAAACTTGACTAAAACCTTTGCGGTAGCTTTAGTAGCTGCTTTCACCGCTTGCACTGAGGCGAATGACCCGGTACCCACCACTCCGAATACTTCAGGCATCCCTACTGACGCTGGAACCCCAACCACCCCGTTCACACCTACTACTCCCGCTCAACCTGATAACAATAGCACACTGGTGGGCCGAATGGCGTCGGGCGAGAGCACGTTCGATTACACCGAATTCATCGGCGGTGGCGAAACACAGGCTGATGAAAATGGTAAGTATCCAATTGTACTTGGTTACGCTGACCAAACGGCTATGGCCGACGGAGAGCTTAGTTGGTTTGACCAAGGCAGTTCGGCGATCTTTATTTACAACGCCAATCAACCCGGAACCATCGTACCGGGCACCTACGAGTACAATTCTTATTCCGGTATGATTGCCCCTTTCTACATCGCTTACTTTGCCGTTAACAACACTGGCTACCGATTGACCGAAGGTTCCATTCAAGTAGATGCTACTGAAGAAAACGGCATCTATCTCATCACTGTGAAGGGTGATATGGTACAAATTGATGAGAACTACGAAATTGTATCGGAAGAAATACCAGTAGAGGCTCAGTTTCTTAGTCCTGCTCAGGTAGAAGTAAGCAGCAGTGCGAGTGCCCGAGTAGATTCTAACCCGGTTCAAGGTCAAATGCCTACCATCCAGTAGCTTAATTTACTATCTCTTCCCCTCAAGCTCTGGCTCATTTGAGTCGGAGCTTTTTTGCTTTTCGCGCGTTTTCGGCTATCTGTCACTTCGTTCAAAAAACAGCAAGGTCTCATCATCGGGTCGTAGAGCCTCAAAGCGATGACTGAAGTAATTTAGAATGACATAAGTATCTAATCCATCAGAGCTAGTGATCAGTAGCTCCCTGCTTTGCTGATTGTAAGACCAATCTCCTTCTATCGTTCCACCACTGTTGAAAGTGATAGCATAGCGACTATTAGGTCTAAATTGAAAAGTGGCTTGATTGAACGCAGGAATATTAGCGTCAATTTGCCATGACCCAACGAAATAGTCACGGTTCAGTGACATCAACTCATCATCGTCAGAACACTGAGCGAAAAGGACAATCAGAAAAATAGCTGTTTCATGCTAAAGAAGTTGATAGTGTTGCACTCATGTTACTAGGGCGTGCTGGCATTCAAACTTAAACGGCGTTTTTGGTCTCTTTTCAGGCCACTATGCGTTACCGGACCCCGGCGGCTTTCGGCGACCGATGCTCGGCATCGCTCTTCTCAAGTGTCGCGCCACGATGGCCTTTATTGGCCCGAAAATAGCCTCAAAACCACTCGTTAGCATGAATGTCAACACGCCCTAGCCCTAAAAATAAAACAGTCAGTTTAGTGATAATATTTTTTAAATTGGCTGATGTTATCGTAGTTTTTTTTCATGGTTCCAATAACAAGACAATACTGTTTACAAACGGTATCACCTCAGTCAAAACTGGTAGAGTGATGGATAATTAGTTAGTATGATTAGAACATTCCTTCAATCCATTCACTCGGTAGACACTGAGATTTTGGAAAATTATTTAGCCTACTGGCAACCATTTCACTGTCCAAAGAAAACAATTATCACCTTTCAGGGACAAAGGGAGCGGTATATTTATTTTGTGGAAGAAGGCATTCAGAAGTCGTACTACCTGCATCAAGGCAAACCCCACGTAATTGCGTTTACCTACCCGCCCTCTTTCTCCGGTATTCCGGAGTCATTTATCACCCAAACCCCATCTCATTATTTTTTAGAGAGTATCACTGATAGTACGTTTCTACGAATTTCCTACGAGCAACACCAGCAACTGATGCAGCAACACCGACCTATTGAAACTTTAGTGCGAAAGGCCACCGAACTAGTACTGGTCGGGCTGGTTCAGCGGCAGTACGAACTGATGGCATTGGATATTCAGAGCCGATTTACTGCTTTCGTCAAGCGTAGTCCCCACTTGCTCAACATGGTTCCGCACAAGGATTTAGCTTCTTATCTGCGAATTGACCCTACCAACTTTAGTAAGCTGCTGAGTTCAGTAAAGATCTGAGCTTGTAAAGCTAAAATCTTGGTGTAGACCAAGATTCTCTATTCGGCAATTCATGACCTTTGTTGAGAACTCAATTAAACATTGTTGTACTTCACAAAATAGATCATGGAAAATAGATCACCCAATTGGTTAGATACCGAACTGTACCCTTTTAAATCTCATCACCTTTCTCTTTCATCGGGTCAGATGCACTACGTTGACGAAGGACAAGGCGAGATTATTTTATTCGTTCATGGAACGCCCACTTGGTCATTTCTTTACCGTAATTTTATTACAAAGTTTGCTAAAGACTACCGCTGCATTGCCGTAGATCATCTGGGTTTTGGTTTATCGGATAAGCCAGAAAACTTTGCGTACCGTCCGCAAGATCATGCCGAAAACTTATCGGAGTTTATTCAAAAATTAGATTTACAGAACATTACGCTCGTCGTACATGATTTTGGTGGCCCAATTGGGTTAGGAGCTGCCCTAGACCAACCGAAGCGTATTAAGCAGGTGGTGCTATTTAATACTTGGCTGTGGGAAACGGCTTCTAATCCGGCCGTGAAAAAGATTGACAAAATTACCCGTAGCTGGCTAGGCAAATTCCTATATCTGCACCTAAACTTTTCACCGAAGGTACTACTCAAAAAAGGGTTTGCTGACAAGAAGAAGCTATCTAAAAGAGTTCATCAACAATACACTCGTCCGTTTCCAACCAAAGCTTCCCGACAATCGTTACTCAGGCTTGCCCAATCGCTGCATGGTTCTTCGGCCTGGTATCAGGAGCAGTGGGAGAAACTGGATGTTTTGAGTGAAAAGCCCTGGCTTATTCTGTGGGGAACCCACGATGAATTTATTACCACTGACTATCTGAAACATTGGACAGATAGACTGCCCCAAGCCAAAGTAAAAACCTGGGGTTGTGGTCATTTTGTGCAAGAAGAGCACCCGAACGAAACTATTACTGCTCTAAAGGCATTTTTAGTTGGAGAGAAAGTTAGCGCATACAACTACAGGTGAGCGATTAGTCCGATTATTCACTTGTTTTCTGTTAGTAATTTTCTTATCTAAGTGATGAAGTAAACCACGTAATTATGACTACTCTATTATTTATTGGTGGCCTGGGCGGATGGGAAATTCTGCTGATTGTTACGATCATACTAATTTTTTTTGGTGCGAAGAAGATTCCGGAGTTGGCTCGGGGACTAGGAACGGGTATGCGGGAGTTTAAAAATGCGACCAAAGAAATTAAAGACGAGGTAGAAAGAGACAACCATCAAGAGCCAAAGCAAACCGTAACTACTCCTCCTACCGAGGCGAGCAAAATAGAGACCGGAGACCAAAATAAGTAAAAGTTGACAATGGATAATTGATAGTTGAAATTTGAAACTACTATCCATTATCAACTTTCCATTTTCCATTAGCTACTATATTGCTTCCACCACCTCTGGAAAACTACTAGTGCCCAGATGGTAGCGTGTACATCGCCCGGGTTAGAGGAAAATAGTTGTTTCTTCAACGATCTGATTTCTTCAACGCTAAAGATACCTTGCTCCTCAATAAACTGGTCGCCTAGCAGATCGTGGGTAATTGCGCTTTTTAGCTCGGTACGAAACCAAGGTAGTAACGGTACTTCAAAACCATGCTTGGGTCGCTGATAAAGTTCGGGCGGTAGCATATCCCGAAAAGTATCTTGCACAATTCGCTTCTTCATCTGCCGATTAATTTTACTTTCTTCCGGTAATTGAAAAGCAAACTCTACTACTTCATGGTCTAAAAAGGGTACCCGCACCTCTAACCCGTTGGCCATCGACATTAAATCTACTTTCGTTAGCATATCGTTAGGCAAAACCAATTGCGTATCAGCAAGTAGCACTTGATTGATGTTCTCAGCCGCATCCGAAATGGGCGTAAGCCACTGAGACTGACGAGATTTGTTTTCTTCCAACGACAGTTGCACTCGTGAATTGCTGCTCAACAGGCGACTGGCTTTTTCAGAAGTTAGAAACGTAGCCCAGCGCCAGTAGCGTTCTTTGGGACTTAACTGCATTCCTGTGGCAAATCGCTCAAATTGACGGACTTTGTTTGATAGCCAACCGTTTCTGGATTGAGGCATTCGCTGCCAGAGTGGTAATCCTGAAGCTACTATTTTTTCTTGCCAGCCGGGATGCATTGCCCGATAGGCTGCCAAATGCTTGTTGTAGCCAGAAAATATTTCGTCCGCCCCATCACCTGAAAGAGCTACGGTTACCCGTTGTTTGGTTTCTTTACTTAAAATATACACCGATAAAGCCGACGAATCAGCAAACGGCTCACTCAGATAATCCAGTACACTGTGCAGATGGCGGTACAGATCGTCGTTGGTGAGGGAGAATACCGTATGGTTAGTCTCAAACTTATCGGCAACGAGCTTGGCGTACTTAGTTTCGTCGAAGAACGGTTCATCGCGGTAGCCAATAGAAAACGTATTGAATGAATCTACGTGCTGCCGGGCTAGTCCGGTAATCACCGAAGAATCGATACCTCCGCTTAGAAAAGAACCTAGTGGCACATCGGCTACTAACCTGCGTTGCACCGATTGGTCGAGCAGCGCTCGCAGCTGCTGCTGCTGATCTTGGTAAGAAAGAGAGGCCGCCACTTGGTCAGACGAATTGAGTTGTAGCTCGTAATAAGTTCCTACGCTTACCCGCTCTTCATTTCCTTTAGCAACTTCCAGGTACTGCCCCGGCAACAGTTTTCTCACGTTCTTGAAGATAGTGTAAGGTGCCGGAATATAGTTCAGTTGCAAATAGTGGTAGAGCGATGAGTAATCAAGTTGCTTTTCTACTCCAAAAGCAAGCAGTGATTTCATCTCGGAAGCGAAGAAGAACTTATCTTCATCAGAATAATACAGCAATGGTTTAATACCAAACCGATCGCGGGCTAACCACATCCGATTTTCTTCAGCGTCAAAAAAAGCAAAGGCAAAGAATCCATTCACTTCAGCCAACCCAGCGATGCCACGGTGAATCAGCCAGTACAATAATACTTCCGTGTCGGATTGGGAAACGAAGTCGATATTAGCTCCGTTCAGCTTCTGCCGCAGTTCTTGGTAATTATAAATCTCACCGTTGAAGACAATAGTGTAGCGTCCACTAGCGTCTCGCATCGGTTGACTTCCTTCCCGCGAAGTGTCAATAATGGACAAGCGACGGTGCCCTAGTCCCACATGGTCTAGCAGATCGTGCTGCCCAAAGTCAGGCCCACGCGACTCCAACGCATCGGTAGCCGCGGCCAGCTTAATCATATGAAACTTGCCTAGCTCATTAAAAGCGTACAATCCGGTAATTCCGCACATAAGTGATGACTGATGACTGATGACTGATGACTGAAAATTAATCATTATTCATTCATCATCAATCATTATTGTACGCAAACTATCCGCTACTTCGGTAGATAGTATAGCTTTTACTGTGACGGGGGCAACGCCAGCTTGGATGATGCCAATTTGCTGGGCAGCAGCGCGAGATAAGTCAATAATGCGACTGGCGTGATACGGCCCCCGGTCGTTAATAGTGACGGTCACTTCTTGCTTCGTAGCGGGGTTAATAACTTGTACTTTGGTTCCGAACGGTAAATGACGGTGGGCAGCGGTCAGGCTATCAGGGTGATAGACCTCTCCGCTCGCGGTGCGGTTTCCGGCTAGGGAGTTGGCGTAGTAGGAAGCTTTTCCACGTTGGGTAAAATTGTACGCAGGTTTTTCAGCCACTTGCGACGAGCAAGCCAGCATCAGTAGCCATATTCCTAACAATAGCATCGGTGATTTCATAGCGAGATTAATTGCCGTTTCTTCCCAAATCACAAAATGCGTACCCAAGCCGTTACTATTACGGTACAAGTACTTTATCCGTCAAAATTGGCTTTTAGGTTTTGTGCGGCCATCGCTACCGTTTTAGCTACTCGTTTTTGCCGGGTTTCCAGGCGTTTCGCACTGATAATCCACCATAAAATTCCTTTTTTGTAGGTAGGTGCAAACGCGGTGAAGTATTTCGCTGCCGTTGGGTTATTAGCTAATGCCTGCTGCAAATCATTCGGAATCTCGAGGGCCTCAACTGGATCGTAGATTGTCCAAGAACCGTTTTCTTTAGCAGCATCAATTTTAGCTAACCCAGTTTCGGTCATTCTCCCATCTTCCAACAAGAAAGCTACTCGTTTTTTATTCAGCTTACTCCACGGGCTTTTAATATTACGCGGTGAAAATAGCTGCTTAAACCGTTCATCGTCTAGCTTATTCGGCACACTATCAATCCAACCATAGCAAAGGGCTTCTTCTACGGCTTCGTCGTAGGTAACGGTAGGTTTACCCGCCCCCTTCTTGTAATATACCAACCACACTCCATCGGCGCTAAGGTGGTTTTCGGCTAGCCAGTCGCGCCACTGCTGCCGGGTTTCGGGGTAATACTGTGGAAAATCTTTACGGATAGCCATACCAAATTTTACGTCTCTGAAGGGTTTTTGGTCTCTAAGTGCTGCACAGTTTGCTTGATTTCACTCAGCTCTCGCTGAATATCGCGCAGCACTGGGTTAGAACTAGATAGGTTCCGTAGTTCTTCTTCCCGTAGCCCAAAACGAGAATCTAAATAGCCAATAATGATTGAACCAACAATAAATAGTACAAACAGAATCGGAATAGAAATGTAAATGTATTGAAAGATCAATTGGCCGAATGGTTCGTCACGAAAGGCCTCCATAAAGACAACTCCAATCATAAAAAACTGAATGTAGCCGATGTACATCCGAGCGCGATCAATGTACACCTTCCAGCGAATAAGCGTAGGCTTGTTTAGCTTAATGTGTGCTAGCATAATAATTTTGTTTTTACCAAAATACAACGAAATACGCTAAAACTATTTCACTAGGAGCATCCTTTCTTTTGATTTTGTAACTTCCCCCGGCAAACAAAATAGTATGAGTGAAAGAGTAATCCGATGGGGCATGATTGGTGCGGGCGATGTAGCCGAAGTAAAAAGCGGCCCGGCCTTTCAAAAAGTAGAAAACTCTCAATTACTTGCTTTAATGCGACGCAATGCTGAGAAGGCCGCTGACTTCGCCCGTCGCCACCAAGTACCCGAATGGTACGATGATGCTGCCCAAATGCTGGAGCAAGCCGATATTAATACAGTGTATGTCGCCACCCCTCCCGATTCGCACTTAGAATACACGTTGATGGCGCTAGAAGCTGGAAAGGATGTGTATTTAGAAAAACCGATGGCGATGAGTGCAGAGGAATGTCAAACCATTAATAAAGCGGTAGCCCAGAGTGGTCGTAAATTGGTAGTAGCCCACTACCGACGGGCGTTGCCTGCTTTCCAAAAAGTTAAAACCTTGCTTACTGACGGAGCGATCGGTACTCCTAAACTAGCGTTGCTACGAATTTTACAACCCGCCGAATCATCTATTATCGCTCAAACCGAAACTAACTGGCGAGTGCAACCTGATGTATCAGGCGGAGGGTTATTTCACGACATTGCCCCCCACCAGATTGATCTGATGCTACATTACTTTGGCCAGCCAGCTTCTTACACCGGAAACGCCCTTAATCAGGCACACTTATACGAAGCCGACGATACGGTAACCGGCTCTATCATTTTTGAGAACCAAGTCATATTTCAGGGAACCTGGTGCTTTTCGGTACCCGAAGCGTTTGCTCAGGAAGAAGTGCAGATTATTGGTAGTGAAGGAAAGATTACGTTTACTTTCTACGGTAGCGAAGTTCATCTTCAGCAAGGTAGTCAGCCGCAGACTTTTTCTTTTGAGCACCCTCCTCACATTCAGCAACCCATGATTGAGCAAGTAGTCCGCTATTTTCGGGGAGAAGCCGAAAATCCTTGCTCGGGTGAAGTTGGGGAAGAAGTAATTCGGATTATGGAAGGTTTTACCGTGTAAAACTACAGTTTTTGCATCTGTGCCTCTTCTAGCCGGGCAACATCAAGGAAGTATTCACCCTGCACTCGCATCCAGAAACTAGCATCAATGCCGAGAGTTCGCCCAATTTTCAGGGCTAATTGAGCAGTGAGGTTACGCTTACCTTTAATAATTTCGTTCAGGTGCGGTGGTCTCAGTCCAACTTCCGAAGCGAAAGCTTTCTGCTTAATTTCTCGGGCCTCCAGTTCATCGGCTCAATATTAAAATCTAGCAGGTTATTATCTACCAAGTTTTATGTCAAAAACTCACTGATAGTGTTTGTTCATTTCTTCGCTTATAACCTCTTCCTCCATGACTCGGTCAAGTTGTATTTCTCTTTCCAACACAGTTACAATGATTCGGTATTGTTTATTGACTCTTAGTGAATGGTAACCTTTCAAATTTCCAGCCAATGCTTCAAACCGTAACCCTTTGAACTGCCGAAGCATATTTGTATTTTCTACTTGCGATACTGTTCTAATGACCCGGCGATATCTCTTTACAATATCTTGAGAAAACTTAGGTTTACCGATAGGTGCGCTAGTATAAAGCTTTTCCCAGTACTCTTCGCGAAACGAAACCTTCATTATTCATATTTTTGAGATTTTTTGGTGTTTGATAACAACGTTATCCAATTCCCATGAAGGAAACATCATTCGAGGTTCCCAAAAACAGGGAATTTCCCTACGATTACCAAAAACAGGGAATTTACCATTGAAAAGAATATCTTCAGATAGTTGATCTAGATACAAGACTTGTTATTACATTCATAATTGAAAAGTTAGCCTATTTGGTATTATAAGTAGCCACATTATTTATGACAAAAAATCTTACCATAGTCGTTTGTTTTACGGCGTTTCTTGCTTGTGGAGCGTTCGCCCAGCCTACCAAAAACGACCAAGAATCAGTTTTTAAACAGGCTAAACAGGGTTTTGAGGCGTTTGAGCGCGAACATGGGCACTTCATTCAGACTCCGAATGTTCGGATGCACTACTTAACTTGGGGCGATTCTGCGGATGTCCCACTTATTTGGTTACCGGGTAGTTTCAGTAATGGATACGAATTAAGAAACGTGGCCGATGCTCTCACTGAGGCCGGATACTATCTAATTGCCGTAGATTACTACGGACACGGACAAACCCCAGTACCGCAACAGGAAGTATCGCTCTACCATATTGCTGATGATGTAAAATATTTGATGGATGCCATGAGCATTGACCGGGCCATGATTGGCGGATGGTCGAGAGGCGGATATATCAGTACCGCTTTCTACGATACCTACCCTGAAAACACATTGGGTTTAATACTAGAAGATGGTGGGTCAGTAGCAACCAATTATAACTACCATCGGCTAGAACCAGACAGCCTGACCCAACTGATAGCTTCCTTTGAGGTAGAAAAATATGTTCAGACCGACACAGCATTTGCCAGCAAACAAGCGGCTTTCTTCAGTTTATACGATAAGGACGATACAACTAACCAATTCCATCTGCTTTCCTACATCAAAGAAGTTGCACCCGACAAATGGGCAGTAAACCCGGGGCTATTCCAGCTATTTCATCACAGTAGTAGTGAACAAATCGCGAATAATATCCTTCGCCCGGCGAGCGTTCCACTGTTTGCCGCGTCTATGACTTTGATAGAACCTCGAATCATATTCCGAAACCTAGATGTACCAGTGCTTATCTTGGACGCAACCCATGCGGACGATCTTTTTCCGTTTGAAGCAGCCAACCGAGCTTTACAAGCCAATCATCCTACATTGATCAACCACATTGTTTTTGAAGACACCGGACATAATATTCATAGCGAACGGCCTGAGCAATTCATTCAACATCTAAGCAATTTCTTAAATGAGGTAAGGTAGCAGTAGCGTCTTTCTTTAACTACCTGCAACAACGGAAAATACCCTCCCCTTTTTTAAATAACTCCATTAACCTTTAGCTCTCAGCAGGTATGATAGGTAAAACCAAACTTAATCGCACCTATCATGAACAAGATTATTTTTACTTTACTGGCAGTCATTGGCTTGGCGGTTTTTTCCTCAGATGTTTCGGCACAATTTATCCGCTCTATTTACACCAGTCCTGATTTTGAGCAACTGGCCAAAGACCATAAAACGCTGGCTATTATTCCGTTTGATGCCACGGTAAAACTTCGACCTAAGCAAATGAAGGATATGTCTGCTGATGACCTGGCTCGGATGGAAGAGCAGGAAGGTGAGTCAGTACAAAGTGCGTTGTACTCCTACTTTCTAAGACGGAAATCTAAACATAACTTTCGCGTTGACTTCCAGGATGTGACGCGCACGAATGCCTTACTAGCCAAAAATGGGATTGCTTACGATGTTTTAGGCGAATACACTTCTGAAGATCTAGCGGAAATATTGGAGGTAGATGGCATCATATCGGGTCTTCTGGTTACGGATAAGCCCATGTCAGACGCTGGTGCTGTGGCCGTAGGAGTATTATTTGGCATTTCTACTGCTACCAACTCAGGAAAGGTAGCGGTAAACATTAACGACGGTGCTACCGGAGAGTTGCTCTGGAAATACGAGAAAGCACTATCCCGCGAATTGGGCAGCGACACCAACCAAATTATTAATGCCCTGATGCGAAAGGCCTCTCGCAAATTCCCCTACATCGATAAGTAACTTTCTTTTAGTCCGGTAGACGTTCTTTTCTGACAAGCCTCAGCCTAGCTATTGGGGCTTTTTGTAGGTAACTACTATTTTCTGTTGTAACATTTCTGATAGCTATTTGCTGCAACAACATTGCTTTTGCAGTATTACCAAAAGACAAAGTATTTTACGCATAGGGCACATACGTAAGTTTTCACCTAGTATCTGATTTACCTTTACGTAAGGCTGGGGTATTTTTGCTACATGAAAGTTATCGCGCAACAAACCATTGTCCGCCTGAAGGAAAAGGTACTACATTGGCTGTTAGAATCATACCAAATGCGCTGGCACAATCAGGTACTCTGTTATTAATCCTCCGACAGATTCATACGCATAAGGCTCAATTTTCAGCGAAGCAATATGATGATCCCAGCATAATTTTACAGTTGCTACTGTGCTTATCCGATTTTCAAAATAGGTTCTACCACAGGCATCTTTTACTAATCCTGATCTATCAGCGGTTAGATCAGCAGCGTGCCACTAGCCCATCAATTAGTCAATAATTCAGGTAATCTGGTTATTAAATCTGAAGAAAATAACCAGAGAAAGTAGTTCTCTATTGATAGCTGCATTATTGTTTGTTTAACAAATAGTAAGGTTTCCCCAAAAGTACAGTAGCCCTTCATGGCATGTAGTTACCCCTCCAAAACATCTATATCTTTTGTTTATATTTTCACCGATTTATTTTCACAACAAAGGAAGGCAATTTCCCATCTAATATTGTATAATATTGACACGCGTTAACCTATTTTTATACAAAATCACTTTTTATGATAGCAATTAATCTATTCTTTTTAAGAACCAGATAAAATAATGTGTAATTATTTGTGTAAATTATTAAACAATTAATCTGCATACTGTTTATTATATGAACTAAAATACTAAACAATTATGGAAACCTTATTTCTTGCGGACATCGTGGAGATTCCAGTCGATGATCCGGTGGCTTTTACTTTTTTCACCGGCTACATGGCTATGTTTGCTGCCTCTATTTTTTTCTTCTTCGAGCGTAGCCGGGTAGATGGAAAGTGGAAATTATCTTTGCTCATTTCTGGACTTATTACTGGAATTGCGGCAGTGCATTATTACTACATGCGAGATTATTACACTATTACCGGAGACAACCCTACCGTACTGCGGTACATTGACTGGACGCTGACTGTCCCGTTGATGTGCGTAGAATTTTACTTATTACTTCGCCCAGCTGGTGCCAAAATTGGGTTGATGTGGCGATTTATTGCTGCTGCGGTACTTATGTTGGTAGCAGGCTACATTGGTGAAGGATTTTACCGAGACAACGGTACTATGAATATTTTGTGGGGAGTAATTTCCACGATAGGTTGGGCAATTATTATCTACGAAATCTGGTTTGGTTCGGCGAAAAGTTTAGCTGCTCAGACCAACAGTGCAGTAGTAAAGAAAGGATTTAAGAACTTAGCTCTGTTTGCTACTATTGGCTGGGGAATTTACCCTATTGGGTACATGCTTCTACCAGGCAACTTGTTGTCATTTACCGGAATAGATACAGCTAATATGGATTTAATCTACAATATTGGTGATGCGGTGAATAAAATTGGTTTTGGTTTAGTGGTATACGCTACCGCCATAGGATCTAGCAAATCTGGAACAACAACCAGTTACGACAAACGAGATACCGTTACTGCCTAGTTTTTCACTACAGTACAGATAAAGAAAAGCACTACAATAATACTGTAGTGCTTTTCTTTGTTCAGATGCTTACTTCGTCATTCAGTTCTTCTATCTGAATTAATGAGCTATGGTAACGAGCTTCTTTCCATTCTTGTGCTACCTTTTTCCAGATGATTGTAGCGATAACCGAAAAGCGCATTCGCTTCTCACCTACCACAAACATTTGGTCAAAGTCTACCACACTGTAGCCCATATCGTCAGTTTGCTGGGCTTCGTAGTTGGTAATTTCTGACCAGGTTTCCGCTTGCATCTGATCCAATGTTTTAAACAAGCCCGAAAACCATTTCTCCCATCCGGCTCGGTCACGAATAATCTCCGACCCACCTTCGGTATTGATATCGACAATACCGTAGTCATCATCGCAAATCTGCGACAAGCGATTAAAGTTATGATCCCGCACACAATCTAGCATCTCTAGAGTAAGGTCAAAGAAAGGCTTTTGAAGCATTTTTGGCGGGTAATCAGGCGCATTAGCTGTTAAAGTATTCATGAGTTAATAATTGTTAGGTGATACTAGCACTACCGTATAAACCACATTTTTGTTTAACTTTTTATAAATCTACATTACACATAACTACACCATCTTTCGTAATAAAACCCATTACATATACTTATACTAAGTAATAAATTACACTCATCTTTATTTAACAAACAATGCTTTTTGAGCAAAAAATGATTAAAATTAGCCTTTCACAATCTGAGTGTAAAGAAAGTTGTACTGAACACTTATCATAAAATTCTTGTTTTAAGAATATGCCTCAACCTGTGACTGAGAAATTAGCCATTCTGGCCGATGCGGCCAAATACGACGTAAGCTGCGCTTCTAGCGGAAGCAATCGCAAGAATACTAAGGATGGGCTAGGCAACTCCCAAGGAATGGGTATCTGCCATACGTATACCCAAGACGGTCGCTGCGTTTCGCTACTAAAAATTTTGCTGACCAACTACTGTATTTTTGACTGTGCCTACTGTGTTAGCCGTCGTTCCAACGATATTAAGCGAGCTGCTTTCACGGTGCAGGAAGTAGTAGACTTAACAATTAACTTCTACAAGCGCAACTATATTGAAGGGCTATTCTTAAGCTCTGGCATCTTCAAGAATACAGACTATACTATGGAGCGACTGGTAAGAATTGCCAAAAAATTACGCACCGAACATAAATTCAATGGCTACATCCACCTGAAAGCAATTCCGGGTGCAAGTGATGAGTTGATTCATGAAGCAGGCTTATACGCCGACCGACTGAGTGTAAACCTAGAAATTCCTTCCGAGGAAAGCTTGAAAAAGGTGGCTCCAGAAAAAGACTATGCGTCGGCCTACCAGCCTATGAACTTTCTAGCCGAATCTATTACTGGCTATCGAGAGGAAAAGAAAACGTTACGTTCAGCTCCTACCTTTACTCCCGGCGGACAGAGCACGCAGTTGGTGGTAGGAGCTACTCCGGAAAAAGATTATCATATTTTACACTTGGCCAACAGTTTGTACCAAGAACAGCAACTACGCCGGGTATACTATTCGGGTTACGTGCCCATTAGCAACGATCAGCGATTACCCGTACTAAAAAGTCCCCCATTGGTTCGGGAAAACCGACTGTACCAAGCTGATTGGTTGCTCCGCAGCTATGGGTTTAATGTCGATGAACTGGTGGATGAGCAATACCCGGATTTGGATCAAGAGGTAGACCCAAAACTAGGTTACGCCTTGCGGCATCCCGAACAATTTCCGGTAGACATGAATACGGCACCTTACGAACTCATTCTGCGGATTCCGGGAGTAGGAGTCAAGTCAGCGCAAAAAATTGTGCAGGCTCGTCGGTTTGGTAAGCTGCGCGCCGAACACCTTAAAAAGATTGGCATTGTTTGGAAACGCGCCCGCTACTTTCTGATTACGGCCGACTCAGACTTTCGCTGGCTAGGTTTTCACCCCGAGCATCTGAAGCAGCGAATTTTGAGCGAGCAAGCCCAACCGAAGTTCTCTCCTCAACTCAGCTTATTCGGTTAACGTATGGTATATACCTACGACGGATCATTTGAAGGATTATTATCGGTAGTCTTTGAAAGCTATCGCCTGGGTGCGGTAGAAGAAATTTCCGAAGAATCTGCTTTTCAGCCTGGTCTGTTTGGCGAGCCGATCTTTGTACCCACTAACCCCGAACACAACCAACGTGTAAAAAAGAAGTTAATCCAGCAGTGTGGGTCAGATGTAGTAACTATCCTCTATCATATTTTTCTGTCCGAACAGCTCCAGGTAGAAATGCTAATTTATCGATTTGTAAAGCTGGCTGTAAGCAGCTCGGGGAATGTGCTGAATAACTTTCGGGAGCCAATCATATTACAAGTACATCGTATCAAAAAGCAGATTCACCGGGAGGTACATCGGATGCACGCTTTTGTCCGCTTCCAGCAAACGCAGGAGGGCTTGTACGCTGCATTGATCAATCCTGACTTTAATGTACTACCGCTACTGCCCCCGCACTTCACCCAACGCTATCCGGCTTTCCGCTGGCTGATTTACGACACCAAACGACGTTATGGCCTCTATTACGAACCTTACACCGCTCGTTTTATTACGCTAGACTCTTCTCAACACCAGCTAGCTCCTCAACTACTTACTAATGCTGAAAAAGAGTATCAGCAATTATGGCGTACCTACTTCCAACACGTCAATATTCCCGAACGGCGCAACGATAAATTACACCTTCAGCACGTACCCCGCCGCTACTGGCAATTTTTGGTGGAAAAACAAGAAGATACCTCCCGGTAAGTTAAAATTTTTCTGCTTCATCAGGTGACATTTTCGATTGGCGGTTACTAATAGTTGTATATTAGCTAACAAAAGATATAAGTTGTTAGCTTTAAACATACTACACATAGTTTTACTAACCTTAAAACCTTACAATTATGCCAGACGGACGTATTCTTTGTGCCAAACCACGAACCTTGACGAATATTTCAACCTTTGAAAACTTAGTGAAAGAGGGCACGATTACTAGTGCAAACGCTGACCAGTTGGCCAGTATTACCCCGCTGAATATTAAGTTTGCGCTGGATAAAGTACGGAAACGATTTGATAGCCAACCTACTGACAGTGATTCACTACACTGCAATGGTAATCTGTACGAAGTTTCTAAACGAACGGTAGAGGCAGGAGAGCCGGAGGTGGTAGCCTTTAACGGGGGCCGAACTAAGTACGTTGATGGTGTTCTTCAGGATTGCTCTACTGGAGAGTTATTTTATTTTCTAGCAATAGACAGCGAAGATGTTAACACTAAACAGATAGACGAAGGTAGTGTAATCAAGTACGATAAAGAATACAAGGGAGTAGCTGAGGTAAAGCTATACAAAGGAAATAGTGGCCACGATGATGCCCGGGAAGAATTAATAGAAAATTACTTAGGAAGTAAGAAAAGTAAAAAGGTAATACAGGATAGCTTCGTAAAACAAGCTGCAAAACCTATTCCCGTAAAGGGCGAAATAGTTAGGTACGTAGAAGTATCAGACGTGCTGGCGGTTGATATTCGGTAGCACCCGTTTATAATCGGATCTACGCAGCCGCATAAAAACAATCAGGCTGAGGATAACTATTACTGCAAGTGCTACTGCGGCATAGGTAAGATCGTAGGGCAGGGGAAATTGAACATCGGTGTTTCCGAGTAACACCAACCCGGCCCAACACTGGGGATGGGCGAACCTTCCGTCTTCAATAAAATCTAACTTAGCATTCCGCAGCGCAGTAGCGGTAGCGGATTGCTCGGCAAGTTGGTCGTACAGTTTCTCAATCGTTTTCATAGTTAAGTAGTCGTTGATCTTCCAGAGCGACATCACGACCGATTGACAACCAGCGTACACGAAGTTACGAGCTAAGCTATAGCTTCCTTCTCCGGCGTAGTATTTACCTACCCCTGACTCGCAGGTGCCGAGCAGCAGTAGCTGAGTTTCTAACGACATGTTGTACAACTCATACAGGTAAAAAGATCCATCTTCTTCTGAGGTAGGGTAAAAGATAAATTTAGAATCAAAGGGGTTTTCTAAATCGACCATACCGTGGGTTGCTACGTGCAGTATGTCAGCATTTACAGCCTGTTGTTTAAACGCCTCTTCAGTAGCCGACTCATTTAAGAAGATTTGCGCCTGCGGAAATTTTTCTTGTACGTAGTTCACCTCTTCTTCGGCATCGCCCAGGCGGGGATAACGTTCGTGACCGGGTATATTTTCAAAATTTTTAATGCCAAACGCTGCCACTCCGAACTCACCTTTCTGACCTACTTTACGGCGTTGCCTATTCCGAAAAGCCACACTGGCCGATAATTCGTAGGAAAACTCGTAAGTTTTGATTAGGTACGGTAAATCTTGGTACCTAATGTCATTGGGCGCAGTTTCTACGGTAGATGTAATAAAGCTTTCAAAGGGCACCTTAGTAAGCTCACCATCCGCCATAATAATTAGATGCTCAGTATCTTCATCAGGCAATACTGGAGCTAGTAGTGTCTGGTACAGCTGGTGCGCACTTTCTTGAAATTGGAGAAAATTAGCGTAGGAGGGAGCACTGATATTATCGTTAGCCAGTACGTCTTGGTACTGCCCAACGAGTTTCTTTAGCCGACCTGTGTTTTCAGTCCGGTGGACTTTCACTGTATCGGGGGTAACTAATAAGGCGTATACTGCCGAGTTGCCCCAGAAATAGGAAACGGCAGACTGCCCCGAAACCAGGTGCTTCTGAAGGGTATCTAGACTGATGGTAAAGTCCTCACTAGTAATTGTGTAATAATTAGGATAATTAACCTCCACCTGCTGATCTAGTGTTTCAATTTCCCGTAGTACGTCGGCTCGCTGACGTTGCCACTCCGACATCTGAGCGGACTGCGGCTCGGCTTCCGTGAGCTCCGACTGGTAGTAGGCCAACTGAGTGCGTAAGGATTGATACCGTTGAACCAGTGAATCAGGCAGTAGCTGCTGGTCTCGCTCGGCCTGACGAATGGACTCTAGTAGCACCATCGCCTTACTCTTCTCAGTAAAGTGAAAAACCCAGCGTAGTAAAGAATCAGATGGATTGGTTTGGTACAAATGGTAACCCGCGGATACCGCCTGCTCGTAGGTCGTTTTATGATTACTGGACAGTATCAAATTGGCTCCTTCAGTAGAAAAATCCGCTCGCCAAACATCTACTAACTGATCAAATAGCTCAAAATACGGTAGAGCTATATTTAAATAGCTGGTATTAGAGGTCTTCCTATACTGTTTCATTAAAATAGACGTGAGCCTAGTTAGAGCTTCTTCCATTGCGCCTAGATCGTCTTCTGTCCGAATCGCTGTAGTAAAAACTTCTGACTGCTGCCGACTAGTTCTTGCATTCTCTAATCCCAACTGATAATAATATAAAGCACTGTCTGGGCTTTGAATCGCGTCAAACGCCTTTCCAATATCAATGTACAAGAAAGATAATTGGGCATGATAGTTACCATAGATTACCTTTTTTAAATCTTGACTTTCTCGGTAATTAGCAAATGATGCTTTCATTTGCCCCTTTCCTCGGTAAGCATTCCCTAGAAACTGATAACTTATTGAAAGTGACTCTAGATTAGCCTGCTTGTCTACAGCTAAACGCGCATAATAAATACTACTATCGTAAGCTTGTTTCTTGAAAAAATATCCAGCTTGATTGTTATAGTGCATAGAAAGGTTAGCTTTCGGTATTTTACCTCCAATTTCTATTGCCTTTCTATTATAATACAAAGCCTTATCAATACTATCCATATCATGATAAATAGTTCCTAGCAAGCCATTGGCATTCAGTAGATTAAAGTGGTCGACCTCTGGTAAATTCTTATAGCCCTGCTCTACCTTAAATGCGTACGATAACGCTTTATCATAGTCACCCCGTAGGCGATTAGCGAAAGAGAGATGATAGTAACAATTAGCCAGTAGTCGGCCTTGGTCGCTAAATTGCTCTCGGATACTAAGTACCTGCTGGTGAAACCGCTCCGATTCGTAGGGGCTCTGTAGGTTATACAGATAAACGTTGCCTATCTCTTCTAAATCACGGGCGACCTCCAGATGGTTTTCCCCATAAAACACTCGTTTTCGAACTAACGATTGTTGGTAGTGCTCAATTGCTTCATAGTGTTTACGTTGGGCGAGAGCTAAGTTAGCTTTAGCAGTAAAAACCAGCGCACTGAGTGTATCATTATCGGGTACGTGCTGGTTAAGAACTATCTGAGCGGTATCTAAGTAAGCTACTGCTTTGGGTTGAGTAGCCTCATCGGACAAGTGTAAATCAGCTAATTGGGTGAGTGCGTACACTACATTTAGGTAATCCTGCTCGTGCTGTAGCTGCTGCCGGGCCAATTTGTAATGCTTGATGGCTTGAACAGGAGCTTCTTGATTCTCTGATGCTTGGGCCAACGCTAGATACTCGGCTCCGGTTCGGGTGGTATCTGGTAAAACCGTGGCGGCTGTACAAAAGGGTACCACATAGCAAAATAGCAGTACTTTAAGAGATAGCATAAGTTGGTAGTTTTACGAAAGTTAGGAAAACTTGAACTGATTTCCTGCTACTGGAGGCACAAATTGACAATATGGTATTTACGGCACTACTCAAAGAATTAGTAAATAATCCTCGGGGTAAGCCCACGAGGCATTTGGCGGAATAAGTTTATTTCTCAAGGCAGACCTCGGGGAATTGAAACCAAAGAGATTAAAGTAAAATATTCTTAAAAAAAGAATATAATTCACATAAAAGATATATATTTGTCTTAGCCAACCAACCTTCATTTCCTATGACACGCGAATCTTCTTCAGAAGCTAGCATTCAACTGCAAAAGTTACCGCTTCTGCCGGGCAATATTTTAAATTTGGACTTAACCGAGTACGTCCTCTCCCACTCCCCTTCTTGCTACTTCATTAAAGTGAAGGGCGAAAGTATGCAGTCGCTAAATATTCATGATGGTGATTTGCTGGTAGTAGACCGTAACCTTTCAGCCGAAGCTAACGATCTGGTGATTGCCCTTGAAAATGATGCGTTTCAGCTCATGCAAGCTTCAACCTACGACGCCCGGCAGTATTCGCTAGCTTATGAGCCATCCGCGATGGTTCAAAAAAAAACTATTCAACTCTGGGGCGTGGTTACCTACGTCATTCATCACTGCCGATAGTTGCGTAGTGCGCTGCAATAAGGTAGTGTGCCTAAAAGTTTGCTGAACCTTATCGGTATTTAGCAGTTTTTAGTGATAATCAACCTAAAAACCTATGAAAACTTTACTATCGTACTGCCTAGTACTTTTTCTATTCAATACAAGCTCAGTATGGGCCCAATCCTCGCTAGACGGCGGTTGGAAACTGAGCAGCGTTAATGGTCAACCACTGGTAGGCATTGAGACAGTCGCTATTCTACAAGATGGTTATTTCATGTTTGGCCAGTATCAATCCGATGGAAGTTTCGTTAGTGCCGGAGGTGGCGGTTACGAATTAGCTGATGACCAACTTAATATTCTCTACGATTTTTTCACTGAAGATGCTTCTCAGGTGCGTAGCCCTATCGTTTACGCTGCCCAAGTAACCAATAACCAGCTTACGCTGAAAGATACTCCTGACGGCACACAGGTTTGGGAGCGTTTAGGAGAAGAAACTACCCCGCTTACCGGAGCTTGGCGATTTGCTACCCGGGTAGATGAAGATGGCAATGAAGGCGAACGTCGACGAGCTGGCCCTCGGATCACCGTTAAAATACTTTCGGGTAGTCGCTTTCAGTGGGCAGCGTTTAACTACGCCACCAAAGAATTTATGGGCACCGGTGGTGGCACTTACCAGGCTACCGAAGACGGTGAGTACACCGAAAACATTGAATTCTTCTCCCGCGACGATAGCCGAACAGGTGCTTCCTTATCGTTTGAGTACCGCCGCACAGCCGACGACTGGTACCACAAAGGACTCAACAGCAAAGGCGAACCCATGCACGAAGTCTGGACAGAGGGAGTTGAAAATTAATTTTTTCATAAGATTTAGGTTATGATAGAAATAAAGGAGAAAGCCCTAACTGATAGAGGGGCGTATGAATATGATGTTTTCTTAAATCATAAACTCATTAGTCAATACTTCGGACAGAATTTAGGAAAAGAGAAGGCACCCCATTAAGTTAGTTTTGCGAACAACTTTAGGGTACCATGAAAACCATAGAGATTCTCCAGACGATAATGGCAAAAATGCCGGACATATCCCAACCCATGCATAAGTTTTTAGTGCATCTTGTACAGGTGTTCTTATCGGCTAAGGGGCGTTATAACTTTACCAACTTGTCGCGCTGGGGCGACCTATGTGAGCGTACGTTTCGGCGTAATTACGACAAAGCTTTTGATTTCAGACACTTTAGTGAGGTGCTCATTGATCTGTTTTTTGCTAACCACTCCTGGATTGCGGTGAGTGACTGTAGCTACGTTGCTAAGAGCGGTAAAAAGACGTACGGTTTGGATAGGTACTGGAGCGGATGCTCCCAAAAAGCAATTAAAGGATTAGAGATTAGTGCGCTGGCTTTGGTATCAGTGAAAAGCGGATTGGCCTTAACCCTATCGGTACACCAAACCCCTGGTGGACTCAAAGACGAGACCAACCGCTTACTTTTCTACTTACAGCAGCTAGTCCGTTGTAGTGCCTACCTGCTCAAAAAGACGAAGTACTGGGTGGTAGACGGCTTTTACGCCAAACAAGCCGCTTGGGATCAGGTAGCTGCGTTAGGTATGTTCATGATCACTAAGTTGCGCGGTGATGCCAATATGAACTACTTATATGAAGGCCCCCAAAAGCCCCGAGGGAGAAAACGCAAGAATGGGGGTAAAGTTCACTGGAAAGGCGATGAGGTGTTAACTCGTTTTGAACAACAGGGTACCACCCCTGAAGGTTGGCAAGTCTATTGCCAAGTGGTTTGGTCGGTAAAGTGGAAGCGAAAGATAAAAGTAGTGATGGTTACTACACAAAGTAAAAGCGGCCGAACCGGTTTGTTCTTGTTAGGATGTTCGGATCTGGAACTCTCAGCAAGTCGTATTCTAGCATACTATCGCTTGCGCTTCAATATTGAGTTTCTCTTTAGAGATGCTAAGCAGCATTTAGGACTCAGCCACTGCCAAAGCACTCAAGAAAAACGTTTGGCCTTCCATTTTCAGGCCGTCATGATGACTTTGAATCTGTGTTTGGTAGAGAATCACTTGCAGGGTAGAACCAGCTTCTCACTGCAAGACGTCAAAACAGAGCATTTTAATACCCGTTGGCTACAAATCATTATTTCAAACTTAAATCTGGACGCTGAGTCAATAAAAATGCACCCCAACTACCCAAAGCTATTGCAACGGGGAAAATTGGCTGCATAAAACTGTCCATACTATTGATTAGTGATATGGGGTTTCTTCATGGTGATATGTTGTCAATGGATGAAGCTGCTAATATCAAATTAAGTGAAGTGTTACCTCTCCGTACAGACGAGTTTCCAGATAAATTAGATTTGAGAATTCCTTTTGGAAATCTTGTGGGTGATATTTTTGAGATTACAGGAATCAGGCGATATGAAGATGAATTTCAAATTGAATATTATTCTCATCCTAACTTATTAAAGAAAGTTCCTCAAAGGATTTCTGTCTATTTTACAGCTTTTTTAAAGGCAGTTGAATTTCATGAAAATTTATATTCTGATTACAATCATGTAGATGACGAAGGTCATCAATATATTATTATAAGCTATAAAACGTCCAATACCTTCGATACTATTGAAAACTTGATAGGCGAAGGAAATTCTGCAATTTTAGATCTCAAAAAGGAGGTTGATGTTACTGTAAATGGTTTTCAGTGGAAAAATGAGTACGATACTGATGAAAAGCCTTTTACTCTAGATGTGGTTTTACCGTTGCTCAGAAGAATGAAATTTAACTTTGTCAAATACACTCATGGGACTAACGAGTATGGAAAAGACATAGTTTTTTCTGAATTTTCTAAGTTTGGGCAACTAAAGTATCATGCCATGCAGGTAAAGCCTGGAAATGTAGGTGGTGGCGCTAAAGGAAAAATTAAGACCTTAATAGAACAAGCTGAGAGCGCATTTTCTATTCCTTATACAGGACAGGAAAGTAGAGATGAGATGTATATTTCCTCATTCACATTCGTGATAAGTGGAAAGTTCAGCGAAGAAGCAAAGAGGGAAGTTCTCTACAGAGTGCCAGAAAAATTAAAGGGTACAATACATTTTATAGACAAAGAGAAGGTATTAGAGCTGATAGAAAGGTACTGGGTAATATAGCCTTTACAATCGATTAGCAATATACACCCCGCCTAAAATCGCCAGCATGCCCAAGAAATGTTGATAGTTGAGCGACTCTCCGTCAATAAAGCCCCACAGAATGGCGACCATCGGTACCAGATAGGTGACAGAGGCAGCGAACACGGGGGAACGCAGTTGTACCAACTTATTGAAGATAATTAGTGCCAAGGCAGTACCGACTACTCCCAATGTAACAATTGCCAAAAAAGGCCACCATGCTTGCTGCTGCTCCAACGTAGGCAGAAAAGAAGAGTAGCCAAACAAGTACCCGGCTGCAATCGGCAACATCAGCACCAGCGAAACTGCCGTAATAGTTTGAGGAGTAAGATCGTAGGTATACTGTTTGATGATATTGGAACTAAAGCCATAACAAACCGTAGCTCCTACCACCAGTAGAGAATACGCATTGAATCCCGTTGATGACTCCGCCGAGCCAGCTAAAATGAGCAGCACCGTTCCAACCAGTCCCATGAGCAGGCCCAGCAGTTGCTTACGGGCAATGGTTTGATGAAAGAAAATGGCTCCTACTACCAGCACGTTGAGAGGCGTAACAGCATTAATGATTCCAGTAGACGAGCTGCTCAGTTGGGTTTGAGCCCAGGCAAATAAAAAAGCAGGAATTAAGCTGCCCAGAAAGCCAATCACCACTAAAACTCCCCAATGACGACGGTTCAGTTTAGGGAAAGACATAACTGCTACGGGTAGCAAAAAAGCTCCGGCTGCAACCATTCGCAAGGCACCCACCTCACTACCCGAGAAGGCCGTAAGCCCTCGCTTAATCAAAATGAAGGAGCTACCCCAAACTAATCCTAGTAAAATCAATGCCCCCCAAGCAACTACACCTGAATTGCGAGCCGATATTCTTTTCATTCTGCCAGAACCGATTCGTAATGTCCAGAGAATTTCTCAGCTACCTCATTTAGTGTCTCTGACACCTCAGCAAAAGTAGGCAACTCAACCAATCGCTGGCGGTAAGGCTTGAAGTGTGGAATCCCCCGAAAATAATTGGTGTAATGACGGCGCATTTCGTAAATACCTTTGCGTTCACCCTTCCATTGTACCGAAAATTCCAAATGTTCCCGAGCCACTTGCACTCGTTCTTCTAACGTAGGCGGGGGTAGTTTCTCACCCGTACGAAAAAAGTGCTTGATCTCCCGAAATATCCAGGGATAGCCAATCGCCGCCCGACCAATCATAATTCCATCTACTCCGTAGCGACGGCGATACTCCAGTGCCTTCTCCGGCGAGTCAATATCGCCATTACCAAAAATCGGAATATGAATATCGAGATGATTCTTCACCTCGGCAATGGGGTTCCAATCGGCTTCACCCTTGTACATTTGCTTGCGAGTGCGCCCATGAATGGTCAAGGCTTGAATGCCCACATCTTGCAGTCGTTGGGCGACCTCCACAATCTTTATGGTTTTTTCGTCCCAACCCAAACGTGTTTTTACCGTCACTGGCAATTGCACCCGATTGACAATCTCTCGGGTCATTTCCTGCATTTTGGGCAAATCTTGCAAAATTCCGGCACCCGCACCTTTGCAAGCCACTTTTTTCACCGGGCAACCGTAGTTAATGTCAACGAGTTCGGGCTGAGCCGCTTCGGCAATGGCGGCAGCTTCCCGCATCGATTCTATCTTATCGCCAAAAATCTGAATACCAATCGGGCGTTCGTAGTCGTAGATGTCTAGCTTCTCTACACTTTTAGCGGCGTCCCGAATTAGCCCCTCCGACGAGATGAACTCGGTATACATCATATCGGCTCCGTTCTTTTTACATACCGCTCGAAACGGCGGATCACTTACATCCTCCATCGGGGCCAGCAACAACGGAAACTCACCTAAATCTATCGTATCAATTTTTACCACAACATTTTTAATTAGTGTTACAGTGTTAAGGTTTTATAGTGCTAGGCTCTGAACCTACAACGTAAAGAATAACGACACCATAACACTAAGTACCGCGCAACGGTCGCTATAACACTTTGAACTACAACGAATGAAAGTCAGAAGTTTCTTTACCTTTGCCCTGATAGGCTTTTTCTTCGTTCCGTAACATAACTTTCGTTGGGAGGTTAGATAGACAAATAAGATTAATGGATTTACTAGAAGAACCAGAACCAACAGCAGTACGAAAAACAAATATAGTTTCTTCCTTGCTAATTTTAGTTGGTTTTGTGCTATTAGGGTTGTTTATAGGGCAGATTTTGGCATTTATTGGCATTCTTCCCCTGTTCGATTACGACTTTCAGAATATCCAGCAGGCACTGGCTAACCCTATGAGCTCACCCCGAGCTAAATCAGCACTACTGATTCTTCAGGCAGCCACATCCCTCTTTGGTTTTGTTTTAGCTCCTTTGCTGCACTACCGCTTAATTGACCGACAGCAACAGATACCGCTACTTCCTTACTTCAGCAGCGGGCGTGCTACTTCCGCTAAAAAAGCTTCACCTTTGGCCGTTCACACTACTACCTCGGTAGTTGTCCTGAGCCTCGTTTTTTTGCTCATGCTGGCTTTTATGGTGGCCAACTCAGTAATTATTGAGTGGAATATGAACCTAGATTTCAGCGGAATTTCCCCGGCTTTTGAAGCGTGGGCTCAAGCCAAGGAAGACAAATTGAAAGAATTAACGGAGTATCTTACCCGATTCAATAGCATCTCCGGATTGCTAATTGGCATGGTAGTTATTGCAGTATTGCCCGCCGTAGGAGAAGAACTATTATTTCGAGGGTTGGTACAGCCAAAGTTACATCAATTAGTTGGTAATCATCATGCAGCTATTTGGTTAGCTGCATTGCTGTTCAGTGCTATTCATATGCAGTTCTACGGTTTTTTCCCACGCTTGTTGCTGGGGGCTTTATTTGGTTATTTATTTTACTGGTCAGGAAATTTATGGTACGCCATTTTTGCCCATTTTGTAAACAACGGTTTCACTTTGGTAATGCTTTATTTATATCAGCAGGAAATTACCGATATTGACCTGGAAGCTACTGAAGCAATAGCATGGCCGATAGTACTAGCGGCGGCTGGAGCTGGAGTGTTTTTATTATATCAGTTTCGGCAAATGACCAAGTTAAAACAGCCGTATGGATAGCAAGTGGCAGAAAGTCTTTAGTACGGAACAACGTTACCAAGCCGAGATTGTGAAAGCAGTGTTAGAAGATCAGCAACTAAATCCGGTGCTCATAGACAAACAAGATCGGGCGTACCACTTTGGCTTAATTGAGGTCTACGTGGCTCCCAACTGTGTAATAAGTGCTCTAAAAATTATTCGCGATGATATCCGCTTTAAATAGATACAACAACGTTACCCAGCGAATTATTACCGGTACTGTTGGCATCGTAGCTATTGTTTTTGCCGTGTACAGTGGCGAATGGACGTACTTTGCACTGTTTTTTGCCATTTGTGGCCTCACGCAATTAGAGTTTTACAAGCTCACTGGCCTAGACGGTATGTTGCCCCTTAAATCGGTTGGAACATTCACTGGTTTATTGCTATTTACCGTCAGCTTTTTGGTAGAGCGAGGGACAATAGATGCCAGCTATTACCTGCTGGTTTTTCCCGCAATGGCTAGTATCTTCTTTATTAAATTATACAAAAAGTCAGATAAAAAACCCTTCACCAACATTGCTTTTACGCTCTGCGGCATTATTTACGTGGCGGTTCCTTTTGCTCTGCTAAATCTGATCGCTTTTTCCGGTAGTACGTACAGCTTTCAAATCGTGTTGGGGATTCTTTCACTGTTCTGGGCTAGCGACACTGGTGCTTACTTTACCGGAGTGCGCTTTGGCCGGAGGCAACTGTTTGCCCGGGTCTCGCCCAAGAAGTCGTGGGAAGGCAGTATTGGTGGAGCGATTACCGCACTGGTTACCGCTTTGCTATTATCGTATTTTTATACAGATTTACCCGCCTGGGAATGGATTATTGTCGGCGCAATCATCGTAATTACCGGCACCTACGGCGATTTGGTGGAATCACTTTTCAAGCGCAGTATCGCTATTAAAGATTCGGGAAAAGGGTTACCCGGACACGGTGGTTTCCTTGATCGCTTCGACGGACTACTTCTAGCCTCTCACTTTATCATTATTTTTTTGAAATTTTTTTAAAAACACTACGTTGATTACATTTTGTGGAATCAGATTACTAATTTTACGCCAGATTTTTATAATCTTTCTAACGAGTTAACCACATGTCATACGTAGAACCAGCCCCGATCAAGGATCGGGAAAATCCGTTTGAATCCATGATGTCGCGCTTCCATATTGCTTCGCAAGCGCTAGGATTGAACGATGAAGTGTATAATGTTTTAAAAAATCCGGTGAAGCAAGTAATTGTTTCTTTACCCGTCACCATGGACGATGGCTCTATCCGAGTGTTTGAGGGTTACCGGGTAATTCATTCTAATATTCTTGGCCCATCCAAAGGCGGTATCCGCTACGATATGGGAGTAAATATTGATGAAGTGAAGGCCCTAGCGGCTTGGATGACCTGGAAGTGTGCCGTAGTAGATATTCCCTACGGTGGGGCAAAAGGCGGTATCCGCTGTAACCCCCGCCAAATGTCGTCCGGTGAAATTGAACGGTTAACCCGATCCTACACCCAAGAAATGTTTAGCATCTTTGGGCCCGACCGCGATATTCCCGCCCCTGATATGGGTACCGGCCCCCGGGAGATGGCCTGGATTATGGACGAATACTCCCGAGCCAACGGCATGACGATTAACGCAGTGGTTACCGGAAAACCCATTGTACTGGGCGGATCAACCGGCCGAGCGGAGGCCACCGGACGCGGAGTAATGGTTTCGGCCTTCGCCGCGATGGAAAAGCTCAAGATCAATCCGTACCAATCTACTGTATCAGTACAAGGGTTTGGTAACGTAGGTTCTCACGCCGCTTTGCTTATGGAAGAGCGCGGCAGCAAAGTGGTAGCTATTAGCGATATTTCGGGAGCGTACTACAATCCGGATGGTATTAACATTCAGCAGGCGGTAGAATTTCGGGAGGCCAACGGAGGTACGCTAACGGGGTTTACCGGAGGAGAGGTTATTGAAGGCGAGGAACTACTTACCTTAGAAGTAGATATTCTGATTCCGGCCGCGATGGAAGATGTCATTACCGTGAAGAATGCCGAGCAGATCAACGCCCGCATGATTGTGGAAGGTGCCAACGGCCCTACTTCAGCCCGAGCCGACGATATTATCAATAGCAAGGGCACTTTGGTTGTTCCGGATATTCTAGCGAACGCCGGGGGAGTAACCGTTTCGTACTTTGAGTGGGTACAAAATCGCCTCGGCTACAAGTGGACCCGCGACCGAGTGAACCGCCGTTCCGACCGTATTATGCGCGAATCTTTTGAGCGGGTGTATAAAACAGCTCTCAAATACGGCGTATCCATGCGAATTGCGGCTTACATCGTTGCTATTGATAAGGTGGCTAACACGTACAAATTCCGAGGAGGATTTTAAGAAATGATTGGATGAGTGAATGAAAGAATGTTCGAATAATATTTTATTCCATCATTCACTCATTCAAACATGCTCTCGGTAACAAAAGCCCATTATCTTTGTCGTATAGTTACAACAATGCATATCATCTATGACTATCCATAAAGAAGGGCGCGTATTACTATTAGTTTCTTCAATCGTTTTGATTCTGTTCAACTTCGCGGTTGCGTATTTTTTTCCTGGGCGCACCGTTTTGCAAACCGTCATTCTCATCACTAGTGCTGTACTGTATTTGTTAATTCTTCAGTTCTTTCGCAACCCTCGTATTGTGGTAACCCGAAATGAAGAACAAATTTTAGCTCCAGCCGATGGTAAAGTAGTAGTGATTGAGGAAGCCGAAGAAAAGGAATACTTTCAGGAACGACGGATGCAGGTCTCCATTTTCATGTCGCCCATCAATGTTCACGTTAATCGTAACCCGGCATCTGGGTTAGTAAAATATTTTAAATACCACGCGGGGCAGTATTTGGTAGCCTGGCACCCCAAGTCTAGCACCGATAATGAACGCACTACAATGGTTCTACAGTTACCGAGTGGTTTGGAAATTCTGGTACGCCAGATTGCCGGGGCAATGGCTCGTCGAATTAAGTGGTACGTAGGCGAAGGCGATACCGTGCAACAGGGCGAAGAATTTGGATTTATTAAATTCGGCTCTCGGGTAGATGTTTATCTTCCACTCAATGCCGAAGTAAAGGTCAGTATTGGCGATAAGACAAAGGCGGGTCGAACTGTTTTGGCTGAAATAACCGCCACCCCGGCTGTGCAGCCCGAAACGGCCTATTCTACCGAAGAGATAACCAATCGCACCATCTCGCCAATTTGAGATGGCTGTAGCCAGCGGGTAACAATAACCAAGTCATGTTCATTATCAATGACGATGAAGTTACCTCCAAAACCGGCTGCGTAGTAAACCGAAGGGGAAACTCCCTCCCAAGCGCGTTCGCCTCGGTTCACCCACCACATGTAGCCGTAGCTTGCATTAGCTGTCGATGAGGTAATCGCCTGCTCAATCCAACGTTCAGAAATCAACTGCTGTCCGTTCCAATTGCCTCGTCGCAAAAATAGCAATCCGAAGCGGGCGTGATCTAGCGTAGAGATAAACACTCCCCCACCCGAGTGACCACCTCCACTCACCGACTGCATCATAATACCATCTACGTTTACAAAAGAGTCGTCGTAACCATACCAGCGCCAAGTAGTAGATGCCCCGATCGGATCCATAATTTTTTCTTTCAGCACCATTGGCAGTGGCTTTCGCCAGACTTGCAGTAATGAGTAGGCCAGCAAATTGACCCGCACATCGTTATACTCAAAGTTAGTGCCCGGAGTCAGTAGCTCACGGTACTTCCAGTCATCAATACCGCCTTCGCTGGGTGGACGGTCAGCCCAGTCTTTAGTAGCGAATAATGTGCCTGACCAGTCGGAAGACTGAGTGAGTAAGTGATCCCAGGTTATTTGGGAGTTGTGCGCTCCGGCAAATTTTCCATCCCAGACGTAACTGGCTACCGAGTCATTCACATTAGCAATTAGTCCAGCATCTACGGCCAAGCCAGCCATAGTTGATAAGTAGCTTTTGGTAACGCTAAACGTCATGTCTACCCTCTCAACATCGCCCCACTGAGCTGCAATGTATCCGTTTTTCAACACAATTCCAGCTGGGCCACCCCGATCTTTGGTTGGTCCCTTAATTTCGTGGTACGGCTCCCGAGCAAACCCCTTCAAAATAGCTACTTTCAGATCACGATCCCCCTCGTACTCGTTATTCTGAGCGAAATCAACGGCTTTTTGTAGTTGTTCAGCGTTTAAGCCAACATCTTGGGGTGAACGGTTTTCCCAGGTTTTCGTGGGAAAATAAGGTTGGCTTTGTGCCCAAACGAAGGTCGGAATGCTTAGTATGAAACAGAGCGTTAGTAGGTAGGGATAGCGCATGATGAATGAAGAAGTAAACCGCACAAATATGACGGATTCACCTGTTTTATGCTAGTGATAATGACGTTTTATAATCTCTTAATATGTGGTATAGGGTAAACTGGAAAAGTCTTCCTTTTCATCAGTACGTCTTGAAGTACGAGATAAGAAATATTATAGGTAAATTCAACAAATACTTATTAACTATCGGGCAAAACGCATTAAGATTAACTGTAGAGCGTTGTACTTTAACGGAGCTGCTGTTTATTGCGAGTAATCGGTAGCTTGAGGCGACTCAGTTGAACAGAAAAGTGACAATAGAAATAACGGATTCTAGTTTCTTTGGTGTAGTTGTTAGATGAAATTTAGAGGATTAAAGTATGAGTGAGATAAATAGAATTTGGAGGCATATATCTTTTTCTGATGAATGGGCTTACGCAGATACATCTGTATTAGATGAAATTGCACCATCTTGGTTTTCAAGACGTGAGGTTTTACTTGAGAACTCTAAGGAGTATCAAGATTTTATGAATAGACTAAAGCGTAGACATGCTATTGAAACTGGGGTAGTAGAGCGCATGTATGATATAGAAAAGGGGGTTACTGAGACATTGATAAATGAGGGATTTCTATCTTCTTTAATATCTCATGGGGATACTAATATTGAAAAAAAGAAACTTCTTAGTCATTTGGATGACCACTTAGAGGCGGTAGATTTTATATTCGATGTTGTGAAGGAAAATAGGCCATTGACTAAGGGGTTTATTTTGGAGTTGCATCAGCTTACAACACGACACCAAGAGTTTGCTGAGGGGAGGGGTCAGTTTGGGAATAAGACTAAAATTGCATTAATAAAAGGCAAGTTTAAAGAAAGAGAGAATAACCCAACAAGACCAGATGGTATAGTGGTTAAATATTGTCCTCCTGATCATGTGGAGGCAGAAATGGATAACCTTATTAAAATATATGAAGGGTTAATTGAGCAAAAAGTACACCCTCTGATAGTAGCCTCGTGGGTTCATCATGCTTTTACAACTATTCATCCTTTTCAAGATGGTAATGGCCGAGTAGTAAGGCTAATTGCAAGCCTAATCTTGATAAAAGCAAATTATTTTCCTGTGACCGTTTTGCGAGAAGAGGCAAAGGAAAAGTACATCAAATCATTAGAGGAATCGGATGCAGGTAGCCCACAGCGGCTAGTAACTTATTTTGGGGAAATTCAGCGCCGAAATATAGAAGAGGTGCTGAACTTAAGAGAAGTTTCACAGACCTCATTAGATGAGGTAACCAACATATTTAAACAGAAATTATTAGATAAAGGGAAGCATGAACAAGCTCAACACAAGCAATTACTTGCAGATAGACGCTTACAAATTTATACTATATGCAATGAGTTCTTAAATAGCTATAAGGATCAGCTAGAAACTGGTTTTGACGATTCAGTAACCTTTTATATTGGTAGTGGCCGTCCAGATGATTCAACTCGCCAGCATTATTACTATCATCAGATTGTAAGGTATGCTAATCAACATAATTACTTTTTCAATCGTAATCTTCCTAAATCCTATTTCATTTTTGGTTTTAATTTGAGAGATGGTCAAAAATATGAACTGGGTATATCAATTCACCACTATGGATATGATGATAGTACTATTGCAATCGGTGCATTTTTAGAGTACAAATCAACATCAGGCGATGATACAGACTCCACAGCACCATTGAGTATAAAACCACATATTATATCAATTACTGATGATGCTAAGCCTAAAGAGAAAAATATAAAAGCACATTTGGAAAGTATTTTGACTGTGACCATAGCTCAGATAGCGAGCGAAGTTTAGCACTTCATGTAATACAGCACTATACGTCCATACCCCCGATGGTCGGCATGTCGCATAGCTAGACGACGTAACAAACTACAATACAGAATTATTAATGATATGAGCGAATTCCAATATTATGAATTCCACGCAGTAGATAAACCTTTATCTTCAAAAGATTTGGAAGCTGTTCGGGGAATGTCGAGTCGGGTTCAATTGTCGTCACGAAAAGCGGTATTTACGTATAGCTACAGTGATTTTCGTTACGATGAGGAAGAAGTTTTGATAAACTACTTTGACTTTATGTTCTATATCGCTAACTGGGGAAGCAAGCGAATAATGATGAAGTTTCCCGCTGAATTAGTTGATTATGCATTTCTTAAAAAATACAGCATCAGCGTTATTTCTAGTTACGCCCAAGATATACGAATATTCAAGAAGTCAGCATTTGTCATCCTTGATATCAGTTTCAGTGAAGAAGACGGATTGGGGTGGATAGAAGAAGATAGCTACGGAGAGGTACTCTTGAATATCCGGGATGAAATCATGAACGGGGACTACCGATCGCTATTCGTAATATGGTTACGTTTTTTAGAAGACCTCTACAAAAGTGATGAATTCGATTTTGATTACAGTTTCAATTCCAGCCTGATTCCCCCAAATTTACTTCCCTTAAGTGCGAGTGGTCAAGAAGCAAAAGACTTTTGTTTGGTTAGCCAAGATTGGTTGGATGTTATGCAATCATATAGTAAAAAGAAAGAAGAGGCAACTGATCTGGAAGACCAAATCTTCAAAATGCCTCAAGATAGAATGGCTGAATATTTACAAATGATACTGAAAGATGAGTCCAACCTGAAAGCGCGGTTGATAAAGGAGTTGAAGGACAAAAATATCAGTAAAGATAAAGATGAACATCACCAGATACAATTGACTGAAATTGGTGAAAAAGCTGCGGTAGTAGAACAATCCAGAAGAAAAATAGAGCAGAAAGAAAAAGACCGGCAAGAATTAGAGAAAATGAACAATATTCTTCAGAACAGTGATAAGATCAAACAAGAGATAATAGAAAATATCGAGTTGGGAAATAGTAAGTACTATAAAATCGCAATAGCCAAACTAGAGGATTTGAGATCAATGAATGAGTATTTTAATACTCAAAGTGACTTCAAAACATTCCTGGATCAAATTATAGCAGAATATACCCGAAAATCGTCTTTTATTAGGATGCTAAAAAGACAGTATTCATGAAAAAGAAAACAGGGTTAGACTCAATATAATATGTCCAGTTCCCCATGAAATACATTTTGTCAACAACTATATCCGGGCGGCCATTAGCAAATGTAAATCGCGGGAGCGGAGATTGAATTTTTTGCCGATAGCCGCATTGGTCAAGCTACCTCGGTAGGTATAAATGCCTTTCATAAACCAACGGTAGTTGTAGATCATCTCGTCTACCCCACCGGCATCGCATACTTGCGATAGAATAGGCGTAAAAATATTACTGAACACGGTGGTTGCTGTGCGCGGTACCCGCGAAGCAATATTGGGTACGCAGTAATGAATCACATTGTACTTACGAAATACCGGCTTTTTCAGGCTGGTGATTTCCGAGGTTTCAATACAGCCTCCCTGATCGATACTTACATCCACAATGATCGATTCGGCTTGCATGTTAGCCACCATTTCTTCGGTTACCACCATGCGGTTAGTTCCCTTCTCAGCCCGAATGGCACCAATCACTACATCGGCCTCTTCTAACGCATTGCTCAGCGTGACTACATCCATGGTTGAAGTGTATATTTGCTGACCCAGCGTATGCTTTATCCGACGCAGTTTGTACAGTTGATTATCAAATATTTTTACTTGGGCACCAAGACCGATAGCGGTACGAGCGGCGTATTCTCCCACCGTACCCGCTCCTAGAATTACCACCTTGGTAGGAGGCACCCCGGTAATCCCCCCCAAAACAACTCCACTGCCGTTGGTACTACTGCTCAAATAGTGAGCCGCTACCGTCATTACGGTACTCCCGGCAATCTCGCTCATAGCCCGCACTACGGGCATCCCCCCCACTTTATCTTCAATAAATTCAAAGGCAACTCCGGTTATTTTTCGCTTGTTCAGAGCGTGAATAAACTCGGGAGTTTGGTTTCCCATTTGCAGAGCCGAAATTAGCGTAGCTCCCGGAAGAATATACTCAATCTCCTCCAGAGTGGGCGGAGCAACTTTCAGTACAATTTCTGCATCGAAGGCTTCTTTGGCCGAGTACACAATTTTAGCCCCGGCTTCACTGTACTCATTATCGGAAAACTTGGCGGCTACGCCCGCTTCGGTTTCTACCATTACCCGATGACCCAAATTGGTGATTACCCCTACGGAAGACGGAGTGAGCAGCAGTCGGTTCTCCTGCAATGATGTCTCCTTCGGAATTCCGATCTGGAGTGATTTGTTGCTTTCTTTTACCTTGGCTAACTGTTCCTGGGGATATAGCACTTGCTCTTTGGCAAGCTCCTTAATTTCGGAAGATGTGGCGCTGACTAGGGTTTCCGATTTGGTTGAATCATTCATGTTGGGACGCGTAAATAGTGCGACTCTGATCGGGCTGTACCTCTAAAAAAATTTGCAGGTGCCGATCGGGTAGCAAATTAGGGATTTTTTCAGGCCACTCCACCAAGCAGTAGCTTTCTGAATCAAAATATTCTTCAACACCAATGTCTACCGCTTCTGATTCGTGATTTAATCGGTAAAAATCAAAGTGATAAATACTTTGGCCGTCGGATGTTCGGTACTCGTTCACGATAGAAAACGTTGGGCTACTCATCTGATCTTCTACCTTCCACTGCCGACCTAACTCCTTAATCAAAGTAGTTTTCCCCGCTCCTAAGTCGCCCTGAAATAGCCAAATATCGTAAGAATTTCCCCAATTAATCAACTCCTGAGCAACCTGAGACAAATCTGCTTCCGGCACGGTCTTTCGAGCCCATTCATTTTCAGGCATTTTTAGGCGTTAGCGTAATTAGCGGCACAATCATTTCTTCTAAAGATACTCCTCCGTGCTGGAAGGTATCCCGGTAGTAATTTACGTAATAATTGTAATTGTTAGGGTACGCAAAAAAGTAGTCTTGCGTAGCAAACGCATACGTGGTTGATACATTTAGGCGAGGCAAGTGCAAATCTTCAGGACGGCGTACCGCAAACACTCGGTTATTGTCGAAGTTAAGGTTCTTTCCCTGCTTGTAGCGCAAGTTGGTATTAGTATTTCGGTCGCCAATAATTTTAGCCGGGCGTTTTACCCGGATGGTGCCGTGGTCGGTCGCCACAATTACCTTCACCGATTCCCTCGATAACCACTTGAATAGGTCAAGCAAAGGAGAATGTAAAAACCAAGATTTGGTAATGGAGCGATAGGCAGCCTCATCGGGAGCCAGTTCACGGATCATTTCCATATCGGTGCGGGCGTGAGAGAGCATGTCTACAAAGTTGTAAACCACTACGTTCAAATCGTTTTTCATCAGATTAGATACATTATCCAGCAACTGCTTGCCCTGCTCAGTGCGGATAATTTTGTGGTAGCTGCTCTTAATATCCAGGCGGTTCTTTTTAAGCTGTCGCTTTAGAAACTCGTACTCGTGGTTGTTTTTGCCTTCTTCTTGATCGTCGCCTACCCAAATATCGGAGTGATACTTGGCCATTTCAGCGGGTAGCATTCCCGAAAAAATGGCGTTACGCGAAAAAGCGGTAGTTGTTGGCAGAATAGAATACATAGACGATTCCTCCTCTACCGTGTAATGATCGGCGATAATGGGTTCAATAATCTTCCATTGATCAAACCGTAGGTTATCAATCAGAATAAAGAAGAGCGGTTGATCCGTTTTTAGCTCTGGGAAAATGCGCTTAGTCATTAACTCGTGCGATAGCAATGGTTTATCTACTCCCACCTCGTTCAGCCACAAATCATAATTATCGGTAATGAAGCGGGCAAAATTGGAGTTCGCCTCGTCTTTCTGATTATCCAGCACCTCCGACATGCTCCGATCCTCAGTATTATCAATTTCCAACTCCCAAAAAGTCAGCTTCCGGTAGATTTCAATCCACTCCCGATGGTCAATATCGTCGCTGTAGGCCATGCTTAGGTTCCGAAAATCCTGCTGATAGCTCATGTTGGTTTTCTCGGTAACCAGCCGTCGGTTATCCAGAATTTTCTTAATAGAGAGCAGTATCTGGTTAGGATTTAGTGGCTTAATCAGGTAATCGCTGATTTTGGCTCCGATGGCTTGCTCCATAATCATCTCTTCCTCGCTCTTAGTGATCATCACTACCGGAATATTAGGCTTAGAAGATTTAATGTAGTCTAAGGTTTCCAGCCCCGTCATGCCGGGCATGTTCTCGTCTAAGAAGATCAGGTCAAACGGCTGGTTCTCTACTTGCTCAATGGCATCGGCTCCGCTGTTCACGGTTACCATTTCGTAGCCTTTTTTTTCCAAGAAAAGCGTATGGGGCTTCAGCAGGTCTATTTCATCATCGGCCCAAAGAATTTTGTATTTCTGCATAAGTAGGTTGAGTTAAAAACTAATTAATTTTGAGGGGGTTATCCAAATGGTGTTATAGTGCGTGGTGTTATAGTTCCGGGAGCTAAGTTTAGAGTTACTATTTAGCCGTTACCATACTTAGAACTATAGCACTATAATACCTTAACACTAATCATTTAAACTTACTAACGTTGAATAAGAGAAAAGTTTTCAACGATCCGGTTTACGGGTTTATTAATATCCCCAGCGAACTTATTTTTGATATTATTGAGCACCCCTATGTACAGCGGTTACGGCGCATTCGGCAGATGGGGTTAGCTCACTTGGTGTATCCGGGCGCACTGCACACCCGGTTCAATCATGCCCTGGGTGCCATGCATCTGATGCAAAATACCGTTGATAGCCTTCGCAACAAGGGACAGGAAATCTCAGATGATGAATGTGAGGCACTGTTGATTGCCATTCTGCTGCACGATGTAGGCCATGCCCCGTTTTCTCATGCGCTAGAATATACCCTTTTGGATGTAAGTCACGAAGAGATGTCGCGACTCATTATGAAACGGCTGGCGCAGGAGTTGGGTGGTAACTTACCACTGGCCTACCAAATTTTCACTAACCGGTACGAGCGCAAATTTTTTCATCAGCTCGTAGCCAGCCAACTGGATATTGACCGACTGGATTACCTCAAGCGAGACTGTTTTTACACCGGAGTATCGGAGGGCGAAATTGGAGCCGACCGCATCATTAAAATGCTAGACGTGCGGAACGACGAGGTAGTGGTGGAGGAAAAAGGAATCTACAGCATCGAGAATTTCCTTCATGCCCGCCGACTGATGTACTGGCAAGTATACTTGCACAAAGCCAGCGTAAGTGCTGAAAAAATGATGGTGGCCATTATCCAACGAGCCCAACACCTATTAACTGTGGGAGCTGAGGTACCCGCTTCCTCTTGCCTCTCTTTGTTCCTAGAACAATCATTATCCCTAGCTGATATTGAGCAAAATGAAAAGCATCTGGAGCACTACACCGAGTTGGATGACATTGATATTTGGTACGCTATTAAAAACTGGCAGCAACACCCTGACCGCGCGCTGTCTACCCTGAGCCAGATGCTGCTTCAGCGACAATTATTCAGAATCAGACTCTTCAACCAACCCCTACCTGCCGAAGCAATCAACCGCTTACAACAACAGGCTCAGCAAGAAATGCAATTAAATCAAGATGAAGTAGCCTACTTTTTATACTATGGAGAAGTGAGCAATGCTGCTTACGCAGCCGGGGATCAAAAAATCAATATTCTGACCAAAGAGGGCAAGATTTTTGACGTAGTAGAGGCATCCGATTTACCTTACGTGAAGGCAATGAGCCAGATCGTAAAAAAGTATTATGTTTGCTGGCCAAAGAATTTGGCACTTCAAGCAGAAGCGGTCTGAATTAACCTAATACTCACCCTTTCATGATAGAGTTCAGTGCTACGTACATTGCCCAGTTACTAGACGGAGAAGTCCAGGGTGATGGTACCACTAAGATAAGTAAGCTAGGCAAAATTGATGATGCCGAGCCTGGTGCGTTAGCTTTTCTTTCCAACCCTAAGTACGAACCTGCCATTTACAATACTGCCGCTAGTGCTGTGCTGGTTAACAAGCAGTTTCAACCCCGCCAAACCGTACAAACTACGCTTATTCGGGTAGAAGATCCATATTCAGGCTTTACCACGTTGCTGGAGGAGTACCACAAATTACTCAACCACGATAAAGTAGGTACAGAAGAACCCACTTTTGCTCACGAAAGTAGTCAGTTAGGTGAAAGCTTATACCGAGGAGCGTTTTCGTATATCGGGGCTAACTGCAAAATTGGAAACAATGTTAAAATTTACCCCCAAGCCTACGTGGGTGATAATGTGGTAATTGGCAACCATACCATTATTCATAGTGGGGTGAAGATTTACGCGGATAGCATTATTGGCTCGCACTGCGTGATTCACGCCGGAGCCGTAATTGGCAGCGATGGTTTTGGTTTTGCCCCGCAGCCCGATGGCACTTACAAAACAATTCCTCAACTGGGCAATGTAGTCATTGGCCACCACGTAAACATTGGTGCCAACACAACTATCGATTGCGCTACGTTGGGCTCTACTACTATTCGCGACGGAGTAAAATTAGACAACCTCATCCAGATTGCTCATAATGTAGAAATTGGTGAAAATACGGTGATTGCTGCCCAAACCGGAGTGTCTGGGTCAACCAAAATTGGCAAAAACTGCGTTCTGGCCGGACAGGTAGGCGTTGTAGGGCATCTCACTATCGGTGATCGCTCAACCGTGGGTGCCCAGGCCGGGGTGGGAAAATCGCTTAAGTCTGACCAAATTGTGTTAGGCAGCCCCGCATTTGACCGAAAGAAATACCTACGAGCGTACGCTGCTTTCAGAAGCTTACCCGATCTAATTGAGAGAATCAATGAACTTGAAAAAAAATACTAACTTTGCCGCTTAATTGAGTCAAAATACATGATGAACATTAGGCAACACACTATACAAAAGTCGGTAACCGTCTCAGGAGTTGGGTTACATACGGGAGTACCGGCTAATATGACCTTCTTACCCGCTAAACCTAATCACGGAATCAAATTTCAGCGCACTGACTTGGAAGGGGAACCTACCGTAGATGCTGATGTAGATAATGTGGTAGACCTTTCCCGGGGAACCACCATTGAACAGAGCGGTGCCCGCATTAATACTGTTGAGCATACATTAGCCGCGCTGGTAGGCATGGAGATTGACAATGTGCTCATTCAGCTCGATGGCCCCGAACCACCTATTATGGATGGTAGTGCTAAACCCTATATCGATGCTTTGGCAGAAGCTGGCACCGAAGAGCAAAGTGCGTTGCGTAATTTCTTCGAAGTAAAGGAAAGCGTTCACTTTCAAGATTCTTCCCGCAATGTAGAAATTGCGGCCCTTCCCTTGAATGATTATCGGGTTACGGTAATGGTTGACTACAACTCTCCGGTACTAGGCAGCCAGCACGCTACCCTCAATGACATTAAGGATTTCTCTAAAGATATTGCCGCCTGCCGTACTTTCTGCTTTCTGCACGAGTTGGAGATGTTACATAAAAATAACTTAATCCAAGGGGGCGATCTTAACAACGCTATTGTGGTAGTTGATAAGAAAGTAGATAATGATGAGCTAGATTACTTAGCCGATCTGTTCAATAAGCCCAAAGTAGAGGTACGGGAAGAAGGGATTTTGAACAACGTAGAGCTTCGCTATAAGAACGAGCCTGCCCGACATAAGCTACTAGACATGGTAGGTGATTTGGCGTTGGTAGGCCGTCCCATTAAAGCGCAGATTTTGGCCGCTCGCCCGGGTCACGCTGCCAATGTAGCCTTTGCTAAGAAGCTGAAGAAAGCCATGAAGGCAAGGGATAATTCCAATGTGCCTCATTTTGATACCCAGCTTCCCCCAGTGCTAGATATCAATCAGATTAGTAACATGCTACCGCATCGGTATCCGTTTTTGATGATTGATAAAATTTATCACCTAGATGACACTACCGTTTGTAGTACAAAAAATGTTACTATGAACGAGCCTTTCTTTCAGGGTCATTTTCCGGGTAACCCAGTGATGCCGGGCGTACTACAGGTGGAAGCTATGGTGCAAACCGGCGGTATCTTGGTACTTAATACCGTACCTGACCCCGAAAATTATTGGACCTACTTTTTAGCCATTGAGCACTGCCGTTTTAGGAAAATGGTATTGCCCGGCGACACTCTTACAATCAAATGTGAACTGCTGGCGCCTATTAAGCGAGGAATTGCCAAAATGCGTGGTGAGGCGTACGTGGGAAAAAACTTAGTCTGCGAAGCCACCATGTCGGCCAGCATAGTCCGAAAAAGCTCATGAACCAACCCTTAGCGTATATTCACCCCGAAGCCAAAATCGCTAGTAACGTAGTGATTGAACCTTTCAGCACTATCCATAAAAATGTCGTTATCAAAGAAGGCACCTGGATTGGCCCTAATGTAACTATTATGGAAGGGGCGCGAATTGGCCGAAATTGCAAGGTATTCCCCGGCGCAGTAATTTCTGCAGTACCACAGGATTTAAAATTTGCTGGAGAAGAGACTACCGCTGAAATTGGCGATAATACTGTCATCCGCGAATGTGTGACCATTAACCGGGGTACGGTTGATCGTTATAAAACTGCCATCGGAAGCAATACACTGCTCATGGCCTACGTACACATTGCCCATGACTGTGCCATTGGCGACAACTGTATTTTAGCCAACTCCGTGCAAGTTGCCGGACACGTAATTATCGGTGATTCTGCTTTCATTGGAGGAATGAGTGCAGTTCATCAGTTTGCTAAGCTAGGGGCGCACGCTATGGTTTCAGGTGGGTCTTTAGTTCGTAAAGATGTGCCTCCGTTTATTCGGGCGGCCCGCGAACCTCTAGGCTACAGTGGGGTCAACTCTATTGGCTTACGGCGACGGGGCTTTTCTAATGAGAAAATCAACGAGATACAGGAAATCTACCGCATGATCTACCTCAGCGGAATGAACAATTCTACGGCTCTTGACCAGATAGAAATTACCATGAACCCTTCTCGGGAGCGGGATGAAATTCTTCGGTTCATGCATGGCTCTGAGCGAGGCATCATACGAGGATTTGATCAGTAAGCAGCCTTCGTTTGTGCGTATTGAACTAGAGCAGGTAGGCAAGAAATTTCAGCGTGGTCAGCATTCGGGAAACCTGGGACTTGGCGAGTGGATTTTTCGGGGTATTACCCTTACGTTTCAGCAACAGCAATCGTACGCTTTTACTGGACCTAACGGCAGCGGGAAGTCCACGTTATTACTTATTCTGGCCGGATTACTTCCTCCCTCAAAAGGAAAAATTCATTACTACCAGAAAGAAAAACCAGTAGATGAAGAAACGATATTTCGCCATATCAGTATGTCGGCACCGTACATGGAACTCATTGAAGAGTTTACACTGGAAGAATTTCTATCTTTTCACACTACGCTAAAACCTTTCAAACCAGGGGTAACGGCGAACCAATTGCTGGAGCGAACCGGACTCACTGCGGCTCGTCAAAAGTATATTTACCAGTTTTCTTCCGGTATGAAGCAACGACTAAAACTGGGAATTTCTTTTTACTCCCAAAGCCCCGTATTGCTACTCGACGAGCCTTGTTCTAATTTAGATCAGCAAGGAATACAGTGGTATCAAGAAGAAATTAAACAGCACATTGCCGAAAAGCTGGTAATCATTTGCTCCAATCAATCATTTGAGTACGATTTCTGCGACCAGATCATTGATATTACACAATTTAAACGCTAACCTCACAGTTAAAAACTACAAACGTGCTTTCTAACGTCTTCAATTCTCAGCCAATGACTCAATCGATCGGAACGCTTCTACTATTTTTATTGGCAATAAGCATCTGGGGTTGTAGAGAAAATGATGACTCTGGCGGTGGCAACGAGGTAGTGCCCGGACAGGCCATTGCCGGAACTTGGTTGGTTCGTGATACAACCGATGCAGTAGTAGACCTGGACACCCCCCCGGGAATAGAAGCGCAAGTAGAAGCCGGAGATTTTGCTGGCTTTCGGCTAACGATTACTCCTACCTTAAGCGAAGTAGCTTACATTAGCCAGGGAAACATTAGTCCGGCGATATTTCCGCCCCAAGGAACGTTAGTAATAGAAGAAAGTGATAATTTTTCGGTGGGAGCTGAAGTAATTCGCCAACCCGATTTGGTTCCGCTAACTATTCAGCTATTCGAAGCCGATACTGCTTCCTTACAAATAACATTTTCGGCGGGTCTAAATAGCAGCATTCCCACTGATAACAGTCGGATATCGGGAATCTCGGGTAGTTACCAGTTGACGATGACTAAGCAGCAAACGCAGTGATAATCTTCTCAAAAGAATCTTATTAGTGCAAATACGCCAGCGTTACGCCGGAGCCACCTCGCTCAATGTGTTCTTCCTGAAATCGTGATACCGAAGGGTGGGTATTTAAGTAGTTACGAACAATCTCGCGCAGCACCCCATTTCCTTTGCCGTGAACAATCCGTAGTTCGCCTGCCCCGAACATCGCGGCTTCGTCTACCCAATTTTCTAACTGGGGAATAACTTCTTCCGCCCGTTTGCCCCGTAAATCTAAACTGCTACTAAACTCCGCCCGCTTTTCGTTCAGATCAATACTACGACTACCAGATGTAGCAAGACTCTTTTGCAGTTTTTTTAACGATTGCTTAGCAACTTTCTCAAGGCGATTCAGCTTTATGTTTGATTTGAGAGCGCCAATTAGAATTTCGGCTTGATTATTTTTTAGTGACAGCACTTCGCCAATCGCTCCATTTTCTTTCACTCGTACTGCATCCCCTGCCTGAATCGGCCCTTCTTCTCTAGCAATTTTTGCTTTCTTCGGACGGGATTTTATTTCAGATTTTTTAGGTTTTACTTGCTGTTTCCAGTCTTCTAGTTCTTGCCGAACCTGCTTGGTGCTCTCTCGCTCAGCATTCTTTTCCTTAATGGTGCGGATGGTGTTCTCAATCCGTTGGTTAGTATTTTGCAAAAGCTGACTGGCTTCTTGCTTGGCTTCAGCCAGAATACGCTTACGCTCGCTTTTCAAGTGTTCCCGCAGTTCTTCGTACTCTTGAGTAGTGGTAGAAATACGCTTTTCCTTGGCGGCTAAATTCTGCGTAAGCTGCTCGTACTTATTTTTCTCGTTTTCCAGCTCGCTCAGCATCTTCTCGTATTGCACGTGCTCTACTCCTACTAGCTCTTTCGCCTGATTTAAGATAGATGATTGCAAACCGATTTTCCGAGCAATTTCCAGAGCAAAGGAGCTACCGGGTTTGCCTATTTCTAATTGGTAGAGCGGTTCCAGTTCATCTGTATCGAAGCGCATTGCCCCGTTGATAATTCCGTCGGCTCGGTCAGCAAATTCCTTCAGATTAGAATAATGTGTGGTGATGACTCCGAATACTTTCTTTTGGTTTAAATCACTGAGAATAGCTTCAGCAATGGCACCGCCGAACTGCGGTTCGGTACCAGTACCAAATTCATCAATCAGAATTAGTGTTTTCTGGTCAGCCAGTTTCACAAAGTAATTCATATTGGTGAGGTGCGAACTGTAGGTACTCAGATCGTTCTCTAGGGATTGTTCATCGCCAATATCAATAAAAATATTTTGAAAGATTCCGGCGGTGGATTGTTCGCCCATTGGTGCGAGTAAGCCACACTGAAGCATATACTGCACCAAAGCCACCGTTTTCAGACAGATCGATTTACCCCCAGCATTGGGCCCCGAGATAACTAAAATTCGCTGATCGGCACTTAATTCTATCGTCAGCGGAATGACTGGTTTGTTCTGGGCTTGGTGCGATAGATACAATAATGGATGTCGGGCTTCTTGCCAATCGACCAATCGCTTTTTCTCCAGCTTGGGACAAACTGCTTCCAGTTGCTGAGCTAATCGTGCCTTGGCCCGAATGAAGTCCATCATCCCCAGAAACTGATAAGCGTACCGTAGTTCTTTCAGATGAGGCCGTAACTCATCCGTGAGCTGAGTTAAGATCTTAGTAATCTCCCGACGCTCCCGATATTCTAAGTCCCGAATCTCATTGTTAATATCTAGCACCTCGGCGGGTTCCAGATAAACGGTTTGCCCGGTAGCTGACTCATCGTGTACAAACCCCTTGATGCGCCGTTTGTATTCCGCCTGAATGGGAATTACCATGCGCCCTCCCCGGATTGTGACCGAGGCATCATCGGATGTGTAACCCTGCTGGCGGGCCTGTCGCATAATCTGATCGAGTACCTTTCGTAAGCGAGACTGTTCGCCTAACATGGTTCTACGAATATCCTGCAACTCTTTGCTAGCGTTGTTACGCATGTGCCCCTTTTCATCAATGATTTTCCTGATACTTCCCAGCAAACTAGGGGGTACTCCTACGTGCTCGCTGAGGCGGGCCAAATACGGGTAGGGTTGTTCTTCATCAGAAGTTTTGAAAAAAGATTGGCAACGAATGATGGTATCTAGCGATAGCTGAACCTGGTGAAATTCTTCTTCGGAGAGAAAAATGCCGGGAGTTTTCGCCTTGGCTAATTGCGGACGTACGTCCAGATAATTTCCCGAAGGAAAGGACTGTTCTTCCTGCAAGATTTGCTGAAACTCTTCGGTCTGATATAGCAGTTTACTGATGTGGTCGTAGTCATCCGAAAACTGAATTTTATCTACGTAATACGTTCCTAAAGAACTACTGCAATGTTCTTTCAGCAACTGCCGAATTTGGTCGAAGCCAATTTTTTCTTCTATGGTGTTAGGATACAGCAAAATTAATTGAAAATTGACAAGGGATAATTGATAGTATAAATAGTTTCTAGCATACAATATAAAATGACATAGGAATCAGATTGAATACCATTGAAGAACATCCGAAAAAGCCAAAAGTTCCGAGGGATTAACGGAGTAGAAAGAAAGGTGATTTTCGAGCAATTTTGGTGGGATTTCTAATTTATACGTCATCGCAAGGCTTGGCGAAGCGATCTCTACACATTTAACTTCCTCATTACTAATAAGATATTGCCATCTTACTGCCTTTACTACGATAGCTTTCTGCCCTTTTTGTCAGAGAAAAAGATTACGAAATCGCTATTGACTTTGTGCGGCGAGAGTAGTACAAAATGATCCCGATAGCGATGAAAGGCAGGCTGAGCAACTGACCCATATTCAGTACGAAGTTACTCTCAAAAGCTACCTGATTGATCTTGAAAAATTCTATCACAAAGCGGGCGGAAAATAAGTTGATGAGTAATCCGCTAAAAATTAGCCCTGCTGGCCGATTGCGTGTGCGAGACTTCCAAGCAATTAGCCCAGCGAAAATAAACAGATAGCTTGCTACTTCGTAGAGCTGCGCCGGATGCCGGGGTAGTTGATCTACCAATGGAAATACAAAAGCCCAGGGCATGGAGGTAGGATGCCCGATCATTTCGGAGTTGAAAAAATTTCCTAAGCGGATGAATGCTCCGACCAGCGGAGCAACTAGTGCCAGTTGGTCTAATACAAACCAAACAGATACTTTAGGGTACTTACGGTAAAAAAGCCACAGGCTGATCAGAATGCCAATAGCTCCGCCATGACTAGCTAAACCAGCGTAACCCGTAAAACGTAGTTCGGGAGTGAAACTAACTGGCAGAAAAATCTCGAGGGGACGATCTAAAAAAGCATCAGGTTCGTAAAATAAAAAGTGCCCCAGTCGCATTCCAACAATCATGCCTACCAACACATGCATTACTAGCGATTCAAATACTTCATTCGGTAGTTTTGCCTGCTCGAACTGCTTGCGGACAATGTAATAACTGAGTAGAATTCCCGTAGTGAATAGTAGACTGTACCAGCGCAGGGTGAAAAAGCCCAGATCAACAATTTCGGGTGAAACTGTCCATTGTATAAAAGCAAAAAGCATAAAGTCAGCAGCCACCGCAGAGAACAATGATAGATGCGTACATAGCAGCATTTCTTAATAAAGAAGAATAGCTTGTAAACCATTGACTAAAAGTTGACTGCTGCGATGGAAGTAAAGCATCTAGTTCATCCAAGCTTCTTTGCTCTTGCGTAGCAGTCGCTGAGGCATAGTGCTGCCAATCCGATTTTAATTCATCTAAGTTCATATCATCTCCGATTGAAAGAGTGAGCGTAATTTTTGTCGAATCCGGTTGAGGCGCGTGCTGACATTAGTAACCGTCATCAAATTTATTTCCGCAATCTCTCGATACTGGTACCCTTCTAAGTGGAGAATAAGCAAAGCCCGATCTTCGGGATTCAGCACGCTAAGTGCTACTCGAATCGTTTCGGTATCTTTTGCATCATTCCCGCTTAGTTGCTCCGGAAGGGTAGCAAACGTAAACTGATGCTGGCGAAGCAAATTGAAAATCGTCCGAAGAGCTACTTGGTACATCCAGGTGCTCACGGCTGAATCGCCCCGAAACGATGGGTAGGATTTCCAAAGTTGCAGCACAATTTCCTGAAAGGCATCTTCCCGATCTTCGGCATTGGCAAAGTAACTACGGCACAGGCTATGAATTAGCCCCTGATGCTGATGTAGTTGGTCAAGAAATTTCTTTCGATTTGCCATCCGTAAAGTAACGATCAACCGTGATTTAGTGAGTTAGTAGCAATTTCTGGCATTTTGTCACAGACTGATGAAGATTTATTTCTACTGCTGCTCATTGCACTTTTAGGGTTTATTACTTCTTTTGATAATAATATGATGTCATCAAGTGTTCCTATTTCTACGCTTTCAAAAAATCTGCTGGCTGATATGACTAGCGAAGAGAAATTGGCAACTGTGAACACAGCATTATTAGATATTCCTAGTTATGAACTTGATCCAACTCCGTTATCGGGTTCTACGCTAAAAATTATCTACCTAATATACAAAGAGTTAGGTATTGATTTAAATACCATTCTACCTATCAGTCAGGCGCGCTTATACCGCCAGTTTCATAAGGAAGATGTTGACTTGGCCATCAAAGATAGCTTGATTACTATTGCTCGCTTAGTAGATAAAGGGTTAACTACGTTTGGCGAATGGTCACGTTTTCAGGAATGGCTGTATGGAAGGGTGGAAAACCTGGCTGGACGCCGCCCCATCGATTTAGTAGCTTTACAGACGGGACGCTATGAGGTAAGTCAGACCCTCGAACGCATTGAGTACGGCTTGTATGGCTGATAAAAACCATCAGAAAGTTTACCAATATCTTGCTATGGATACTTCCTCGAATTGCTAAAATAATGATTTAGATTTATCGTTATAAGCGTACTTTCACCAATATAATTTTTTAATATGAAAGTCGCCTACTACCTTAAAACACTGCTTCTCGTCGCTCTACTACCTTCCTGTAACTCCGATGAAGAGGCTCTGCCCCCAGCGATTACTGTTGAGATCATCAATCCCGGTAGTCTTATCATTAGCGGTAATACGACTAACGCCGCTATGATTGGAGATACAATATCGATTATTGGGCAAAACTTTAGCTCCGTTCCTGGTGAAAACCGCGTTTCTGTACATGGTATACCTACTTCGGTTGTTACTGCTGCTGATACTATGCTTCAAACCATCGTTCCGGCGGGTGTTCCCTGGTGTGGGGTAGATGTAAGAGTCGCGCGTGATGGTTACCAGGAGGCTATTAAGTCAATAGTCATTCGGGAAACTCCTTCGCCTGCTATTACTGGTATTGCTCCTGAAAGCGGCCCAATTGGAACTCTCGTCACGATTTACGGTCGTAATTTGGATGAAACTTTAAAGGACAGTTTAAATTTAATAACGTTTGCTAGTCCGACGGGTGAACCGTTATCGGTTTCATTTTTGGCAGAGCCATTGTTTGTTTCCTCTGACTCAGTGCAAGTAGAAGTGCCCGCTGGGGTAGGTACTGGAACCATAAGTCTCTACGCTAAACCTTGCCAAGGGAATGTTAATGCCTTTAGTATCGTGACGCCACCTTTCACTGTTATTCCGTAGGAGTAGAACTAAAAGTATTAACATAAAAAAAGCGATAGAACTACTGCCCTATCGCTTGTAACTATACTTCTGGGGAATTTTATTTCACCAAACCAAGTCTATTGAATAGGTAGGAAATTTCCCACCATTGGTGATAATAGATAAATTATCAGCTATGGCTTGACTAACTAGCAGGCGGTCAAAAGGGTCTTTATGGTCAGGGTTATAGTCCAATCCTTCCAGCACTTGCAAGTGGTGTGGTGATAAGTTGAGTAAACGAGCATCCATTGTTTGAATATCGCTAATCATTTGTGGGACATCCGCCTCAAAATCCAACTTGTTCAAACGCTGTCTAATCACAATTTCCCACAAGCTAATAATGCTGACGAATATAGTGTTTTCCGGTTCCTCAATTTGGGCTTGCGCTGTACGGGAAAGTCGGGCATCACCTTGCACAAACCATATAAAAGTGCTGGTGTCTAGTAAATGGCTCATTTGCTAAGGTACTATTCAGGCATATAGTCTTTGAAGTCATCTAGTGGTTCGTTAAAGTCAGACGCCATGTACTTGAGTGCTCCTTTCCGAAAACCAAATTGTCGTTTCTTACCCGAGGTACGTTCGGCCACCTTTTCTACCTCCGTAATTTTAAATAGGAGTTTCCCGTTCTCGTAAACCAATACTTCTTCGCCTGATAATACTTGCTGCAAAGCTTCGCGCATTTTATCCGGGGAAAGTTGATAAGTATCAATTGATGCCATGTTATATTGTACGGTTTAATTACTCAGATAGTACGAGGAAACTGATGAACAGTTCACTTTAAATAAACCAAAAAAAGCAATGAAGACCTAACTCCACCACTTTTCTACTAAACTCACGAATAAGAAAGTATTATTTCATGGCTTTTTCCATCATGGGGGCGTTAGCTACTAGCGATACTTCTAGGTGGAAATCGTCGTAAATTACTTTGTCGCCCAAGTTATCAAAGAAGCTATCGGAACCGTAGCGCACATCGTACTCGGAGCGGTCTACCGCAATAGAAGCGTTGGCGGTTACTTGACTTCCTTCGGTGGTAACCGTAGCTGGAAACTGAATCTGGTTGGTTTTATCCTTGATCGTCAGTTTACCCGTAACTTGGTAAGTATTGTTGGCTTGAGGCTTAACCTTGGTAATAGTAAGCGTTGCGGTAGGGTGAGTAGCTACCCCGAAAAAGTCATCCGATTTAAGATGTCCCTCTAGTTTTCCTTTCTGCTCACCTTCCAAGTCAGTGTTGCTGAGAGTACTCATATCAATCGTAAAGTTTCCGCCTATCAGCTTTCCGTCTTCCAGGGCTAAACTGCCTTGCTGAAGCTGGATAGTGCCTACGTGGTTTCCGGTTACTTTCTCCCCTTTCCAGGTAACCTCGCTTTGCTGAACATCAACAGTATACGTTACTGCCTCTTTTTCAGGTAGGGTAAATGCTGAAGCTACTACTGCCAAAACAGTTAGTACGAGCGCATTTAGAGATATTTTTTTCATTTTTAGTAAAGATTAAGATAGATAAATATAGTAATTCATTTTTAATACTTGTATATACATTAATTGTCTATACTTTGTTTCAAAAAAAATGTATTTTCTAAATTTCATAAACATGTGATACTTCTGTGATAAATAAGCGTCTCATAGTCACGTACTTATGGTTGAAAAGAAATTTTAATTGATAAGCATCATGACCAATTTACCAACAGAACTAGAGGCCTTGTCCGAAGAAATAGATCAACAAACCGCGCCCCAACTACGGCAGGTACTGCGGGAATTTGTAAACAGCCTTCAGCGACAGCACGCCTCCCAACGTAGTTTAAAGGTAGGGGATGTAGCCAGCGATTTTGCCCTTAAAGACCAAAATCAACGGGTTATTCATCTGTATGATCAACTAAAGAAAGGACCAATAGTGCTGGTATTCTTTCGGGGCGGCTGGTGTCCGTTTTGTAACCTTACTCTACAAGCTTGGCGTCATGCGTTACCCGAAATAGAGTTTCAGGGTGCCCAACTACTGGCCGTTACTCCAGAAGCCGGAGAGCATGTTCGGCGCACCGTGCAAAAAAATAAGTTAGACTTCTCGATTCTACAGGATAAAGGCAGTGAAGTAGCTCGCCTATTCAAAGTATCTATTGCGCTCTCAGATTATTTAGCTGCATTTTACCGCAGCCTGGGATTAAACTTACTAATCCGCCACCAGGATACGATAGCCCGATTACCGATGCCCGCTACTTACGTGATTGATACCAATTGCACGATTCGTTACGCTTTTGTGGCCGAAGATTATACTCAACGAGCCGATATATCTGAGGTAATTGAAGTGCTAAAGCAGCAAGATGATAAAACGAAGTCAATATACACTCCCGCCTACGCAGTGGCCTAAGGACTTAGCTGTGTCGCTTATTTTTAAGATTTAACGTAACTTACATGGATTATTTAGGAGAAGGAGAAGACGAAATATCAATAGACTCTTTACTGGCAACTATGCACAAGCGAGCCCTCATTATTGAAGACGATCAGGACATTGCTAATCTGATTCAGGTAAACCTTCGGGATATTGACTGCGAAGCTGAGATTGTTGGCAACGGTATTGACGGTCTGTATCAGGCTATTCACGAACCGTACGATATTATCATTCTGGATATTATGTTACCCAGTATGGATGGCATGGAAGTTTGTCAGCGTATTCGGCAGGAGCGGATTGATACCCCCATCATTATGCTTACCTCTAAAGCTGAGGAAATTGATAAAGTACTAGGGTTGAATTTGGGAGCGGACGATTATATGACCAAGCCCTTCAGTGTTCGCGAGCTGGTAGCCCGGGTGAAAGCCCGCATTCGTCGCTACAAATTTGAGCAAGGGCCAGAGGAAGTGGCCGCTGATCGGCTTCAGCAGGGAGGACTTACGCTTGATATTCTCAAGCATAAAGTTCTTCTGAATGGAGAAGTAGTAGAACTGACCGCAAAGGAATTTGATCTACTAAAACTGTTCATGCAGGAGGTAGGACGTACCTTTACCCGCGAAGAATTGCTAAGTAAGGTGTGGGGCTATTCCTACGGTGGCTACGAACATACCGTGAATTCTCACATCAATCGTCTTCGGTTAAAAATAGAACAAGACCCGGCCAACCCTACCTATATTTTGACGGTGTGGGGAGTTGGTTATAAATTCAATGATGGACTCATCTAGTAAGCAAAATAGTAAAAAAGAAAATCGCGACCGCCACCGCGGCGATGGTATTCGTTGGGGCAGTCTGCGCTTTCGGCTTTCGCTGGTGTTTGCGATACTGCTGGTGTCGGTAAGTGCAGTGTACTTCTACCTGATGTCTACTTCTTCAGCCGATTATCTAGCCGAGATGATGCAGAAGCGCAACATAGATTTAGCAGCATCTATTGCGAAAGAACTTAAAATTGACTCGGCTACGAATGAAATTCCGGGGAAAGAATTAGAAAATCTTTTTCATGCTGCCATGATTATCAACCCCAACATCAAATTGTATATGGTGGGGCATGATGGAGAGATACTGACCGCATCAGCCAACCCTGGCGAAATAAAGATGCAGGAGATCGATGTAGATCAAATAGAAGCCTTCATTCACCAAACAGACTCTATGCCGATCTACGGGGATGACCCTCGGTTTCCCGCAGAACCTAGAGTATTTTCAGCTACTCAGCTATTGAGTCAAGATGGCTCACTACACTGCTATTTATACATTACCCTCGGTAGCGAGCATGAAACCGATGCGGCCTCTATTCGGCACAGCTACATTCTTATGGTACTGGGCAGAGCCTTGCTGGTAGCACTGGTCGTTACATTGATTATCGGTCTACTGCTGGTACTTTGGTTGACGAGAGATTTAAAAAAGGTTGCGGAAGCGGTACAACAGATGGAACAGGGTGATTATAGCGTGCGGGTGCAAGCGAGTTCTTCCGATGAATTAAATGACTTGGCGGTTGCTTTCAACACCATGGCCAGTGAGATTCAGTCTGCCATGAACCAGCTTAAGCAAAATGATGAGCTGCGTCGCGAACTGATCGCCAATGTTTCCCACGATTTACGAACTCCGCTGGCATCAGTAGAAGGCTACGTAGAAACGATTCTATTGAAAAAGCACTTACTGAGTGATGCCGAGCAGCAGGGCTACTTGGAAACAATCTTAAAGAATACCCGACGACTAACTCGCTTAGTAGCCGACCTATTTGCACTATCTAAATTGGAAGCGCAGCAAACGCAGCCTCAACCCGAGACATTTTCTTTGGTAGAACTCGCGCACGATATTTTACTTCAGCTTACGCCTAAAGCGCAAGAAAATAAGGTGACACTTAAAAGTGATTTTACCAAAGATATTCCTTTAGCTTACGCCGATGTGAGTTTGATTGCTCGGGTACTGCAAAACTTAATGGAGAATGCTATTCAATATACTCCTGAACAGGGAAAAGTAACTGTCATCGTAGATAAGCCAGCGGGTAAAGAAGTGAAGGTTTGCGTTTCTGATACCGGACAAGGCATTACCGAGGAAGACCTTCGTTATGTTTTTGATCGCTTCTACCGCAGCAGTAACGTTCGCGCCAAGTCGCAGAGTGGTTTAGGGTTAGGACTGGCAATCGCAAAAAAAATTGTAGAATTGCACGGAAGTGAATTACAAGTAGAAAGTGTAGTAGGAAAAGGTACTACTTTCTGGTTTTTACTCCCCGTTTCTGAAGAAGTAACCAGTACTATAATGATTAATGAAGGATGATTGATGAATAATTAGCATACTATTCATTAATCATTATTCATCAGTCATTAATCATTCTAATGTCGTACATCTGACAATTCCCTATCCCCAGAGATTCGCCCTCAGCTTTTTATGCAAAATATTAGTAAAGTTATTATTCCGGCTTTCAACGAACAAAATTCGGTGGGAAAAGTGATTCGGGATATTCCTAAAGAATGGGTGAGCGAGATTGTGGTAGTCAATAACAATTCTAACGACGATACGGTACGCGTTGCTAAGGAAGCAGGAGCTACTGTTTTAGAAGAGCCCGAGCAGGGCTACGGCAATGCCTGTTTGAAAGGAATAGCGTATATTAGCCAGCAAATTGAGAAACCCCACATTGTGGTGTTTATGGACGCCGACTACTCTGATTACCCCGAAGAATTACCGCAGTTGGTTCAGCCAATTATGGATGAAAAAGTGGATATGGTAATTGGCTCCCGGGCACTAGGCCAGCGGGAAAGAGGTTCAATGACTCCTCAGCAGATATTTGGCAATTGGTTGGCTACGAGACTGCTTCGTTGGTTGTACGGTGCTCACTTTACCGATCTGGGACCGTTTCGGGCAATTCGCTACGATTCGCTGATGGCACTGGAGATGAAAGATCGCACCTACGGTTGGACGGTAGAGATGCAAGTGAAAGCCGCGCAACAAAAGCTACGATGGATAGAAGTGCCCGTTCGCTACCGGCAACGTATTGGAGTATCGAAAGTATCAGGAACCGTTAAAGGAACAATTATGGCGGGCTACAAAATTATTGGGACAATTTTAAAATATTTATAGTAATCAGTCCACGGTCGACAGTCTACAGCTCGATTTATTTACTGTGGACTATCGACTGTGGACTAATTCACTGTGGAAATCATCATCGTTATAGCGTATATTCTCTCACTGCTGTTCATTTTCATGTTTAGCGTGGCGCAGCTCCATCTTACGTGGCACTACCTACGAAGCTTGCGAGAGAAAGCCCAACCTCCTAAAACTATCGTAGGTTGGCCGAAGGTCACGGTTCAGCTACCAATTTACAACGAACGTTATGTGGTTGAACGTTTGATTGATGCCATCTGCGCCTTTGATTATCCGGCTGATCGGTTAGAAATTCAGGTTTTGGATGATTCTACGGATGAAACCGTAGATATTATTGCCGAAAAGATAGCTGACTACCAAAATCAGGGAATAAATATTCAGCAGGTACGCCGAACCGACCGAAGTGGATTTAAAGCCGGAGCACTGGCTTATGGCTTAGAAATAGCGGAGGGCGAATACATCGCCATCTTCGATGCTGACTTTTTACCGTCTCCTGATTTTCTGAAGCGTACGTTGCCTCACTTTACGCATGAGCAAGTAGGTGTGGTACAAACCCGCTGGGGACATATTAATCAGGATTATTCTTTGCTTACCCGTCTGCAAGCCTTTGGGCTGGACGGACACTTTACCATTGAGCAGGGAGGCCGTAAACACGCCGGAAGCTTCATCAATTTTAACGGAACAGGTGGAGTTTGGCGCAAGACCTGTATTGCAGATGCCGGAGGGTGGTCGGATGATACGCTGACCGAAGACTTGGACTTGAGCTACCGCGCCCAAGCCAAAGGCTGGGAGTTTGTCTACCGCGAAGATGTGGAAGCCCCCGCCGAGCTACCCATTTTAATGCCCGCCATCAAATCCCAGCAATTTCGCTGGAACAAGGGAGCTGCCGAGTGTGCCCGCAAACACGCCAGCCGATTAGCCTACAAGCGTGTCGCTCGTCCGTTCCGGTGGGTAAACCGCCTCCATGCTTTCTTTCACTTATTTAACTCTTCCGTATTTCTGTCGTTGCTATTGGCCGCCTTACTGAGTGTTCCTATGCTTTTTGTCAAAGATGCCCATCCAGAGTATCAGTGGATTTTCAACCTCGGTGGCATATTCATTCTTGGTTTTTTCTCTATCGGTCTCTTCTACTGGATCGCTACTCGTCGGCTTCATGCCAAACAGCCCTGGCGGTATTACTTGGTGCATTATCCACTGTTTCTCATCATCACGATGGGGTTATCACTGCACAACGCCATTGCCGTGGCAGAAGGATTGTTAGGTTTTAAATCACCTTTTCTGCGAACGCCCAAATTCAACGTAACCAATGCTAAGGAGAAGTGGAGTAGCAATGTATATGTCAAAGGCAAACTCAGTCCGATGGTTCTGCTGGAAGCCGCTTTAGCTCTTTATTTTGCCTACGGTATCTACACCGGAATTCGGCTGGGTGATTTTGGTTTACTCCTATTTCACGGAATGCTAACAACTGGATTTGCTGCCGTGGCTTATTATTCTTTCCGCCAAGTAAAACATGCCTGATAAGGTGTTTTCGTAAAAATTGAATCGTCCGTAAAATTATGATTCTCGGTGCGCTGACCCGAAAGTTCAGCGGGGTGTGCGTAGGCCCTTAGCGAGGAAGCTTGGGAAGCCCCGCTTTGAACTTTCCGCGCCGCGTCGGCTTGACTTTTTTGGCCATCGTGGCGCGATTCGTTTTTGTGCCGCCGTGGCCCAGTCAAGACAAAAATGAACGAGAAAGAATGCCCATCTTAAGCATTATATCCCTTTTTACGAAAGAGCCTTGAAATGTCTACACTCCGCTCAATTGTCCTAGGTATTAGCTCAATCACTCTCCTGAGCAGTATTTTCTTCATCACTTACTCGCTCCAACGCTACGAAACTACTGAGTTACTTTCGGTTTACACGCTAGCTTTTATAGCGTACGTAGGCTGTGCATTACTGACTGATTCTAAACGATCAATTTATCTTTTAATAGGTGTTGCCGTAGTAGGTCGCTTAATTTTGCTGCCCGCTCAGCCCAATTTATCGGATGATATTTACCGCTTCGTGTGGGATGGTCGCTTGCTTCAGCAAAACGTGAATCCCTTCGCCTATTTACCTTCAGAATTAGCGAATGGCAAAGCAGACAGTTTGGGAATCGATATTGACCCTGAACTCTACGCATCACTCAACTCTCCCGATTATTACACTATTTACCCACCCATCAATCAAGCCGTTTTTACCCTGGCGGTGAAGCTGTTTCCTAATTCTTTAACTGGAAGCACTTGGGTAATTCGGGCAATTCTGCTGTTGGCTGAGTTGGGCACACTGTGGTTATTACTTCAACTAGCTAAACAGTACCGTATTCCCCCCAAGCAGATACTCTGGTACGCCCTGAACCCGCTGGTCATTCTGGAGATGACCGGAAACCTACACTTTGAAGCCCTGATGATCTTCTTTTTGCTAGGCAGCGTTTATTTACTTGAAAAGCAAAAATGGATTGCCTCGGCATTGCTGTTCGCTTTAGCGGTATGTACTAAGCTGCTTCCATTAATGTTTCTCCCGCTTTACCTTCGTCGTTTGGGTTGGCAGAAAGCTTTGATGTTTTACACTGTAGTTGGGGTAGCAACACTACTATTATTTTTACCACTACTTTCTTCCGAATTGATTGCGGGACTGCAAGGTAGCATCGGCTTGTATTTTCAAAAGTTTGAGTTTAACGCCAGCCTATATTACATCGTCCGGGAGATTGGTTATTACCGAAAAGGATACAATATTATTCAGACGGCGGGTTCGCAGTTAGCCATTACGGCTTTTCTGCTAATCATATTCTACACCCTTTTGGAGCGGAAGCGGCGTATCATAGATTCTTTTGGTTGGGTTTGGCTGATTTATCTGCTATTTGCCCTGACCGTACACCCCTGGTATGTTTTGCCTTTGCTAGCCTTAACTGTGCTTACTCCCTACCGCTACGCGGTCGTCTGGACGTACTTTATTTTTCTCACCTACGCGGGATACACCATTGATGGTTTCCAGGAAAATCTTTGGCTAGTATCGTTAGAATACAGCGTAGTGCTAGGTTGGCTTGGCTACGAACTGTACCGAAGGCGACATCAGCATTTAGGAGTAATAATGAATACTACCAAAGTTCTGTAGTCGTTCTCCAAGCTCAACAGAAGCCAGCTTTTTAGAATAGATTTCGCACGGTTTACCCATCGTGCTCTTAGTCTCACGCAAAAATATCCATCATGAAACAATTTAAACCACTCATCTTCTTACTCGCCCCTTTTGTGGTTATGTGGGGGTGCCAGGAAAATCTTCCGATTGGTAAAAATTCCGGGGTAGGAATTCCGCCTAATGGACGCTTAATGCTCAACAGCGAAGAATCGGTGTACAATAAATATTTCAATCACAACCAAGGTGGGTTATACTTTGCCCATGAGGGCGGTTCGTACCGTATCAAAGGTTTCTTTGATATAGTGCGTAAGAATAGACCTAGCGCTGAAGCGCCCTATAATGCTTTGTACTCAGAGATTGGCCCGGCACAAATTGCGGATGTAGAAATGATCTCCCGACCAGAACGAGGTTACCTTTATATTAGTGGGCTAGATCGGAAAGCAGAAGAAGAAAAGATCAAAAGCCTGTTTGGTAATATCATTACGTTTCGGATAGGAAAGGAAGAAGCCGTAGCCCGTCAGGAAGCTGCGGTGCATAGTATGTACATCCCGCACGAGTTACAATTTGAGAATATTGTAAGAGAAGAATTCACCCTTCCCCACGTAGATGGTAGCAATAATGCGTTTACCTTCCAATGGAATGCTGATGCTCAGAATAAAAATGGGGTAATTGTGGTAGTAGAAAGTCATGCCCGCACTTCTACCCAAACAACAGATTCTACGCCTAAAATAATTGAGGTGGTGGATGATATTGGGTCGTATTCTTTGCCGATACACTTCATGGAAGTGTTACCAGATAGTGCTAAGATACGAATTGATCTGTACCGAGGTAATATTGAGAATTTACTGATAGGAGAGAAAGAATACTCAGTATACGGTTTCTCCCAAGCAGGGCAGTATTTTATAGTAAACAAATAAGTTAACACTGTTAATGGGAAGAAGGTGAAATTACTGATATTATTCAGTGCTTCTACCCTTTTTTGCTTAATGTCCTACAGAGTTACCTCTGAGAATCTACAAATAACAATCGTAAGTCCAATGCTTATTGCCTAACCCGTATTATCCACCGAAAAACAACTCTCCCCAGAAGCAGTTACATTAGTGAAATTATTTTTTAGATCACATAATTTTTTTTGATATGAAGGAGCAAGAAGTTTCGCAAGCACTAAAGAAAATCACCTACGGATTTTACATTGTAACTACTCGTAAACCCAGTGAAGAAATGTCTACGCGGGATAAAGACTACGTAGCAGCAGCTACAGTTAGCTGGGTTAGCCAGGCATCGTTTAACCCACCGATGGTCACTATTGCCGTTCAGAAACATACTGATTTGCACGAGACTATCGAGAAAAGCCGGGTCTTTGCCGTAAATATTGTTGGAAAAAACGAGCAAGATATGCTAAAACCATTTTCTGAAAAAAGTATCATTGAGGAAGATACCATCAACGGCTTCTCTTTCAAAGATGGTAAAACCGGGTCGCCTGTTCTACAGGATGTTCCGGCCTACTTCGAATGTAAAGTGATAGACGATTTATCAGACGGTGACCATAGCGTATATCTTGGTGAAGTAGTGGGTGGTGAAACTCTTGACACTGATGCTGTTCCGCTAGTTGAGTGGGAAACCGATATGCACTACGGTGGATAAGAGCTGGCAATGAAGCTCTTGTAGATAGCCATCTCAACTCGTTAGCATTTCAAGTATTGATATTTAAGCAGTTCGGTTACACATTGGATGTACCAAGTTTAGCATAACGCTGCAAGTGGGGATGATTACTATAGTTTAATCTATCGCATAAAAATTGAAGAACTGTTGGTCCAATGAATATTGTTGACTGTTGGGTCACCCCCAACTCTCATGCAATACGAGCCAGGGGTGCCCTATGGTTTATCCTACTGATTCCAACCTGCTTGTAGCAGATAGCTTTCAAAATCAGTAGTTTTTCCGAGCCAACGCTGTAAGAAGTAGGGTGAGCCATCCATACCAATGGTATCGAAGGAGCGGTACATCAGCATTAGTTCCTCCCCTTGTTCAGCCTGTACTTCGTCCCAGGTGAGTTGCTGGTATCGTACATCACGCCCCAACACGTTGGCTAGGATGGCGGTGATTTCTTTCATCGTCGAGATATCGCTGGTAATCGGGGAAGCTTTGTTAGCCCATAATTCGGGCTGCTCGAAGGCTTGCGCCACCATTCGGCCAATATCATCGCAGGCAATCTGCGCGTAGGGCATTTCCGGATGCATAGGGTAGCGCACTACGCCCGTTTCCATGATATTTTCGCGATCCCACTCCCAGTTATCCATGAAGGCGGCGGGGCGAAACACGGTCCAGGTCTTACCCGAGTTCCTCAGCGACATTTCAACGTTCCACTTGCTATCCAAGTGGGGTACGCCCGTGTTGCGATCCATGGTAGAGGCTCCGGTATACACCACGTGTTCCACGTCAGAATCCGAAAGTGCGGCGGTTAGGTTCAAGCCTTGACGCTGTTCGGCTTCCACACCAGCCTCTAAAAAGTCTTGTACCGAATACAGCCCGGCTGCTCCTTTGAGGGCGGCATCGATAGAAGAGCGGTCTTCCAGGTTTGCCTGAACAACCGCTGCCCCCGCCTCTTTGAGTGCCTGGGCGGCCGGTTTGTCGGGGTTGCGGGTGAGAGCTCGCACGCTATGGCCACTGGCTAAGAGGTGCCGAGCAACGGCGCCCCCCTGCTTTCCGGTGGATCCGGTAACAACAATCGGACGATCATAGATTTTTTTTGTTTTAGTCATGACTTTTTCTTTTCGGTTAAATAATAAAAACTGTTAAGGTGTAGCTGGCTTATGGTCTTGCACCTGCCTCGTGGGTTTCGGTTTGAACATCAGTGCAATCGCCAAGGCAACGGTGGCGATTATTGCACTCACTCCGCCTACTGCCTCGTAGCCCTGACGGGCAATCACTATTCCTCCCAACGCAGCCCCGATTCCCTGCCCCGTATAGATCATCGAGGTGTTCATGGCCAACGTGAGAGCAGCTTGCGGCGGATTGGCATTGACCAGTGCTTTTTCAATCACGGGGCCCGTGGCAAATAAAATGGCAGATGATCCGATAATGCTCAGAGCCATTGGGGCAATCATCTGACTGGTGCCCAGCAGTTCGGGAAATAGGAACCAGACAGAGTACAAGGCTTGCACCCCAACAAATGCCCCGAAGAGAATTTTGATGTTCTGGGTGAAAGGACGACCATCGGCCATCTTGCCGCCAATCACCAGTCCTATGATGGATCCAACACCAATGGCAGCTTGCATGGCTCCCAGGTAACCTCCCTCTAGCCCAGTGACTTCTTCGATGAAGGGCCCGATAAAGGCAAAGATGGGGTAGGCTGCCACAAAGGATACAATGCTCAATAGCAGACTTACCTTCACTATCCGGAGCTTGACTACCTCAAAGTTACTGAAGGAAGCTTCGGCGGTGCCGGGTGATTCTGGAACCAGCTTGGCAACAAACGGGACAGCCATAAGCGCGATAATTCCGGCAAAGACGAATGTGGCGCGCCAGCCGAAAAGATCACCAATGACAGTTCCTAAGGGTACACCCAGCATCAGTGCCAGCGTAAGTCCAGATAAAATGAGGCCGAGGGCTTGCCCCTGCTTGTTTTTAGGCATCAGCGAAGCAGCGATGGCTCCCGCCGTGGGAATGACCAGAATAGCGCACAAAGCAGCCAAAATGCGTGCTGCAACAAATAGGTTGAAGCTAGGTAAGAAGGCAGTGCCCAGGTTGATTAACCCAACCAACAACAACGCGCTCACCAGCAGGCGCCGCCGCTCGTATCCACTGAAGAAATTTACCACGAAGGGGGCTGCTATACCACTCGTAATGGCAAAGGCAGTAGCCAGCTGGCCAGCCACCCCTACACTCACTCCCAAGTCATGGGCCAGGTCTGATAAAAGCCCCGTAAATACGTAGCTTTGGGTGCCCACCGCAAAAGTGGCTAACGCTAAAATGTAGATCGTTGCGGGCATAGATTAAAGGGTTTTTGCGCCGGGCTGAGGGTTGAACAGCAGCAGATCGACCGAGAGCTTACCCCCTCCTAGTAAAGCCAGTGCGCCACTCATGGCTAGCACCAAAAGATGATATTCAAAACCTTCTTGTCCTGCTTCCAACTGCCCCCACCAGTTCATAGAAAAGCCGATGTCCCAGTGCACGAAGGTGATCATGCCCACAAAAAGACCAAAAAGCGCAATGGCATTGATTCGGGTAGCAAAACCAACAATCAGCAGCAGACTACCGATCGTCTCAACGGCAATGGTAAGCCAAGCCAGGATGATGGGCATTCGCAGGTATTCGGTGAAGAAGTAGATAAATTGGCTGTATCCTTCTCCGCCTAATTTGCCTATTCCGTGAATAAAGATGATGATGCCCAATACGATGCGTAGCACAGTAGAGGCCCAATTCTCAGATGTATTGAAGATGAGGTATTTCATTGTTTTCTTTTTTTATGGTTTACTCTGATTTTTTATTGAAACTCCAAGCGGAAAAACAGCCCTGGCTGAAAATCATACTCCCAATCGTTTTCGAATTGAAAGTTGTTGAGGGCAATACCGGTTTGTATTAAGCCGAAGTCGCCCCCTAAGCGAAACTGTTGAAAGCTAAACAGATGGGTCTCAGCGTTAAAATTGAAGGAGAATTGCCCCTGAAAAAACCCTTTCACCTTTTCGGAAAAGCGGGGGCGGTACTGCACAATGGAGAAAACCTCGAAGTCGGGGCTGCGCTTAATTTCGGAGGTTACATTGGCCGTGACAAAAAATTCTTCTCGGTAGAAGCTATACTGAACACCACTCAAGGCTACCGCCCGATCCGGCAGTAAGCGGGTTCCTACGGCTGGCCCCCAATTCTTGAATAAGTTGTAGTTCAGCAAAGAGTACGACATGAAGATACTTTCTTCGCTGTCATAATTATACTCCGCCGTATTCAGGCTGAAGAGGCTCAGCTTATATTCATCGTCGAAAGGCTTGATCCACCACGTTTCGACGATAAGGTTTTCGTCCGTTGCGGCAGTTTCTAGCACCGTCTGTCCGTACAGTGGTACGTGTATGATGAAACCTACCAAAAGAAAAAGTAGGGTACTACAGTATGTTTTCATATTGACTAGTTTGTCTGTATTGTTTAGCTACAAGACAAAGGTCAATAGAAAAAAGCCGGAATTTTATATGTAAAAAGAGGTAAAAATGGTAAAAATCAAGGTGATTTTCGGTACTGATTGGGAGTCAGCCCGGCCTCAGTCCTAAAAAACGTAATAAAATTTGAGGTGTCGTTGAACCCCAACCGCTCGGCTACTGTGGCAATCGTATCTTTGTTTTGCGACAACTCAGCTTTGGCATTGAGCATCAAAAACTCTTTGGCTACGGCCTTGGCCGATTTGCCCGTCGTTTTTTTCACCGACTCCGATAGGTACGAAGTACTGATATTCAGCTCAGCCGCGTAGTCGCCTAAGTGACGTTGGTAGCTGACCTTTTCTTTTAGGAGACTTTCGAATAAGAAGGCAATTTCTTCGGCTCGGTTAGAAAACACGAGTTGAGCATTAGGTTGCTGGTAGAGGTTATTGGCTTTCTCAAGGAGAATAGTCAGGTAGGCACTCAGAATAGTAGAAGAACTGGTGGATGTTCTTTCCTGAAACTCTTGGAGTATTGTTCCCATTAGGCCGGTGATCATCGTGCTTTCCTCATCAGCAAGAGCGAGTGCGGGGGAAGTATTAATATTGAAAAACTGGAAGTTTCGGTAGAGATCAATTCTATGGTAGGTTTTATTCAGAATTTCGGGTTTGAACAACAGCATATAGCCCAGCGAATTGTCCTGAAATGAATTGATGCGCCACGACGAAATATTGAACGGTGTAGAGAAAGACAGCATCTTATCGCTCGGGTTGAATGAGGCATCGCCCACCTGAACGTCCACATCGTGCCCCTGTCCGTAGCTGATCTCAAAGAAGTTGTGCCGGTAGGGTCCTACCTCAAATGACCTATCACCAAAATAGTCTTCAATCTTGAATACAAAAAGATCGCCAGCTTCGGATCCATGCTCAATTTCAAGGACGTCTAAATATTCTGATATAGTATCAAAGATTTTCAATCTCGATGAATTACTGAAAATTTATTTGTGTCAACGTAGCGTTACGAAAGAAGCGATTTAAAGTTTTTACAAGGCTTCAGAGTTACTGATAGCGATTTTCAGTGCTCTAGGAGGGAAATCTGACTCAAATCTCCAATATGAATTTTGGCTATCCTTTAAGCGACTTAAAGATGCTGAAAACAAAGCGGTTCTGACAAAACAACTTCTAAAACTTTAAATCACTTCATAGAAAAAGCCCCTGAGGATGTATTCTTCAGAGGCTTTTTTTGTTCTATCAATGATTACTGTTTAACGTTGTCCCCCACCAGGCACTGGAATTACCGGTGGAGCTGTACTTCCCACGGGAGTAGATATGTCTACCTGCTTAGCTACATCCATTTTCTTAACAGTAGATAAACTTTTAATTGGTTTAACTTCAGGTTGAGTAGCTAATTGCGAATCAGCTTCTACCTTTTCGACAATTGGTTCGGTGACCTTGTTAGTATCGGCTACTTTTTCTACTGGACTAGATTCCCTTTCTGGCTCTTTCTCCTTGGGAACGGCTGTTGCCACTTTTTTCTCCACTGGAGCAGTTGGTTTATCGGCTTTAACCTGAGGTTTAGTAGTAGTTTTCTTCACTGCTGGTGTTACTTTCTTTGCTATCGGCTTCTTTTTAACAGGCGCCGAAGGCTTATTAGTGGTTGCTCGCTCGATTTTCTTCTCAACCGGACGGTTATCAGCCAGTCGGTTATCGTCTTTCTTTTCAGTAGGCTTGGTTGCTACTTCCTTGTTTACTGGAACCGCTTTAGCGGCTAGTGGCTTGCCCTTAACCGGTAACCCCACCTCATCTGACTGATAATTGGCTACTTCCTTATTGATAATATTCTTCACCCCAAAAAAGGAAAAAATCATTAGAGTTACCACCGCAGCCGCAGTGCGAATGGCTTTAATCTGAAAAGAAGATAGGGTAGACCGTTTTGCTATCTTTTGTTCCTTCAATTTACCTGATAGCTGCTTAGCGTAGGCATTATACTGATCGGCTTCCTCAATTTCAATATAGTTCACCAACGCTGCCGAACAATGAGTGCAGTTCGCTAGGTGTACTTCTACCTGCCGACTTTCTTCTGCACTTAACTGACCGTGTAGATAGCGACGCATACGTGAGCGGGAAAGGTGCGTGCTGAACTCTGTGGTTTTGCGATTATTATTCATTTAAAGCGAATTTAAAAATCATGAAAATATTTACTTGGTAGCAATATTTCAATTTCTATACCCACTTGTGCTTTACGCTTATTCGTGTGCTTATACCATCGTACGTTAGTTGTAAGATTATTAGTCAAGGGCAGTAGCATCCACTGCTTAGTTATTACTAAATAGCAGTTTATTATTTGATAAGTACAAATATTAGACTGGCATTAGGCAAGCTATTTTCTTCATAACTTTCTGATATTCAGCGTTTTAAAACAAAACATAGTTACTTCGCTAAGTAGAAGGAATAGGTTATTGTAATATTTAACTCACAACGTACCTTTTCCTTCATTTTATCTACCATAGTCTCAAGAAAACATTAGCTTTTCTTTAAGGATTAGGCATCGCCTCTACGTAATCGTAGTTCAACAAACGGCTTAAGCGATTTACGTGCTCATCTTGGCTCACTTTTTCGGTTAAGTTTTCTACTAGCCGATCAGGCCCCATCACCATATTGCGCTGAATAGTTTCGTTGTCGCGACTGTAGTACAGAGCTACAAAGTCTTTATCGCTGATACCGAAGCGGTTTAAAATGCTATCCAAAAAGTCTTCAACTTCGGCCTGTTCACGGGCAGCAAAGCCAACGTAGGTAATATCTTCGTGTTCCTCAATTTTATGCCGAGGGTAATTTGTTACCGCTTTCGCCCGAAAATCTTGGTCGTCTTGTTCGTTCTCAAAGTGTGAGATCATTACGTAATGTTCCATTGTTCAAAAAATTTATTGTGTGTATAAAAAAATTAGTCTTCGTAAATCATTTTCGCAGTCATACCACCGTCAATAACCAAGTTTTGCCCGGTGATAAATCCACTTTCGCCGGAACAAAGAAATACCACCGCTCGCCCTACGTCTTCGGGGGTACCCACCCGGCCTACCAAGTGCTGAGTTCGGTCAGCCTCGCTATGCTGTACTTCCTGCCGTTCCGAGCGTTTCTGCCAATCTCGCACTTCTATCCAGCCGGGACTAATGGTATTTACCCGCACTTCCGGGCTTAAGCTAACAGCTAAAGCGTGCGTCAGCGCTACCAAGCCTCCTTTGCTAGCCGCATACGCTTCGGAATTGGGTTCCGACATCAGAGCGCGGGTAGAAGCAATATTAATGATAGCACCCCGCTGTTGTTTCAGGTACGGTGCTGCAAACTTAGCTGCCACGAATGCTGAACGTAAATTAATCGCCAGTATTTCATCAAACTCTACTACCGATAATTCATCTATCGGTTTGAAGCAGAATACCCCAGCATTGTTGACCAGAAAATCCAGTCGCTGGTAGCGATCAATTACCTGCTCGGTTAGCGATTGAATAGAATCTGCATCCGCCACATCGCAGTAGAGAAAAGTGGCCTCACCTCCTTTAGATCGCAGCCACTGTTCGCATTCTTTCCCGGCTGCCTCATCCCGGTCGGCAATTACCACCCGTACTTCGTGGTGCGAAAAAGCCTGCGCAATAGCTTTGCCAATGCCCTGTGCCCCCCCGGTAACCAACGCAACTTTTCCGTGAAAAGGATTCATCCACTAAATAACTCAGCAGCGTGACTTCTGTTCTAAAACTCGATACGATAGTTAAGGATCGGGATTAACCCCAACTGGAAAGAATCTACCATATCCCCCTCGGATGCACTGTAAAAGCGGGTAAAAACATTTGAACGATTGATTACATTTTGGACGTCCAGTGAAAGTATACTGGAGTACCTGGCTCGGTTCCAGCGGTAGCTTACCCGAACATCGGGTCGGAAGTAGTCAGGAACCTGAGCAGCGTAGGGTTGATCCCACTGTACTATGGCTTGACCCGCCTCCCGCGAAGCAGCAATATCTACCGGAGTGTAGCGATTCCCACCCACCCAACTTATGCGGAAGTTAAGCCCTAGTACATTATTCTTATTTCTCCCCACCTTAAATTCCTTACCTCCCAGAAAATTGACTACGTGATTTCCGTTAAAGCGCGTGTTGTATTCTTCACCATTGAGTGGGGTATACTTAGACTCAAACAGCGAGGTGGTGAGCATAAAATAGTAGTTCTGGGTAAAGAATTTTTCCAGCGTAAGTTCTAAGCCATAGTTGCGTCCCGTTCCGTTATTACCTAGCGGAAAATCTACTACTCCCTCCTGGTAGTTGATGAGCGAATAAGCTGCGTACCAAGGAACGTCGGAACCAGTCGATAAGCCGATGGGCACATCGTAAAGCTGTTGATAATAAGCTTCTACTTTCAAACGCAAGTCGTCGCGTAAAGTGCGCTCGTAGCCAACCACATAGTGACGTGATTTGGTTAAGTCCAGATTACGGTTGGGCTGGGTATACGGCTCATCTGGATTTTGGCGAAAAGTAGCAAAATAATTTACCAGTGGATCAACCCGGCTGTGAACCCCAAATCCGGCACTCAGGGTTTGTCTGGGAGCGAATGCCCAACGCATCCCGATTCGGGGTTCCAGACTCTGCTGTTCGTTCAACCGAAAGTACATTTGGTGCAACCCGGCATTAAACGTCAGGGCTTCAGTAGCCCGAAATTGCCACTGGGCGTAACCTTGCCACAGTTGGGTGCTGCCGTCGCTATCCACTTCAGTAAACGAAAGTGTATCTCTCGCTCCCTGAGCCAATAAATCAAAATTCAGGTGGCTGGCAATAACGCCGGTGCGAAGCGTATGGCGGGCACTGAATTTATGATTCAGCAAAAACGAGCCTCGCAAGGAAGACTTACGAAACCGCTCTTCAAAGTTATAGCTGAACGGAGGCTCTTCATCAGAAAAAGCGTTGAGCGACTGAGCGTAAGAGACAATAGATTCTAAGTACGTTTTTTTGCCGAAGAAGTATACGTGCGATAAACCTGCCGTGCCCATATTGTACCGGAAGGATTCGGTTTCCTCAGGGTCATCTATTTCCTGTCGGCTTAAGCCGCCTACGCCCCACAGCGAGAAAGAACCCGCTTTCTTGGTGGGCACATGAACTTTAAACGCCGCATCTTGAAAGTTAGGAATGGCATCGCCATTCACTTCAATACCTAATTGGCTTAATACAGCTAATGTAGAGTAGCGATAATTAACTAGGTAGGAAGCTTTACTATTCTTGCTAAACGGACCTTCAGCGGCAAAGTCTACGCCCAGAACACCTGCCTGAAAAGCGTACTCCCGTTTTTCGTTATTACCCTTACGCAGTTTGATATCGAACACTCCCGAGGAAGCATTACCGTACTCCGCCGGAAAAGCGCCGGTATAAAAATCGGAATTGTCTAGCATATTTACGCTTAGCATACTGATGCCACCACCCGAAGCTCCTATATCACCAAAGTGGTTGGGGTTGGGAACTTCTACTCCTTCAATTCGCCACAGTAAGCCTCGGGGCGAGTTTCCTCGGATTACAATATTATTAGACTCATCGTCATTGGAAGCTACTCCGGCAAAGGAAAGTGCCATGCGGGCGGGATCGTTCACGCTGGCAGCATAGCGTTTGGTTTCTTCTACGGTGAAAGAACGGGCACTGATGTACGCTAAATCATTGCTAGGCTTTCCTTTTTCCTGATCAGCGGCTGAAATCACAATCTCTTCCATTTGCACTAACGACTCAGTGAGGCGAATGGTCAGTATCACTTCCTTTCCTGAACCAATTACCAGCTCGGGAATCACCGCATTCTCGTAGCCAATGCTGGTTACTGTGAGTGTATGACGACCAATGGGTACGTTAGCAATCCGAAAGTTTCCGTCAGCATCGGTACTGCTACCGAGCAGTGGGTCAGAATTTTGAACGATAATATTCGCTCCCACAACTACCGCCTGCGATTGCTGGTCGATCACTCTTCCCCGAATGGTTTGAGTCAGTTCCTGAGCAACTAGTAGCTTGACTGTGAACAACAAAAGGAAAGTGAGGGCGACTTTTTTAGCCTGAAATCGGCGACGTCTGGTAGCTACTGACTTTGGGTATAGTTCTTCGTACCGCCGTACTGAATCTTCCCAGCCCTGAGCATAACTACGTTGGATAAACCTTAGTAACTGGAGGGCAGTATAATTTTTTTTCATGAAAACAATTGAAAATGAATAACAGAGAATTGAAAGTGGAAAAGTGATAATGCGAACATTAAGTGGAATAATTAAAAGCGAAGGCCTACGTTAAAGCCTACCCACATTTGCACATTAGTTCGGCCTTGCTGAAATCTGGTAGGTTCTCCTGGTATATCTGGTATGCTTGGTGTGTTCGTTCTGCCATCGTAGGTTTGGTTAAACAATCTGTAGGGTGCTAGATTACTACCGATGGTTCCGTCTCCATTTCTAATTTCCGATACCAGCACATTGAATGTAGGCGCAGCAAATAAGGCGAAGTTCTGAGAGAGCTGTTTAGAGAATCCGATTCTAAATGTATTCAGTAGATTGAGTTTCTGATTGTTACTAAATATCCAATTATCTTCTTCGTAAATTTGCTGAGATAGCAGATCGAGCGAGAGATCAACGGTAGGCGAGAGTGCAGTAACATGCCCCACTCCGTAGCCCAATCCGTAGCGAAAGTCAGTGTCAGCAAACTGCGAGCCAAAGGAGAAAATGTTATAAAACTTTCGTACTCCTATTTTAAAAGCCACATTGGCGTGCAGGGCTTCGCCTCCCCAAACTTCTAGCGCGCGGTAGCCATTTTTACGAACGATGCTCAAAAAGCCGATAGGTACCCCATCAATACTATCCGCTACATTGAGAAAACTAAGCTGTACTCCTTTTACATGTCGCGCAACATTGAGAAACCCGCTTGCTTGAAAGCCATTCACATCTCCGGTAGCTACATTGGTGAAACCGGCAATCTGCGCTCCGTCTACACTGTGAGCGTAATTTCCAAACCCGGCAAACTGCCCCCCTTTCATGCGACTAGTTGCTATATTAGCAAAACCAGCAGCTTGTACGGCGTGAGCGTCTTGAGTTATAATATTGGCAAATCCGGCTCCTTGCACTCCGTCAGTATAGCCCGTTGATAGGTTTAAGAAACCTGCACCTTGTACGCCTTCCAAGGAGTCAAGGTTTGTATTCAGGAACCCCGTAAACTGCCCCCCCTCCAGAACACCACCATTCAGATTTGCAAAGCCGGCAGCCTGTACACCGTTTACCCTGTTCTTTACCAAATTAAAAAAGCCGGCAGCCTGAACTCCACTCACAAAATCATTTTCTATATTACCAAAGCCAGAAGCTTCTACGCCATTCAATCCGGCAGAGTAGCCAATGAGGGCATGCAGCGATATCCGGTTGACATACTGACCAGCATTAATTCCGTTGGTACTCAGCGGATAAATCAATCCAACGTGGAACGGTCTCGTTTCGTAAGACGATTCTTCGGGCAAATTATTAAAAATCGCATGATTCATCCCTTGCCGAATTTCTCGAGTGATTTTGTCAGAGACAGGCGTTTTATCTGACTCACTAGCTTGATTCTTTTCCGGCTGATTGCTTTCCACTTTTTTCTCAACCAGAGGGACTTTCTCCGTTATAGTTTCTGATACAGTGTCGGCTTCAGTAACTGGATTTGGTTGGTTGGCAACGGTAGTTTCTTCGGTTGGTTTTTTTGTGGTTTCCTCCTGTAGAATTTCTTCTCCTTGAGTAAGGTCGTTAGAGACATTGTTACCTGAGAAAACCTCATCTGGTGATTGGCTATTAGGCACACTATCTTCGGTAGATGACTCCTCTTCTATGAGAGGTGATACGTCCGTTTCGGTAGATGTAGTTAGCTCAGCATCAGAAGCACTAGTGGGAGCAGTACTGGTGCTAGAGGATTGATTAGGAGTAGTGTTTTTCTCTATCTCTGGAGCTGGTGTCCGGGTTTCTTGCTTCTCCGGGATATTTTTTAGTACGATCTGATCATCTACTAACTGGTAAGAAAGAGAAGTATCGCTCAGAACCGTATCCAACACTTTGCCCAAAGGCACATTTTCAAAGTTTAACGTAACGGATAATCCATTGGGTAACTCGTTGTTGAGATAGGCAAATTTTAGCCCATACCGCTGCTGAAGGTCAATCAGCACCTCTTGCAAAGTAGCATTCTGATAAGTAGCTGATACTTTTTGTCGGAGAATATCAGTTTGAGGTGGGTAAAAACTGCTTATGCATAGTAGTAGCAGTCCTCCCACGAAGGAGTATAATGAAGTTGTCATCACTTTTAGTGTTTAAATGCTGAAGATCATTTTTGGCAGCCCGCCCCACTCAGGGTATACTGCTTGCCTTGCTGTTGGTACGATAAATTGCCAATGGCTGATAAAGTGGTTAGTACTGATTCGGGAGTCGCTCCCTCGAAAGTAGCCGTGTAGCGACAGTTAGCGAGGGCTGGTTCAGCCAGATTAATGGTAATTCCAAAGTGCTCTTCCATCTGATGAGCAATTTGCTGTAAATCGGTATTATTGAATGTTAGTACGTTGTTTTGCCAGGCACGAAAGTTAGGATTACTGATTTCTCGCTTCTGAACAATAGCCGTATGTTCAGTTAGCACGGCCTCTTCACCAGGTTCCAAAAAAACCGCATCATCCTCATTGGTGGACGAGAACGCTACTCTCCCACTCACTACCTGCACGGCTACGGGCATTTTGGGGTAAGCTTCCAGATTAAAGGAAGTGCCAATCACCTCAGTTTTAGCTCCTTCGCTGAAGATGGTAAACCGCCTTCCTTCGGCTTGTTTTACATCAAAGAAGGCTTCTCCCTCCAGGTATACTATGCGGTTTTCTACGTTAAAATTATCGGCGTAGCGTAAAGTGCTGTTGCTATTCAACCAAACCTGACTACTATCGGGCAACGTTAGCTGGGTAGTTTCCCCGTTGACTACCGCAAACTCCTGCCAGTTAGCTTCTGGGCTACGGTTATACCACAGCCAACTTAGCGCGAGCAACAGTGTGATTGAAGCCGCCACCCCTGGCCACCAAACTAGGCTTCGCAATTTAGATTGACGAGTGGTACCCGTGCCAGCAGAGTAGCTTACCGTCTGCTGCTCGCTCCGAAACAGAAAGCGTTGCCAACCTTCTTCTATATCTGGTTCATAGAAAGGTTCGCCTTGCTTACTTTCACGCCAAAGCTCTTTTACCTGCTCAACCGTAGCTTCATTTTCCGGACGCTTTTGCTGCCAGTCAGCTAATTGCTCAGCCTCTTCTTTGGTTAACTCACCCGTAACCTGCTTGGCAACTAATGTCCAGATATCGTCATTGGGCTTTCCCATGTATCGTACCAACTATTACTATTACCGACAAGTAGACGGCTACCCTACCTATTCGCCGAAAATTTTTTTAAAGAGTTGATTGAAAGTAATCTTTGAGTTGCTCTCGCAAGATTTTAAGCGCTTTCCCCATGTGCTTCTCCACCGATTTTACGGAGATGCTGAGCGTTTGGGCAATCTCGGCGTAGCTTTGTTCTTCAAAGCGACTTAGGGTAAACACTACTTTGCATTTCGGGGGCAAGGTATCAATAGCTGCGCGAATACGCTGTTCGGTCTCTTGATAGGCAACGGACTCATCAATAGTATTGATGCCTACTTGGTTCTCGTATTCATCACCCAAGGTAGTTTGGGGTTTTGTTTTTTCCAGGTAATTAAGCGTAGTATTGATAGCAGCTCGATACAGATAGGCTTTCACCGACTTCTGCTCATCTAGTTGAGTACGATTATTCCACACCTTTAAAAATACATCCTGAACGATATCCTCCGCAACAGCGGAGCTTCGCACCATTTTGTATACCGTTTGGCAAAGTGGGCCGTAGTACACACGAAAGTATTTTTCTACTGAGGATTCTGGCGATGAGGAATCAACTGATTGGGAAATTGAGGTAGATGATAAATTGGTTGTCAGCTTGCTGCGTATGAACCAATAATAAACTCGCCACACTAGATGGTTTGGTACAGTACCAGTTATGAGCATATTGTGAGTAGGTCTGTTGCTCAGCAATGGTGCAAGTTATATGCCAAGCGTTTTTTATCTCAATAAAGGTACTAATACTCCGGCAAATTGTACGAAAGCGAGCATAATTGTCCGTTTTCGTACATATTTTAGCGTTCAAGTATTTGTAGATGCTCGGAATAAGAGAACACATAAACATAGTAGTCAGTCCCTGCGAACCTGTAAGCTCGAACAAAAAAAGGCAGCCTTATAAGCTCCCTTTTCAGTATTTGTGTATTCTCAATTTTAAGAAGATTTCCGACGGCCTCGCTTAGGCTTAGGCTCTTCTACTACTACTTCTTCTTCCACATCAGCCAAAATGCGCCCTGAATATTCATCGAAGATAATGCGCTTGCGCTCTCTGATCTCCACAATACGCTGAGGAGGGATAATGATGTTACAACCCTCGGCAGCACCGCGTACTACTTTTACCACGGCCAGGCCATTAGACAGACTGTTCCGTAGCTTTTCGTAGTAGTTGAGTAGTTTGCGGTCTATTTCACTAATCTCTCCGGCCACTTTAGCGCGCTCGTCTAACAGCTTCTTCTCGTCTTCTTCGCTTTCAGCTACAATAGTTTCCAGTTCTTTTCGCTTGCTTTCCAAATCTTTTTGGCGCTGATCAATTAGTGCTTTGGTATCTTCTACCTGCTCCTTAGTTTGATCAATTTTAGCGTACGCCTCTTTAGTACGCTTTTCCGAGATTTGAATTTCCAAATTCTGTAGTTCAATCTCCTTGGTGATAGCATCGTACTCGCGGTTGTTCCGCACGTTCATCTGCTGCTCTTCGTACTTCTTAATCAGCCCCTCAGCCTCTTTAATTGCCAGTTTGTTGTTCTCAATATCTTGCTCTAGCTGCTCTACGTCGCCTACGTACTTATCGTGCCGGGTCTGATAACCCGCAATCTCATCTTCCAAGTCGCTCACTTCTTCGGGCAGTGCGCCTCGTATCTTTTTGATCTCGTCTAACTCCAGGTCAATATTCTGTAGCTTCATCAGCATATCTAGCTTTTCGGCTACGGTTTTTTGCTGCGTGGTGGTGCTTTCCATACGTAATTTTATGTGTAAAAAACGGGATTGGTGTTGGCCTTCGCCAAACGAACTGCAAAATTAACAAATTTTTTGCATAAAAATTCCTGGATCAGCTCTTTTGTGTAAACCTCGCTTTCGTAGTGCCCAATATCAGCGATCATCAGGTGGCCATCGGCATCAAAAAATTCGTGATACTTAAAATCAGCCGTCACAAAAACATCAGCGCCCTGCCGGATAGCCTGCGGTAGCAAAAAGCTCCCTGCTCCGCCGCAAACCGCTACCGTTTGCACCGGACGATCAAGAACTGCGGTATGCCGAATAACCGACAAGTTCATTTGAGTTTTGAGATATTTCAGGAAGTCAGCGGATGGCATCGCTTCCGCTAGTTGCCCAATCATACCCGAACCTACTTCCTGGTTTTCATTTTCTAAATTGTGTAGATAATACGCCACTTCTTCGTAAGGATGCACTTTCCGCAAGGCTTGAAGTACACGATTGGTTAGATGGTTCGGTAAAATCACCTCAATGCGTTGTTCGTCCACCCGCTCTAGCTTTCCCGCTTCACCAATGTGCGGATTGGCCTGCTCATTGGGCTGAAACGTTCCGATGCCGCTCACCTGAAAGCTACAGTTTTGGTAATTGCCAATATTGCCCGCCCCAGCTGCACTAAGCGCATTGAGCACTGCTTCCGCATTTTCGGGGGGCACAAAGGTGGTAAGCTTCCGCAGGATTTGGGGTTTGGGAACCAGTACGCGAGTTTGCTGTAGCCCGAGCTTTTCAGTAATCTTGGCATTCACGCCGTTGGATACATTATCTAAATTGGTGTGGATAGCGTAGATGGCAATATCATTCTTGATTGCTTTGATAATTGTCCGCTCAATATAATTGCGCCCCGTCAGGCTTTTCAGCCCTCGGAAAATAATAGGATGGTGGGCAACAATCAGATTACAGTTCTGCTCAATGGCTTCATCCACCACACTCTCAATGGCATCCAGACTGACTAAAACACCTTGCACTTCTGCTTGCGGATTTCCGGTAAGCAGTCCGGCATTATCATACGATTCTTGGTAGCTGCGCGGGGCGATAGTTTCCAGATAGGTGGTTACGTCGCGTATTTGGGTCATAATTTGCCTGTTTTGAGAAAAACGAAGGTACAAAAGTTGTGTAATGAAGAATAGCCATCGTACTAACTCCGGTTAGTACTCCTGAACCTTATCCATTAATTAAACCTTATTCTGATAATTATTTACCCCGAGGTTCATGATGTCACAAACCTTAGAAGTTTATCGGAATATCCTCTATTGCAGATTCTTACATCAACGGTTAAAACAAAAGCATAAGTTTTAAGAATCCGATATATACGCTGGTCATCGGTGAACTGGAGCAAGTTCCGGCAGAATATCTACCTTCTTTGCTCAAGATGGTGCGGGCTTTTCGGGAAGAAGTAACTTTAGCTCCTAACAAAAACACTTCCCTTCCCATACGTTATAACTATTTAAATTCATTTCCGCACGATTTACATTTGTAGACAGTTTTGTAGTAAATAGGAAAAACCATCAATAAAAAAGAGGTTATTGCCGATAAAATCCCTTTTGTTCCTTTCATAGACTTAAATCCACTATAAATATCTTCAGACTGGCAATTGGGACATTGAATAATCTCACCTTGGTCATTTGTTAGTGGAGAATTTATGGTTTCCTCAATAATTGTAGCTGCTTCGTCAAGATCAATTTTACTAACTTTTAGTTTTACTCCCCCAACAGTAATGTTGTACAGAGGATTTAGCCCAACGATATTTTCATCGAATAAGAAACAGGTGATGTTTTCGTTCTCAAGCTTAGACTTCATCAGATGAGCCTCAATTGGATTATCAAAAGTTTTTATCGTTACTAATTCCAAGTTTTAATTTTTTGTGCAACATTCCCTCTAAAAGAGAGTGATTTCTAGATAATAAGTACAGTGAATTTTACAGTTCCTTTCTGATGAGTTTTCGCAGTAGAACTATATTCAAAAAAACAGCTACAACTACAATGAGTAGATACGTAGGATCGGAAAAAATATAGTCCCATTGCTTATTCACGCTCGGTTCCTGTCCTCCGATACTCGATAACAGAGTAGTAGAATTACTCATCCTTTGGGAAGCAAATACCACATAATAAATTAACATTCCTGTACCCATAATCTGTTAGATTTTACTTTTCTCAGGCGCATTACAGTAAGATCAGCTACTTACAAAGCAAGTTCTGCTAGCTGATGTCATTGATTTTACTAACAGCTTTTGCTTACTTCACGTAAAATTAACGATTCTTGTAGGAGTGAAAGTTCTCATCGAAGACATAATCAAGCAACTAAAGGATATTCAGGGTGGCAAGAACTGGATGGGAGCGAATTTTAGCCGAAAACTTGGTGTGATTAGCGAAGAAGAAGCGTTCACCCGCCCTACGCCGAATTTGCATAGTGTAGCCGAGGTCGTTTCTCATCTGACCGTCTGGCGATAAATTTTCTTAAAGAACCCAAAGTTTAGCATCATCCCCTACCCTTGGTAAATTCTTTCAAACCATTTGTTCTCACTGTTAGCCAAGTTCTACTTTGGCCGTTTGCCGTATTGTACAAAAGCATTACCCGCTTTCGCAACTACCTGTACGACACCAATTACAAGAAAACGCTGGATTTTACTCCCTTTATCATTAGTGTTGGCAACCTGAGTGTAGGTGGCACCGGAAAATCACCGATGATTGAGTTTCTGACCGATTGGTTATTACGAGAGAGTTATGCTGTGGCAATACTGAGCCGGGGCTACGGACGGAAAACCCGGGGAGTGCGGTTGGCTACGGGTGAAGACTCAGCCGAAACGCTGGGCGATGAACCGTACCAGTTTTATCGGAAATACCAGCAGCAACCCGCGGTGGTAGCGGTTGCCGAAGAGCGAGTGCTAGGTGTGCCCGAAATTATGCACCACCACCCTGAAACGGAGATAGTCTTACTGGATGATGCTTACCAGCATCGGTCTATCGCCCGCAACCTAAATTTACTGCTTACCTCTTTTGACCGTCCATTTTATCACGACAGGGTGCTTCCGGCCGGGAGACTGCGGGAAGGGCGATCGGGGGCCAAGCGAGCTGATGCTGTAATTGTGACGAAGTGCCCGAATGAGTTGAGTTCTACTCAAAGAGATGAGGTCACCACTCAGATTTCACGGTACACCCAGCCAAACACTCCAATTTTTTTTAGCGGAATTCGCTACGCCGACCCACAACCTGTGTTTGAGGGAAGCGAGATGAAGGAAAAAGTGATTGCTTTCTCCGGCATTGCTCGCCCCAAATTATTTCAACAATACGTACAACATCATTTTCTTACCCAAGAATATATTACTTTTGCCGATCATCACCGTTATACGGAAAAAGATATTGAAAACCTTCGCAAGCGCGCTCAAGCCCAAAACGTTTGCTTTATGACCACCGAAAAGGATATGGTAAAAATGATTAGCGGTTCACTCACGCAGCAATGGCAACAATTACCGCTCTTTTACATCCCCATTCAAACGCACTTTTTACCAGACAATACCACCTTTACTGACTGGTTACGTCAGCAAATACCAACCCCGGCCGTATCTTGAGAAATATCGTAAACAAGTCATTCGCCAGGTTACTAATGGGGGGAATGCTAGTGATTATTTGTTTTTCCCAGGGGTGGGCCCAGCGACCGGGCCGGGTAAATATTCCGACCGATACCACCAGCCAGACCGAGGAAGATACCGTGCAGTACGGCCCGGAAACCTCCCAATATATTTATCAGTCAGACTTGCAAAACAACCGGGTTATTTACCAACAGGTAGATACGGTGTTGACGGGAGTACATAACTACAGCCGGATAGAAAACTTTTTAAATTACCAGCAGCACCTTGGAGCAATTGGTATGGCTAGCCGAAATATTTATCCGGTAGCCCCTACCACCATTGGTGCCGACATTGGATTGGATGCCTACGATATTTATGTCACTGAGCCCGAAGATGTACGCTACTACGACACCAAATCACCTTTCACCCAAATGTTCATCACGTTTGGAGGAGTAGGCCGAGATGTGGTAGACGTTACTTTTTCTCGCAATATTGGCCCCAATCTAAATTTTGGTTTGAACGTACGAACGCTCAGCATCGATAAGCAATTAGGCGCTGCCCGACGACAGGGCGATAAGGTAGTACCACGATCTAGCAATATCACGGCATTTATGCACTACCGCAGTGAAAACGAGCGGTACCAATTAATGGTGAATGCTACTCGCTTCGGACATACGGTGAATGAATCGGGGGGAGTGGTGGAAGATACAGCTACTGATAGTGGGTTATCAGAATTCTTTTTTGGACAAGCTTCCCAGGTCTGGCTACGAGAGTTTGAAGCGAAAGAATTTCGGTTCAACTATCATTTGTACCATCAGTTTGAATTGAGCAAACTGCTCCAGGTGTATCATCAGTTTACCCGTCGGCACCAAAATAACTTTTTCTTCTACCAACTAGGTAATGAAACTATCGATACTGACTCGGCTACCCGTTACTTCTCGCGGGTGCTATTAGACACAGCACAAACCGACGACCGCATTGAGTACGATGTCTGGGATAATGAAGTAGGGCTGAAGGGCAGTTTAGGCAACTTATTTTACAGTGTACATTACCGCATCCGCCGACCGATTGTTTACTATAATCAGGATACTGTGCCAACGTTGCCGGTTTATGGGGATAATCAGGTAGACGGAGAAGACTTTACTGAACTCTACGCTGGTTTTGACCTACGGCTCGATCTGGGCGACAGCACTTTTTTAGGTGGCGGAGTAGAATACCTGAATACCGAAAGCTACCGGATAGAAGCTAATTTTAACAACCCCATTCTGAAGGCAAACGCGGTTAGGGCACGGGTGGTGCCCACGTTTACCGACCAGCAATTTATTGGTAACCACAACTACTGGCGAAACTCTTTCGAGCCCACGGCTATCGACCAAATTTCGGGCTCACTGGAGTATCCATTTCCCAATATTTACTTGCGTCCGTTTGCTACACTTTCTAACATTAATCGCCCCATTTATTATCGACGAGATACTACGCTAAACAGTCGGCAGGCCTACCCTGAACAAGCCGGTGGCGCGGTGCAAGTGCTCTCGCCCGGAGCCGAAGTACGGATTGACTTTTTAAAGAAGATGCACTTCCAAGGGCAAGCTATCTACACCTTAACGAGCGGACGAGCCGCTGATGTTTATCCCGTGCCCGAGCTTACCGCGTTTGCTCGGTTGTACTACGAGAACATATTTCTGGATGGAAAAATTGTGTTGCAGATCGGAACGGATATTCGCTACACCAGCTCGTACCTGGGTTACGACTACGATGTAGCGACCCAGCAGTTTTTCTTACAGCCCAACGGATTGGAGAACCTCGGCCTTATTGGAGATTTTCCGTTACCCCTTCCCAATGGCCAGAGCTTCCCGATTGCCGATGCATTTGTTAACCTCAAGGTGCGTACGGCTCGCTTGTTCTTACGCATCCCTCAGGTGACTGAGAGTCTATTTGAAGAGGAAGGCTATTTTGCTACGCCTTTTTATCCGGGGCAACCCTTCGCCATTGATTTAGGAATTAAGTGGCAATTTTTCGATTAGCCCACTTTTCGTTCTAGAATTTTCAATCGCTGCTCAAACTCATCCATCCGCCTGAATTTATCACGGATGGCTTCAATTCAGCAGTAATCAAAAGTTATGTTCTGAGCTCTCAGTACTTCCATTTGCTGATCCTGCTTACGTAACATCTCAGCTAATAGTGTAGCTCGACCATTATTCACAATTACAATACTAGCGAAAAGGTGGCAATAATGGATTTGTCTGAGACTTACTTACCTGTTCAGTAACGAACAACTTCTGAACGAAACCGGACAGTATTTTTCTTTCCCCCTTTGATTTTCCTCATTCTATCGCTTTGGCACCGTGCTTGCCAAAGGAAAATAGACAAAGGTGAAACAAATGAGTCAACGCAACCATTTAGGTGAATTTGAAGAAATCGTTTTGCTAACCGTAGGTATCCTCTACGACGATGCTTACGGCTTAGCTATTACTGATGAAATTGAGCAGCGTACCAGCCGTAAAGTTACACTAAGCTCGGTGCATAAAACGCTGATGCGCTTGGAGCAAAAGGGCTACCTGCATTCACAGATGGGGGGAGCTAGCGAAGAGCGGGGCGGACGAAAGAAACGGCTGTTTACCATTACCAATTCGGGAAAAGAGGCCTTACGAGAAGCCCGACAGATGCGTAATGCTCTATGGCAAGCAATTCCTCACATTGTGTGGGAGGGAGGCAATATTTAAAAGATGAGTAAGCGGAATAGTTATACTAAGAAAATGCCCCCGAAGTTGGCTATCCGCTTTCTGCGCTGGTACTGCCGCCCTGAGTTAGTAGACGAGGTAGAAGGAGACTTATACGAACTTTTTCAGCGAAGGATAGAAACAGAGGGGCTGCAACGAGCGAGGCTACGCTACTGGCTCAATGTATTGATGTTTTTTCATCCTGACTATATCAAAAAAAGAAAGAGTTATCATACCAATCATACTGCTATGTTACGACACAATTTTTTAATTGCCTTTAGAAATTTTCAACGTCACCGAAGTACGTTCTTTATTAATCTGGTTGGCCTCTCATCCGGCTTGGCTTGTGCGCTACTTATCTTCATGTGGGTGAACGATGAAATTGGCGTCGATAAGTTTCATGAAAAAGATGCTCAGCTCTTTCAACTACTGGAGCAGGGCAAAAATTCAGAAGGAGTGTGGGTGGGAGAGTATACTTCAGGGTTGATGGCTGAGACTCTCGCCGAAGAAGTACCTGAGGTAGAATATGCTGTGGCTACTCGCCTTCGAGAGAAAGGGGTTATACTCTCAATAGATGATAGATACGTACGGGCTGCAGCTCTGTTCGCTAGTGAAGACTTCTTCAACACATTCTCTTTTGACTTGATGCAAGGCAATCGGGATCAGGTGCTGGCCGACAAAAATTCCGTCGTGATCTCGGAAAGACTGGCGATAAATTTATTCAATACGACCGAAAATATCGTTGGCAAAACCGTCAACTTTCAGGATGACCAGCCATTCCAGGTTGCTGGAGTGTTTGCTGATGTACCGGCTAATTCTTCTCTCCAATTTGACTTTGTTTTATCGTTTGAGAAATTCAAAGAAATTGAGCCTAATACACTAGACTGGAACTTCAACACCACGAAGGTGTATACGGTGCTGCAAGAAACAGCGAGCGTTCAAGAATTTAGGAGCAAAATTGCTGGCTTTTTAAAAGACAAGCGCAATAATTCTAACAGCACTTTATTGGCTCGTCCTTTTTCGGATGGTTATCTGTACGGTAACTATGAAAACGGAAAGCAAATTAGGGGGCGAATAGAATACGTACGTCTATTTTCCATCATCGCCGTTTTTATTCTCCTAATTGCCTGCATTAATTTCATGAATCTGGCCACGGCTAAAGCTTCGCGAAGATTGAAGGAGATTGGAGTAAAAAAAGCCATTGGTGCTAAGCGGAAAACACTCATATTTCAATACTTGAGCGAGTCACTATTGATGGCTTCAGCATCTCTACTGATTGCTATACTGCTGGTCTTACTATTTCTTCCCCAATTTAATGAGATTACCGGAAAGCAACTTAGTCTTAACTTAGACGTTGCCCTAGTCGGAACAATCGTTGGCATCGTCCTATCTACGGGGCTGATAGCTGGTAGTTACCCCGCCTTTTACTTATCAGGACTCGATTCGGTGACCATGATGCGGGGACACACGTTAGGGACACTTCGCAACGCCGCAAAAGGGCAGTGGGCCAGAAGAGGCCTAGTTATATTTCAGTTTGCCTTATCTGTGCTGCTCATTGTATCAGTAGTGGTTGTGTACCAACAGATAGATTTTGTGCAAACAAAAAATCTGGGATACGAAAAAGATAACGTTCTCTACTTTGATATAGAAGGAAGAGTAGGCGAACAATTGGAAACATTTCTTTCCGAACTAAGAAGTGTACCTGGCGTGATGAATGCCGCCAGTATTGGACAGAGTATTGTCGATGGCAGTAATAGTTTTTCCATTGACGACTGGCCCGGGAAACCAGAAGATGTCAATTTCCCAAGCTTCGAGATGCGTCCGGTTACCTATGACTTACTGGAAACATTAGGTGTCGAGATGGCTACCGGACGAGTTTTTTCCTCAGAATTCAGTTCGGAAGGTTCAAAAATCATCTTTAATCAAGCGGCTATTAATATGATGGGGTTGAGTGATCCTATCGGAGAAGTTATTAGAATTGGGCAAACCGAACTAGAGATCATTGGGATCACCAAGAATTTTCATTTTAGATCATTACACGAAGAGGTTAGCCCATTATTTTTTGTTTTGCGGCCATCGTGGACCCATCAAGTAGTAGCTAAGATTGAGGCCGGAAGGGAACGTGAAGCTATTGATCGCCTTCAAGAATTTTATCAGGCTTACAATCCTAGATACTCGTTTAGTTACCAGTTTTTGGATGAGGATTACCAAGCACTCTATGCTGCCGAGCAGCGCGTCTCTAACTTATCCAAGTACTTTGCCGGTATTGCCATTATTATTTCATGTTTAGGCTTGTTTGGTTTAGCCACTTTTACAGCCGAAAGGAGACTGAAAGAAATTGGAATTCGCAAAGCACTAGGAGCTAGTAATTTTCGTATTGTTCGCCTCTTATCTGCTGAATTTACCCAGATGGTTCTAATTGCCATTCTCATTGCTTTACCCATCAGTTATTTCATCGTTCAGCAATGGCTCAATGATTTTGCCTTTAGCATTGATTTACGGTGGTGGTACTTCGCTGGTGCCGGATTAATTGCGTTACTCACTGCTTGGTTTACGGTAGGATTTCAGACTATTAAAGCCGCGAGAGTAAATCCAGTACAGTGTCTTAAGAATGAGTAACAAGTAACATTTAAAACTATGAAACACCTAACCCTCATTTTAACGTTGATCATCGCTAGCCCAACCATTGTATGGTCACAGGCTGATGTGAATAACCTCAATGTATTCGTAGATATTGCCCACGGACAAAGGTTCTGGAACGATCCTGCCAATATGGTGAAAAGTGCGGGCGAAGATGCAGCAAGAGCGCAGTACCTGACTAACCAGTTGAAAGCAACCGCTTCTTCATTAAGTGCTTCCGTTAACTATGTTAAATCTGAAATCACCCCTGAGGTACTAGCTAATAGCAATTTACTGTTCATTCACTCTCCTTCTGCTCAGTATAGCGACAATGAGGTTGCTACCATTGAGCAATACGTCCAGCAGGGTGGCTCACTATTTTTGGTATTAGATGTTGATTACTGGTCTACGCTCGAGCAAACAAACGTCAATGACATTATTAAGCCGTTTGATATTCAGTTTGGCGAAGACAGTTCGGATACTCTATCTGGCGGATACGCTACTCCGAGTGTGGTGGTTTCCGAAAAAATGGACGTGATCTACCACGGGGGAAGGCTACTGAACGGGGGCACTCCCTTCTGCTTTAACCAACAATCCGACGAAGCTTTTGGCACTTATAAAGTCACTGAGAGTGGAGGAAAGATTATCGTGATGGGTGATGGTATGGCTTCTCTATACATGACCGAGTGGAAAGGAGTGAATTATCCAAGTCAGCAGTTTATGTCCGAGGTGATTCGGTGGCTTTTACAGTAACATACTTTCAACGAATAGAAGTCTATTCAACGCACTTCAGATGTAGCCCACTGCATGAGCCATTCCGACATTACCCCAGAAAACGACGCATTACCTCCCAAGAGAGCCACCCGCTTCTTGCGTTGGTACTGCCGACCGGAGCTACTGGATGAAGTGGAAGGCGACTTGTACGAATTATTTCGGCGAAGAGTGAAATCAAAAGGAATGTGGAAAGCGCAAGTGCTCTACTGGCTCAATGTACTGATGTTTCTGCATCCTGATTATATCCGAAAACGAAAACAGTATCCTACTAATCATATTGCTATGCTCAGAAATTATCTTAAAGTCGCCCTGCGAGGATTTGTCAAACGGAAAGGTTCCGCTCTACTTAACACCACTGGATTAGCTATCGGATTGGCTTCAGCCATTCTGATTTTCCTGTACACGCAGGACGAGTTAAGTTACGATACGATCCACCCGGCCCCAGACCTAACCTTCGGTATTGGAGAGGAATTTACTAATGAGCAGGGGGAGAAAGCAATCTACGGTGCCGTACCCTCCGGCTGGTCGCAACTGCTAAAAGAGCAGATACCCGAAGTAACCGATGTGTTTCGTTACCTTTCTCTGGGATTTCCCTACAGTATGAGAAATCCAGAGGAAGACAAAACGTTGCTGACGCAGGATGGCGAAGTGTTTTTGGTAGAGCAATCGTATCCTCAAGTCATGTACTTTCCGCTGCTGCAAGGCGACCAGGACCAGGTTTTCTCCCAACCTAATAGTGTGGTACTGTCCGAGACAGCCGCCCAACGCCTATTTGGCGATACTGACGTGGTAGGGTATGATCTGGAGATGAAGCATATTTTCATTACCGACCAATACGTAACACTCACCGTCACCGGGGTAATGAAAGACTACCCTAGTAACGTACTGATGCAGCCTGACTACCTGATTCCTATCGAGATCATGAATATTGCTCAGGAAACCTTCGGAATACCCATGAGCGAGTTCTTATCGGGAATGGATAAGTACTACGTACCCACCTACATTCGTCTGGCCGAAGGAGTCGATGTCAACCAGGTACAGGCCGGGCTAGACCGGATTGTTCGCGAACATCTGGCTGATCAGGCCCATCAACACGCCCCTTTTCTACGAAACATCACCGACTTTCACTTTGACAGCGAAACCGACTGGTCGTGGTGGGACGCTACGGCCGACATTGACTACGTGATTATTTTTAGCTCTATTGGACTGCTTATTCTGCTGATTGCCAGCATCAATTATATGAACTTAGCCACAGCTAAGTCAATGATGCGCTCCAAGGAAGTAGGCGTACGTAAGTCGCTGGGCAGCAGTCGGCGCGCACTGATGGTGCAGTTTCTACAAGAATCTTTGCTTGTTACTCTGGTAGCACTGCTGCTTGCCTTGGTGCTGGTTGCCTTTGCTCTACCAACCTTTAACAATCTAGCTGACAAGCAGTTCACAGTGGCTTCGCTGGGGCAGATTAACATTCTGATCGGGTTGGTGCTTATCTGGTTGAGCATGGCCTTTGTGGCAGGTAGCTATCCGGCTATCTTTCTATCGGGGTTTAAACCAGTGGCGGTGCTGAAGGGCAAACTCACGCTCAGCAAAGGACCAACCTACTTCCGCCGTGCCTTAGTAATTTCTCAGTTTGCTGTTTCGGTATTGTTAATTGTAAGCACCGGGGTTGTACTTCAGCAGATGAATATGCTGCAAAGCACCAAGTTGTACGAGCAAGCCGACCGGATTGTATCAGTGCGTTTCGGCGGAGGCATTGCTCCAATAGAACGGTTTGAGGCACTCCGAAATGAGATACTCGCTGATCCTGGTATCACGGACGTAACGCTAGCGGGTCACTTGCCCCAGCGACAAGGTTTTATGGGACTGGATGCTTTTTTTACAGTTCCCGAACTAAGCGGCGAACAGGTATATCGATGGGACCGACTGAATGGTGATTATGATTTTCCTGAAGTGTTCGATCTGGAACTGGTAGCCGGACGAAGCTTTGATCGCCAAAACGTGGCTGATTCTAACAATTACATGCTTAACGAAGCGGCAGCACGCAGTCTCAACAAGACTCCTGAGGAGTTGATTGGTCTTACGCTATCGGATACGGCGACCAACCAAACCGGTCAGATTGTCGGAGTGGTAAAAGATTTTCCCTACGAGTCGATTCATACTGCTATTAAGCCGGTAGCTATTCTGGGAAAACCGCACCCCAGCAATCAGATTCTGTACGTGAAGCTGCCTGCCGATGATCTACCGGAAAAGTTAGCCAACCTAGAGGCTGCCTGGAAAGAAGTGCTTCCCGGAGTAGGCTTTGACTACTGGTTTCTGAGTGATGAATTTGGTCGGATGTATTACGCCGAACTTAAGATGGCCAACCTCGTCCGGCTCTTTTCGGTACTAGCGGTATTCATTGCTTGCTTAGGACTGTATGGGTTGGCCTCGTACACTGCTGAACAGAAGACCAAGGAGATCGGCATTCGGAAGGTGCTAGGAGCCACTGTGCCGCAAATCCTGGTTATGCTGGTGAACAACTTCCTAAAAATGATTCTGATCGCCTGCCTGATTGCTTTACCACTAGGGTACTTTCTGATGCAGGACTGGCTTCAGAACTTTGTCTATCGGATCGATATGGGTTGGATGATCTTCGCGCTTTCGGTCGCCATCATCGTAGGACTCACCCTGCTCACCGTAGCTTACGAAAGCATCAAGGCATCTACGGTTGATCCGGCTAAATCATTAAAGTACGAGTAGTGAAGAGGCCCCCACATGCTGCTACCATTTTTCTGCGCTGGTACTGCCGCTCGGAGTTGCTCGATGAAGTAGAAGGGGACTTGTACGAACTCTTTCAACGGCGAGTGGAAACGAAAGGGTTACAACGAGCGCAGCTACGCTACTGGCTCAACGTATTGATGTTCTTTCATCCTGATTATATCCGAAAACGAAAATATTACCCTACCAATCATACCGCTATGCTTAGAAACTATTTCCACATCACTTTTCGCCAGTTGCAAAAGCACAAAGCTTTTTCGGTGATTAACCTGTCAGGACTGGCTTTGGGTATGGCTGCTTTCATCCTGATCCTGGAATATGTCGGTTATCAGCAGAGTTTCAACCGCTTTCATACGCAACTGCCCAATCTGTACCGGGTGTTATTTCAGAAAGAAGGGCAGCCAAGTATGGAGGTCATCTCGCCCGGGGTGGCTGCTTTCAGCCAAGAAAATTTTCCGGAGGTAGCCGACTTTTGCCGCCTCGCCCAAGGCGTTGCCCGGGGGACGGTCACGTATTACGACGATAGCCTGGGTCAGTACCTGCAATCGCACTTGGAAGCGGAGCCTATCGCGTATGCCGACGGTAGCTTCTTTCGTATGTTTTCGTTTCCGGTGTTGCAAGGCAGCCCGAACGCGCTGCAATCACCCAATACGATTGCCCTATCTCAATCGTATGCCCAGAAATATTTTGGCGACCAAGAGCCTATCGGTAAGGTGCTGACGCTGAATAATATGTTTGGCAATACGGCTTATACGGTAGGCATCGTCTACCAGGACATGCCCGAAAATTCCGATATCCGGTATGATATGCTCTTTTCTTTGCAGACATTGGCTAACCCGGCTAACCGTAATGGCAACGATTGGGCGAGGTTAGACAATGTAGATGCGCAATATGTATACACGTATTTGCTTCTCCAAGACGGCACCGACCCTAAAGCATTGCAAGGGCAACTTACCGACTATAAAATGACCTTACAGCCGGATGACGAGGATCTCATTCGCCTGCAGCCTTTCCGATATGTCCATTTGGCTCAATCCCTGGGCGATGCCGATCCTACGTTTGGCAAGCTGCCCTTTGTGTATATGCTGAGCGGTATTGCTTTGTTGATCTTACTCATTGCCTGGCTCAACTATATCAATCTTTCTACGGCTGGTGCGATGAAGCGGGCCAAAGAAGTAGGCGTTCGCAAAGTCGTAGGAGCTCGGCGGAAGCAGTTGATCGGGCAATTTTTGGGAGAATCTTTTCTATTGAACAGCCTGGCGTTCGGACTGGCTTTGCTACTTGTTATGCTCGTTCAGGATTATTTCAACCAACTCACCGGGCAAACGCTTTCGCTGGCCAGCCTGGCGCCGCAACATGATTGGATGTTAGGCGTCTTGTTGCTGTTGGCCGGCTCTGTGGCATCAGGCAGCTATACTGCTTTTGTACTATCTTCCTTCAAGCCACTCCGGGTACTGAAAGGCGCACTGGGCCAAGCCGGCAAGGGGGTGCTGCTTCGCCGGGTACTGGTAGTTTTCCAGTTCTCGGTTTCAGTGATACTTATGATCGGTACGTTGGTGCTGTTTCGTCAGTTGCAGTTTATGCAAAATCGCGATTTACATATGGACATGGAGCAACTGCTTACTTTTTATGCGCCTTCGGTAGGCAAAGACGATTCATTTGCGCAGCGAACCGCCTCTTTCCAAAACGAACTGGAACAATTGTCTTTTGTGCAGAACTATACCAACAGCGGCAGCGTACCGGGTATGTATTACAACTTCAGTACGTCGGGCGTGACTAGCCTTCATCCGGCACCGGAAGATGAGAAGAAGGTGTATGATTTTCTGAATATTGATCATCGTTACTTAGATACCTACGACATTACGCTCATCGCCGGAAAAAACTTTACGCCACAAATGTGCGAAAGCCCGCCCGATCAGGTAGACCAGGTGATGGTAAACGAAAAAGCGGCACTGGAACTTGGCTTTGCCTCCGCCCAGGAAGCCATTGGACAAAAGATACTGTACGGCAGAGAACGAGAGATTATCGGTGTGGTGCATGATTATAACCATCAGTCGCTCAAAAAGGCCATCACTCCTATGATCTTCATGCCGCGTAATAATGGCGTATTCTTTACGGTGCGACTCACCACAGACCAGCTACCGGCTAAGGTTAGCGAACTGGAACAGCGCTTTGAAGAATATTTTCCGGGCAACCCCTTTGAGTTCTTTTTCGCCGATGAACGCTACAACCAACAATATCAGGCGGAGCAGCAATATCAGCAGGTGTTTACGGCAGCCTCCGGTCTGGCTATCTTTATCGCTTGTCTGGGATTGTTCGGACTGGCTACCTTTACGGCACAGCAACGGGTCAAAGAGATTAGTATCCGTAAGGTATTAGGTGCTTCGGTCAGTAGCATTGTAAGGTTGGTTTCCAAAGACTTTTTGTGGTTGATTATGATTGCCAACCTGTTTGCCTGGCCCTTAGCCTGGTGGGCAGCCCGGCACTGGCTGCAAGACTTTGCCTACCAGGCTGAGTTGGGCTGGTGGATTTTTGTCCTGGCCAGTGGAGCAGCATTGTTGATCGCCATTGCTACCATCAGCTTCCAATCCATCAAAGCCGCCTTGGCCAATCCGGTAGATTCTCTGCGCAATGAGTAAGGACAGCAAAGATAGTAAATCCCCACCCCGCTTAGCTACTCGCTTCCTCCGCTGGTACTGCCGCTCAGAGCTACTAGATGAAATAGAAGGGGATTTGTATGAGCTGTTTCAGCGACGAGTAGAAGCGAAAGGACTTCGACGAGCGCAGTTACGCTACTGGCTCAATGTGTTAATGTTCTTTCACCCTGACTATATCCGAAAACGAAAACAATATAACTCAATTAATCACACTGCCATGTTTAGAAGCTATCTGAAAGTTACCGCCCGCAATGCGGTGAAGCATAAATTTTACGCAACCATTAACGTGTTAGGCTTAGCCATCGGTATGACCTGCTGCTTGCTGATCTTTCTCTATGTCAACCATGAATTAAGCTATGATAACTTCCATTCTAAAGCGGATCGCACCTACCGAGTCGTGGTTGATATTAAAACTCCTACAGAGATCATCTACGAGAAAGGTACTTCATCTCCTATGGCAGCTTATATGAAGACTGACTTTCCCGAAGTAGAAAATATGGTGCGCATAGATGACGCTGCATTTCTTTTGCAAACGGATGATAAAACGTTTGAGGAAGATGAAGCGATGCTGGTGGACTCTACCTTTTTTGATGTTTTTAGCTTCACATTACTACAAGGCAATCCGAAAACTGCATTAAAAGAGCCATTTAGCATCGTGCTAACGGAAAAAGGTGCTCAGAAGTATTTTGGCAATGAAGACCCACTAGGTCAACAGTTGCTGATAGAGCAAGAGTATAATTGCACTGTAACCGGAGTGATGCGAGATATACCCAAGAACTCAAGTTTTGACGCTCAAGTGTTTCTTTCGCTCTCTAGTGAGCTAGAAGAACTTAACCCTACTCGATCGGAGCAGTGGGGTAATTTCGGCTACACTTCGTACGTACAATTATCTGAGGGAGCTGATCCGAAAGTGCTAGAAAGTAAACTGCCCAACTTTCTATCAAAGTACATCAGCGAGGATAACCTTAATAATGGAATGAACTACACATTGTTTCTAGAACCATTATCGAAAGTTTACTTCTCGGATCGGGGCGGATTTATCATCGGTAGTTTAACCAACGTGAGAATATTCTCAGCGATTGCCGTTTTCATCCTGTTGATTGCCTGTATTAATTTCATGAATCTGGCTACGTCCCGGGCTACCGAGCGAGCTAAGGAAGTGGGTATTAGAAAAGTAGCAGGTGCGGTTCGTCGTCAGCTAACTACGCAATTTCTCCTGGAGTCGGTGCTGCTTAGCCTGACGGCTTTTGCAATAGCACTACTTTTAGGTGAGGTGTTACTGCCTACTTTTAATCAGTTAGCAGGTAAGACCGTAGCCGATAGTGTTTTTCAGGAGACCTACTATCTACCCATTTTTACGGTGTTCACACTGATGATTGGTTTACTGGCCGGTATCTATCCAGCACTTGTGCTTTCTGGTTTCGGTTCAGCTACTATTTTGAAGGGACGTTTCAGTAGCAGTCAGCGAGGGATTGTACTACGAAAAGTGCTAGTGGTTGCCCAATTTGCCATTTCTATTGTACTAATTGCTGGTACAATGGTAGTATACGCTCAATTAGACTTCATGAAAAGCCAGTCACTAGGATTTAAAAAAGATCAGATGTTAGTGATTGATTTCCGAGGTGACCCAGCCGTACAAAAGAATATAGAAGCGATTAAACAGCAGCTCAGTGGACACCCGTCCGTGCAATCTCTATCTACCTCATCCAGTGTGCCCGGCCGGGCCAACAACCACGCGTTTACCGAAATAGAAAATCCTGATGGCGACATGCAAGCCACCAATGTCAACCAGTTCTACGTAGACCATAACTTTCTCAGTCATTACGAAATAGAGCTTACTGCGGGTCGGTACTTCTCACCGGAGTTTGCAACCGATAGCTCTACATTGATCATAAATGAGGCTTTGGCAAAAAGTTGCGGCTATGCTAAGTCAGAAGATATTATCGGAAAGCGTTTCTCGCAATGGGGAGTAGAAGGAGAAATTGTGGGAGTAGTACAAGACTACCATTTCCGCTCACTACAAGAAAATGTAAAGCCCATGACTATTCGCTGGGTACCTTATGTTTCTCAGTATATTTCGCTCAACCTACGTAGCGAAAACTTGTCTGCGACAGTATCTGAATTAGAACAGCAATGGCAAGACCTGGCTCCGCAGCGTCCGTTTAACTACTTCTTCCTTGATGAAGCTTTTGACCGACAGTATCGGGCGGAAGTTCGTTTCGGGCAGCTTTTCGTCTACTTTGCGGGTTTAGCTATTTTCATCGCTTGCCTCGGATTACTGGGATTAATTTCTTATACGATTGTGCAACGTACCAAAGAAATTGGTATCCGTAAAGTGTTAGGAGCCACCGAAAGCAGTATTGTGCGTTTGTTATCCAAAGACTTTTTGGTGCTGGTGCTCATTGCTTTCATCATTGCTACTCCTATTGCGTGGTACGTGCTACAGCAATGGCTAGCCGACTTTGCCTATCGAACGCCGATGCCTTGGTGGGTATTTGCGCTGGCTGGGTTGACAGCTACATTCGTTGCAATGCTAACCGTCAGTTTCCAATCCATCAAAGCCGCTCTGGCCAATCCGGTAGATTCTCTACGCAATGAGTAAGGGTGGTAAAGATAGTAAATCCCCGCCTCTCTGGGCTACCCGCTTCCTTCGCTGGTACTGTCGCCCCGAACTGCTGGACGAGGTAGAAGGCGATCTGTACGAGTTGTTCCGACGGAGAGTGGAAGCAAAATGGCTACGACGAGCTCAATTACTTTACTGGTTCAATGTACTGATGTTTCTGCACCCTGATTATATCCGAAAAAGAAAATACTATCCTACAAATCACACCGCTATGTTCAAAAACTATTTTACCATCGCTCTCAGAAATATTCAGAAGCACCAAAGCTTTGCAGCGATCAATATTGCCGGACTTACGCTGGGTATTGCCGGAGCACTTGTTATCTTTTTGTTGGTGAGCTTTGAGCTGAGTTTCGATACCTTTCATCCTCAGGCTGATCGCATTTACCGAGTGCTAACGGGGAATCCTGATGAAGTGCGGGAGGAGGGCGATACCGGAACGCCGACCGGGCTGATGCCGGTGATAGAAAACGAATTCACTGGTATAGAGAACGTAGCCGTAGCCTACCGACTAAACCCGGCCCAAACCCAGGTTAAAATAAACGAAGAGCTGACCCGCGAGTTGCATATCTACTTTATAACTCCTTCATTCTTTGAGATCTTTCACTTCCCCTGGAAGGTAGGTGACCCGAAAAAATCGCTATCGGAATCCGGGCAGGTAGCCATTAGCGAGGCCTTAGCCGATAAGTACTTCGACGGAGATGCGCTAGGAAAACGAATGAAGTTGAATAATGAATACGATCTCATTGTGAGTGGTATTATTCAAGATACGCCACTGAACACCGACATGCCGATTGAGATAGCAGTTTCTTACGCTACCTTTCAGCAAAAAGGTGGTTACCAAGCTGAGTACGACTTAAGTACTAACTCTTACCATCACACCTACGTACTTCTCAACGAAGGCACTAATCCAAGCGAAGTAGAAACGCAGTTTCACGCCACGATTAGCAAGTACGTTAGTCAGGAAGTAGCCGATGAAAAAACTACTCATGTTTTGCAGCCTCTGTCTGAGATTCACTATAACGGCGATATAGGTAGCACGAACTTCTCTAAACGCTCTATTAGTAAGTCTACTATTACAAGTTTATCTCTTATCGGCTTTTTTCTCCTGGTAACCGCTTGCATTAACTTTGTGAATTTAGCCACTGCCCAAGCCGTAAAGCGATCCAAAGAAGTAGGCATACGCAAAGTGTTAGGAAGCACTCGCCATCAAATGATTGGTCAGTTTATGAGCGAAACGTTTACGCTCACTCTCATTGCCCTCCTTTTGGCCTATCTGATAGTTGTTATGGTTTTTCCCTACCTGCCTAACTTATTAGGAGTTACACTGGACATATCCTGGTTGTATCAACCGTTGACCTTACTCATCGCTTTCGGTATATCACTCGCAGTAGGCGTACTAGCTGGCTTTTATCCGTCTGTGGTACTGGCGCGGTTTCGTCCGGCAGCCACGCTCAAAAATACGCTGACCAATCAGCAAACTGGGGGGGTGAACTTACGCCGCGGACTCATTATTTTTCAGTTTGCTCTATCGCAAATGCTTATTATTTGCACCATTGTAGTAGTCAGTCAAATGCACTACTTCAACACCACCGCTTTAGGCTTCGACAAAGAGGCGGTAGTTGTAGTTGAAATCCCAGAAAGCAATCCCTCAACGTTGCAAGCCCTCCGAAATACTACCGCCCAGAACTCGGCTATTGAAGCGACTAGTTTCTCCCTGAACGCTCCTTCGGCTACAATTAACAAATGGTGGACAGGCTACACCTTTGAGAAAACTCCGAACGAAGAACAGTCAACCGAGATAAAGCTTATTGACGAACATTATATACATCTGTACAATATTCCGTTGTTGGCTGGTCGTAACCTACAAAGTAGTGACTCTACGCAAATATTAGTGAATGAAACCTTCCTAAAGGATAATGGTATTCAGAATCCACAAGATGCTTTGGGTACGATAGTGAGCTTCTACGGATTAAAAGCGCCGATTACTGGGGTGGTTAAGGACTTTCATTCGCTCTCGCTCCAGCAAGAGATTCCATCGGTTGTCATGGCGCGATTTCCCAATATGTTTCAACAAGCATCTTTCAAGATCAATATGCTACAAGCCTCAGAAGCTATTGCCCATATTGAGCAGCAGTGGAAAGAGATTTTTCCTGAGTACTACTTCACTTATCAGTTTTTGGATGAAGACCTGGCTACGCTGTACGAAAAAGAGCAGCGAACCTCCCGCTTACTTTCTCTCTTCGCTGGTATTGCCATTTTTATTGGCTGTCTGGGGTTATACGGACTCATTAGTTTTATCACCGCGCAGAGAACTAAGGAGATGGGCATTCAAAAAGTGCTAGGGGCTACCGTGTTACACATTGTATATCTGTTCACTAAAGATTTGCTACTGCTGGTGGGAATTGCCTTCGTGGTAGCCGCTCCACTGGGTTACTACTTTATGCAACAGTGGCTGGCTGATTTTACCTACAAAATTGACCTAGCCTGGTGGATGTTTTTAATAGCGGCATTGGTTGGTCTGCTAATCGCTTTAGTTACAGTCAGTTTCCGGTCTATTCGGGCAGCGGTGGCCAATCCAGTTGACTCACTACGGAACGAATGATGTAAGTAAAGGGTGATCAACTGCTTTGTTTCTGGGCGAAAATGATAAATACCTGATACGATCGGAGGCACCACCCGATTGAGCCTTTTGCTGCTGACTATACCGCCAAGGTACGAATGAGCAGCATCAGGACGGTTTTACGTTTAAAGAAGAAGGTTTTCTTTTGTTAGCCGGATACTATATTACACAGGTAAGCTTATCATTAAGGCTCACTTTTGCTCTTCCCCAAACCCACTACTTTTGTATTAGATTATATCATCTTCTATTTAAACAAAAGCAATATGAACACAATTACACACTGGGAACAGAAGAACGCCAAGATTGAGTATTCGCCTGAACAGCAGGTGATGCTACTCACCTGGAGCGGGTTTCAGAACTACGCAGCGCTCACCGAAGCAATGAATATGGCCTACGATCTTATTCGCCAGAAAGACTTACGCTTTTGGGTGTCTGACCATCGTAACTTAGAGGTGCTTTCTGCGGAAAATCAAAGTTGGATTAAAGAAGAGTTCGTTCCTAAACTGCTTACTACCACTCCCGTCAAACACGTTGGTATTATCGTTGGTGAGAAACATTTTACCAATGCAAGTATGAATAGTGTGGAGAAAGCAGCTAATGAGGCTAATCTGCCCGTACAAAACTTCCCCAACTTAGAAGGCACACTGGCTTGGTTTGAACGAAGCAAGTCGGCAGTTGTCTCTTAATAATAGCTAAGGATGGTATGATAGGTCGTGAGCACCCGCTCATTAAAATTTGCTCTATCCGCAGACCTACTGTGAATGCAAACTAAGTTTCTATCGTGCTATCCTTGTGATGATTTCTTAGCTGATTATGCTAATAACAAATCTAGAAATCACTGATAATTTATAGATAAATTATAAACTGTTCTGCATCTTTCTTGTTTGTTGCGTAAATATTACATACCAATGAACAATAAAGTAGCATTAGTTACCGGAGCATCTTCCGGAATTGGAAAAGCCGTAGCCCTAGCCTACGCTAAACAGGGCGCCAAAGTAGTAGTAGCCAACCGACGTAAAGAGAAGGGCGAGGAAACTGTAGCTGAAATTCGCCAAGCAGGCGGTGAGGCGGCCGCGTATGCCGTAGATATTTCAAAAGCGAATCAGGTGGAAAGCCTGATTAAATTTGTAGTTGAAAAGTACGGGCAGTTAGACTACGCCTGTAATAACGCCGGAGTTAGCGGTGACCTGGTGCCCCTGGCCGACTGCACTGAAGAAAACTGGCAGCACGTTATCCAAATTAATTTGTCGGGCATTTTTCACAGTATGAAGTACGAAATTCCCGAACTGCTTAAAACCGGAGGGAGTATTGTGAATATTACTTCGGTTATGGGGCAGTTGGGTATGCCCTACGCTGCTGCCTACTCGGCTTCTAAGCACGGTATCATCGGGCTTACAAAAAGTGCTGCTCTGGAGTATGCCGCTCAAGGAATACGAATTAACGCTTTGGGTCCGGCCTTTATTCAAACCCCACTGTTAGATGTTTTGGGCGAAGAAGCGGTAGATCAACTTCGCCAGAAACATCCTATTGGTCGGTTAGGCACCCCAGAAGAAGTAGCTGAAATGGTGATTTGGCTCAGCAGCGAAAAAGCCTCCTTTGCTACCGGAAGTTACTACCCACTTGACGGTGGCTACATGGCTCAGTAGAGATAAAGCACACTTTGCCACAATGACTAGTGAGTGATGATTAATGATGAATCAAATATCACTCACCATTCATTAACCATTATTCATTCTCCATTACTTTCCAGTACTACCTATTTTACTTCTAATTACAGAACGGCACCACTTCGCTGAATGAAGTACCTGCCGTTCTTTTTTGCTATTTTAAGTAGATTGATTATTCAAGAATATACCTCTGTTGTTCAACAGTACTGTAGGTTTGCCGTTTATTATAGAATTACGTTACCTTTAAGCATACAAATGGTAACAACTATAATATTCTAATAATTTTGCCCCTACCAAAGTTAGAATACAGTATTGGATCACGGCCTACGGGGTACTTGCTAGCTTTTGAGCCTTTTTTGTATAATCAGGAAGCATTTCTGGCACTGAAAGACTATCCAATTCAGTCGTTCTATGCTATCAATCATCAGAAGCGTAGTATTGAAGCCCGCATCCATTTCACTATCCGAGAACAACAAGATGGTACACTCCAAGCTATCAGCTTACCGGAACTTCCGTTTGGCTCACTGGAGTACAGTACTTCGCTTACCAATGAGCAGTTGTCAGATTTTTTAGCCTTTGTCCGCGAGCAATTAACTCAGCAACAGGTCAGATCAATAGAAATTAGGGATTGTATTCCGTCTTACCGTACTGATATCAAAATATTTTATCAGGTATTGCAAGAATTGGGTTTTCTTGTGAAAGATGAACAAGTGAATTACCACATCTCAGTTGATAGCTATAGCTTACTGCTCAAGATGAAGGCTGGGCAAAAAGGAAGATTAGCAAAATCTATTAAAGCTGAATTTATTGTTGTTAAAGAACCAGTTGAGAAACTGTGTGAGGTTTACCGATTCATAGAGATGAGCTACCAAACCCGTCAACGGAAACTATCGATTCCTCTACGCGACTTACAGAAGTACGCTGAGGCTTTTCCTGATCGTTATCTGCTTTTTTCAGTATGTCGTTCACAAGACCGGGTTGCCTCCTGCATTGCCGTACAGGTATCTCATTCCATCGTGTATACCTTTTACTATACAGCTTTACTTACGTATAGCTCTTATAGTCCCACTGTCTTGTTGTTATCGCATATTTACCGCTATTGTCAGTCTAACGAGCTTGCCTTATTAGATTTGGGGATTGGATCTGAATCCATCCAGAACTTCAAAAGAAGAATGGGCGGAGTAGCTTCTTATAAAAAAAGCTATCTACTAAAATGGTAGGCCAACCGTTGGTATCGGTGATCGCCCTCTGCTACAATCACGCCCAATTCTTAGAAGAAGCCTTATCTTCAATAGCTCAACAAACATATTCGGCAATAGAGGTTATTTTAGTAGATGATGCCAGCACTGATGCTAGTGTTAACCTTGCAAAAAGATACTTGGAAAAGAATCCATTTACTTACCCGATAAAGACGCTTTTTTTGTCCGAAAATGCAGGGAACTGCACCGCTTTTAACCGAGGGCTAGCTTTAGCCAGCGGTAAGTACATTATTGATTTTGCTACCGACGATAGCATGCTTCCCCAACGGATTGAACAGCAGGTGGCGTACTTTGAAAGCTTATCAAACGATTACGGAGTTGTGTTTACCGAAGCCGAGTATGTAGACGAAGGCGGAAGACACCTCTGGTACCACTACCAAGATCGCCTAAAGCACGTTCGCCCTATTCCGGTAGGTGATGTGTACGCTGACGTACTAGCTCAATATTTCATTTCGGCTCCGACTATGATGATAAGAAAACAGGTGCTAGACGAATTGGGTGGCTACGACGAACAACTGGCTTACGAAGATTTCGACTTCTGGGTGCGTTCGGCCCGAACGTGGAAGTATGCTTACCTAGACATATGTACTACGCAGGTGCGTAAACACGTAGATTCTATGTCAGCTCAACAATACCACCCCGGCGATCCGAAATTGCATTCAACGTATTTAGTTTGCCGAAAAGCCTTGAAAATGACTGAGACTACACAGGAATGTCGATCTCTACTGATGAGAATACTTTTTGAGTTAAAGCCCGCTATCTTTAAGAAACATTGGAAAACAGCTTATTTATTTAGTATTTTATTATTTAATACCATACAAAATATGATCACTAAACCAAAAACTCTTTCCACTCATTAAACTGTCGCCCCGTAGCCTTTTTAAGGTTGCTGACATCTGAATGATAGTAGTTCGCTATCCATTCTCTTGTTTCTTCATCAAAAAGTGGCGGTTCCTTAGTAGCAAACATTTTGTTTTTACTGTATTCTAATAAACGCACTACGCTTCTTCGGATAGTAATTCTGCTACGACTAGGCACTAATTCTTGATACTTCTTTTTCCACCAACTCTCGCTTTTTTCAGACATCATTTCCACTATATTCTTGTATAGCTGCGGTTTTTTTAACTGTATACTTGGGTTTAACTTGGGAATTACTACGTCTACTAAACTGGGTAAGCCTAAAAATAGGAAACAAGAAGCTATTGCTTCTTCTGGGTGTCGAGACAGCTCCTCAGTGGTAATAACATGAATAGCATCTTTTCCAAAGGCATGATAGTAGCGCTCTAGCCATTGCCCGTAGTATCCTTCCGTACAGTAAGATGCATGTATATTTTCTTTATTCTGTATAGTCGAGCTACTGCTGAATGCTTCTTTAAAACTTTTGTTCTCAAAGCCTTGGCCTACTCGATAACAGTAATGAGAGATAGCCCTATCAATAGGATTACGAAGTATGAAAATAAACTTTGGGTATTGAGTCCATACAGCTATTCGCTTAATAGCTTTTGTGCTACTCATATAGGCCACGCTAGCTTCGCCTCGATAGCGACATCCTATACCTTTTCTGAATAACGGCTCATAGTATTCGTGTAATAACTGAAAAGTGCGATCATTACTAAAAAAATGAGGTTCTTTGTCTTGCGCCATATAAATCTCCGGATGCTGATTAAGGCAGTAGTGTAAAGTAGTAGTACCTGATCTACCTGCTCCGGGGATAAACAGGTTGGGAAACCAATCTTGTATCTGAGAGGAAGAAGGTTGAGACATAACCAACAAATGAAGCGGAAAGACAAAATAGTAAAATACCACTATTCTCAATTCTGTGTAAGCTTGCTACAGCTAACATTGTTGCAGTTAATAAGTATTCCCACCTATGAAATACTAGCTGCGGCGAGTATTCTTTGACATTCAAATTTAACTCTCTTCTGGGTTACTCTCTCCATAATCTTGACCACCGACTAGTTTTTCTTTTTCAGCTTTGGTCAATTTTAAGTCACGAACAATTCGGCGAGGGGTGGGGCGAAATAGCGAGAACACAACTAGCACAATAGCGTAGACCCCGGCGAATAAATGCTCGCCCGTTAAGTACAACCCTAAAGCTGCCAGGGCGTTACTTAGCATGAAATACAGGTGTAGCTCCCGGCTTTTGTGGTAAAAAAACGCCAGTTTCTCTTGAAAAGACCAATCTGTATCTATGGTTTGTAATGCTCGTTGATAGTTGCGGTAACCTAAGAGTATAACCAACGCTGCCCCTATCATTAAAGCCAAGTGTACCCACGAAAGATATACCGTAGGCTGTAATCCACCGGCGGCTTCTTGTTGCAAATAGGCGTAGCAAAAGCCTACTAGCGGACCGGCAATTAATAAATAGAACGTAACATTCAGCCTATGAAAATACTCGTAGGCGTTTTGTAAATATTTTTTATCAGAAGCAGGCATACCAGTGTACAACAATTTGCAGCCAAAGTACGAATTCCTTTCTCAAATGGCTTATATTCGTAGCCATCATTGTATTTGTTTCTACCCTATAAAACAAACTGATACTTCTCTATGCGCTATCGGCCTGTATTGCTCAAATTTGGTTTGATTATAATGGGCTACTGGCTAGTGGGTTGTAGTACGGCAATTACTCAGCAAGCGGAGCAAATATCGGTTGAGCGGTTCGACTCACTCCGCAGCACATACTATCACCTGAACGATAGCCTGAATTATGCCTGGACTGCCGTGAAGCAGAGCGACGAGCAGAAACTACTGTATCTTAATGAACTTCTAGATGAATTAACCCATAAATCGTTGATTGGCTCTGATACCCTGGCATTGCTAGAGCAAATGGTGCAAAAGCTCCGGGCATCTCGCTTCGATTCGGTCACGATGGCCAATACCCGCCAAATTTATCAATACGATAGCCTTACCGGACAGCTAAGTGATTCGCTGCTGTCGCTCACCGACCGGATTATTGAAGTGACCGATAACCCCCGTTTGCTGTACCTAACGGATAAGATTGTGAGCGAAAACAGCGGAGTAGTACTGTACCGATTGCACTACGACAATGTAAGCCAAGCCTTCAATCGTTTTATTGAAGAAAATAAAGAACTGATGTCGTCATTAGATAGCACCGACCGCCCAGTGATTAAACGGCCGATGTTTAAGCTAGTGAGTGATCCACCGGCCAACCAGGAACCAGAAAAGCAATGAAGATTAAGCAGTCGGAGTTCGTAAAGAGTAGTGTGGAGCTCGATCAGTGTCCGGAAGGAACATTGCCGGAGTTTGCTTTTATAGGACGCTCCAACGTAGGAAAATCTTCGCTTATCAACATGCTAACCGAGCGAAGGAAGCTAGCGAAAACCTCCAATACTCCCGGTAAAACCCAAACTATCAATCACTTTCTGATTAATCAGCAATGGTACTTGGTAGACCTACCCGGTTACGGCTACGCTAAAGTAAGTAAAACTACCCGAGATGACTGGGGAAAGATGATTGAAAATTATTTACTCAATCGCCAGCAACTGGTCAACCTGTTCGTATTGATTGACTCCCGCATTCCACCCCAAAATATTGACCTGTCTTTTATTGATTGGCTCGGTCAACACGCTATTCCTTTTACTATTATTTTTACGAAGGCTGACAAGCAGAACGAGAAGAAGACCCGAAAATCTATCCGAGCCTTTCAAGAAGCGATGCGCGAAACCTGGGAAGAACTTCCCCCCATGCTAACCAGTTCATCTGTAACTAAAGCCGGACGGGAGGATATTCTAGAGTATTTAGGTGGTTTGTTGGTGCTATAGCGTTTGCGTGTTATAATGTTCTAAAATTCAGAGTCATAAGCTTTAAGTGCTATTAGCGTGAACTTTAAACTCTAAATCCAGAACAATTCAACACCCAGTACCATAACACTTCGCACTATAACACATTACCTTTATATTTGCCTTCTATTTGTAACAGAAAAGCGGTGTGCCCGTTACCTAAACGTTAATTACAGAACACTAAATTATGGATTTAAGCGAAATTGCTGCAATTGCGGGGAAAGGCGGATTATTTCACGTACTAAAGCCTTCCCGTTCCGGTATGATTGTAGAATCACTGGACGAGCAGAAGAAGAAAATGATGGTGAATATGAACCAGCGGGTCTCAGTGCTCAAAGAAGTATCTATCTACACTACTGATGCCGAGGGTGCCGTTCCGTTGGAAGATGTATTTCAAAAGATTCACGAAGAATTTGGCGACGACCCCGGCGTAGATACCTCGGACGGTGAAGAACTGAAGGCGTTCCTCAAACACGTAGTACCCGAGTACGACGAAAGTCGCGTATACGTCTCGGACATGAAAAAGCTCGTTAACTGGTACAGCATACTACTGAAATACGCCCCAGAGGCTGTTCAACCACCAGATGAGCTCCAAGAAAAAGAAAAGGGAGATTCAGAGGAAGTTGAAGTAGCCCCGGAGCCAACCACCCCAGAAGAGAATGACTAATGATAAATGAATGATAAACAAATCATCTGTCACCATTCATCCGTCATTAATCATTAGTCATCATTTCATTTATTGCCCTTGCGCTAATGAGTACGCTCGCTGGCCATCAATGTTATACAACTGCTCTGTCTTAATAAAATCGAAGTTGTTCTCGTCTAGGCGGTTCAGCAACCTAATGATTTGCTGGTGAGAAACAGTTTTACCTTCCTCCGCCACAAATCGGCAACGCCAGTGGTCAGTGCAAAACGTTTCGGGCAAACCATCAGGATATACCTTTACCCCGCGGTTAGTGATTACTCGCAGCGTAAAATCATCACCGCTAATCGCTGATAGCCCTTCGCCAATAACGTTGGGATTACGGTCACTTTCGTTCCAGTCGATGAATACATCTACCCCAACCAAATCTTTCTGGCGGTCAGGATTAGGTGGCGTACTGTAATGCAATTTTCTTCCTTTTATCTGGTGGTAATCAGCCGGATGCAGACGTTTGGGAGTTTTACCTAAATTTTTAATTATTTCTTCGGCAAAAGCCTGCGTGCCTACCAGTTCCTTACTCCTACCAATTCGGTAGATATCTGCCGTATGCACTCCTGATTCTAAGGTGTAGAGCCAAGCGTTATTAATGTGCGTTGCAACTTCTGGTTGCTCAATATGAACTAGCATCATAATAGCCGCGTTAATTAATCCCGAAGGATTAGCAACATCTTTTCCGGCAATGGTCGGGGCTGAACCATGAATAGCTTCAAACATTGCGCAGCTCTCGCCAATATTCGCCGAGCCACCCAAGCCTACTGATCCGGCAATCTGAGCTGCAATATCAGAAATAATATCGCCGTAGAGGTTAAGGGTAACAACAACGTCTAGCGTCTCGGGTTTATCCGCCAGAATAGCTGAGCCAATATCAATAATCATGTGGTCATTCTCAATATCGGGGTACTCCTTGGCTATCTCATCAAATGTTCGGTGAAACAAGCCATCGGTCAGCTTCATAATATTATCTTTAGAGAAGCAAGTCACTTTCTTGCGGTCGTAGGCTTCGGCATACTCGAAGGCATAGCGAATTATTTTCTCGCATCCGGGGCGACTCACCAATTTCAGGCACTGCACTACCTCCTCAGTCTGCTGATGCTCAATACCTGCGTACAAATCTTCCTCGTTTTCCCGCACAATCACCATATCAATTTCATCGTGGCGGGTAGGTACATACGGATTATACGATCGGCAGGGACGTACATTGGCGTACAACCCCAGTGTTTTCCGGGTAGTTACGTTCAACGATTTAAAACCTCCTCCTTGTGGAGTGGTGATAGGTGCTTTCAGAAAAACTTGGGTACTTCGTAACGAATCCCAGGAGGAAGGTTCAATACCTGAACTCACGCCCCGATGGTAGACCTGCTCCCCAATTTCAATCACCTCCGGTTCTATGGCTGCTCCCGCAGCCTCTAAAATGGCCAAAGTGGCTTTCATAATTTCTGGGCCAATTCCGTCGCCGTGAGCAACTGTAATCTTCCGTTTTTCTGACATAGTGTGTGCTTTATGAATAAGAAATATGAGTATTTATATCCAGCTTTGAGTTTGCTGAACTGAATGTAATAAGAATGGTTAACGTCGTTAGCAATCAAGATGTTTGTTTCAAATTACTAAAGCAGTTTAGCTGCATTTTATAGTAAAAAAACTGCACATATTCCAGGTTTTTGAGAATACTACCCCACCTGTTATATTTGCACCTCAAAAGCGCGAACGCTCAAACAGAGCTTCTTATAAATGTCCCTGACTGGCTTTACGGTTGCGGGCACACAGTTTACGTTTTAATAAGGTAGTATGGCAAATTATAAATATATCGACACCGAGGTGAAGGATGGTATCTTAACGCTTACCATCGATCGGGAAGATAAGCTGAATGCATTGAATAAGGCAACGCTAGAAGAAATAGGCGAAGCTTTTCAGGAAATTTACGACGATAGCGATGTAAAAGCGGTGGTTATTATCGGATCGGGCGAGCGAGCCTTTGTAGCCGGAGCCGATATTGCAGAAGTCTCTGAACTCAATGAAGTAAACGGACGCAAATTTGCCGAGGTGGGGCAAGAAGTATTTGCTTCTATCGAGAAATGTGATAAACCGGTGGTGGCTGCGGTTCACGGATTTGCCTTAGGCGGAGGCTGTGAGTTGGCGATGGCCTGCCACATCCGGATTGCTTCCCGAAGTGCTGTTTTCGGTCAGCCAGAAGTTAATTTAGGTCTGATTCCCGGATTCGGGGGAACCCAACGGCTGCCGAACTTGGTGGGCCGAGGGCGAGCTTTGGAAATAATGATGACCGGCGATACAATCTCAGCGGAGCGGGCCTACGAAATTGGTTTGGTTAATCAACTGGTAGAAGATAAAGCCGCGTTGGTAGACTACTGCGAGCGTTTACTGAAAAAAATCACTTCTAAAGCTCCACTAGCAATTGGTATGGTGGTAGACTGTGTAAACGCTGCCTACGAAGCCGAAGAGAACGGCTATCAAACCGAAGCCAATAGCTTTGCCGCCTGCTGCAAGTCGCGCGACTTTGTGGAGGGAACCCAAGCCTTCTTAGAGAAGCGCGCTCCCCAATTTACCGGCGAATAGCAAATTGCGGATTTCCCCTACGGATTGCTCAGTGGAGTTCACCTAATTCGGTTTACGCAACCCGATCTACTCGGTACGATCATTGCTGCCTGCTGGCTGAGAACACCACCGTATGAATCCACTCAAAAAATTAGCCGGACAAACCGCCCTTTACGGGGTTAGCACCATTCTGGGGCGGGTTCTTAACTATGCTCTTGTTCCAATTCATACTAGTATACTTACCGAGTCGCAATTCGGGAAGATGAGCGAACTGTACGCCTACGTAGCTCTATTTAATATACTGTATACTTTCGGCATGGAAACCGCCTATTTTCGCTTTGCCTCTCAGAAAAAGTATCAGTCCGACCAAATCACAATCTTCCGATCAGCACTTACCTGGGTCTTATTAATTAGCTTTACAGTATCAGCTTTGCTATTCTGGCAGGCACCCACTATTGCCCAGTGGCTAGGTTACCCGGAGGATGCTCACATTGTTCGATGGCTAGCCATCATTATGCTGCTAGATGCGTTTGTCGCTATTCCGTTTGCCCAACTACGCTTGGAGAACAAGGCAAAATGGTTTGTTATTACCAAGCTGTCCAATCTTGGTTTGCAGATCGGGCTTCAGTTATTCTTTCTGCTGCTGCTACCCCAACTTATGAACCCTTCGGTTTGGTTTGCCAGCGAAGAAGGAGTAATCAGCGTGAGTTACGTATTTCTGGCCAACCTAATCGCTAGCTTAGTAACCCCACTTTTTTTGTGGCAATGGCTGATCAAATTTCGGCCGGTTTGGGATCATCGCTTTATTAAGCCTATGCTTGCCTACGCTTCTCCTATTCTGCTCATGGGCTTAGCCGGTATGATTAACGAGCGGATTGATATTATTTTGTTCGCCGATCTACTACCGGAAAATTTCTACCCGGATAAAACTTCACTACAAGCTTTAGGTACGTACGGAGCCAGTGTGAAGCTAAGTATCTTCATGCTGCTGGCGGTACAAGCCTTTCGCTACGCGGGTGAACCTTTCTTTTTTTCGGGAGCTGAAGACAAAAATGCACCCTCACTCTTTGCCCAAGTAATGCACTATTTTACGGTCTTCAGTATCCTTATTCTGGTAGCCGTAAGTATTAATGTAGAGCTTATCGGGACTATTTTTCTGCGAAGTGAAGGTTTCAGGGACGCACTGTATGTCGTCCCGTTTCTGCTGTTTGGAAAAATGCTTTACGGTATATACATCAATCTTTCGGTATGGTTTAAAATCACTGATCGACCTATTTTCGGAACAATCATCGCCAGCGTGGGTGCGGTAGTTACTTTAGTAGTCAATATCGGTCTCATTCCCGTACTGGGTTACTTGGGTTGTGCCGTAGCCAGTATTTCTTGCTATTTTATAATGTGCTCCGTGTGTTACTACTACGGACGAAAGTACTACCCTATTCCCTACTTCTTTGGCCCGTCACTGACTTACCTAATTGCTGGTATTGGCTTGATTTATCTATCATTTGCCGTAGATTTAACGTCAGTTCTCGGGGAAAACGGTTTGAATATTGGACTAACCCTGTTATTTACCCTAATCGTTTTCTTGCGAGAAAAGAAGAGCCTACAGACCTACAGTAAAGCCTAACCACCTATGATTCAAGTAAAAATTGTCAATAAATCTGAACATCCCCTCCCCGCTTACCAGACCGAACATGCTGCCGGTATGGATGTACACGCGGCCATCGACGCTCCGGTCACGCTACAATCGCTAGAAAGAGCGTTAATCAGCACTGGGTTTTTCATGGAACTTCCGGTGGGCTACGAAGCTCAGGTGCGCCCCCGTAGCGGATTAGCCTACAAACACGGCCTTACCGTATTGAATAGCCCCGGCACTATCGACGCCGACTATCGAGGCGAAGTGAAAGTACTGCTAGTAAATTTGTCTAACGAAGCCTACACCGTACAGCCCGGCGAACGAATTGCCCAGATAGTAGTAGCTAAACACGAGCAAATTCGCTGGCAAGCCGTAGAGTCGCTCAGCGAAACCACTCGCGGAGCTGGTGGCTACGGTAGCACTGGCAAGCAATTGAGAATGGATAATGATTAATGAATGGTGATTGATGGGTATTACATTATTCATCACTCATTATTAATTAATCATCATTGTAAAGTGTACTAAATCTCTTTATTTCAGTTTTTTTAGCTGAGTACAGGGTGGTACCTTCATTTAGTAAAAATCATGCACTGATTTTGTTTATACTACTGAGGGGAACATATTCGTTGTTAGTACGTGAAAAAGTCTATAATTTAACAAGTCTGCGCTAACTTAGAGCGCGTTTGAACTTTATCTTTTAGTTTTCTGATGGCCATTTTTCGTTCATACTTCAGCCGCGCCACGGTGGCTTCTTTTCAGGCGATAGCTCAGGCTATCCCAGTTCCACTGCGGCCTTCAAAAAGAGCTTCGACGGTTCGCCGCGCGACTGACCAAAAAACACCTCATAATAGATTCTAAATATAAAATCCAAACACACTCTAATCGGTTAGAGAATTTTGTAGCATGAAAGTATCTGATTTTGTAAGGCGAAGTATTGGAGTGAGCTTGGTATTTATCTTGCTAGCGTCAGTTAATAGCTTTGGTCAAAAGAATAAAAAAGAAGACAAAGCGGAGCGGAAAATCCGGGAGGCAACCTACTACTTCACCGAAGGAGCTAAATATTATATCCTCGAGGACTTTGAAAAATCACTAGCCCTGTTTGAAAAGTCGCTGGAAAGTGACCCAAACAATGCTGCGGCCCACTTTAAAATTGCCTCTATTCTGTCGCGGCAGGGAGTGCTAGACGATGCATTGGTTCACGCCAACAGTGCACTTGAGTTAGACCCCGATAACAAGTACTACTATCTTACCAAGGCCGAAGTCTTAACCCAGCAGTCCGATTTTGCGGGAGCCGCCCTGGTGTACGAAACCATGATTGACCGCCTAGATAAAACCGAAGATTACCTGTTTGATCTAGCCGCTCTCTACCTCTACCAACAGGAGTTCGATCAGTCCATTGAAACCTATAACCGCATTGAGCAGAAATACGGAATCTTACCGGAGGTAACCACTGCCAAGCAGCGCATTTACTTACAACAGAACAACCTGGAGAAAGCGATTACCGAAGGTGAGCAGCTTATTGAGACTTTTCCGGGTGAAGGCGATTACGTAATTGGGCTAGCCGAAATGTTTATCTCTAACGGCAAGGATGCAGATGCCATTCCGTACCTAAAGGGTTTGCTGGAAATATCGCCCGATAATCCGGAAGCTGAGCTGTTGTTAGCTAAAATTTATCAGAACCAGGGGAATGATGCGGAAGCCGAAAAACACATGAGTGCGGCCTTTACCAACCCTGGATTAAACTTAAAGCTTAAGCTAGAACTGGTAGCGAAGTACATTCGAGAGTTGCCCAACAATCAGCAACTGGTAAGTACCCTGACGGACAAAATGCTGGAGTCGCACCCCGATGAAGCCGAAGCCTACATCATTAAAGGCGATTACTTGAATGCTATTGACAGTGCCCGTCAGGCCCGTGATTATTACCTACAGTCCATTCAGTACGATGATACCAACTTTGACGTTTGGCAAAATTTGCTCACTATTGAGTTTCAGACTTTACAAGAAACCGATAGCGTAGTAAAACACTCTGAACAGGCACTAGAGCTATTTCCTAACCAAGCCATTGTCTACTTTTACAACGGTGCCGCACACGCCGCCTTGCAAAATTACGATGAAGCAGCCTACTCCCTCGATCAGGCCCGACGATTGTCTAATAATACTGAGCTTACCATCTACTGCAATATCTACCTAGGCGATGTTTACAACGGACTAGAGCAGTACGAAAAGTCAAGCGAAGCCTACGAGGCGGTGCTAAAAGCAGACCCCAGCAATGATTATGTGCTCAATAACTACAGCTATTTCCTAGCTTTGCGCCAAGAGAAACTGCCCTACGCCAAGCAACTTTCTGCCCGACTGCTTGAACTAAATCCGAATAATGCAAATTATCTGGATACCCACGGTTGGGTTTTGTACATGCTAGGTGAATACAAACAAGCCAAAAAGTATATTGAACAAGCCATAGAACAAGGAGCTAGTAGTGGCGAAGTGATAGAGCACTACGGCGATGTGCTTTTTAAGCTAGGCGAAGTAGACCAAGCTGTGCAGCAATGGATGAAAGCCAAAGGTATGGATGATGCTTCCGAACTTATTGATAAAAAAATTGCTGACCGAAAACTATACGAATAACCTGAACTCAATACGCTCGATTGATTTGATAAAAAGCTATTTCATCGGCTCACTTACTGGGCTTTTTCTTTTGATCCTAGCCTCGGGCTGTAGCAAAAAAATTGCTGGTGCCAGCCGGGTCTCGCCAGACCGTAGTGGTGTAAAAGCTACTGAACTCAATATTGCTAACGTAGACTTTGAGTACTTGACTGCTAGTAGCAAAATAAAATTTCGGGGTGATGGGCAAAATGTGAGTGCCACGGCTAATATTCGGATTAGAAAAGATAGTGTGATCTGGATTTCAATCACTCCGGGCTTCGGTATTGAAGCCGCTCGGGCAATTATCAATCGTGATTCTCTGTCGCTCGTTAATCGGCTCGAAAAGGAGTACCGCAGCTACAATTTTCAAGAACTGAGTAAAAAGTATAATTTTACTATTAATTACGACCTACTGCAAGCCGTATTGTTGGGAGATATGCCCCGCTCTATTGTTGATAGCGACCAAGTGAAGCAAGAGACAAATTACTTTGTAGTTCGACAAATGGAAGGCCCTGTGGTGATTAATAACTTTATTGATCGGCAACTGATGAAAGTGGAGCGAGTGGCTATGGTAGAGAAAGAAGAAAGTGGGTCAGCAAGAAACCGAAAAAACACGCTTAATCTACAGTACAGTGATTTTAAGCAGTTAGATGAAGAGATATTACCATTTAATAATTTGGTTTCTTTGGACTATCGGCAGCGAGGTCAGAAACGCCGGACCCAGATTGATATTGAGCATAAAAAAGTGTCCATTGTTAATGAAGCCCTACGCTTTCCGTTTTCAGTTCCTGACAAATACGCTCGTTGGTAGCTTTTTGGGCTTCCGCAGCTTACTGTTAGGTATCTGTTTAGTTTTTTCGGTGACGGTTAGTTGGGCGCAACAATCGCCAGTTTCTCGCGAGCAACTGGAAAAGGAGAAGAAAGAAAACCTACAGCGCATCAAAGAAGCGCAGCGCATTCTTTCCGAAACATCTTCGCGCCGCGAGAGCAGTATCGGACAACTCAACGCAATCAATGAGCAAATTCAAGCCCGAGAATCCCTTATCCAGTCTATCAGTCAGGAACTGGAGCTGTTAGCTACGCAGATTAACGAGCTGGGGGGGGTTATTGTAGCTTTAGAAGAAGATTTGGTGAATCTGAAGGAGGAATACGCCCATATGGTTTATGCCACCAGCAAAACCAGCAACAGCTACAATCGCCTTACGTTCCTGTTCTCGGCAGAAACTTTTAACCAGCTTTTCCGGCGGATTAAGTACATGCAGCAGTATTCTCAAGCCCGCAAAAATCAAGTTAATCAAATCCAGAAGGTACGAGAAACCTTGATTAATCAGCGAGAGACGATTGAAAGCAAACGACTAGAGCAACAAGTTCTGTTAGACCAGCAGGTAATTGCTAACCAGGATCTGATTGCCCTAAAAACCAAGCAACGGGCTCTAATCCGTGACCTGAGCCAAAAAGAAAAGCAGCTCCGAAAAGAAGTAGCCAAACGCCGCAACGATGTGCAACGGCTGGAACGGCTGATTGCCAAACTTATTAAAGAAGAAATAGAAGAAAGTGCCAAAAATAAAACCGAAAATGCGGTAGCGCTCAATACATCGAAGGAGGAGTTATCCACCTCATTTGCCAGCAAAAAATCTAAATTATTGTGGCCGGTTAACAGTGGTTTTATCTCCCAACGCTTTGGTAATAATCCGCACCCGGTGATGAAAAATATTTTAGTACCCAACGATGGCGTAGACATCCAAACCAACCAGAATGCCCAAGTAAAAGCCGTGTTCGACGGGGTGGTAATCGCTATCACTCCCATTCCTGGCCCGGGGAATAGCAAAGCCATTATTATGCAGCACGGCGAGTATTTTACGGTTTATTCTCGCCTGAAAGATGTGAACGTCCGCAAGGGGCAAGCAGTACGCGCCGAAGAACCCGTCGGCATGGTTTACACTGATTCTGACGGTATTTCGGCCCTACAATTTCAGATCTGGCACAATCAGCAAAAATTAAATCCTGAACCTTGGTTGCAGCGAAGGTAGTGGTAGATTGCGAAGTGTTATGTGTTCAGGTTCGTAGTACGAGGTGTTATAGCATTATAGTTCTTGGTGTTACGGTACTTCAGCGTACAGTGTAGAGTTCAGAGTTTGATAAGAGAAGACTTATACTTAAACACTTCGCACTATAACACCATAACACTTAAGCACGAGAACACCTGAATACCCAAACACATTTATTCATCAAAAAGAACAATAGTTGCGTTAAAACGAGAAGCATACGCATATATTCGTTATATTTATCGTTTAGCTTAAAAATGTAGTTTATCACAACATAATTAGATATGATGACCAATCTTGCATTCATAGGCGGTCTAGGTGGCTGGGAGATTCTCTTGATAGTTTTAGTATTACTTATTTTCTTTGGAGCCAAACGTATTCCCGAACTGGCCAAAGGGCTAGGTCGTGGTATCCGTGAGTTTAAAGATGCTACTAAAGAAATTAAGGACGAAATTGAAGAAGGAAGCCGAACCACCACTACCAAGTCGTAACCTACCGTCATTCACCTCATTTCGCGATATTCGGCAACTGCTGCAAGAAAAAGCTATTTCTTGCCAGGATGTTGTACAATATTATCTCGCCAATATCCGAGAAAAACAGCAGCTCGGGGCTTTTCTGGAAGTGTACGAAGCCGAGGCTTTAGCCCAGGCTGCTGAGATAGACCGTAAGCTAGCGTTAGGCACTGCGGGGCGTTTGGCCGGTATGGTCATTGGCCTCAAAGATGTGCTCTGTCACCAGAACCACTCCTTACAAGGTGGCAGCCAAATTCTAGATAGCTTTAAATCGCAATTTACTGCTACCGCCGTACAGCGCTTGCTCGGTGAGGATGTCATCATTATTGGTCGGCAAAACTGCGATGAGTTTGCAATGGGCTCATCTACCGAAAACTCTTCGTTTTTTACTACCCGAAATGCAGCAAACCCCGAGCACGTGCCCGGTGGCTCATCGGGTGGTTCGGCCGTGGCAGTGCAAGCTCATATGTGTACTGCTTCGTTGGGTTCGGATACGGGCGGTTCTATCCGCCAACCAGCAGCTTTTTGTGGGCTAGTCGGAATGAAACCTACGTATTCCCGCATTTCGCGCTACGGATTAATTGCCTACGCCTCCTCTTTCGACGTTATCGGTACACTAACCCATACCGTAGAAGACGCGGCACTGCTTACCGAAATTATGGCTGGGCCGGATGAATACGACAGCACAGCCTCCCAACAGCCCGTTCCAGCCTACAGCACCCTACTCTCTGCCCAATCTGAGCCTCGTAAAATTGCTTATCTGCAAAATACACTAGACCATCAGGGAATACACCCCGATATTAAAGAGAAAACCGAGCAGGCATTAGAGCAGCTTCGTCAGCAAGGACACGCCGTGTCGCCGATTGATTTTCCGCTGCTAGAGTACGTCTTACCTACCTATTACATTCTGACGATGGCTGAGGCCAGCTCCAACCTCTCTCGCTTCGATGGAGTGCGCTACGGGCACCGCAGTGCCGAGGGTAATACAATGGAAGCTATGTATAAGAAAACCCGAACCGAGGCGTTTGGAGAGGAGGTTCAGCGACGAATTATGCTGGGAACTTTTGTGCTTAGCGCAAGTTACTACGATGCGTATTATACCAAAGCTCAGAAAGTACGCCGTCTGCTGCAAAATGCCACATGTAACTTATTAGAAGAATATGATTTTATTGTGTTGCCCACTACCCCAACTCCAGCCTTTAAACTAGGGGATAAAGCAACTCCTATTGAGATGTATCTGGCGGATTTGTTTACCGTACAGGCTTCTATTGCCGGAGTTACCGCTATTTCAGTTCCGGTAGGTGACAGCTACGAAGGTTTACCCATTGGGCTGCAAATTATTGGCGGGGCATTCAAAGAAAGTGATTTATTCAACTTTGCTGAACACTTTCTGAACAGACAGGCGACAAACCAACCTAAGTAACTAAAAATACTTTATAAAATCACTTTTTTTCGTTAAATTGTACAGAATTTGCTTACAGTATCTAAGCACTCAGCGTTAAAGAGATAGGTAATGATAAGAACAGTCGGAATTTTTTATTTAGTTTTAGTTACTGCCATTGTTGCACCATCGTGTGGCAATACCACAGCATTAGTTGACCCTGCTGATTCGGTTATTTTGTACCAACCCGCGTACGATTACGAATATGTACCCGATGCTTCTTATGATTTGGTGGCTGACCGAATTGCTTGCATACAAACTGACATTCCGCTTACCTACAACCACCGAGTAAAATCTTTTATTGATTATTTTACCGTTCGCGACCGGGAATACACTCGCATGGTAATTCGACGTAAAAATATTTACTTCCCGCTTTTCGAAAAATATCTTAAAAAGTATAATCTGCCCTTAAACCTAAAGTATTTAGCCATTGTTGAGTCTGGCCTAAAACCCATTGCCCGATCTCGAGTGGGGGCAGTAGGCTTGTGGCAGTTTATGCCGAGCACCGGGCGAATGTTTGGTCTAAACCGCGATTGGTACATCGACGAACGGCAAGACCCCGAGAAATCTACCGAAGCCGCTTGTAAGTACTTGAAACAGCTTTACGGTATGTTCAATGATTGGGAGTTGGCTCTAGCCGCTTACAACACCGGACCTGGCAACGTCCGTAAAGCTATTCGTCGCTCCGGGTACAAGAAAAGCTTTTGGGGTATCTATCGCTACTTACCACGCGAAACCCGCTCTTATGTACCTCAGTTCGTTGCTATCGCCTACACGCTCAACTACATTGACGAGCATAACTTGCAGGAAGAAATTCCGGATTATATGGTAGAAGCCGAAACAGTACTAATTAGTCAGTTTGCCAGCCTGAAGGTGCTGGCCGAGCAGCTAAACGTATGCGAAGAGGACTTGATAAACCTCAATCCTGAGTTGCGAAGAGCGGCAGTTCCGGAGACCGCCAAAAAGTACCCTCTCCGCATTCCGGCCGATAAAGTCGATTTTTTAGCTGCTAACTCTTCAGCTATTCTCGACTCAGCCGGAAATGAAACTATTAAGAAGCAATTTATTGCCCAGGCGCAGAAGAGCAGTGGTTCTACCTACGGAAGAAGCAAAACGACCTACCGAGTACGCCGGGGCGATGTGCTAGGTAAAATTGCGGAGCGTCACGGAGTACGCCTATCTGATGTTCGGCGGTGGAATAATATTCGCGGAAGCCGGATTTATGCTGGGCAACGACTAACACTTTACGTAAAATCATCGAGTAGAGCCGTGGCTTCAGCTCAAACCCCAATTGGCAATGGTAAGGTACATTTGGTACAACCAGGAGATTCACTGTGGGAAATCTCTCGCAAATACCAAGGATTGACGGTCTCTAAAATTAAGCAGCTTAACAACCTACGCTCTAACAGCATCAAGCCTGGGCAAAAGCTGATTATCGGTCGTTAATTGCATTTTTGCAAAATCAGAGCACCAAAATCCGGATTACTTCGTATAATTGAACGAAGTGCATCCTAACCAAACATACTCTTGATTTTGCTTACCTATTTACGCTCTCTTTCCTTTTTTACTCTTATTATTATCGGTTTAGCTTCTTGCGAAGGAAGCAGGAGTTCTAGTGAAAGTGCTCTCCCTCTCGCACGAGGTGCAGCGGGGGAAATTATTCTAGTAATGGACTCCACCGCATGGCGGGGGGAGTTAGGCGACGAGCTACGGCAGGTTTTCATGCAAGATGTTCCCGGATTACCTCAGCCTGAACCTTACTTCGATCTGCGCTACGTCAATCCATTCAAGCTAAATGATGTATTACGAAGTGCCAAGAATATGATCTTCGTAACCACATTAGACAACCGAAGTGCCTCGGGAGAGCGGATGCGTCGTTTTTTTACTGAAAGCTCACTGACCCGCATAGAAAGTGATTCTACGTTTTTCAGTTATCCCATCAGCAACGTGTTTGCCAGAGGGCAGAAGAACCTCTACCTGTTTGGGGTCAGTGAGGATATTTTGTTGGAAAATCTCCGAGTTAATCGTAAGCAAGTACGGCAGCACTTCTCCGATACGGAGCGAAACAGAAACCTGGAAGCACTTTATAAATCAGGAGAGCAGAGAGCACTTGAGCGAGAGCTGTTGAAAGATCATAGCTTCTACCTACGAATTCCACAGGATTACGATTTGGTGCCTCTAGAAGATAGCATACAACAGTTTGTCTGGCTTCGCCAACTGGGGCAAGTCGGAGAGCCTGATATAAGTATTGTAGTCACTTATCAAGAATACACCTCTGAAGAGATATTTCAGCCCGAAGGAATTATGGGGTTTCGAGAGGAAACACTAGGCAAGTACATTGTTGATGACAACCCGCCAGCCTACATGACTATTCAGGAACTTGAGCCAATCGTTTACGACACTATCAATTTTAACGGTAAGTTTGCTATTGAGGCTCGAGGGCTTTGGAAACTGAGCAATATTACGATGGGCGGTCCTTTTCTTAGTTATTCTTTCGTAGATGAGGTACTTAATCGTTTCTATTATATTGAAGGATACGTTTATCACCCAAGCAATAATAAACGAACCCAGATACGAGAAGTTGAAACGATACTCAGAACATTTCAAACCGAGGCAGAATATCAGGACAGTCAGCCCGCCAACTAGCTATATCATATTTTATTCTTTTTTTGCTATAAAATCGGAAAGAACTGATTTTGAAAATCAACCACGCTGGCAGTGCTTTTGTCTGCTGGTTGTTTAGCTCTATTTCTTTTCCGTTCCAGATCAGTACGGCAGTTGTTCTTGAGAAGACCAGCTTCAGTGTCTTATTCTTTCTTTTTTTACTTGCAATACCAAGTGGTGGATAATACGTAACTTTCTCAGACTAAGCCCGACGGAGCTTTTCCCAAGGTCCGGTTACGGCTAATGTTAATCCTTCATTTTGAACATTGACAAAAAATGTCTGACCCGAGGGAGAGAAGCAGGCTCCCGCTAGCTCCGAGTCCGAACCCACGTTACGCCCAATGGTATATATTTCTCCCTGTGGCGTAATACCCCGAATGTGCGAGTTTGCCTTATCTTCCACTAATACGACATCACCCCAGGGAGCTACTGTCAAATTATCGCAAGACTTGAGCAAATCGGTATCATTCGGCTCGGCAAAGAGAGTGAGGACTCCGGGTGATTCTTTCTCCCGAGGGGTTCCTTCGTAGGGACTGGGTACGTACTTAAATACCTGTCCCGCTAACTCCTGACCACCATTGGTACACGCAAAGTAAACTTCATTATTACCAAACCACATGCCCTCGCCCCGAGCGAACAAAGCAGCTCCAGCAGCGTGTCCTCGTAATCGTAAGTCATCTTCCGTGGGTTCCACATCATCTAGGGTAATCCAACGAACTGAAAGCGATTGGTTCACCATAACCGTTCGCGCCTTCCAATTGCGAGTATCCAGTCCGGGCTGCTCTTGTACTGCTAAAGCCTGAAGTACCCCGCCTTGATGCAGTTTACCGGGAGTATTCGGGAGGTAGCGATAAATCAGGCTGTCCCCACTATCTTCGGTTTGGTACACGATACTGGTAGTAGGGTCTACACAAACTGCCTCGTGGTTGAAGCGACCCATCGCCCGCAGGGGCATCGGCTCAACTAACCCTTTTCCAGCTGCCGGAACTTCAAAGTTATAGCCGTGGGCGGTTTCGTGACTATCGCCAGCTGGAGTAACATCTTCTTCGCAGCTAATCCAGGTATTCCAGGGAGTAGAGCCACCCGCGCAATTGCGATTGGTGCCGATTAAACTCAGGTACTGCTCCCGCACGGTTTGGGTAGTTTCGTCGTACACCACAGTAGTAGTACCGCCCAATCCGGGTTTTTCGCCCGAACCATAGTCGAAGAAATTGGTCTTGCCCAGTTTTTGAAATAATGCTTTATCTTGGTTGAATGGGCCAAACTCAGTGGGGGTGGGACTATTTTCATGGTTACGGATAAGTACAACTTGACCGTTTACATCAAACGCGGCCATACCATCGTGCCGATTAGGGACAAAGAAACCGTCACTCATTTTCTCGCCCCAGCGAGAGATAATTTTGGCGGTAAAGCCTTCGGGTAGTTCCAGCCACTGCTTCGTAGGTGACCAAGCGGTGGGAGCTAGAGCGTGAGCGTGAGTAAGATAACTAGATAAGCCAACAAAGCCCGCCGAAACGGCTAGTGATTGGCGCAAAAATGTTCTTCGGGAAGGGTACATGATGAGGTTGCTTTTAGAAGCTATTGCGAAATTTCTTGACTTTGACCCAGGTCTTCTGGATCATCTTTTTACTAAGTGATTTGCTATTTTTGAATGAAATCAGCGATATTTAACGTCTAGCCTAATTCTATAATCCAGCAACCCTGCTTTAATTCTCCATCACTTCCTCCACAATTTCGCCTTCACTATTAATTTTCAGGTTCACTTCGGATTCACCTTTTTCCAGTTCTACTTGATAGCCGGTAAAATCACCTTCTTGTACGTAGCGAACCCCGTCTAGCTCGTAACCTTTGTAGCGATTCATCACCATTGTTTCCACATCCTGAGGTAGCTTATCTTCGTAGGTGATGGTGTTATCGTGACGACGAGTCGCAACGGCTTCTTGCTTTCGTTCTACGAAGCGGTTCGGTCCACCCTCGAACGATTTAATCAAATCAAAGGCATCGTAGAGTTCACCAGTGGCGGTGTAGGCTTGGTACGAGAGCGTATCTCCGTTCACGTCGATGATCTGAAAGAGTTGGGTGTTTTCCGCTGCCCGATCACGCTGAGCACCTAAGTCCTCCCAGCCATCCCGAACCTGATACATCTTGCCACCACTCACCGATACCACGTACACAGTCCCTGTCTCGTCGCGAGTGTTTAATCCAGCCACTACATTTTCGCCTAGCGGAGCAACCCGCCCACGGGCATAACTATGGTCGTGGCCTTGCAGAGCAATATCTACCTGATGCTTGTCGAAGATTGGTTTCCATATTTCGCGCAGCCGGTTGTTGTTGCGCCCAGCCGAAGCAGAGAACAATGGGTGATGAAAGGTGGCGACCGTCCATTTATTCGGATTATCGGCCAACACTTCCTCTAGCCAAACGGCCTGATCTTCCAACTGCTCATTGCTGTTGAGCGCTAGAATTCGTACTCCCTGATAATCCACGTAGTAAGAAGTCTCGTTTAACCCTTCGGGACCATTGGTAGGTAGAGTAAACTGGGGATTCCACTGTATTGACAAATGCTCGATGTCGTTCTCATCTTCCTCCTCGGTGTAAGGTTCAAACTCATGGTTGCCGGGTACGGGAATAGAGGGTAACATCCTATGAATCCAGCCTCCGGCGGTAAACCACTCATGCCACTGCCGTTCGCTGTGGGCATCACTTACCAAATCGCCCGCGTGAATGATAAAGCTCGCATCAGGAGCTTTGCGATAGCCCTCTCGAATCAGGCGCGACCACAGCTCAAGAATGTAGTTTTGGGCATCGCCCACGTACAGAAAGGAGAACGGTTCCTGCTCCTGACTAGCGGTACGAAACTGAATCCACTCACTCCAGATGTTACCGTCGCCCACCCGATAGGCGTATAGTGTATCCGGCACCAAATTGGTGAAAGTTACCGAATGATAGTTAGAGACTACTTCGGCGGTAAGTACTTCGGAAGCATCCATTGTTTCGGTGGTTGCTTTGATCGTTTTCGCATTGCGCCAGAACTTAGGGGCGGCATCAGCAATCGCAACCTCCGCGTAGCCTTCGGTTACTTCAGGGCTAGTTCGCCAGGTTACACTGGTAGTGGTGGCGGGATCATCAGAAAAGTTAAGCACAATATGATCGGGATGTAATCCTGGCTTACTCCAATCAGTGGCAAAGCTAGGTGACTTGTAAGCGCGAGGTTGGGCAATCAGCGAAATTATCGGTAGTAGTAGAAGAAAGGTTAGGTAAAATCTCATAAGTTCAGAAATAAAGTAAGCAATCAGAGAACCCCTCCGGTCGCTTCAATTTAGTAAGAATAATTACAGATTAACCGTAAATCCTAAGAAATAAGAAGCACCAAACAGTTGGTGACGGTCGTAACGCTCTGGTACACCTCGGTACTCCTGCTCGGGTGCGTTTGTTAGATTTCGGGCTTGTGCCAGAATCTTGAACTTCTGGGAAGGAAACGTATAAGCAGCCGTTAAGTCCACTGCGGTTCGGGAAGCCTCGTATACGTCAAAATCAGATACGGCAAAACCTGCTTCTACAGCATCTCCTACCCAACCACTGGAAAGGCTCTCAATTTCATCCAAAAATTCACTTCGGTAGGTGATTGCTGCGCGTAGCTCGAAGCCGTACTTTTGATAATATGGGATGATGTTAAATACGCTGTTGGGCTGACGGATTAAAGGCAAGTCATCGTCCTCTCGGTTAGGGTACTCGGCCTCTGAGTCAATGAGAGCTACATTAGCAGTGATACCAAAGCCATTCCAGAATCCGGGGAGAAACGTGAAAGCTTGATCGTAGGTAGCCTCAACTCCTCGGACGATAGCATTATCTAAATTAAGACTCCGCGCCAAGCCAAGGCTTTCAAACTGTATTCCCTGAAACTCAATATTATTCTGAGTAATTTCTGAATCGAATATGTAGCTGTCAATATCCTTATAGAAGAATCCGCTTGATAAAATACCGCCACTCGGGAAATAATACTCCAGTGATAAATCCAGGTTCATAGCCTCGTAGGGTTGCAGACCAGCGTTCGCTCCTTGAAAAGTACCATCAAATAGACCCTCCGTTGCGGTTTCGTTGATCTCAAGCTCCGAAGTGCCCGCTAACTGATCATAATCGGGTCGGGCCAGGGTGTTTGTCCAGGAAAGCCGGGCGATAAAGTTATCAAACGGATTGGCCTTCAGGTGTACGGAAGGCATTATGTTCGTATAACTATTTTCAAAAAACAATTGCTCAAAGCGGTCTTGCAACGGAATGGTTTCGTCATTACTTAATAAGGTAAACGGTGCTGAACTAGTCGCGGTATGCTCTACTCGCACCCCAGCGGTGAGTGTCATAAAGTCAAAATCTACCACTCCCATAATGTATCCGGCGGTTACATCTTCGCTGTAGCTGATGTCTTCATCATAAATTTCTTCGGCAGTATCGTAGGGGCGAAAAGCGATCCGTGTGGTGTCAGTCAGCGTTTCGGGGTTAGCAAAAAATTCCCGAAACGCTTCCGCATCGCCGTGTACATTGGGTTGCGCTCCCCCTTGTTCGGGTCCCTGAGGTTCAATATTAAACTGATCTAATCGGTAGGGGTTACTCACTTTATCGAGATTGTCCCCCGTGAGTGGGTTTTCCCGATCATCGTTGTATTCTTCCTGCGCGTTATCTACCGTTTTTTCCCGCGAGCGATAGCGTCCTCCTATTTTAATATAAGCTGGTATGCTCGTTCCCAAAGTAAAATCATACCGCAGATCAATAGAAGCTTCGTACATATTTTCCTGTACCGTATTGTTGCGGTTAAAGTTCAGGCTTCTTAGTACATATAAGCTAGGGTCACGAGCTTCTTCCTGATTAATCGCGGTAATGTCAAAGAAGAACGGCGATACATTGTAGGTAGCTGCCAGCAAAGGTTCGGTCTCGGGAGGGTTCTCATAAGTACCATCAATATTAAATCTATTCTGATCGGCTCGCGAGTAGGTTCCGTATACATCAAACGAAAATGCCCCTAAGCGGTGTTCGGTACCTAAAGTAAAGCTGTATAAATCTTCATTTTCGTCGGAGCTACTCAAATCTAGTTCGCCAGACCCCGCAGTAAACTGCCCAGAGGTAGGGGTTTGATTGATTACCTCGCCCACCCCCGCAACGGTCAACTCGAACTCCGAATTGAGTCGTCGCTCATTGTTGTGCGTGTAGAGTGAGCGGAAGTACACCGAGTTATTAGGAGTAAACTGATACTCCAGGTCGGCAGTCACGCCGTAACGATCACGTTCGTTGTCTTCCATCTGAATCTCTATTTCGTTGGGACCTAAATAACCGGGAGAGGGATTACCATTAGGATCAGTGCCTTGCAGCAACTGCCAGCGGTCGGGGTCAAGTACCGATACCGTAAAATCGCGCCGGAAAAAGTTAGCGGAAACCACAGCCCCAAATTTTTCATTTTCGCCAAATCGCTTCCCTGCCGTTACGGCTGCTCTAAATGGAAACTTATCGTCTCCGTAGTCGGCTTGCTGTTCCTGAATTAATCCGTCTACCGAGGCGATAAGAAACTGTGATTCTGCCTTATCAAAGGCCGAAATAGTATTGATATTAATTGCCCCACCAACGGCACTACCCTCCATATCGGGAGTCACTGCTTTGGTTACCTCGATGCTAGAAATCATCTCTACGGGCATCAAGTCTAACGGAGTCTCTCGGCCACCTGACGTAGAACCAATATTTGTATTATTCAGCGTCACATTGTTTAGGGCAGGTTGAATGCCTCGGATGGAGATGAAGCGACCTTCGCCGTTGTCAGTTTCGATGGATACCCCGGATACCCGCTGGGCGGCTTCCGCTACGTTGATATCGGGCAAACGGCCAATATCGTTGGTGGTGAGTACCTCTTTGGTATTCAACGCCTGCTTCTTCCGATTGATCGCATCAATCTGGCTCTTCCGAAGTCCAGTAATCACAATATCATCTAGCTGAGTAGAACTGACTTGCAGCGTAACATCGGCGGTGATTTTTTCTCCGGGAGCAACATTCACTGTAGTCTCCATACCTTGGTAGCCTACTGAGCTAATAACCAAGGTTAGCTCACCAATTGGGGTTTTGGGAATTAGGTAGCGTCCGTCTACATTGGTAGCCGTTCCGAGCGAAGTTCCTTGAACCCTCACGGTAGCACCGGGCAGTAAATCACCCGTTTGGGTGTCAGTCACTTTTCCTGTAATCTGCCCACTTTGAGCCTGAGCAAGTATTGACTGATGAAAGACCAAACTCGTGGCAAGAGCCACTACAGACAATCGTAATAATACGTTCATAAAATAGGCACTTTTGATAGGTAAATAGGGCAGAACGATGAGCGAATCTCACCGCAAAATGAATTGAGTGTATAACAAAAAGGGTGTAACTCAGGCAGCTTTTTGGTAAAGAGCTTGTTGTTCGTGTTTGACTACTGTTTGTAGGTAGTTGTCCCAATCGCCGTTCTTTCTGACGGCTCGTAGGTTGAGCATATTCTGCGCACCTTGTTTTCCCCAATGCATGCCGTTTCTCTCCATACGGCTCTTTACAAAATGTCCACAGGCACTTTCCACCGCTCCGGTGGTGATAGGAAATCCTAGCTGTAGATAGGTTTTGTAATCTACCATATGCTGATGGTTGGTCAGGTAGGTGATGGCTCGTTGGACAGTGTCACGCTTGTATTGAGACAAGGTAGCCTGTTGCAAGATAACTTGCCATTGCTGTCGTACCTCATCATGCTGGCTGTCTAGTAACAAGGCGGCTTGGCTTCTCACCCAAGCAAAACGATTGGGATGCTTCTCCCCCCAATGAGCGTTAGCCACCTTCCAAACGTACTCTAGCAAGTGAATAAAATCCAGTACGTAGGCCTCTACCCGATGGGTAACTTTCTTTTCTTCTACCACTTGCCGAACTGCTTTTTCTAAGGCTCGGTCACCGTCTATCAAAACGATGATCGGCTTTTTTGCACTAGCATCGCGCCGAAGTAGGTTTTCCACCCCGTAGCGGATGGCCCCTACCTTGTCTGAGAGAAAGGCTCGTAGATGCTTGTGCTCGTGCCAGGTATGCCCTCCATCGGGCTTCTGCGGCTCATGGGTAGGGCAAAACAAGCTCTCTAAGAGTTCTTGAGCCTGCCGGGGCCGCGGGGTAAACGAACTGCTCAGGCTTACTGTGGCTTCTTTTTTGACCCCCTTCTTCTGTCCTTTGCTCAGACGAACCGCCGTACTTTCCTCAGCTCGCTGAGTTTCGCTGCGACGAATGGGCACCCCCTTACCGTCAAAGCCTACGCTCAAATGAGTACCATCTTCTATGTTTTCCCAGGCTTGTTGCTCATAAAAGTCTTTTACTTGCTCGCAAAGCCTGTAACTACACCGTTGGCTTTGCATACCCCTTAGGGGATGACCTAAGATGCGCTCCAACTGCTCAGCACTTTGGGCAAAGTCCATCTCGGTGGCCCCATACCCTAACCAATCATCCAATACGTAAGAATAGTTGCTCTTGGGTAAGCCCAACGCTTCGTCCAGCCGGTAATAGCTCTTACCAGTGGTTGAGTAATACTTGGGGCGGGCAATGGATAACGGGCCAAAAATGCTTCGGTAAGGCCGACTACGCAGCCCGGTGTTCTTCATCTTTTCCCCTGCACGATCAACGGGAACCCCCTGAACAGCGACTACCTGTTGTATACTCAAAATGTAGTATTCTAACAGTTGAAAACCTAACTGCAATAAACTGGTAAACAAAGACCGCTCTACCTGATGAATTCTCATTCCTTCTTTACTTCGGGCATCCATTTGGGCTATTATCTGATCTAAGTGTTGTCTTATCTGGTTGATTTTTGCTTCCTTTACTTCCATAGCGAGTTTTTTTGATGGTGGTTGAAGACCTCAAAATTAAGGGAATCTCTGCATTCCCACTCGCTTTTCCTCTGCACCCAATTCGTTATACACTCAAATGAATTAGTAACAATACTGCGAAAGTAGAAGGCAAGACGCTAACTTAGGTTACCTCAGTATTAAGAAACTGTAAACAAAAGGTGAAGTGGGTTTTTTGGATATGATGAATAAACATCATCGACTCATCTACCCCAAATCAGTACCTACCTTAGGTTTTTGCTATGTAACTGCTACTAAATGTTTGTAGTACCTAAGAGCGTGTTTGAACTTTATTCTTTAGTTTTCTGATGGCTGTTTTCCGCCCATACTTCGCCTTTTTTTCGGACGATAGCTTAGGCTATCCTCCTCAAAAAGAGTCTCGTCTGTCCGAAAAACACCTCATAATAAATTCTAAAAATAAAATCCAAACACGCTCTAAGACAGTAGTAGAGATGGAGACGAATAATTGGGCGAGTCTCGCGGGGAACGTGAGTAAATAAAACGCACTCGCGCATTCATTCCTTACCCCTGAGAGGTATGGAATTTTTCTTTGTTTTGCTAACAGGGATTTGGTGGAGACAGCAAACTAAGCAGACCGCTGCCGAATTACTTCGTACAGACCTATAGCTCCAGCTACCGATACGTTGAGTGAAGCGATTTGCCCACTCATCGGAATTTTCACCGCAGCATCAGCGAGTTTAAGATACGCGTCGGAGATTCCATCTTCTTCGGAGCCTAGCAGCAGGGCTATCGGCCCTAATAAATCCTGCTGAGGCAGCAAAGCCTCCGCCTTTTCGGTGCAGGCTATCACTCGGATTCCACTATTTTTTAGGTACTGGATGCTGCGTTTGAGGTTTTCTTCCCGGCACACTGGGATATGGTTTAATGCTCCGGCAGAAGCTTTCATGGCATCTCCCCCCAAGCGGGCATTTCCTTTATCAGGAATAACGATGGCATGTACGCCTAAGCATTCGGCTGTTCGGGCAATCGCGCCAAAGTTACGAACATCGGTAATCCGATCCATTAGTATTAGCAAAGGCTCCTGCCCCCGCTGGTAACATTCATCAATAATATTATCTAATGAAGCGTAAACCACGGAAGAAAGAAACGCGATAATGCCCTGGTGATTTTTCCGGGTAACCCGATTCAGCTTTTCAGTTGGAACGGTACTGATGGGTACATGTTGCCGACGGGCTTCAACGATAATTTCTTTAAACAGCTCATTCTGCATCCCCTTCTGGAGCAGTATACGCTCAATCTCCCGACCGGAGTTCAGCGCTTCTTGTACGGCTCGGGTACCGAAAGCAATATCAGTTTTAGGATGGCTCACAGCGTTTTGCGTCCCTTTCTCCAGAGGTCAATGTTACGGTACCAGAATCGCTCGAAGGCTTCGTCGCGCATGAGGTTATAATGCTGATCGGTAAAAATATTCTTCACCTTCATAAACGTAAATGAGGTATTCACCAGCGTATTATCGGCGGCGTAGATCCAAACTTCCTTTTCATCATCACGGTACACATCATCTGGCTTTCCGTAGAGCGTGTAGATCATGCCCATACCGGTTTTCCAGCCTTCTTTGTAGGTAGTAAAAAAATGGTTGGCTTTAGCTACCTGACGATAATAGTTACGAATAATCACTTTAGCCCGGTCTTGAGAACGAGCAGCTCGCATCCAGAATTTATCTAACTCCAATTTAGGGGTTTCTCCTTCGCGAAGTTCGCTAATTTCTTCGGAGGTGCTGATGTAACGAATGGGTTCAACCAATGCTTCGGCCTGCACTAAGCGAGGGTAGTACGCATCTTCTACCCGAAAGGAGATACCGGAAAGTGAGGTAGTATCTAACTGAGCAAAGTACAGACCCGGTTGCTCCAGACGCATCGTGCTATTTAATGAAACCTGCAACAATGAATCGACCGTAAGTTTGGGTTGCACTTCGCTGCTAGTTCCTAAAGGAGACGGATTGGGGCCGAAATCATGGTTGTAGTAGTAAGCGTAGGCCACCGAATCCGAATCATCAAAAGAAACTATCCGTACGGCAGTACTAGCATTTACATAATTAGAAAATACCGGAATATCTTCCGAAGCCCGCATAAGCAGTAGCGAGGAAAGCGGAAAATTCTGGTCGGTGTTCAGAGGCACATCAAACCGAAGAGGTAGTGAAGCACCAGCTACCGATACGGTAAGATACAGAAATACATAATTAGCATTTTCTTGAAGGGGTACGTTAAACCGATAGTATGCCGTATTTTCTTCTTGCTTGATTAACTGCTCTGATGAAAGCGTTTGGTTACTTATTGCTGTTTCGGAAGCGTAGCTATCCCGCAATTCGTAACGAACTGAGGGAATTTCTACGCCAGACTGATTAATGAGCTCAAGAAAAACAATTGCATCGCCACCACTACGCGCTACCCGAGAGTGAAGCTGTACCGGAGCATCCGGATCATACGCATGACTTACGTTGGTTTTGGATAAGCTCTGGCTCAAACCAGGCAAGGTAGTACTACCCCCAAGTAGAAATACACTAATAAGAATACGGAAATACCACTTCATACTGATTACGAAAATACACAAACTCTCCGCATAACGAGTTGTTTTTACGAATTTATCCGATTGTAATGTTCCATTAGTGCTTGCTGGTACTGTTGCGCGAGTTCGGCTTTTCCAGCGTTCTTCAACGCTTCACTGATGGTATTCAGCACAATCAAGTGTTTTTGATGCTCAACCCCTCTATTACGATTTTCGTCAATCAAGTACGTGAGCATTTCATCGGAGCGATCGCCCATCACCTGAGCGATTTCGGTAGCTTTTTCATCTTCGCCCACTTCGTACAGCAGAGCTACCGCCTGAGCATTCACGTAGTCAAAAGGAATGGCTTCATCCGGTATTAATTCCAAGCTACGGTTCAATACATTTTTCGCCTCTTCCGTACGTCCGGCAGCCAGTAATTCTCTCGCCAAGCTATTAAGACTAGAACGATGATTCAGGGCAAAATTACGATAATCTTCACTGTAGTATACATCGGGGTTATTCAACTCTCGCCAGTGAAAATTCTCCATCATATTCTCGTACATCACATCTAAATTAACAATCTCGTCATTCGGGTCAGGATTAGCGATGGGTAGTAATCGATAAGCTTGCCCTTCCTGCACTACATTCTGCTTAAAGTCAATGTTCGTGCCCATCAGCGATGTATTGTTGAAGTAGATCGGGCGTTCCCACTTGTTGGCTGCAATTAAATCCAGAATCATCAGGTCTTTCTTCTCCAGTGCCCGCCCCTTTATATTCAGCATCAGACGGTCCGTGACTAAGTTACGAAGCTCTACCGGAACAATTTCCTTCAAATTGGCGGGTAATTCCGGTGGAATGGAGTCATTACCGGAAACCGTCTGCTGGGTTTCGCTGGTATCGTACAGGTCTACGTCTAAGTAGAAAGTTTTGGATGGAACGGTGTTATAGTCAGCCCGGGCATTTTGTAGCTTTAAAGCCGGAGAGTTCTTTCTGATTAATCCTAAGTATTGCTCCAGATTGATAGCTCCTTTCACCTGCGGATTTTGTACATAAGGCAGATAATCGTTCGGCCCACCCTGCTTGTACTGCTCTTTGGTTAATGAAAACGGCAGTGGTTCCGACTCGTAAGCCGGACGAGTCATTTGTTCAATGTACCAGTCGGTGTTAAAGTAACTTAGTACAATCACCCGCACGTCGGTTCGGAAGCCTTCTACTTCCTGGGCGTACCACAGCGGGAAGGTATCGTTATCTCCCCCGGTGAAAATAATGGCATTAGGCGCGCAAGAAGCCAGAAAGTTCTTGGCCGAGTCGACTGAGAAAAAGCGGTCAGATCGATCATGATCGTCCCAGCCTTCGGCGGCCATAATTCCCGGAACAGTTAAACAGGCTACTGCGGCAATAATACCAGCATTACGATGATTCTTCACAAATTGACTGATAAACTGACTAAGAGCCATCACTCCGAAGCCGATCCAGATGGCGAAGGCGTAGAACGATCCAGCGTAAATATAATCCCGTTCTCGCGGTTCCACCGGAGGGGAATTCAGGTACACTACCAGTCCAATGCCCGTGAGGAGAAAGAGTACTCCCACTACCGAGAAGCTTTTCACATCCCGCCGATACTGGAAGAACAAGCCGATCAATCCCAAAGCCAGGGGCAGCATATAAAATTGATTACGCCCTTTGTTCTGCGCTAAAATTTCAGGGATACCCTTGTCGCCCTCCCAAGGACGAAGCCAAGCTGCTTCTTTAATATCGCTCTCTCGCCCGGCAAAATTCCACATAAAGTAGCGCATGTACATATGCCCCAACTGGTAGCGGAAGAAAAAGCCTAGATTATCCAGAAACTTAGGTTCTTCATTGGGTCGGAGGTTCATCCACTGCCGGTAGAGTTGCGGGTGGTTCCCCTGCGTACTATACGCTCGGGGAAAGATGGTGCTCTTCTTGGGGTCGTAAGTGTTTTCCAGTTTGTAATCGGAGATTATGTACTTCTCTTCCCCTTTTTCGTAAACAGGAGCTCCTTCCTCCTGTGCCACTAGCTCGGCGGTAAAATACTGCCCGTAGGCTAACGGACGACTGCCGTACTGCTCCCGCTTCAAGTATGAGGTGAAGCTGATAAAGGTTTCGGGGTTGTTTTCGTCAATGGGAGGATTGTAACGAGAGCGAATGATTACTAACGAGTAGCAGGAGTAACCAATTAGAATAAAGGTTAGTCCGAGCAAAAATGTATTCAGCGTTGGCATCTTATGCTGAACAGAATACCGGATGCCGTACACCAATCCGCCAATCAGCAACAAGCCAAAAATAACGAAACCCGAGCCAAACGGTAGTCCGATACTATTGACGGAAAACACTTCTATTTTACCCGCAATCGTGGGTAAGCCGGGGATGATTCCAATTAAGATTAATAAAATTAATGCACCGCTTATTACCAAAGTGGTAACCACCCCGCGAGTAGTGGGTTGATGCTTGTGGAAGTAGTATATCAGACCTAACGCCGGAATGGTTACTAGGTTGAGTAAGTGTACTCCAATAGAAAGGCCCATGGTGTAGGCAATCAGGATTAACCAACGGTTCGCCGCGGCCTCATCCTCAATATTTTCCCACTTCAAGATGGCCCAAAAGACAAAAGCAGTAAAGAACTGCGAAAGACCGTATACCTCCGCCTCAGTAGCCGAAAACCAGATAGAATCGGAAAACAAGCAGGCCAGAGCACCAACAACTCCGCTACCTAGTAGCCAGACTTTTTGCGCCGGAGTTTCTTCACCCAATTTCACTTTCAACACTTTATGGCCGAGTAGCGTGATGGTCCAGAACAGAAACATGATGGCGAAGGCCGTGCTGATCACGCTCACCATATTCACCCAGTAGGCTACCATTTGCTCATCGCCGAAAGATAAAAAGGAAAACAGACGACCAATTAGCAGAAATAGCGGGGCACCGGGAGGATGCGGAACTTCTAGCTTGTACGATACGGCAATAAACTCACCACAGTCCCAGAAACTAGCCGTTTCTTCCACGGTGAGCATATAGACGAGAAGGGACACCGCGAAAATTCCCCAGCCGATAAAGTCATTGAGCTTTTTGTATGTGAGCATGAACCTACAACTACGTTACAAAATAGGATTGCAAAACTAATGGAAACCCCGGTAGATTAAAATGTTTTGGGTAACTACCGTAAAGTTAGTACGTGGTAAGGCTCAGATAAATTTCGTAGGCACTGAAATTTAACATTTTTTAGCAACCCTCGTGGAATGACTGCTGCACCTAGTTAGTGTTTCGCTAATCCTATTTTCATTTCTCGTGTGGAATTCAGGCTAATGCAGCATCCTACTAAGAAAATGCTATGCGATTACTTATTCTATTCGTTAGTTTTCTGTTTTTTCTGAAGGATACTCCAGCTGACCCTTACATATTTTCTAGTGAAATAACAGGCTATCTTCAAGCAGAAGATACCAATTTTGCTTACCATAAAGCCGCCTGGCAGTATTCGTTTATTGGTAACTATCAGCAAGCGTTGTGGGCCTTTGAACAAGTAGGTGTAGGCTATCCGGACTTATCCGAGGAAGAAAAAATTCGCTTTTCACTGTTTCGCCCTACTCCAGCGGATGATTATATTTTAGCACAAGCTGAGCGGGAGCAAATAGTTATTATTAACGAGGCCCATCACCAACCGATGCACCGGGTGTTCACTACTTCTTTACTAGAAGGTTTATACAAACGTGGTTATCGTTTTTTAGGCTTGGAGGCATTAGCCCACTCCGATACTTTACTTAACCAAAGAGGCTACCCAGTGCTAGGTTCGGGCTACTATACTCAGGAACCGCAGTTCGGAAATTTGGTACGAAAGGCACTGAAGTTAGGCTTCACGGTTTTTCCCTACGAAACGCAAATTCAGGTTAACGGTAAAGAGCGAGAGATTCAGCAGGCCCGAAATATTGAGCACATGGTTAAAGCTAATCCTGATGCAAAGTTTCTCATCCACTGTGGTTTTGGCCATGTAGTCGAGTCAGAAGTACCCGGTTGGGAAAAAGCTATGGCCGGTAGAGTAAAAGAACACACCGGAATAAACCCGTTAACGATTAACCAAGAAATACTAACCGAACACTTTTCTCGGGAAACCGAAAACCCCTATTTTCAACTGGTAGATACTTTAGATTATCCGGCTGTTTTCATTAATGCTAACGATGAAGTTTTTCACGGCGGGAAGGGCGATAACCGCTTTGATGTCCGGCTTTTTCACCCTCGCACTACCTTCACTAATGGTCGCCCCAGCTGGCTACTGATGAGTAGACGACGCTATTTATGCTCAATAAGCGACAGTACGATAACGATTGATTACCCAGTATTGGTTAAGGCTTATGCGGAAAATGAAAGTGATGAGGCCGTGCCGATAGATGTTATTGAGCTGCCGGAGTACCACAATCAAAAGTCGTTGGTTTTGCCTGAAGGGAAGTTTAGTTTGCGGATAACTAACCCGCAGGGTGATTCGCTAACCGCTGATGTAGAAATACCAGTTGATTAGGGTTAACGCTTAGAAATCTTATTAGAAGAGATGTTTTTCTGGCGGGTGCTCTTGAAGGTTCCTTCGTCGAAGTTGCGCTTTTTTTGATGCTTGGTGTTGCGGCCTTGTACTCGTTCCCGCCACATGCGCCAGGAGCTGGGCTTCATTTCCCGACGCATCAGTTTGATGACTTCTTTCTCGGACAGGCCAAATTGGGCTTCAATGGCATCAAAGGTGGTTCGGTCTTCCCAGGCCATTTCAATAATCCGGTCAATATCGCGCTCACTTAGTTCAGACAATGATTGATGATTGATGATTGATGATTGATGATTGATGATTGATGATTGATGATTGATGATTGATGATTGATGATTGATGATTGATGATTACGAAACTGACTTAACGAACCAGATGTTTCAATAAAAAAGCGGAAAGCTCCCCGTAAGCTGTTCCGCCCTTCATATTTTCCGGTCTCCGGTCTCCGGTTTCCGGTTTCCGTAAAGTTACATTTGATCGCTAATGGTGGCCATCAGTTCGTCGTTCATTTTTACGTAAGCTTGGTTTCCGTTTTCTTCGGCTAGTTCTTTAGACTTTTTGGCAGCAGCCATAGCACTTTCGTAGCTCCCGTTTTTCTCGTGAATTTTTGCCTGTAGGTGTACTACCCAGTAACGGTCGCTATTAAGCTCTACCGCTTTATCAATCCACTCCTGCGCCTGCTCCATATCCTTATCGGCGTTAAAGTAGTAGTTTGCCGCTGCGTAGTACATGTTAGGATCGTCACCCGGATCAGCCATTTGCTCTTCAATCTGAGCCATTACGTTTTTGTCTACGTTCGGATCTTCTATACCAAAGCTCACCATCGTATTTTCCCAAACCAAGTGAAGCTTTGCTCCGGTATTGGTCAAATCGGAGAACATAAACGTTAAGGTCTCGAAGGGCATGTCAATCTTTTTGGCAGGTACAGTAAAGCGGAACATGTCTTCGCCCTCATCGTAGTTTCCGGTTCCTCCTTGGTTCACATTTTTGTTCACGATCATTGTCCATTCTTCCTCACCCGGAATGCTGAACAGCGCGTATTCACCTTCGGGTAGAGCGTTGCCTTCAATCATTACTTCATCGCTCACGGTAAGCTTGGTAGCCATATTGGCTCCGGTGCGCCACAGTTTGTCGTAAGCCTCTAAGCCTCCAAAAATTTTGCGTCCTTTCACTCCGGGTCGTGAATACTCAATGCTTACTTCGGCTAGTCCTACTGTTTGAGAAACTTCTCCCAACGGACTCGGCTGCGGAGTGTTGATCTGAGCTTCTACCTGCCAAACAATTAGCAGGGCAATTACCATAAGATAGATACTTCGTTTCATAGTTAATGCAATTTTAGTTAAGAACGCAAAGTTAGTTGTTGAGCACTTGAAAACAAGTACTGTGTTGATGAGTGTTATGGTGTTATAGTTCGTAGTGCGTGGTGTTAGAGTATCAGGTGTTCAGGCGGTTGCCGCGCATTGTTCAGGTGTTCAAGTATGAAACTCTAAGCGACCGTCACCCGATTTGCTCTTACCAAACTTTGAACCCAGAACTCAATACTGTACACCGAGAACCATAACATTATAACACCACGCACTCAGAAACCTAAACTTATGAGAATACTAGATAACACGTTTTACCAACGATCTGATGTACTACAAATTAGTCGTGAGCTACTGGGGAAATACCTGTTTACTGAGATTGATGGCGACATTACGGGGGGAAAGGTAGTAGAGACAGAGGCTTACGCCCACCAGGGAGACCGGGCCACCGAAATGCATCTGAACCGACGCAATACGCGCACCGATGTTATGTTTCAACCTGGCGGAGTAGCCTACGTGTACACCGTATACCGCATTCACCGAATGTTTAATATCATTGCGAATAAAGAGGGCAAGCCTGATGCCGTGCTGATTAGAGCGATTGAACCCAGTACGGGAATTGAAATTATGAAGCAGCGACGGGAAATAAACGATGAGAAGCGACTCACGGCCGGTCCGGGGATGCTCACCCAAGCACTGGGAATTAGCACCGATCACTACGGAATACCAGTTACTACCGGAAAAATAATCTGGCTGGAGGATCGAGGCGAAGCAGTAAATGACGACAATATCATTGCCAGCCCCCGAGTGGGCATTGATTATGCCGGAGAAGACGCTCAACTCCCGTGGCGTTTCCGAATTAAGGACAACCCCTGGGTGAGTAAGGCTAAGTAAATATTGGGCATTAGTTAATAGTCAACAGTCCATAGTCGATAGTCCACAGGTTGGGAAGCTCGAAGTGTTCTGGTGTTAATGTTCGACTGTCTAATTGCTGATTAGTCATTGGTCATCAGTCATTACTCATTGCTCATTGCACACTGTTCATTGCCCATTGCTTCTGGTCTCTGCGCCAACTATTCACTAGCGAAATTCGTATCATTACCTACTAAACTATCCTGTTATGATGAACCGAATTCTCTGCCCGGTTGATTTTTCTGAGTGCTCACTGAATGCCGTAGAGGTTGCTGCTAAGGTAGGAGCGGCTCATCAGGCTTCGCTCACCCTGATTCATGTATTTACCGAAGAAGAATTCGAGGCGGCTCTCTCCAGTCAGAAGCTTCCGGAACATTACCGAAAATCAGATATTGATAATTTGGTAGGTCACGCCGAAGATATGCTCCAGCAACTGGCTAGCGAAGTTCTTCGGATGCAGAAGAGAGACGGACTCACTGATTGCAACTACCATTTTACCTACGGCCCGCTCAATCGCCAGATTGTAGATTACGCTAAGCAGCATCAGTACTCTATGATTGTAATGGGCACTTCGGGAGTGAAAGATATTTTTGAGGAATACGTAGGTAGTAATACCGTAAAGACCATTGACCGAGCACCTTGCCCAGTGCTCTGCGTGCCTACCGCAGCCAGCTACGAGAAGCCCAAAAAGATGATGTATGCTACTGATTATCAGGAAGAAGATACTAGAGCCATCACTCGTCTGGCTCTATTTGCCGAACCATTTAACGCCGAGTTGCACGTAGTACACTTATCCCAAAGTAAAAGTTTGCAAGAACAGGCTACTTATCAAGATTTTCAGCAAAAGATAAAGGAGGTACTGCCCAATACTCCTTTACAGTTTGAGAAAGTAATCAGTAAAGATGATATTGTTCAAGAAATAGACCAGTACGCGCTCCAACAAGAGATGGATATGGTCGCTCTGCTGTATTACCGCCGAAATTTCCTCGAGCGTCTGTTTGAAAGTAGTACGGTAAAGGATATTTCTTATTTTGCTACGTATCCGGTACTGGTATACCGGGAGTCTTCCTAAAGAGGTGATCTGAAGCCTTTATAGAACTATTGATCGTAATTTTCAGTGCATTAGGCAGAAAATCAACCCAAATTTTTTAGCGTAACTTTTAATCGTTTTGTAATTGGAGCTTAATATGCTGAAAATAAATACCGCACTCCGTTTATACTGATGCTATATTACTTCCAGCAGCTATGCTTAAACACTTCATTAAAATATCACTCCGAAGATTATTTATTGATAAGACTTTTTCTCTTATCAATTCAATTGGATTGGTTATCGGTATCGCTTCGGTATTTCTGCTCTCGAAGTATCTCGGGTTTCATTTAACTACCGATGATTTTCAGGAAAATAAAAAGAGTGTATTTGCTATCCATCAAACCTTGAAGGGGAATGACGGTATTGATGATTATACGGAAAGTACCTACAATGAAGTAGCCCTGATTACCCGAGATCAGTTTCCCGAAGTGGATGGCATGAGTCGCTATTTTACTACTGGTGAGACTTTGGTAACTACCACGCGTCAAAATGGTGAATCACTAAAGTTTAATGAAAATAATATTGTTGAAGTAGACCCGGATTTCACGCGGATTTTTACCTTCCATTTTCTAAAAGGTGATCCTCAGACAGTGCTCGATGAGCCTAATAGTGCCGTTTTAACTCTCTCCTTAGCGAAGAAGTATTTTGGTGAAGAAGACCCAATTGGCCAAACGCTCACCACGAAAAAAGCATGGGGTCAGGAGGGGGTATGGACAATAACCGGCGTTGTTGAAGATTACCCGGAAAATTCACGATTTCAATTTGACTGCCTACAGTCCCTGGCCGGAAAAGAACTTGACGTAGCGGAACATAATTGGTCTTACCCAAATGTCAAGAGCTACCTTCTACTAAACGAGCCTTCTAACGCCAGATTCCTGGCAGAGAAAATAACATCTACCATTAATGAATTAGAGGTCTTTAAGTCAGAACCACGAAGCGTTGAATTCTACCTTATTTCCTTTGCCGATGAAGTAGGCCTGACGATTAACCAAAAGTTATTACTATTGGTTGGGGTGGTTTTGCTATTGATTACTTGGATCAACTATACCAACCTCAGCGGAGCAAAATCATTGACCAGAGGGAAAGAATTTGGAGTAAGAAGGGTGGTGGGTTCGAACCAATCACAGCTTATTAAGCAGTTTCTATACGAGGCATGGGTCATATATTTCATTTCCATAGTGGCAGCTATCACAACTGTCCTTAGTGTATATCCAATACTCTTTGATCTGTTTAGTGGACAACTGCTGCCCATTTTTGAATTTGATACTCCCATCAACTTCGTTTTTTTAGTATTTCTGATGCTGGGCGCAGTTGTCTCATCAATTTATCCATCATTATCTATCTATCGTTTCTCAATCACCCGACTGCTCAAAAACAGTAAGGTTGTCAATCCCAAATCACGGAGTTTCCAGAAATCTCTGATAGTTTTTCAATTCACCATCTCCATCATCATGCTCATTGGCATTACTACGATTTATAAACAGATGGAATTTATTCAGAATCGGGAAATGGGTTTTGATAGAGATCATGTGATGATCGTTAAGCCTCCCAAGGATGCCTGGGAAGGAAAATCTAAGCGAATGAGCAGCTTCAAGAATCAATTGAAGAATCTGTCCTCCACCAACTCAGTATCCTCTTCAACCTCAGTCCCGCTCTGGTGGCCCGGATCACCGACTGATTTTAAAACCAATAGCAGCGAAGAAGATGTTAGGCTAACGTTGCTTCGGGTAGATGAGGAGTATTTTACTTGTTATGGCTTGAAATTAGTAGCGGGAGAGGGATTTCGGAAAGGCCAGGACAAAAACAATCGTAAACGAGTTTTAGTCAATGAACTTACCACCAAAAAAATGGGCTACGTACATCCGGAAGAGGCTTTGAACCAGACAATCATTAATCAAAAGACTGAAATGGAATTGGAGATCATTGGTGTGGTAAAAGATCATCATCATGCATCTCTAAGAAAAGAAATTAAACCCCAGGTCTTTGAGTATAATCCAACGGTTGGATTTGTCTCGATCAACTTCAATTTGTCAGATCAACCTGATCTTAAAAACCTAATGGGTAACGTTGAAAGCGTTGAAAATATCTGGCACCAAATCTATCCGGATCAGGCGTTTGATAGCTACTTTTTAGATGAGCGGTTTAACAATGTCTACGAGAAAGAAAAACTCTTTCAGCAAATATTCTTTACGTTCACCATTATTTCCCTAATCGTTACTTTTTTGGGCATATTTGGTTTATCAATGTACATTTCATCAAGACGAAAAAAGGAGATAGGGATTAGAAAAGTTCTGGGAGCAAAACCAACCCAAATTCTTGCCCTTTTTTCAAATGAGTTTATGGGAAAAGCAGGTTTAGCGATGTTTTTAGGGGTACCCATTGCCTACTACTTAGTAAGCCTTTGGCTATCAAATTTTAATTACCGGATTTCTTTTGATCCGTGGATTTTAATCATGCCATGCATTTTTCTATCAGTACTTACCTTAGCGTCATTGAGCTTCGAAGGGCTGAAAATGGCAAGAGCCAATGTACTGAATATGCTGAAGGATGAATAGCAAATGATAAAATAAAACAGTTTTTGTAGAAGAAGCTCGAGAGCTTTAAATCACTTCACTGCTTTATAACCAGAAAATTCTCCATGACTAATGCATCCATCTCGGTTTGCTGAAAACAACGTAGTGCATCGGCAGGAGTACAAACAATCGGTTCATCGCGCACATTGAAGCTGGTGTTGACTAGCAAACTGTACCCTGTTTGTTTTTTGAAGGCTCGCAACAGTTGAGCAAAGCGAGGGTTTGTCCGCTCGTCTACCGTTTGAATACGCGCCGAATAGTCTACGTGGGTAACCGCCGGAATATCGGATCGGGCCTGAGCCAGTTGGTTTCGCCAATCTTTATCTTCTTGGAGCTGTTCAACTGAGCAACGACGGCTTTCTAATACTGGTCGTACCAGCAGCATGTAGGGTGATGGAACATCCAGATCAAAATAGTCCGCTGCATCTTCTTGCAGCACGCTAGGGGCAAAGGGGCGAAAATTTTCCCGAAACTTTACCTTCTGATTGAGCCGTAGTTGCATCTCAGGGTGGCGAGCGTCAGCTAGAATACTACGATTACCTAACGCCCGAGGCCCAAACTCCATGCGTCCCTGAAACCAGCCAACGACTTTACCATCCGCGAGCAGTCGCGCTGTTTGCTCAGCTAGTTCGACAAAGTTCTCATAGTAGGTAAAGCCAATATTCTGACGATAAAGTAATTGTTCAATTGTTCGCTGAGTAAACGAAGGGCCTAAGTAGGCTCCCTGCATACTGTCTGAAGTGTTGGCCGTCCGAGGGGCTTGTTGTCCAATGTACCAACCCGCCAAAGCGGCTCCCAGTGCACCTCCGGCATCACCGGCAGCAGGTTGTATCCAAATGTTATCAAACAATCCGCTGTCCAGCAGTTTTCCATTGGCTACACTATTCAGGGCTACCCCACCCGCCATTGTCAGATTCTTACTTTGGGTAAGAGAGCGAGCGGTAGTAGCTAATCGAAGTACGATCTTTTCGGTAACTTGCTGAATAGCTAGCGCCAGATTAGTGTATTCAGGAAGAATTTCGGATTCGGGAGAGCGACGGGGAATACCGAAGAGTCGGTTCCACTTGCGGTCATCGGTCATACGCAATCCGCCCATAAACTTAAAATAGCTCATATCTAGCTGAATGGATCCGTCTTCTTTCAAACTAACCAACTCACTTGAAATCTTTTCTCGAAAGTATTGGGTCTGCTTCGCTGTAGGATTACCGTAGGGAGCTAACCCCATAAGTTTGTATTCTCCGCCATTTACTTTAAAACCCAGGTAGTACGTGAACGCTGAATACAGCAGCCCTACCGAATGCGGAAAATGAAGTTCCCGCAGCATCCGAATCTGGTTACCTTGTCCGTGGCTGATGGTGGTGGTTGCCCACTCGCCTACTCCATCAATCGTTAAGATTGTGGCTTCCTCAAACGGGGAAGGATAAAACGTGCTGGCCGCGTGGGATAGATGGTGTTCCGTAAACTGGATAGGAGCCGTGAATTTACCCAACGTAACTAATTCACGACGAATGAGTCGGCGGAGGAAGAGTTTATCTTTTACCCAAACCGGAATAGCAGTGAGGAAACTTGTAAGACCTCGGGGAGCAATAGCGTGGTAGGTTTCCAGTAATCGCTCAAATTTTAGCAGTGGTTTATCGTAAAATATAATGCTATGAACTTGGCCAATATCGACACTAGCCTCGGCTAACACGTAGCGTATTGCGTGAATAGGAAAAGAGGCATCGTGCTTAATTCGCGTAAACCGCTCTTCCTGCGCTGCCGCAATAATACGTCCGTCAATCACTAAAGCAGCCGCACTATCGTGATAGAAAGCCGAAATTCCGAGGATCGTATACCGCACGTACTACTAAAATAGGTAAGAAGAATGCATTGATAGAGTTGGCACCTAAAATGAATTTTCTAAATCAGAGGTGGTAAACATATGATCTCTTTTTTTAAACATCGATTTACTGTTCTGTCGCAGTTGCAGAGAATCATGGCCCAACCACCGCCGAATGGTACCAATGGGAGTAATTATGAGAAGAAAAACTACCGTTAGCAGCAAGGGCGAAACGATCGTACTTAGTATGTTTCCGAGTGAGAACCAGAATATAGCTACCGGATACAGAATCTTAGGAACTAATAGTCCGATACCCGCCAGAGTAGCTGCTGCAATAAACCAACCTGAATGATCTGTTACAAAACCCACAATTACACTAAGAATAATAGCGACCAAACTAGTTTCTAGCAACTGTAACTGACTAATTTGCGCGACAATGATTTTGGGTGGTTTCATAGTTTATATCTATTGTGTTCAGGTGTTTATGGATTCGGGTGTTAGTGTGTTATGGTTCTTGGTGTTATAGTATTTTAGCGTACCGTTCAGAGTTTGATAAGAGTAAATCGGGTGACGATTGCTGATTACATTGACACTTGAACACCATAACACATTGGCTAAAATATTGAATAAATAAACGGAGCTAAGGCGGAACCACTGGTCGCTACAATCAGAAACCCGATCAGTATCAGTAGAACGAGCGTAGGAATTAACCAGTACTTCTTGCGGGTTTGAACGAATAACCAAAATTCTCTTAGCGTTCCCATAGGTTCAGTTTTGTATCTTTTTCATCAGCGTAATCGCTTGCTGGTGGTTTGGCTCTTGATTCAGTACCGCCTGCAAATATCCTTCAGCAGTATCCTGCTTACCCAATAGCAGATAGCTTTCTGCTAATTGGATCATTTTTCCGGTATCATTTTTCAGTAGATCAGCCTTTTCAGTCAGTACTTGTATTGATTTAATTGCCCCAACTAAACGAAAGCTCAATACGTCAGTAGATTCCCGATCCATGATGTACTGAAGATAGGGCAAAGCTTCTTCCAATGCATCAGCTTTAATAAAATTGATCGCAATTTTACGAGCCAACGAGGCCGATTCTTCCCGAGCCAAGGCTCGCTGAAATAAATAATCCGCTTTCTGAATGTCGTTGAGTTGAAGAGCCAGTCCGGCAGCTTTGGTGAAGAACTGAACTTCGTTGGGGTGCTCTAAGGTAATTGCCTCGGCTACTTTTAGAGCCTCTTTATAGTTTTGATTCTGGTAGTAGTGCTGGTATAATCGCTCCATTGCTTCTTCCCACGAAATTTGCTGAACAGTCAATGCCCCGGCAATCGCTTCGGGTAGCGTACGATTGGCAGTGTCAAGCTCAGCGATGGGTTCGTAGAAAGGCCAGCCTTCTTTGAGTATCATTATCTCATAAGCTCCTTTCAGTGAATCTACTTCGGTAATGGGCATTTCTCGGTACGCCGTTTCCCAATCGGATGCTAGTTTCCAATCGATATCAATCATACCTTCTTCCCGCAACTGCTGGTAAAACGCATCGGCAATTAACGAGTACCCCAACTGGTTAGGGTGTACGTGTTCCAGCAGCACTTCATTTCCGATAATTCCGTGGGGTACTTGAGCTTCCAAATGCGCCCGGGCATCTACTAAATGTACGTTAGGAAACTGCTCCGTTAGTTCACGAATAATATTGTTCAACGCTCCAGGAGCCCGGAAGCGAAGCATGTCCAGTTCTTTCGCTTGTACAAAATGCTGCTTAGCTAGGGAAAAGTCTTTTCGCTGATAAGCTGCTTTCCCCAGTTGATAGACATATTCTGCCGAAGATTCTTCTTGTGTACTATCGCTGATAAAGGGTGTAAGGTCTTTCTCATTACTCACCAGCGTGCTGATGAACGTAGGAATATTCTGTTCATTTAAAGTTGACAGGGTTGCAGTAAGGTTAGCTTCGTATTGCCGAATTCCTTTCTGGTACAAGTCAGACTCGTAGGCAATAGACTGTTCGGCGGTCATCCGCTTCATCAAGTTCTCTTGCAAATCTGATTTGGATACTGAGGGTTTGAATAGATCTAATGTATTGATAAGCAATTGTACCAACCGCCACTCCCGTAGTTGCAGTATTAACCGGACGATAGTAGGGTTATTGCCTACGGCGGTAGTTGACCCTACTCCCAAAGCTCCGTAGTATTCATTATGACCGGCGTAGATAAGCACCGCATCCGGCCGATAATCGACCAATTGTTCGGCAAAATCCAGCACCGTATAAGAGTTAACGGCAGTGAGGGCTAGGTTAATCACCTCAATCGTCTTATCAGGAAACGTCCGGTTTAGTCGGTACTGAAGGTGGCGGTGAAAGGAACCGTTGTGGAGATAAGGGTAACCCACGGCGGTTGATGCGCCCAGCACAAAAACCCGAAAGGTACTAGCACCTTTACTTTTGAGAAAAGGCTCTTGGTAGCCTACCGTTGCATTAGCGTTTTGGGAGAAATACTTTTCCGAAACCTGCGGATTCATTACCCAATAGTCGGCATTGGTTTCGCTGGTTACAAAGAGAGGATAGTCAGTTCCGTAGCCTACTATTCTCAACCCGCCTTCCAACGTAAGTAGAAGCAGAAACGGAAGCAGTATCGCAATGGCCTTAAACCATTGGGTTCGTTGCTTCGATATGGTAGGTGGTGAACTCATACGGTAAAACTATCCCTAAAATAGCGAAAATTAGGATGGGTTTTGACGGTTTTCTAAAATCACGTAGGGCGGACCTTCCTTCCACTGCCGATCCAGCGTTCGATCAAAGCCTCCGGCGGTAGAACAATTACCCAGCACCAAATCTAGGTCTCCGTCTTGGTCTACGTCTCCGGCATCTAACGTAATCCAACGACCTAGTTTATGAATCGGTAATGTGCTGGCTTGAAACTGAAATTGATTTTGGTTTTCCAGATAAACAAATCCCTCTTCAGGCCGATGAGCGTAATCAGCAAAGAAGGAAACTGCCGCAATATCTAAATCATTGTCCCCATCAAAATCTCGGGCAATTGCTCGGTAGGCTCCGTTCATCGGAAAAAAGTAGGTTTGTTCGTACTGCTGATCGCCCTGATTTTGGAAAATGTACACTCCGTGGTAGGGTTTCAATACAGTAGAGTAATCAGCATTATCACCGCAGGTATACAGAATATCCAGTAAGCCATCTCCATCAAAATCGGCTAATTCAAAGTAACTGGAACCGTAGGAAGGCGGAAAACGTAACAGAATTTTTTCTTCAAAAGAACCATCACCCAGGTTTTGGTAAAGCGCAATTCGCTCGTCGCCTTGTCCCCAGAGCACGAATATATCCATCTTTCCGTCTTGGTCAACATCTTGTGGAATAGCCCACTGAGCCCCGGCTTCGTTCCGAATAACCGATTCTTGGTAGCTACCCGATTCGTCCTGCTGCCAGAACGAAAGTCTTCCGTTCAGATAGCCAAAACTACAGGTGAGCAATTCAGGGTTTGTATCTCCTACTAAATTCACGTAAAGTGCCTGCGTTACTCGAGGTAAATCCGGTAAGTCTAATTTCTGATAGCTCAACACCGTATCGCTCGCGAGAACTACCTCAGCAACTTCTCCCGAGGGGCGGTCTTCAGGGCGAATGTTTTCTCCCAAATAAGTAATCAGTAGTGATGACTGATCCGGCTGGTTGCTAGAAAAAGACTGAATATGGCTTATCAGTTTGGTCTGGGACAACAGTGGCTGAGCTTCCCACTCCGAACCAATCGTGAGTAGTTGACCCTGGGTATGGTCAGCGACGAGCATTTGCTGCGTTTCTTGGTGAAAATAAACGCAGGTGGCAGCCGGAGGCAGCTTTTTCTCAGGTTGGTGGAATGCAAACTGTTTGGTGATGGGTAACGAATCCGATATAACCGGCAGGCTTTCGGGAGCCAGCGAATCGTAGAATTGGACAATCTTTTCCCAGTCTTCGGTAGAAATTAGTGCGGGGCGCGGATACAGTCCGGTTTCGGTGAGATGATAGTAGGCCTGCTGAATTTTAGATTCGTTGATGTTGGCTGGGGCAATACCCATCCGCAGCGCCATTTGCGGAAGCACGCTTCCTTGCCAAGTAGCTCGATCCAGCAAATCCGGCTCGGGAAAGGCATGGCAGCTGCTACAGTGAGTTTGGGCAAGTTGTTCAGGCTCACTGAGTGAGTCCGCTTGGCCGCAAGCTACTAGCCAACTGCTTACCCACACGAAAATGGCTTGGTACAGTACTTTTGATATTTGATTGACTGACTGCAAAGTATCAGGGGTTTACGACGAAACCTTTATTACCAGTGATAGTACCATTGGACTCACTGAATTCATCAATAACAATGTCGGCCTCAATTGCCCCATCGTAGTGATTACCGCTAAACTTTACGTTATTGCAGTGCATGATCTTAATAACCGGTTCATCGGGAAAAATAGGCTCAAACGTATCAGTTTTGATAATTTCGTTGCCTTCAAAAACCAGTCCGTCTACTGAGTAGGCCGAGAGGATGGGGCGATCAAACGTTCGGATGGTATTATTAATAATTCGGATATTTTGATTGTAAAACCCGGTTTTAGCTGCCAACGATTTATTCTTTATTTCAGGGTTGATGACGATGACCGGCAAACCTACTCCGGCCCGCCCGAGGTCAATAAATTCGTTGTTGCTGATTAGAACATCGGTTACGTTTCCCGACTCGTAAAACCATAGCATTTCTCCCCAGTTTCTCACCCCCTGCATGCTGGAATAAAACCGGTTATTGGTGATTACTGATTTTCCGGGTGTTTTAACCAGAACGCTTCTGGCCCAGTTTTTTCCGATAGAGCAACCCGTCATTTCCAGTTCGGCTACCCAACTAATATTCTCCAGCCCCATCTCCGGCATTGTATTCTTGATAGAATCTTCCGCTGTAATCTCAAAGTACGAATCATTGAGGTAGCGAATATCTTTCACTACCAGTGTTTCGCCCGTAGGCAGTAGTGTCTCTCGGTTGATAAAGCGGATGGTGTCACCGGGTAAAGCAAATTGAAAACCTACTTGCTGCCGATGCACTACTCGGCCACTCAGGGTAAAACCATCAATCAGCCCATCCGCTGCTGCGTAATTTCCGTGAATGTTAAGTCCATCGTCGAGCTGGCTCTCGAACAAACAGTCTTTCAACACTACTTTCCCTTTGCAGTTCGCAAAGTGCGTAGCATCGGCCGTAACCGATACGATGCGGTCAGAGTTGGGAGTAGGAATAACCTGTACTCTCTCTAGCCGAATATCCCCACTTCGTTCGCCAATGACCCCCATCCCGGCTGCCGAGTGAATTTTTACGTCCGTTAGCGATACCTGGAAGGAGTTAAACAGATGAATGGATGGTGCAGCTCGGTTGATCCGGTACTCAGGATGTCGCCATTTGGCAATAAAGTTCCACCCTGGCTCGGGTAGAGAATCTACTTGATTGTACACCCGAATAGTTCGGTTGCCCAAATCTTGTAGTTGGTAATGAGGCTCGTTATGGGCATTCCAGTGCTTGGGGAAAATTTGGGCGAGTTTATAGACCGGATAGCCCGTATCAGGATCAAACCAAAAATTACCCGAAATTAGATACTCTTTACCAAAGGTATCGAACAGCACATCGTTGTTGCTCACTCGGTACTTTACGTAGTCAGCAAACTGTAAGTCGTAGTAAGCACTATCTCGGTTGACTGCTACAATTTTTCCTTGTACATAAAATGGTATGTCCCAGTCAAACGAAAGATTTTTTACCCGTATGTTCTTAGAGCGGTGAATTACACTGCCCATCATCAGGCCGTGCAGAATAATTTTTGATCCCTGCCCATCAATCTCCAGGTCTTCCTGCTCAATAATAGGCAATGCGATGCTTTTGAGGCCATTTTCGTTATTAGTGATGCTTACATACTGCTGAAAAGCCTTTTCCGGATGGCAGTGGTAGGTAGCTGGAGGAATGAGCAGTTTATCGGCTTTTTCTTTCTTGCAGGCTTCTAACGCGTGGTAGAACGCGAGGCTGGCATCCTGATACTTATCCAGATAATCAGCTAAATAAATCACCTTCTCCACCGCCCAAACCGGAGAAAAAGTAAACGTCAGCAATAAAATTAGCAACCCCTTATGCATGAGACTTTATAAAGAAGGCCGGGTAAGTAAATACCCAGCCTTCAAGAAACTTGTTTTCCCTAAAAATACCTAATATTCGCCGCTCTGAATGATACTCAGACTAGTATCTAATTCTTGCTGCGGATATAGTTAAGTAACAACTTTTCTGATCGTGTAAAAATTGGGAAACAATTTTTTCAATAGTCAGTGTCACAGTCACAGTACTTGACATACCCCCCTCGTCCACTACAGTATACTTCTGCTGCCTGCCAATCTTGATTACTAGCACAATCACCTGCAATACCACCGCCATTGCTACAGTAATAGAAGCAATTTTCTTGCACAAAAGAAACTTCTTCTATACCAATACCTTGGCTATAAACTTCAGGCAGCGAACCATTCGGTTCTTGATGTTCCGTAAAACCAGGTAGTGCTATCAGAAGTGCCACAAGAGAAGCACTAAGAATACTAGCCTTCCTTCCTGCTGGGGAAAGCAAAAGAAATAAATGTCTGCTACATCTTCTCATGACCATTATAATTTAAGGTTAAAGATAATTGAACAGTTAATACCCTGTACTCTGAGTGATATTAGGGTTAGTATCTAATTCTTGCTGCGGAATGGGTAGATAATAGTCTTCTGAATTGTAGATGACCGTGCCCGAGCGGACGCTAGGATACTTCGCTAGCTCTTCTTCCACAATGTCCCAGCGGGTGATATCGTACCAGCGCTGGCCTTCGGCAAATAGTTCTCTGAATCGTTCTTCCCGAATAGAGTCCCGCAGTTGGGTGCCTCCCAGCACGTAATCCACCGAAGCATCGGGGGCATCAGGGTCAAGACCGTAAGCCCGACGACGGACTTTATTCATATATTCTGCTGCTATAGCATCACTCCCTTGAGCATTCATAGCCTCAGCGTACATCAGGTAGATATCAGCTAGGCGGGTGAGCGGTAAATTTGCCCCAAAGTTATTGTTCGTAGAGTATACGGAGTAGTCAACAGGCACCCACTTGCGGAAGCTCCAGCCAATAGCGTCAGCATCACCAACCATAGGTTCTAATATCCGAGTGGTACCATCACCAAAAACGACTGAATCCACCCCTGGTTCTAAAGCGTTGACTCGCAGACGAGGATCATTGCCAAATCGTAGTATATTTACATCGTGCGGATACACGTTGCTCCATCCAGTTCCTTTAGGTGCGATTTGCAGCGCAATATTAGCTCCCAAACCGCCCTGCCAAGCACTTTCTTGTAGGTCGGTAGAAAAGTTAATTTCAAACAGTGACTCGGAGCTAAACTCATTTTCTCCGTTAAACAAACCTTGGTACTCCTCAAACGGCACTAATGAGAACATCCCGCTATTGATGATTTCTTCGAAGTAGCCTTGAGCAGTAGGGTAATCTTCGTAGTTCATATACACCTTACCCAATAAGGCTTTTGCTGCAAAAGCGTCAGCACGGGCGGTATTGTCCCCTTCCCAACTATCGGGCAAAGCCGCTTCGGCAGCCTCCAGATCACTGATAACCTGTTGATAAATTTGGTCTACGGTAACCCGTTCTACAAACATTTCTTCGCGGGTGGCGGCAACATCCAGAATTAATGGAATACCCATCGCATTAGGGTTCCTAGCCGGAATATCCATTCCCCACAAGCGAATCATATGGAAGTAGAAGAATCCACGCAAATAAGAAGCTTCGCCGATCATTTCATTGATCCGAGCTACTTCATCCGCCGGGGGTTCTTGGGTTTCTACGTATTGATTAGCATTGTTGATAAAATCATTGGATCGAGCAATACCTCGGTAGAAAGCTCGCCAAAAGTTCTGAACTAAATTATTATCGGCGGTTATTTCGTTACGATAGAGTTGATTCCAGCCGTCAGTTCCTAGCCAATCTTGGTTGGCCGTTTTAGGCAAACCGAAATGTACTTTAGGCCAGAGATCCGCCCCAAATAGGTCGTGGGGCTTCATGGCGGAGTATACTGAAGTAAGCGAAAGCTCTAAGTCATTGATGTTTTGAAAAAATTCACCAGCATTAATCTCGTTAGGATTAGCTACATCTAACGGGTCTTCTGAGCATTGGCTAAACAGTAGTAATGCCAGTGCTAGGTAAAGTGTGTTATTCAGAAATCGTTTCATAGTCATGTATATTAAAAGCCAAGTTGAAGTCCAGCCGAAACTAAAGTGGTTTGAGGATACTGGCGAAAGTGATCTACTCCTCGTTGCGTATTAGCGTTGTTTGAGTTCTCACTGCCTACTACTTCCGGGTCAATTCCCTCGTACTGGGTAATGGTCAGAATATTCTGGGCATTCACAAAAATACGAGCTTGAGTAAGTCCGAGCCGATCTAACACAGGGTTAGGCAGCGTATAACCCAGCTGAATATTGCGTAAGCGAAGGAAAGAACCGTCTTCTATATGGTAAGAAGATGGCTGTCGAAAGTTTCCATTAGGATCAGTCGCAATAAGGCGAGGATGCTCAGTCGGATTTTCAGGTGTCCAAGCTTCAAATGCCAAATCGCTAGTATTGTAATCGCTAAACACAGTGCGCGTGTAGGCTTTAGGCGCATTAAATAAGTCTACTCCTTGTACTCCCTGGAAGAACACCGTGAAGTCAAAATTACGGAAGGTAATGTTAGCATTTAATCCGTAGATCATTTTGGGCCAAGGATTACCGATATACGTCCGGTCATCGGGAGTAATTACCCCGTCGCCATCTACGTCTCGGTACTGTAAGTCGCCAGGGGCAGTAGACTGGTTTTGGTAAACTCCGGTGGGGGAAGCTTCGTTCAACGCATCAATCTCAGCCTGGGTTTGGAAGATACCAATTGCATCCAGACCAAAGAAGGTTCCCATGGGTTGCCCAGCTTCGGTGATAGAAGTATTACCACGGTAGCCGTGACCACCACCACCCGCTAGAATTTGCTGATTGTCATCTAATGCTCTTACTTCATTTTGGTTCCAAGCTGCATTACCAGTAATATCAAAGGTCCAATCACCTACATTCTGACGGTAATTTAGGGCTAGCTCAAGTCCTCTATTTTCTACTTCACCAATATTTAGCTGAGTACTCTGCGGATTCCTGTTCTCCTGTGAAACTCCGTATGAAGTAGGTAATTGTACTCCAATCAGCATATCGGTGGTATTCTTGATGTAGTAATCAGCGGTGATATTGAAACGGCCATCCAATAATCCCACATCAATTCCAATATCAGTTTGGACAATTTCCTCCCATTTCACCTCTTGGTTAGGGAAGCGACTTAGGTAAAACCCTCGCACCTTATTTCCTCCCGACTGTCCGGTAGGGTCAAATGCGTAAGTAGAGCGAGTGTTACGGTAGGTGGGAGAGAAAATATAATCGCCAATACGATCTGAACCAAGTATACCCCAACTAGCTCTAAACTTTAGGTCTGAAAGCCAATCAATATTTTGCATAAACTCCTCTTCAATAATGCGCCATCCGGCAGAGAAGGAAGGAAAAACCCCAAACTGATTAGCCGTACTGAAGCGGGAAGAGCCATCGCGACGCACACTGGCACTAAACAGATATTTACTGTCAAAGCTATAATTGATCCGACCAAAGAGTGACTCTAATCGGTACTGATCGTCAATCGTAGTACGATCCGAGATGTCCACTGCTCCAGTAGCCAAGGCAAAACTACGGGCAAAGTTTACAGGGAAATCTTGAGCAGTAGCTGTAAAGTCTAAACCATCACGACGAAAGCTTTCGTATCCCCCCATTACGGTAAAGTCATGCTTGCCTAGCGATTTATTGTAAGTTAATACTAAGTTGGTATTTAACTCTTCAGCATCACGGCTACGCATGGTGAGCGAGTTAATGGGATTAGAGAGTGCACCGTAGCTGAATGATTCTCTAAAGTGCTCTCGTTGAAGAGCCGCAATGTTTACCCCTACGCTACCGCGTAACATTAAACCATCTACAATGTCTACTTCACCGTATACATTACCATTGATCCGGTTTACCTTGTGCAGAATATGGTTTTGCATTTGCTGTGCTACGGGATTAGGTCCTTGAAAGTACGATGCTGCCGTTCCCCAACCACCGAAGGGGTTACTTTCATCGCGCACGGGCATAATTGGAATTGCCCGGAACACCGTTTGTAAGTCACCGCCGTCATTGGCCGTGGGATTTTCCCGGGTACGGGAAACTAACAGAGATTGTCCCAGTCGCACCCGCTTGCCAACTTTATAATCAGAATTAGCGCGTAGGGCAAATCGCTCAAACCAGTTGTTAATCATCACCCCTTCTTCCCGGTCGTAAGCACCAGAGACGAAAAATGATGCGTTTTCATTTCCGCCAGAAATGGATATGTTGTGCATCTGCTCGATACCACTGCCGTCAAACACTTCGTCTACCCAGTTGGTATTAGGTAAGCTTTCCGGGTTATTCCAAGCGGGTTCCGGGTCTTGTCCAGCATTGCTTCGGGCAATAGAGCTAGCTCGTACAAAATCTTCGGTGCCTAACATGTTAGGAAGTGGTCGAGGTTGGCGTACTCCTACCTGGGTATTGAAGTTTACCTTTACCCGCCCTTCGGCTCCGCGCTTAGTAGTTACTAAAATTACCCCGTGAGCCGCGCGAGCTCCGTAGATCGCTGCTGCCGAAGCATCTTTCAGAATCTCCATCGACTCTACATCGTTAGGGTTGAAGAAATTACCGGGATCCATCGGCACTCCGTCTACAATCCACAGCGGGTCGGTATTTCCGATAGAACCCGAACCTCGGATATTTACCCGGGCGGGTGCTCCCGGACTTCCTTCGGTACGCATCACTTGCACTCCCGCCGCTCGCCCCTGTAGAGCATTTTCCAAACGACGCTCGGAAAGGCGGGTAATATCTTGGGATTCTACCGATGAGATGGCTCCGGTCAAATCTGATTTCTCCTGCGTACCGTATCCGACCACTACTACTTCCGAAAGTGCCTGGATATTGGGTAGCATGGATAGGTTGACTACGCTCTGGCCACCAATTTCCACTTCTTCTGTTTCGTAACCTACTGATGAGAAAACCAGTATTTCAGCATTATCGGGTACCGTAAGACGGTAATTACCTTCAATGTCGGTCACTGTTCCGATAGTAGTAGCTTTGACCAATACATTAACCCCCGGCAAAGGTTCATTTTCTTCATCGGTTACTTGCCCGGAAATGTTTCTTTCTACTGTTACCGGATTCTGTAATGGCAGATTCCTCAGACGGTTCAGGGTATTCACGTGAGCTTCGCGCAAGCTTTGCTCGGCAGATGGTTCTTCATCCGAAGATTTCACCTCATCAGATTCTGGATAGATACCGTAAATCTGTTCACTAATTTTCTCGTACTGCAACCCCAGAGGCTGAAGCACCGCCTTTAGTATTTCTTCCAGTGTTTCCTTTTCCTGAAGAGCCCGAACAGATGCTCTTTTTCCCTCAACCAATTGGCTGGCATAGTTAAACCGTATGTCGTGTTCGGTTTCTAATGTCTCCAGCACAAACTTAAGGCTACCGCTCTCCTGCCGGGGCACAGTCACTTCTGGTACCGCGGGAAACGGAGTAGATAGGGCTACTGTTTGGGCGAACGCCGAACTACTGCTCAGCACGGCCAAAAGCAGTATCCCGCTACGAATAAAATGGGGTAAAACGCTACTCATAGTTACAAAGGTTTATTTGATAGGTAATTGATTGCATGTATTTTTAAGGCTTCCGCCTAACCACGTACTCACCGTTTATCTCTTCTATACTTAGGGAGAATGACTTTTCTAGTGTTGTAAATAGTACTGATATATTATCGGCAGGAGCAGATCCGGTAAACGTTAGCTCACCCACAGCAAAATTGGCAAATCGTAACTGCAGACCGTAGTTATCAGCCAGCACTTGTTGTATTTCCCGTAGCGACTGATTATCGAAGTACAGCTCATTTTCTTTCCAGGAAGATGCGTGAGTTTCGCCCCCAATTTTCTCTACCGAGAACAACTGTTGCTGGTTCACCTGAACTGCTTCACCCGGCTCCATAGCTACTAATTCATCATCACTCTGAGGTGACCTTAGACGAACTTTTCCTTCATCCAACACTACTTGGGTAATACCCCGACGATCTTTTACATTAAAGGCAGTGCCTAATACTTCAATATCTACTTGGGCAGTATGCACAATCATTTTTACTGGTTGGTTCGATGGTGCTTGTCGACGAGTAATTTCAAAGTACGCTTCGCCACTCAGCCATACTTCGCGGGTAGTATTTTCGGCTAAGTCAGAGGAATAAGTGATTTTAGAATTGGCATTGAGGTAGACTATTGAGCTATCCGGTAGCACCAGCGTTTTTACTTCGCTGTACTGAGTTTCGTACGTTTGGGTATGAGGTAAGAGGTAGTACCAAGCTGCTAGCACAGTCAGTACTCCGGTAAGAGAAGCAGCGATATACCATTTCTTCTTTGCTAAAAAACGATGCTCTGAGGTGGTTTGACTGGCTACTACCGATTGGTATATCCGGTCTGAGGTAGCTGTGTCCGGTTGGGGCACATCCGAAAGTTCAGCCCAGAGCGCGTGTAGCACTTCATCATAATCTTTAGCTTCGCTTTGAAGCAAATAGCGATAAAGCTGTCGTTTTTCTTCCGTAGTACAGTATCCGTTCAGATACTTTTGTAGCAACTGCTTAGCGTAATCCATGCGAACTGTTTCTGAAACAACGTACCCAATAAATACAGTCGAAAGAAAGGAGAGGACTACGCTAGTAAAAAATTAACTATATTTTACACCATGTGCAATGAATAAACAGATATGTTACAAATTATCTAACCAATAGCCAGGTTGTTTGCGGATCTAGAAAAACAGCAGAAGTATGGTGGCACTGGCGGAACGGTAGTTAAGTAAAAAACCTTTAACCGTTTTAGTAGCCTTGGTTAGCTGCGATTTTACTGTGGATAGTGATATTCCTAAAGCAGTAGCAATTTCAGCCGGTAGGTACCCTTCTTCAAAGTGCATCTTATAAATAATCTGTCGCTTTTCGGGAAGGGAGTTGATAAGCTCATCGGTAAGCTGCTGGCATTCTGCCAATGCCAGATCATCTTCAGTAACTGTAGAGCTATTATTCACCCATAAATTACTAAGATGAGCCTGATTTGCTTTTTGCTTTAGATGATTAAATGCACAATTGCGGGTAATTGTATATAAGTAGTGCTCTAAAGAACGGCTTGCATCAACCAGATGTCTCTTCTCCCATAGCCGAATAAAAACCTGCTGGGTGACTTCTTCTGCTTCAGTAGGTGATTTAGTGATTTTTAGACTAAAGGCATAAACCTGCGCGTGAAGTGTGTCAAATATACGACGAAATGCTTTAGGGTTGCCCTGAATAAAACGTTTTACTAACGACTCGGTGATAGCAACATTCGGCATATTTCTTAGAGAACTTATAACTGACGTATTACATATACATCTAATTTTACGAAATTGTTACCATAAACCAAAAATAGTGAATCACTGGCGCGTTAATGTGTTGTTGTTAGTCAGCTAATTAAACAACACAGCAAAAGCTTAATCGTACAATAATTATTACTTAAATAATATACTAGACCTCACTTTTAACGCATTTAAAGCAGAATAAACGATGAAAATAGGAGATAAAGTCCGCATGTTGCGGGGCAGCGAAGAAGGGGTAATTACCCGCTTTTTGGAGAAAAACCTGATCGAGATTGAAATTGAAGATGGCTTTGGTATTCCGGTGCTTCGCAGCGATGTGGTGGTGGTTGCCCAAGAAGAGAAAAACTACTTTGAGAAACCCGAACGGGCTACCTCCCGCCCTTCTATGGCTGATGAAAGCACCACTAAACCTCAGCAGCAGGGAATTTATTTCGCTCATGTAGCGATTAATGATAAGCAGCTTTCGCTACACTTAGTGAATGCTACCGATTTTGAACTACCCTTCTCAGTAGGCGAAGATGCTCAGGGAGATTACCGTGGTATTAACGCCGGCCTACTTTCCCCCCAAGGTACAGTTAAGCTGAAGAATGTGCAGATAGCCGAGTTCGATCAGTGGCCTACTCTAATTGTGCAGTTAATCTTTCACCGCACGGGTTACTTTACTCTACGTGAACCTCTGCAACGACGCGTTCAATTTAAGGCTAATACTTTCTTCAAAAGTAAGGCTACCGCTCCGGTGCTGAACAAACCCGCTTTTGTTTTTCGGATAGATGAGCAAACGGGTAAACCCCTTGACCCGGAGAAGCTTAAAGAGAGCATGTTTATGCGACAGGAAGAACAGGGTGTTGAGACACCAATATCACAACTAGAGCGGCCACCGCGCGAAGTAGACTTACATATTGAGAAGCTTACTTCGGCGTATGATACCATGAGCAACCCCGAAATGCTGGAGCTGCAGCTAAAAATTTTTGAAGAGAAGCTAGATCAGGCGATTGCTACCGGAATGGATGAAATCACCTTTATTCACGGAGTAGGTAGCGGAGTGCTGCGCGATGCTATCCACAAACGCTTATCGAAGATCAAGAACATTAATTATTTTCAAGATAGTATGCGCGATAAATTTGGCTACGGTGCCACCCGGGTTCAAATAAAATAGATTACCCGATCGTTAGGGCTAATAAGCAATGAGCAGAGGACAATTAACAATGTACCGTTGATAATTGATAGTGGATGGAAAACGGAGACCGTGAGCAATGGGCAATGAACAGTGTGCAATGAGCAATGAGCAATGAGTAATGACTGATGAATCATGATGAATTGGCGTGGGACACTGTGCAGTAGACAATGAGCAATGGGTAAAGCTAAATTCCGTACATCAAACTACGCTAACACTTTAACACCTGAACACTTCATTCTAACCCGCGCAACGGTCGCCTGTAATCTAATGACCAGGGACCAGGCTTCCATAGAAAACTGTGGACTGTAGACTATCGACCGTAGACTAATAACCAATCAGCAATTGAACCATTAAGTACCCAACAAATTATTAACAACTGCTCAAAACAGCTATATTATGCGAAGTGTTGTGTTCATTTTTATAGTAATGAGCTGGAATTTGTCGGCACAAACCCCGCTAGATACTACCCAGATTATCACCTACTACGATTCGGCTCAAACCATACCCAAAGCAAAATATTTTATTCTAGACAACGACAGCACCCGAGCCCACGGCGACTACGTGCGTTACTTTCCTGATGGAAGTGTCTCCGCCCGAGGAGTATTTGACGACGGTAAGATGATTGGCACCTTCCGGGAATTCTACCCGAATGGAGCAGTACAACGAGTAATTCCTTACCAAGCCGGTAAAAAAGAAGGAGCCGTAGTGGTACTTACCCCTACCGGAGACACCCTGCAAACGGCTCACTTTCAAGCCGATAAAATGGAAGGTGAGTTGCGGGCTTACCACGAAGATGGCTCACTCAAAAATAAAACTACTTTCGTAAACGATAAGCCCGATGGCCTCATCGAGTCGTATTATCCCAACGGAAATTTGCGAGAGCAGCTTACCTATGAGCAGGGTAAACAACAGGGACCAGTACGCCAGTTTTACGAGGACGGAACACTCCGCAACGAAGGCACTTACCTGAACTCTAGCCTGGAAGGGCCATATACTGAATATTATCCCAATGGGAAAATAGCCAGCCAGACCAGTTTTCGCCAGGGGCAGCGGCAGGGTATCTCTCGCTCTTACACGTCCAGCGGTCAATTGGTAGTAGAAGAACCTTACGAAGATGGTTTTTTGAATGGTTCAGTTCGCTACTTTTACCCCGACGGTACTCCCAAAGCCGAGGGCACCTACAGAGCAGGAAAGCCGACTAACGAACATCGGGAATACTTTCCGAGTGGTGCTCTTCAGCAACGAACCATCCACCAACCCGACACAATATTCGTAGAGAAATACTACCAAGACCAGCAATTACGAGACCGACAGCAGCGCGTAAATGATAAACCGGCCGGGCGTTGGCAAGCTTACTACCCTTCCGGACAGTTGAAAGAAGAGCTGTTCTATCTGGCAGGCAAGCTCAACGACACAGCTACCTACTATCACGAAAACGGAAACGTGCAACGAACCGAGGTGTTTAAAGATGGGCGCAGAACCCAGACTACCAAAACCTATTACCCTTCCGGTCAGCTCAGGAGCGAAACTGAGTATTATGCCGGAGTAGCTCAGGGCGACTATCGTGCTTATCATGAAAACGGTCAGCTTAAGGAAGAGGGGCAGTACAACGGTGGCGAACCCTCCGGCACCTGGAAGTCCTACGATGAACAAGGAGAGTTACTAGAAAAAGAAAAGAAGCCTCGCTAATAAAAAACCCTTAGGTATTCAGCTTGGCTGCGATTCGTAGTTCAAGGGTTGTACTTTCTAAATTCCTTGGCTATTTTCTCATGGCTACAATGTAGTGATACTTTATCGTGAGAAGAGATATGGATAAAAAGCGACAATATGGTAGCTCAGCCTCACCCAGTCAAGCGTTTTATGATACTCTAGGTCTGGATAGCGCACAAACCTATTAGTCTCTCTGGTGTTAAGTAATCAGAAGATTTTTAACAACTGTAATCATTTATTATTCCATGATTTTCATAGACATGAACCAGGAGCGTATTCCAGTCTTGGGGCTGGGTACCTTTAGCCTCAAAGGACAAACCTGCCGCACCTCAGTAGCCGATGCTATTGCACTTGGTTACCGCCACATTGATACTGCTAAAATGTACGACAATGAGCAAGATGTAGGCTACGGCATTAAGGATGCCGCTATTAACCGAAACGATTTATTTGTAACTACTAAGATATGGCATACTGACCTGACCCGATCGGGAATCACTGCCGGACTGGAAGACAGCTTACAGAAATTGCAACTAGATTATGTGAATCTCACGCTTATCCACTGGCCTTCGGATAATATGAATTTGCAGGAATGTTTAGACACCTTGATGGAGTTGCAACAGCAAGGAAAAACTCGCCTAATTGGCGTAAGCAACTTTCCGGCTGATTTGCTGCAAGAAGCCCGATCTATTGCTCCGGTCATTTGCAATCAGGTAGAGTATCACCCTTACTTGAGTCAAAGCACAGTACTTAGTGCACTGCGCGAACACAACATGATGCTTACGGCCTATTGTCCCATTGCCAAAGGCGAAGTATTGGAAGACCAAAATTTGCTCGAGCTAGGAAAAAAATACGGAAAGTCGGCTACGCAAATTACGCTTCGGTGGCTGGTACAGCAAGAAAATGTGGCGGCTATTCCCAAAGCCAGTAGTCACGAACACCGCGCTGAGAACCTGAATATTTTTGACTTTTCGTTAACAGACGAAGAGATGGAAAGCATTCATTCTCTGAGTAAAAACCATCGGCTCATTAATCCAGATTTTGCTCCCGTTTGGGATGAGTAGTCATCACTCTTTGTGTTGAGCGAGTTATTCGTGCTACTGAACGAGGAGTAAGATGAGGTGAGCTAAATTTAAGCAGTAGGAACCGTAAAGAAAGTATCTTGAATAATTAGATAAAAAGAGCAAGATACCTTCTTTATATGGTTACTATTGATAAACTAAATACGGTTACGTTGGCATGTATGCTGCTGATAGAAGATCGCGAATTAGCCCAGCATCAAGAGGTTACGATTGTAGCAACGAAAGTATTGCGTAATGAACATTTACGAAAAAAATACTTTGCTTCAGTAAAAGAGTGGATACCGACTTCCGGCTATATTTCATTTCAGGAAATCGGTACTGCTGCTCCCCCAGATAATTAGCTTTTAGCGGACAAACGCCGGAGCTAAACCTCCGTCGACGTTCAGTACGTTTCCGGTACTTTTCTTCATTAATCCACTTACTAAAGCAAATACCCCGTTCGCAATATCTTCGGGCAAAATTGCTTCGTTGAGCAACGTTCGCTTTGCGTAGTGGTTAGGCAGCTCATCCTCCGAAACTCCGTAGGCTTCTGCCCGGCCTTTAGCCCAACCACCGGCCCAAATGTTGCTACCCTGAATTACTGCATCAGGATTGACCACATTCACTCGGATTTTATCTTTGCCTAATTCCGCCGCCAGCAAACGCGATAGATGTAACTGGGCAGCCTTAGCAGTGCCATAGGCAGCGTTGTTAGGCCCGGAAACCAGCGCATTTTTACTAACAATATTTACTACATCTCCCCCCAACCGCTGTTTACGCATAACATCTACGGCCGCTTGGGTCATCAGAAACTGCCCTTTCACCATCACATTTTGCTGCAAGTCCCAGTCACCCTCCGAAGTATCTTCCAGTGTTTTGGAAATAGACAGTCCCGCGTTGTTCACCAGAATATCTACTCCACCAAAGGCCAAAGCTGCCGCTTGTAACGACTGGTGAATGTCTTCCGGTTTAGTGACATTTAGTTGGGCTCCAATAGCCGAATCTTTGCCGTACTTCTCTACAAACTCTTTACGGGCTTCCTCCAGGCGCTCCTGATCCATATCGGAAAGAATAACGCAGGCACCTTGCTGTACAAACTTTTCGGCAATAGCTTTACCAATACCGCCCCCGCTACCGGTAATCAGCGCCACTTTTCGCGAGAGTGGCTTTTCGGGAGGCATCCGCTTTAGTTTGGCTTCTTCTAGCAGCCAGTACTCAATATTGAAGGCTTCTTGCAGCGGAAGCGATGTATATTCCGAGATAGCCTCCGAACCCCGCATTACATTAATTGCATTCACGTAGAACTCGCTAGCAACCCGAGCCGTTTGCTTGTTTTTAGCAAAGGTAAACATACCTACTCCGGGCCACAGAATTACTACCGGATTGGGATCTCGCATGGCCGGGCTATCGTCGTGCTTATGATTTTCGTAGTACTCGGCATAATCTTTACGATACTCCTGAAACGCGCCGTGCATTTGGTCGCGAACGGCTTTAGCATCCGATAAATCGGCATCAGCCGGAAGAAAATCTAATACCAGTGGACGAATTTTGGTTCGTAGAAAGTGATCGGGACACGATGTTCCCATAGGAGCAAGCTTAGATAAATCCTCACTGTTGATAAATTCCAGTACCCGATCATTATCGGTAAAATGCCCGATCATGGGTTGGTGGCTGGAACAAAGCCCTCGCAAGGTAGGAGCCAATTCAGCCGCTTGCTTCTTCCGATCTACTTCCGGTAAGGAATCGACCTTCATTCCACCAAATACCGGGCGGTCTTTTCCGGCATGTTCTTCAATGTATCGCGATGCTTTTTCGATAATCTCAAGGCTGTTCACGTAGCAATCGTAAGCATTGTCAGCCCAGGTGAACAATCCGTGGCTACCCAGCGTAATTCCTCGTAAGTCAGGATTATCCTGAATGCATTTCTCCAACTGTAGCCCCAGATCAAAGCCCGGCCGTTGCCAGTCTACCCAGCCAATCTGTCCTTCAAATAGCTCTTCGTTGATGCGCTTACCATCTTTGGCCGCCGCAATGGCAATGAGGGCATCAGGGTGCAGATGATCGATATGTTTGTAGGGTAAAAATGCGTGCAGAGGAGTGTCAATACTCGGAGCACGTGAATCCAGGTCGTAAAGACAATGGTAGAATAGTCCTACCATTTCATCTTCATGCTCTATACCTCGGTAGCGGTTTTTTAGGGCGTGTAGTCGCTCGTTAAATAGTCCAGCCAAGCCACTCCGGGTTAGCGACCCAATGTCTCCCCCCGAGCCTTTAATCCACATTACCTCGGTATCCTCACCGGTCAATGGATCTTTCTCAACCGTCTTGCAACTCGTGTTACCACCGCCGTAATTGGTAATTCGAAGATCAGACCCCAATATGTTGGAGCGGTAGAGTAGTAAAGCTACTTCATCGCCTTCTAGCGACTTCGCTTTTTCCTCGTCCCACAAATGATTTACGTATTTAAAGGTGGCGGTTATGCTTTCCATAAAGAATAGGTTTCGTAAAAAGGAAAAATTAATTTACAAAGGTGAAAATACAAAAAATCGGGCAAGCCTGCCATCCTGTGCCATCTTGTGCTTATCCCAAAACTTCCTTAAGATCAACCTACTAGCTACGCAGATTTAACCCTGGTATTGGAAGTTGATTATACCGCTCAGTCCAGACCGCAATTTACACTAGGCTCGTTGGTAAGAACCGCAACCTCTTCACCTACCTTTCCCGTTAGCAACGCATACACTTCTAAAGTACATTACCAACATCCATGAAATCATTAGACACATTAATTGAGCAGCGATACAGCCCCTACCATTTTGCTGAACAGCCAGTAAGCCAAGAGCAGTTGCAGCAGTTATTTGAGGCAGCCCAGCATGCTCCTTCTAGCTATAACGAACAGCCTTGGCGGTTTATCTACGCTACCCACGATCAGCCCGAGGCGTACCAGCAGTTGCTATCATGTATTAACGAATCTAATCGGGCGTGGGCACGACAAGCCTACGTATTAATGCTGAGCCTTGCGAAGAAACACTTCAGTCAAACCGAGAAACTCAACCGCCACGCTTGGCACGATACCGGAACTGCCGTTGGTTTTTTATTACTCAAAGCAACCGAACTTGATTTATACGCTCACCAAATGGCGGGATTCTTCCCTGATAAGGCTCGCGACGTTTTAAATATTCCCGATGAGTATGACCCGGTGGCAATGATGGCTGTGGGGTACTTAGGCAAAGAAGAACGCCCTAACAAACCGCGTAAAGCAGTACACGAGTTTGCCTTTACTGGGGATAAGTCAGTGTTATAGTTATATGGTGTTAGAGTGTAACATGTTCGGGTATTCGTGTTATCTTTAATGGTGTTGTGAAACATTGTTCAAGCTCATAAGACCCAGAATCAAAACACCTCGCGATGATCTCCTTAACACTGAACCCCGGATTAAATCTACTGAATAAAAGTATGACTGACGAATCTTTACGCTACCCTATTGGGCGGTTTTCGCCTCCGGCAGAGGTTACCGCCCAAGACCGAGAAAACTACCTAAATGAAATTAAAAAGCTTCCGGCTGCTATGCGAGAAGCCGTAGCAGGCTTAACGGACGACCAGCTGAATACTCCGTATCGGCCAGAGGGTTGGACACTACGGCAAGTAGTGCACCATGTGCCTGATAGCCATGCCAACAGCTACATCCGCTACCGCTGGACTCTTACTGAAAATCAGCCTACCATCAAAGCCTACTACGAAGATCGCTGGGGTGAGCTTCCTGATGCTTCATCGGCTCCTATCGAACCCTCGCTACAGTTGTTGGAGGCATTGCATCAACGCTGGTTGCTGTTGCTGCGAGCAATGACTGATAAAGACTACGCCCGTAGTCTTGTACATCCCCAAACCAGCAAAATTATTCGGTTAGATACTATGCTAGCCCTCTACGCCTGGCACGGCCAGCACCACGTCGCTCATATTCAATCATTAAAAGAGCGGGAGGGATGGTAAAAGAGCTGAGCTGCTTAATTCTGAGGTACTATTGAGAACAGGTTTTACTAAATTATTCTTCGTAAACTTGGTGTATGAAATGGACATACGCACTTCTATTCTTAGTAGGAATATCAACAACCTTTGCCCAATCCTCTAACGACAAGCCACTTCGGGTGGGCGTAGTAGGATTGGTACATACCCACGTTCACTGGATTTTGGGGCGGGAAGATCGGGGCGATATCAAAATTGTCGGAATTGTGGAGCCCAATCGCGAACTAGCCCAACGGTACGCTAATCAGCACGGTTACTCTATGGACTTGGTGTACGATGATCTGGAAACGATGCTAGATAAAACCCAGCCCGAGGCAGTTACGGCCTTCAATACTATTTACGATCACCTGAGTGTGGTAGAAACCTGTGCTCCTCGGGGCGTTCACGTGATGGTAGAGAAACCACTGGCAGTGAGCCTGGATCATGCTCAGCAAATGGCAAAGCTTGCTCGTCGACACAACATTCATTTGCTCACCAACTACGAAACCACTTGGTACGGCAGTAATCACGAGGCCTACCGCTTGGTACACGAAGAAAATGCAATTGGTGACCTACGAAAAATCGTCGTACACGATGGCCACCCGGGGCCGGAAGAAATTGGGGTGAATGAAGAATTTCTAGAGTGGCTTACCGACCCTAAGTGGAACGGAGCAGGAGCACTAACTGACTTTGGCTGCTACGGGGCTAACCTAATTACTTGGCTGATGCAGGGCGAACGCCCTACTTCCGTAACCGCAGTTACCCAGCAGATTAAACCGGATATCTATCCCAAGGTAGACGATGAAGCTACGATTATTGTGACTTATCCCGAAATGCAAGGTATCATTCAAGCCTCGTGGAACTGGCCTACCCATCGGAAAGATATGGAGATGTACGGCAAAACGGGCTACGTACACGCCCTCAATGCCACCAACATGCGCTTTCGCCCTAGCGAACAAGAAAGCGAGCAAACCTTAAAAGCCCAGCCACTAGAGAATCCCCAAGACGATCCGTTTGCCTACTTGACGGGAGTAGTGCGCGGAAATATAAAAGTTAAACCCACCGACCTTTCTGCCCTAGAAAATAACTTGGTGGTGATGGAGATTCTGGATGCGGCTATCCGCTCGGCAGAAAGTGGAAAGACGATTGAGTTAGATTGAGACAGAGGCATGAATACATTTATATTCTTATTAAGACATATTCATTCTATCCGTAATCCTCTATCCAGCTCTCAATTTGAGCGTCATCTGGCTTTTCAACATTCGTACAGAAGTAGCTGTCTAATAGAAGCTCGTTCTTTTCGATAAAACCTTCGGCAAGCACCCCTACTGCTAAATCCGTCGGTAACAATATTTTAAAAAGGTAGCACCCTTTCACCTCTTCTACATTTTCCACTTTAGATTTCAATGTTGAGCAAAGACTTTCCATTCTAGAAAAAATATCACCTTTTGGCAGGCAATCCTCTCGATCCCTTGGCCTGAATGCCAAGTAATATCTCAATTTATTGCCCTCTCCACCTAATCCTGTAGAAATTATGCCAAATTGTTCGTCCATCAACTCACTTTCCAAATACATCCGTGCATTTCTAAGTGCCACTAACGCAATATTCTTTATTGATAGATTTTGATTTTCATTGTATGTTCTCTCGATTAACCGATAACTTTGAACATCTCCTTTCTTAGAAAGTAATACTAAAGCCTTTTTCACCTCCTGTTCGGAACAGGACTTCGGGCTTGATCTGTAAGCTGAGATTAAATCATTTTTATATTTTTCATCCGCATTTCCAATCCCTCCAAGTATTTTGTAGAATTCATTGAATGACTCTTCTGAAATACCTTTTTCAAAGATGTTCATTTTATCAGGAAATGAATCCATATGGTCGTTTTGTTCCTGCGACATATCAATACTTTTTTGGTGGAACTTCTCCAAACCGATCTTCTATCTCTACTTCAAGCCATTTTTCTGCTGCTAGTAAAGCTTCTTCGAAAGTTTTAGAGTTGTCGTCTTCCCAACACATTCCTCCAATATCAAGTATTCTCACCCAACTGTCACTGTGTTCATCTGAGCCAAGTTCAACCCATCCCTGTCCATTTATCCACCAATCTAAATTTGGAAAATTTTTCTCAAACATACCTGTGCGTATTTTTTGCTTGTGGTCAACAATAAGTACTCATACTCTCACTTCATTCGACTGACGGCTACATGGTGTTGTATGTCCGTACTTTCTTCACCAACTTATCCTTTGGTATACTATTGATTTTCCATCAGAAAGAAAACCCACGAAGTAGTACTTCCCTTCATTTATCTCTTTCTTCAATTGCACCTCATATATTCGTCCACTCAACTCTTTTTCAACGTACCTTCGCTCAGTCGAACTAAATTCAATAGAGTCTTCTTCAAAATTATTTTCTACTAATCTCGCCTGTAGTATTTGACATTCACTAGAATCTATTTCTATAAGAGCTGCTGAATTATAATCACCAAAGTGATCAGGAAATGAGGCTGATTTGGATAAAATCTTCCCATTCTCTGGAAATTTTTGGCTGGTTACTTCCTCATAATCCTCCTTATAAAAATCATCTGATGGATAGAATGAATCATAAACTGCGTAGATAAACAGGATAATAGGGGTTAGTGCAAGCAATCTTAATCTCCTGTCGAACCTTCTCCTTTTTGTCCACAAATATACTAAATATGATAGCCCTATTGGCAATCCTATGATTAGTAAAAAGGCAATGAAGAGAAGCAACAGAAAGATCAATTTATCCATTTAGCTATATTTTGTGGCACACGACATAAGTATAGCGCATAACTACGCCTAACCCGTATACAACCGCAAAATAAATCTAAGTTTCTTTTCAAACTTAGTGTTTTTGGTAGGAAAAATACCTGGAACACCCGTTATTCATTTAATCAGCGACAGTTCTGGTTATAGTAATTCGCCACTTCAAAAGGATACTTAAATACTTTCTGCTGAATTTTCTCCTGTAAGCTAGGGCAATCCTGAAAGTACTCGGTGAGGTTTTTCCGCTTCAAGCCGAAGATGCCTTGGGTAGCTCTGACCAACAGTGGTTCATTTCCTTTACGAAAGTAGTCAGCGGTGTCTGTTGTGCTATCATCTGGATCTACCCACTCCCACTGGTAATACGTAACCTTACCCCGGCTAACTACCCGCAAGAAGACCGGCTCGCCACCGTTCGGAACAATCTCGTAGTACGCATCCAGCAGACTAATACCTTTTGGTCGAAGCTGGTGCCGCTCGTAGATATTATCATTTGCCCGATAAGCCAACAGCTTTTTAGCCCGATACTTTCGGCGTAAACCGCCACCTTCTGGTTTAAAACGAATCTTATCAAGTAGCTCGGTACCCGTAAAGGTTTCTCTCCGATCCATTACTTGCCCCCTCAGCGTATCACCCGAAATGAGTACTACGTAGCCCGGAGTATAGTTTTTCTGCCCCAGCACCGCAAGCGAGAGGAAAAACCCATTGAGAAGTAGGAATAAGAATAATTTAATCATAGTGGATAATGCTAATTCTGGTCTAGCGAGATAACTACGTTCCCGGTTTTTTGCCCGGAAGCTACATAGCGGAAGGCTTCCTGAATCTGGCCTAGCGAATAAGTTCGATCAATTATCGAGCGAAACTTACCAGCCTCCAGCAATTCATTAGTGAAGTTGAGACTTCGGAGGATATTGAGCGGTACCGGAAACTTTACTTGTTTGCCACCTAGCAGCGGAGTGATTAAGGCTAATAGTGGATTCTGCGCCTTCGGCCCCAACTCCGATGAAATATAAATGCCCTGCGGTTTGAGTAGCCTTTTACACCGGCCAAAAGTGCTTTTACCTACTGCATCGAACACAAAATCATATCGCTCATCATCTTGAGTAAAATCTTCCCGCTCGTAGTTAATTACCCGATCAGCTTCCAGCGATTTTATCAGGTCTACGTTTTTGGTGTTAGCGGTGGCAGTCACGTAAGCCCCGGCGTGTTTCAGAAATTGTAGGGCTGCCGAGCCAATTGCGCCGGTAGCCCCGTTGAGCATCACCCTACTACCGGCCCGAAGATCAACTTTGTTAATAAAATTGTAAGCATAGTGTGCTCCTTCCGCACTAGCAGCCGCTTGCTTATACGTAACTTCCGCTGGTATAATTGCGATAGGTTGATCTTCCGCAATGGCTAAGTATTTGGCGTGCGATGGAAGTCCGTTATCATTGAAGCCCCAAACTTTATCACCAATCTTGAAGCGGCTGACTTTCTTTCCCACTGCTTGCACTTCTCCGGCAAAATCAGTTCCGGTAGTGGTCAGCTTTGGCTTCGTTAGTCCGGTAAATAGTCTTATAGCGACTGGGTATCCGCTAAGTATTCCGCAGTCGGTACGGTTTACGGTGGTAGCATGTACTCTTACTAAAATTTCGTAGCTCTTTGGTCGGGTCTGATCCACCTCCTGAATGGTTAAAATATTAGGGGAGCCATATCGGGTACGCACTGCGGCTTTCATTAGCACTGTAAATTTAGTCTTCCCCAGCAATATCACCTTTTTAATTCGCACTTAAAATCAGAAGAGAAGGGTCAATTGGCGATATTTATTCGATACGGCTATTATTCTAAATAACATGTATACATCCTCTCTCTAAAAATTCCGTTACTACACGGGTATGTGTTTTTTATTTTCCAGCCCCTCTCTATTTTTCCGATGCGTTACGGCTTAATCCTCTTTTTTTCGCTACTTACTCTTCCTGGGCAGGCTCAGGTGTGGGACTTCTCGAAGCGTGTGTTCAATAGCGTGTTTAACGATACAGTCTCTTCCGAACGACCCAAGTTAATCGCCTACCCTACCTTGGCATATTCACCCGAAACCCGCTGGGAGTTTGGGGTGAGTGCCCTTTACGTCTACTACGCCAAGCAGGATACCAGCAACCGCCTAAGTGAGATTAATGCTTTTACATTCTTAACTTTAGAAAGCCAGTACGGCCTGTGGCTCGACCACGCACTATATTCCGATGAAAGCAAATGGTTCTTTTTAGGGAGGTTACGTTTGCAGCGGTTTCCACTGCTGTACTACGGTATTGGCCCCAATACTCCCGAAGAAGAGATTGCTCGAGTAGATGCCAATAGTATCGCTCTGCGAGAACGAGTGTTGCGTAATATTGGTGGTAATCTGTACTTGGGTACGTGGTTCGATTATCAACGACTAAGTAGCGTAGATTTCAACACGCTTACCAATGAACCAATTGATTTCCCCCGAGGTAGTAATGGCTCAACCAACTTTGGGATTGGGTTGGGGGTAGTTTACGACAATCGGCATAATGTACTAAACGTGCGCGAGGGTTTCTTTGGCGAAACGGGCTTTCTGCACTACGACGATGCCTGGGGTAGTGACTTCCCGTTTACGCAGTTTTTTCTTGATGCCCGCTACTTCTACCCCACTACGCGCAATCAGGTGCTAGCAGCTCAAGTAGTAGCGAACAGTACCTGGGGAGAGGTTCCGTTCAACCAACTATCGCTAATGGGAGGCGAAAGCATGATGCGAGGATACTACTTGGGGCGTTATCGGGATCGAAACCTACTGGCTACACAAGTAGAGTATCGCTTTTTACCATTCCCGTTCAGCAAACGGTGGGGTGCCGCGGCTTTTGTCAGCACCGGAACGGTATCTCCTTCACCCCAGGAGATTAATCTGGGTGATTGGGTAGTATCTGGTGGGGCCGGAGTCCGCTTCCTGATCTTTCCCAGCAAAGATATATTCACTCGATTGGACGTAGCTTTCACCGAAGAAGGGCCAGGGTTTTATTTCTTTATTGGCGAGGCGTTTTAGCGATGAGCGGAGAAAATCGCTTGGGGAATTTTAGGATGTTCCTCAGAGATGCGATCAATCAGCTTTTGGGCGTTTTTATTTTTCAGGCGACGGGCAATCAGTGCATCGGTAAAGGCTTCCAGATAATTCTCTAACTGATAGTGATTAGCAGCTCGTAGCAAGTACAATTCATCGTTGCGCGGGGTAATATTGAGTGCGCGACTGGCATCTTTCACTGCTTCCAACGGATAGCCTAGCTTCTGCTTTACCCACGCCCGGTGTTGGTAGGCTTTAGCGTACTTCGGATTGATCTTTAAAGCTCTATTTAGATCACCTAATGCCAACTTATACTCCTCTCGCTTGGCATATACGTAGCCTCGGTTACAGTAAGCGGCAGCGTAGTTCTTATCATACTTTAGCGCTTGCGTAAAATCTTCTATTGCCTGACCGTACAGTTGCTCCTTAAACATAGATACGCCACGTTCATTATACGAGCGGGCGTAGTTATGAAAGCGTGCCATGGCTTCGTCGTAGTCTACCAGATTGCCTTCCTCATCGTATAGATCATATATCTGCGCCGCCCGCTCGACGAACAGTTCTTGCTCTGTCTTCTTGGTACAGGATAGGAGCACGGTGCTAATCAAAAAGACTATCCAAGGTTTCATCTTGTTGATTAACGCTAGAAGGAAGCCGAGTGGTTCAGCCTACACTCTTTTTACAGTTGATTTAAAATGAACCTGATAATAATCACAAATGTCAGTCAAAATACACTCTCGGCAGCGCGGGTAGCTCCAGGTGCATACGCGCTGGCCGTGCTTGAAAAATAGCTTGTGGTAATTTAATAGTTCGTCCGCATCTTCGGGTAGTAAATCAAGTAGCACCGTATGCGCTTTCGCCTGATTAGTTTTCTGATTAATAATCCCCAACCGTTGTGAGACCCGATGTACGTGGGTATCTACGGGAAGGACGGGTTTTCGGAAGGTGAATAGCAATAAAAACGTGGTAGTTTTGTGGCCGACTCCCTCAAACTGCATCAGCCAGTCCATTGCTTCTTTCACCGAAAGACCCGCCAGAAAGCTCAGATCAAAATCACCTCGTTCTTCGTAAATCCGTTGAAGCGTCGCTTTAATCCGAGGAGCTTTTACTTCAGGATAGTTCGAGGTGGCAATGGCCTTGGTAAGCTCTTCAACCGGAGCGTTCATAATCTTTTCCCAGGAGCCAAACTGTTCTCGCATTTGCTCAAATGCTTTACGCTCGTTGGCATAATTGGTTCGTTGCGATAAAATTGTAGAGATAAGTTGGTCAATCGGTGGTTTGCTGGAGAATCGCTTTTGCCGTCCAAATCTCGCCTCCAATCGATTAATAGCGACGTTTATTTTCTCCGTTACGATATATTCCTGAGCCTCCACAATAACCTAACTCTGAAGTAGACGGGTAGTTTGAAATATTTTTTTTGGTATCACTGCACCGTTGCTCGTGCCAAAAATGAGCATTGCGAAGCGTGCGACTAATCGGATATAGGCAGAATAAGCATAAAATCACTACAATCAACTTCCGGTATTTGCTTTGCTTCTCTAACGTTGATAACGCAAAAAGCAGTAAAATTGGGTAAAAAGGAGTCAGATAGCGTTCGGCATCGGAAGAATAATAGTTAAGTGTAAATACAGTATGTATGGCTACGTAGTAAAGACCAAATGTCAGTAGTATACGCCTCCAAAACTGATGATCTGTACTTGAATACGTCTTGTAATACAGGTATCCTAGCATACCGATTAAAAGAAGTAGGAGCAAAGCTCGATATACTATCGGAACAGGATTAGGTAAAAACCACACGCTGAAACCATTTGCAAAGGACAGTACATTGCTTGAGTATCTACTGAAGTCACCCTCGGTCAAAGGCACTACTATTAGTTGATAAAGGCGAACAAATTCTTCTAATTTAAGCACCGCCCAAGCTATAAAAAGAAAAATACCAGCCGACAACCAAAGTATTGCTCGCTTAGAAAGTGAAGAAGGAAAAATGAGAAACGAAGCGATCAACCCCGATACTATAAACACACTGGCGTGCCTCAAACCAAACAGTAAAATGCATAGAAATCCAATAATGGCTAAGTAGGCATCTTTTTGCTCTCTACAATAGTGAAATAACACACCCAATACTATACTAAACAGAGCTACAAAAGGTGGCTCACTCCAAACGAAACTATGAATCAATAGTAGAGAAGTTCCAGATACTAGTAGTAGTAAATACAGATACCTGAATGCGCTGAGGTGTAAAAGCTGGGTTGCTAACCATCCGTGGATCGTTATCGTTGTAGCGTAACACGAAATATTTAACCAAAGCGTGTAATCTCCACGGTAAACAATAGCTAATAACAGTGGGTACAAGGGTGGCTTTAGCCGCAGATCTATGTTTCGCAGTCCATCTATTATTCCCTCCCTGGCCAATCGCTCGCTAATGTCAATATAGATATGAGAATCGGCCGTGAATCCTAACCTACAGTAATTAGCGTACAGCAGCAACGCGACACCTATCACTACCGCCAAACCTATTACCACCGTATCTAATACCGTTATTTGGTGACGTTTTACGTTTCTCAAACCATTTTACTCGTGTATCACTTTTATATTGCCTACAAATATAGATATTTGCGATTCTGTTTAATTGAACTGTTATGAAATTAGCCGTAGTGGGTGCCACCGGACTGGTCGGTACCGAAATGCTGAATGTATTAGCCCAACGCGATTTTCCATTTGACGAACTACTCCCCGTGGCCTCGGCTCGGTCGGTAGGAAAAACGATAGAATTTAAGGGGAAAGCCTACCCGATTATCAGCATGGAAGATGCTATTGCGGCTCAGCCTGATGTTGCCATCTTCTCAGCGGGAGGTTCAACCTCTCTGGAATATGCACCTAAATTTGCTGAAGTCGGCACGTTTGTCGTAGACAATTCTTCGGCCTGGCGCATGAATCCCGCTAATAAACTGGTAGTGCCTGAGATTAACGCCCGCGTACTGACGGAAGAAGATAAAATTATTGCGAACCCCAATTGCTCTACCATTCAAATGGTAGTGGCTTTAGCTCCATTACATCAGAAGTATCAAGTAAAGCGGGTGGTGGTTTCTACGTACCAATCGGTAACCGGTAGCGGAAAAGCAGCCGTCGACCAACTCATGAATGAGCGATCCGAGCAAGAAGGTGATAAAGTCTATCCACATCCTATTGATATGAACGTTCTTCCCCATATCGATGTGTTCTTTGATAATGGCTACACCAAAGAAGAAATGAAAATGGTGAACGAGACCAAGAAAATCTTTGGTGACGATAGCATTCAGGTAACGGCTACGGCGGTACGGGTTCCAGCGGTAGGCGGGCACTCCGAAGCAGTCAATGTAGAATTTGCCCAGGATTTCGACCTAGACGAAGTACGGGAACTATTAGCAAATACTCCCGGAGTAGTGGTGCAGGATGATGTAAAGAATAATGTCTACCCCATGCCGATTTGGGCGCACCAAAAAGATGAAGTATTTGTCGGGCGATTACGCCGGGATGAAACCCAGCCTAACACCCTCAATATGTGGGTGGTATCGGATAATCTACGTAAAGGCGCAGCAACTAACGCCGTGCAAATCGCCGAGTATTTGGTAGAAAATAATTTGATAAAATCAGCAGTGATGGGATGATGACTGACGACTGGACGGCTTTACGCCAACCTATCGTTCAACAATTTATTCAGGAACACGAAGGGAAAGATTCGTACCAACTGGCTCTTCAGGCAAAAAAGCATCCCAACATTCCAGTTCAGTTGGTTGCTCAACAGATTCAGGCTCGGCAAAAGGCCAAAAGCAAACTGTCGGAGTGGTACCAGACCCAAGGAATTATTTTTCCTTCTCGGCTGGCAATGGAACAGTGCTCTTCCCAAGCTACGGCTGAGTACAAGAGTAGTTTGGTTAGTGGTAAAACGGCGGTTGACCTAACGGGTGGTGCCGGGGTTGACACCTACTATCTGAGCCAATCGTTTGAGCGAGCAGACTACGTAGAACAGAATCCAGATCTGGCGGCTATTGCTCAACATAATTTTAGCCAGTTAGGCACCTCCACTATCCAAACGCATATCGGCGATGCCAAAACCTTTCTCTCATCAGCGAATCCGGTTGATTTAATCTACTTAGATCCGGCTCGGCGCGATTATACCAACCAAAAAGTATTTCGGCTATCCGATTGTTCACCCAACGTAATCCAACTACTTCCTCAGCTTCTGAAAAAGGCGAAGCAGGTGATGATTAAAACCTCACCCATGCTGGATATTAATCAGGCTACGCAGGATTTGGGTTCAGTACAGGAGGTGCACATAGTAGTGGTAAACAATGAATGTAAAGAAGTGCTGTATCTGCTTTCCAGGGAAGTGAACCAGCCATCCCAGATTACGGCAATTGACCTTACTTCAAGTGCTTCCCCGCTAATTTTCACTCATCAGGAAGAAGCTGAAGCTACTGCTGCCTTGGCGGAACCCCAGCAATTTATCTACGAGCCAAATGCCGCCATTTTAAAGGCGGGTGCCTTTCGTACAGTAGCCCAACGGTGGAACGTGGCCAAACTTCACCCCAATACACATCTGTACACTTCTGAAAAATTGGTTCCTGATTTTCCCGGGCGTTCTTTTCGGCTAGAAACCGTACTTCCCTACCAGAAAAAAGCAGTTCAGGCACACATTCCAGGCAAAAAAGCCAATATTACCACCCGTAATTTTAGCGACTCAGTAGCGACAGTGCGGAAGAAGCTTGGGTTGAAGGAAGGTGGCAATACGTACCTTTTTGCTACCCGAACCATGACCAAAGAACGCATTGTTTTGATTACTCAAAAAACTAGTAACTCATAGAGAATACTCTAATAAACTTCTAAGGTTCGTGACGACACGAACCTTAGAAGTTTATCAGAATAAGGTTTAATAACATTTTGAAAATCAAATACACCCACACCAACATTATTGCCGCCGACTGGCGAGCGTTAGCCAAGTTTTACGAGCAAGTATTTGGTTGCGTACCCGTCCCCCCGGTTCGGAAACAATCTGACCAGTGGCTAGCCCAGGGAACGGGAGTGCCGAATGCTTCGCTGGAAGGCGTTCATCTTCGTCTACCTGGTTACGGCGATAGCGGACCTACTTTGGAAATATATCAGTACGAGCATATGGAAGAAAAACCAGTCTCGGCTCCCAATCGCCAGGGGTTGGGCCATTTAGCCTTTCTGGTAGACGACGTATCCTCTGTAAGGGAGAAAATTCTACAGCAGGGCGGGAAAGAACTAGGCAAGCTTACCGAAGCTAACGTAGCGGGTGTAGGAAAGCTGACATTTGTTTACATGACTGACCCGGAAGAGAATATTCTGGAAATTCAGCATTGGTCATAAAAAAAGCCGATCGTTTCCCATCGGCTTTCAGCATTTTATCAGATTGAATCTATCGTAAGTCTACTATTTCAACCCCATCATATTTGCTGGTATCGAAACTGAAAAGCTCGTCGGTTACGCTAGCCTGCGGATTAAAATTATCAATCTCGTAGGTGTAGTGAGTGCCATTTTTATCAAAAATACGCCACTTTTTCAGGGTTCGGTCATCCTCAGCAATGTGAAGCTGAATTTTGAAAAACTGATTATCCTTATTTTCTGGTACCAAATCAACTACCTGATACGTTTTTCCGTCTATTGTTTCATCCTCCAAGTAATTATACTTAAAGCCACGCTTGTAAGCATTGTAAATTTGAGTAGGAGAAATATCCCCCTCATCAGGGTCGTAATCGTCAATATTTACCTCGTTTACTTCTTCCAGGTACGTCCAAACGGTGCTTCCGTCGTTGATAATCTCTTGTCCGCCCATTCGTAAGCGATACTTATCGCCCTTCACGGCAATTTCACCCTCAAAATCTTCGCTAATTGACTGATCGGTATTTTCCATAGAATAAGAAAAACCCGACTCAAATGCGCCAATCTGTCGATAAGCCTCACTCATGGCATCTAGTATTTCCCGGGCTTTAGGATCGTATTGAGCGTATGCCGTAGAAGACTGAGAAAAAATGATTAGTGCTAGTACGGCAATTGATAAATATTTCTTCATACAAAAACTGTTAGGATAGTTATAATGTCAGTCCAAACTGTTCAATAACTGTTCCAAACTGTATTCATCACTAATCAATACTTCACGAGCCTTGCTGCCCTCGAACGGCCCCACAATGCCTGCCGCTTCCAGTTGGTCGATTAGCCGACCAGCCCGATTGTAGCCTAGCTTCAGCTTACGCTGAATAAGTGAGGTGCTTCCCTGCTGATGATGCACAATTACCCGAGCTGCATCGTCGAATAAATCGTCTCGTTGTTTTAAGTCTACCTCCAACACACTGCTATCTCCCTCGTCGCCCAAATACTCAGGCAGTACGTAAGCCGACTCGTAACCTCGCTGCGAACCAATAAATTCACAAATACTATCTACTTCGGGCGTATCTACAAACGGGCACTGCAAGCGGATAATGTCCGAATTAACCGAAAGCAGCATATCGCCCATACCTACCAATTGCTCGGCTCCGCCCGTATCTAAAATAGTGCGCGAATCTACTTTGGAAGTAACCCGATACGACAAACGCACCGGAAAGTTCGCTTTAATAATACCCGTAATCACATTTACCGAAGGGCGCTGAGTAGCCACTACCAAATGAATACCAATGGCCCGAGCCAGTTGCGCCAGACGAGCAATAGGAGTTTCTACCTCTTTCCCAGCGGTCATCATTAGATCAGCTAACTCATCAATAATTAGCACAATGTAGGGCAAAAAGCGGTGGCCTTCTTCGGGGTTCAGCTTTCGGCCAACAAATTTCTTATTGTACTCCCGAATGTTTCGGCAAGTAGCATCCTTTAGTAGATTATAGCGGTTATCCATCTCAATACAGAGCGAATTGAGCGTGTAGATCACATTCTTCGTTTCGGTGATAATCGCATCTTCGCTATTCGGAATTTTGGCGAGAAAGTGCCGTTCTAGCTTATTGAATAGCGATAGTTCCACCTTTTTCGGATCAACCATCACAAATTTAAGCTGAGACGGATGCCGTTTATAAATCAGTGAACTGATGAGTACGTTTAGCCCCACTGACTTTCCCTGTCCGGTAGCTCCGGCAATGAGCAGGTGTGGCATTTTTGCCAAATCAGCCACAAATAGTTCGTTAGCCACGGTTTTCCCCAGAATAATTGGCAGCTCCTTGTTGCTGTGCATGAATTTCTCAGTAGTCACCACCGAGTGCATACTTACGGTCTCCCGATTCTTGTTAGGCACTTCAATACCGATGGTGCCCTTACCCGGAATTGGGGCAATGATACGAATGCCTAAAGCTGCCAAATTCAGCGCAATGTCGTCTTCCAGATTCTTGATTTTAGAAATTTTTACTCCGGCTTCGGGCACAATTTCGTAGAGCGTAACGGTAGGGCCAATAGTCGCTTTAATGGATTGAATACCGATTTTAAAGTTAATCAGCGTCTCAACAATTCGGTCTTTGTTATCTTCCAGTTCTTCCTTCGTTACCTGCACCCGCCCGGAGTGACTGCTATCCAGCAACCCTGGCTCGGGATAACGGTACTGCGGTAAATCCAGCGTAGGATCATAATTTTCTGATTTTAGTACTTTCTTAGCCTCTTCGGTATGTTCTTCAACCTCCAAAGCATATTCAGGCTCACTATCGCGCGAAGGTAATTCAGGGTCTTCAATGTCTAGTGATAATGAGGGTGCTGCTGATTTTTCTTTCTTTGACTTTGGTTCTGACTCCTGAACGAATAGTTGTTCCTCGGGAGCTTCATCTTCGGTAGGATTTTCCTCTTCTGAAAAAGGCGAGACCGTAGGTTGCTCCCAAGCTACCTCCTCCTCTTCAGCAAAAGGCGACTGCGAAAAGCCATCATTAAACGACTCAGATTTCGGGGTTGAGCTTCGCTCAAAAGAGGCTGCGGCCTGCGGAAAAGGAAGTGGGGATGTTAGTCCAAAGAAATATATAATAAACACAATTAAGGCAAAGGCTAATACCAACAAAGTACCCCAACCAATGAGGCTATCGGTGATGATGGCTAACTCATACCCTACTCCCCCGCTGAGCATACTCCATTCGGAGAAGTTTTCTTGGTGATAAATCCAGTACCCGAGTAGCCAGCTTATCCAGATCAGAAAGAAGGCCACGGCCATAGCCGCTCGATACAGTGGCAGCAATGTACGCCGAAACACAAGTTGTACTCCCGCTGCAAACAGCAAGGGAGGAATTAGTAATGAAGCAATACCAAACCAACGATACACCCATAAATACGAGACAATCGCCCCGACCAACCCCAGCCAGTTTTCCGTTTCTTGCCCCGCAGACTTCCAATTATTTTCTAGTACCGACTCAACTACACTTTGGTCAGCCGCCCCCGTGAGTAGGTACGATACCTGGGCAATGAACAGGTAAAGCGAGGTCACAATCAAGAAAAAACCCAGCGCCAAATGGAAGCGTGGATCGCGCCAAATAGGCTTAAAATCCCGGGACTTTGCCCTCTGTTTTGTCTTCGCGGACGTTGGTTTAATCCGGTTAGTTCTCTTCGGTTTTTTAGCCATAAGCTCTAAATATCAGCTACGCCAAAGCTACACAATTAGCCATAAGTTACATAAATACCAGAAAAAGTCTACTCGCTTAAATGGTGCTATTCCTGACAGATGTATCCTTTTTAAAATTTTTTACCAGGTCTTACCAATGATTTTTTCGGAAATTGTGTTGACCAATCAAATACCACAATACCCTAAATCAGATACTGAACAAGGTAAAATAATTTTTAGCATATGGAACATATAGACAAATCAGTATTGTGCAGAAATCGCGTGGGCGAAATCACTGCACTTAACCCAGGTGTCGCCTATGAACTTACGTTTAAGAATGTCTATTTATTGTTAACTGCTAGCCAGATTCATCAACTGAAGGACGAACTAGAGCTACTTAATGAGCAAGATTGGTTTTTAGGATCGGCAGAAGCGTTTACCTTACTTCAACTCCCTCTCATGGACTTTAGCACGTGGGTTACCCAATCTGAACTGGAACAACTGATGCAATTGCTCTTAGAGGCAGTAGCCATGATGAAAGTGCACCATTGGTTGGCATTTCGCACAGAGCGCTCGCGCACAAATTAGTATTATCGTGTTTGAGTGTTCAGGTATTATAGTGCTAAGTAACCATGTACAGTTCCCAGGATGACCACCGTCGCTCGATTTTCGATTTGATCAGTGTGAACTCAGAACTTCGTACTCTAAAATATTAACACACGAATACCTGAACATAATCGCACTATAACAACTTATCCACTGCTTCCATCGCTTTATCGTAATTCGGTTCTTCCCCCACTTCTGGTACCAACTCAGCGTAAACAATTTCATTATTCTGATCTACGACAAACACCGCCCGAGCCGATAATCCTTTAAAAGGCCCTTCGGTAATTTCAGTATTATACTTCTCGCCAAACTCTCCGTAACGGAAGTCTGATGCATTTACGATACTCTCAACGCCCGCAGTTTCGCAAAAACGCTTCATAGCAAATGGTAGGTCTTTGGAAATAACCAGTCCGGTTGCCCCGCTTTTTCCACCTAGTTGCTGATTAAACTGTCGGGTTTCGGTAGCACACACCGAAGTATCTAGACTAGGAACAGCGATGAGTACCTTTACCCCAGATAAGTCAGATAATTTATTTTCGCTCATATCGTCTTGCACAAACGCGAAATCAGGTGCCACGCCAGATGTAGGAATATCGCCTTTAATTGAAACAGGATTGCCGCCTAATGTTACAGAAGCCATAGTGTAGAGATTTATAGATTAAGTACAATTATACGACAGTACCCTTGGTTTGTTTAACCCTTCTTACGCTTTTACAGTTATTCTAAAAAGAATGGCATAATTCTACCATAAAAATCCTAGTTTAAGGGGTACATTATGAACAACCGAGCTACACCTCCACCAAAGCCTAAGTGGTACGAACCTATTCTACCCAAGCGAAAGGAATGGCCTGTGGTACAGCTGAGCCGTCAGCGAAAGCAATTTGTAGATACAGTAGTGCAAAATAGTGTGAACAAGCTGCGAGAGATTGCCCCCACGGTGGACTTATTGGTCGATGAACTGGAAACTACACTGTATAAAGAAAAATACCGCATTAAAGAAAATCCTTGGGCAGTAGACCCTGATGATGATTATGCCTTCTGGAGTTCGGTAAAAAAGCAATTAGTTGAGATTTCTAATCTTCAAACCGATGACCTAGATTCAGATGCCAACCAGAAAGCTCATTCGTTGTTAGAGGAAATTATTACTCGCTATGCGAACGAAATTGCCAGCAACTTCCGCCCTTCTTATCATCACTTTGCCCGCAATGTGGTTACCTTCGGGTTCTCTCGTCTGCTCAATGCATCCCGCGTAAAAGGTTTTGGGTCATTATTCAGCAACCAGTACTCCCTACAAGACAAAATAAAAATTACTGGCGAAATTGAACATCTACGAAGTTTGGCTCAGCAAGGTACTATTGTAATGGTTCCTACCCACTTTAGCAACTTAGATTCTATTCTGATCGGTTGGGTAATTAGCGAGTTGGGTCTACCGCCCTTTATTTACGGAGCCGGACTTAACTTATTTAATATTGGCATTTTTGCCTACTTTATGAATAGTCTGGGAGCGTACAAAGTTGATCGGCGTAAGAAAAATGCTCTCTACATTGAAACGCTAAAAGCGTACTCTAGCCTAGCTATGCAGTGGGGTATCGATAGCTTATTTTTTCCGGGGGGCACCCGATCCCGCTCCGGTCGTATTGAGAACAAACTAAAATTAGGCTTGCTGGGTACCGCAATGGAAGCGCAGCGTATTAACTATATTCGCAGCCAGAAAACTGGGGAGCCTGCCGAAAAAATTTTTGTATTTCCGGTGGTACTCAACTACCACTTTGTGCTAGAAGCTCCTAGCCTCATTCGCGATCACCTCCAACGAGAGGGACAAGAGCGTTACTACATTGAAACCGATGAGTATTCACAGTCAGCCAAAATTGTAAAGTTTCTGCTAAAGTTCTTCCGTAAAGGTTCCGATATTTCGGTGAGTATTGGCCGGGGGATGGATTTACTGGGTAACTTTGTAGATGATAATGGGCACAGTCTGGATAAACTGGATCGGCCAATCAGTATGCGGGAATACTTTTGTACCGGTGACCAAATTACGCGCGACGAGCAGCGAGAGAGCGAATACACTCAGATGCTGGGCGAAGCTATTTTGCGGGAGTACTACCGAATTAACCAGGTTTTCTCTAGCCATTTGGTAGCATTTGTTGCCTTTGAGCTTATCAAAAAGAACCATCCCTCTTTAGACCTATTTAATTTGCTTCGTTTGCCCGACGAAGACTTAATCATTCCTTACAACCTCTTTCAGAAGTATTGCGAACAAGTACGGCAGCAGATCTTTGAGCTACATCGTCAGGGTAAGGTTGATATCGAGGCGCAACTCAACCAACCTATCAGCGAGGTAATCGATCACGGATTGTCCAATGTAGGTATGTACCACGCTAAGCGACCTTTGCTAAGAAACAAAGCGGGGGATATTGAAACACCGGATATCAACACACTTTACTACTACCATAATCGCCTATTAGGGTACAATTTACACCGAATTATTCATCACTCAGAAAAAGTATTTGCTAGTGCCACAGAATAGTCCCGTAGGTGTTATTGGTGCCGGAAGCTTCGGTACAGTAGTCGCTAACTTACTGGCCGAAAATAGCGACGTACTACTGTACGCCCGTCGACCTGAAGTAGTAGCGCAAATCAATCAGGAGAGGCAAAGTGCCGGATACGCTCTTCATCCGCGAGTTCGCGCTACTAACGATGCTGAATCTACGTTATCAGAGTGTTCGGTATTGTTTCCCATTGTAGCTTCCTCCGGCTTTCGGGAAACGATGCGTAGCTTATCTGCTTTTCTTCGTCCTTACCATATCGTTATTCACGGAACGAAGGGACTCGATGCGCTACCGTCTTCGGCTTCTTCGGCTCCCATTACGCGTAAGCAAATAAAAACCATGAGCGAAGTAATCCGCGAAGAAACCGTTGCGGTGCGGATTGGCTGCTTGGCTGGTCCTAACTTGGCACATGAGTTAGGCGAAGGGCAACCCGGAGCTACGGTAGTTGCCAGTCGCTTTGATGAGGTAATTCAGACCGGGCAACGCTTGCTGCGTAACGACCTGTTTCAGGTGTACGGTAGCGACGATTTGATCGGTATTGAGTTGTGTGGTATTCTGAAAAATATTATTGCCATTGCCTCGGGAGCATTGAGTGGTTTGTCGCTAGGGGAAAATGCCCGAGCCTTGTTGGTCAGCCGAGGGCTGCTGGAGATGATAACAATTGGGAAGGCTTTAGGAGGTAATACTGAAGCTTTTATGGGAGTAGCTGGTGTTGGCGACCTGGTAGCTACCTGCTCAAGTACGCATAGCCGAAACTATACCGTTGGCTACCGCTTAGCGCAAGGAGAAACCCTAGGGGAAGTTGTTCGGGATATGGAAGAAGTAGCCGAAGGAGTAAACACCACTCGTATTGTAAAACAATTAGCCGATTACCACCAGATTCCAGCTCCCATTACCCGAATGCTCTACCGGATGCTGTTTGAAGACCTACCCGCCCAACGCGCCCTACAAGGCCTAATGAAGATTCCACTGGGCGAAGGCGAAGATGTGAATGTGTTGTGAGGGTATTATAGTGTTATGGTGCGAGGTGTTACAGTGTTTGAAAAATAAAGGTTCTGAGTTTATAGTCTATAAAAGTAGCCTCAAAACGCAAAACGTTGTACTCTAACACCAAAACACACTAACACTATGACACCTTAACACTCAATAATTAGTCATTCAAATCAACCAAACGGATCTCTACCCGGCGACTTTCTTCGGCACTTACTTTGACTGCTTCAGTAGCACCTTGGCCTCGGGCTAGAATACGCCTCCGCACTACCCCCCGTTGATTAAAGAAATTGAGCACTTCAATAGCCCGCTCATTCGAGAGCTTTTTGTTGGTCTCCGCATCACCGTCAGGAGAAGCGTAGCCGGTAATTTCAATACCCAAATCCTGATACTTCTTGAGCGGTTCTAAAACCTTTGCCAGTATTTCGCTATATGATTCTTCTATCTGGCTCTCGCCAATGGAGAAATAAATTTTATACGTTTCTTTCAGTAAAGAAGGATCATAACCAGAGGCAGCTACTTTTTGCCCCTTTTGCTTAATAGCTTCTTCCGTCACAAAGAAAGTAGGCAGAGTATACACGGTTTCGTTCCCCACTTTTTTCGCTATCAGATTGTCTTCCCCCGTTTCATCGTAGTAGTATGAGACTCCGGCTGCCTCCAGCTTTTCCGAGTCAAGCGCATCAAAATCTACATCTTCAATAGGGTTTGTTTTGTACATTAAGCCCAGAAGGTAGTCGTAAGCTTCACCGTCGTTAGAAGCAATAATTGCTTCCATCATATCAAATAAATCCAGGCTATCGTTTTGCACCAACATAGCCTCGTTGGCCACCCGCACCGATTTTTCTTTGGTGTTCTTCGTATCGAAGAAGGCGTTTTTCACTGAGATCTCTTGCCCTACCACCACGTCAAACTGTTTGATCGGTTTGAGGATGATCTCTTGGTACAGTTCGTAAAAATTATTCTGATTAGGAATGTTTACGTTCACAGTGTATGGCAAGTATCCTTCCGACTCAATGATAAGGTCGTAGTTTCTGCCAGGAGGTAGAATAATTAAATAATTACCGCTACCGGCACTCGGACTATACACGTAGTCAAGCTGCTGCTTGGCTTCTACGTCTACTACTTTAATCTCTGTAGGAATGGGTTTCGGATCGGTCTCTCCGGCCAAAATACGTCCCTTTATGAGCGTAAGCGGAATATTAGCTTCGTGCTCGGGCATCTCAAAGTAATAAATATCTTGTCCGCCTTTCCCCCCTTTACGTTCTGAAGAAAAGTAGCCCATCTTACCGTTGGCCGTTAGCGTAAAATAATTATCGTCGGTAGGAGTATTAATTGGGTAGCCCATATTTTCTGGTTCTTGCCATTCTCCCGCCAAAAAGTGTGTTTTGAATATATCGTTGCCGCCCATTGTACCATGCCCATCCGAAGTGAAGAATAGCGTTCTACTATCAGGATGAATAAACGGAGCGTCTTCGTTGTACTCAGTATTTACGGTGGGCCCCAGATTTTCGGGTTTGCCCCATTCACCATCCGGCTGGCGTTCGGCTTTGTAAATATCCATACCACCGTAACCGCCTTTCCGGTTACTGGCAAAATAAATCGTTTTCCGGTTAGGAGTGATGCTAGCAGTCGATTCTAAGTAGCGAGAGTTGATATTTTTACCCAGAGTAACTGGGTTAGACCAGCCTTTTGAGGTCTGCTCAATGCGATAAATACTTCCTGAATTGTTATCGCCCCCAATAAATACCAACATTTCTTGTCCATCGGGAGAAATACCCGCCGTACCTAGTGGGGCATTTGCTTTAATTGATAGAGGCTGTGGGGTACTCCACTGCCCATTACTTTTTCTAGCAGTAAAAATCTGCTCCGTAATCTTTCCCTTCTTCTCACGCACCGCCGTGTAGGCCAACATCCCCTCGTCTGCTGTAATAAGCGGATTATATTCCGTATACTCGCTGTTTATGGTCTCAAAGCTATTAATAACCATGCTCTTCTTCTCGCCAATCAGAAACAAAGCATTGGTACAAATTTCAAGCTGACGATTTACGTCGTCCAGCTTCTGCTTATCGTCTGCTTTCAGCTCTTTCTTGTAGCGTTCGTACGCTTTAATTGCTTCCTGAATCTGAATATCGCGATGGTACGTTTTACCGAGGTAGTAATTTAGCTCGTTCGGAATACCAGCGGTTGCCTGCTGTTTCTGCGCGTAGTTCAGATACGAGAGTGCTTTCAGTTGGCTCTGAAGTTCATTAGCCTCAGCGTAACATACCCCCAACCGATAGTGCACCAGCGGCTCTGACACACCGTTATCTACTGCCTGCTGATAAAGCGGAAGCGCAGCCTCGTAATTTTTTGCTAAAAGAAAAAATTTATTAGCCCGATCGACCAACGCACCGTCTGAACCTTGCGCCACAGATAAGGTAGTTAACCAAGTTAACAACGCTATTGCTAGTATTCCACACCGAGGTACCAGCGACCAGCCTTTGAGGCGGATTAGGGTATATAGCATGTTTAATGGCTTACGATCAATTCCTACAATCATATATTCAAAAATTTATGAGCATACTGGCAAATAACGCCTACCTGCTTACTAGCCCGAAAGCTAGGGAGAATGTCTAGGGTAGGAAAAGCCTTTTTTTACAAAAACGCAGGTATGTAATTTTTCAAGGTATAATACACTAGGAGGTGCTCAAGTGTTAGGGTGTTAATTTACTGAACCATGAACTTTAACACTACGCACTATAACACTTTAACACCTAAACACACCCCTAAGAGGCTATCGCTTTGCGCCGAATGGCTCGAAGTCGATCTAACAACGGTGGATGGGAATAATGAAAGAATACGTACCAGGCGTGGGGCAGCAGGTTGCTCATGTTATGCGCCGATAGCTTCTTCAGGGCTTTTTGCAACGGGTTCCCCCCGTACGTTTGGGTAGCGTAAGCATCAGCCTCAAACTCATTTTTACGGCTAACTACGTTCATCATCAGCCCGGTGAGTGTACTAATGGGTGAATACAAAATGCCGAAGGCAATTAAGTTTAAATGAATGGATAATTGTTGCCCGCCTAACGCTAGGGAGAGAGCCTCGTTAAAGATGAGTAGCGATAGAATGTACAACGTAAACCCAATCTGAGCAATAGAAAGAAACAGGCCAGAAATGATGTGTTTCTTCTTATAGTGTCCTACCTCATGGGCAATAATGGCGATCAGTTCCTCTTCGCTATGCTGTTCAATCAACGTATCGTATAGCACTACTTTTTTCTTACTCCCCATGCCAGAAAAAAAGGCGTTCGACTTGCTCGATCGCTTTGAGCCGTCAATAACGTACACGTTAGTGATTGGAAAATTCACTTTGCGGGCATACGCCGTAATAGCGTTTTTAAGGGAGCCATCTTCCAGTGGAGTGAGTTTATTGAAGAGTGGCACAAAAACGCTGGTATAAAATACGTTCAGCAGTATCATAATCGCGGTAGCCACCCCCCAGAAGTACAACCAAAACGATTGCCCTAGCTCCATCACTAAGTACAGAAACACTCCCACAACCAATCCGCCCAGGACAGCAGTAAGTGCGTAGCCCTTCAGTTTATCTATGAAGAACAGGCGGGGGGTCATTTTATTAAAGCCAAATCGCTCCTCAATCATAAACGTATGGTAAAGCTGAAAAGGTAAATTTAGTATATCAGATGCAACAAAGAGTACGGCAAAATAGACCAGCGATAAAATAATTGGCTGGGTAATCCAGTCCCGCAGTTGTATGTCGAGCCAGCCGAAAAAGCCTCCCAGCAGTAGCACTACCGACACCGCGAAGCCAAACGTGGCGGTAATAGCACTAAACCGATCATTGGCCTGCTGGTACTCTAACGATCTCTGGTACCGTCGCTCATCGTACACTCCCTGTAATTCCTCCGGTAAGTCGTGCTTCTTATTTTGTCGATTAAGGTAATCCAATACCCGTTCAATAACGAAGTTAACCGTAATAATAGTCAGAATAATAAAAAGGATGAGTTGGGCTTCCATAGTATCAAACAAACCCTAAATCTACGAAGAATAGTTCTAAGTACTAGAGTGTTATGGTGTTCAAGTATTCAAGTGTTATAGTGTAAAAATGATGAGCAACCGCGTGCGGCTCCTCGCTGGGACGTCTACCGTTACCTGGTTTTGGCTTTTAAGTTCGGCAAGAGCGAACTCAGAACTTTGAACTTAAAAACCAGAACCCTAAACTCAAAACTGTACAATACAGTACCATAACACCTTAACACTTGCACACATCTAAAACTTCGGACAAGGGATTTTCATGATACTACGGGGTGGTTTGCGAGGGTCGCGCAGTGAGAAATGATACACTACTGAGATTTCGTGAGCACCGCCACTCTGAATTCCTAAACCAGAGATGGTGTAATCAAAGCTGTACCCGATGTTAAAATCTTCTAGTATAAATCCGGCTAGCAAGATTATTGACTCGCTATTGGGAAAACTTTCTAGCTGGGGCACCGGAATGCCGCGGTACCACAATCCTACCACCAGTGGTTCGTAGGTAAGATAGGCCCCTATGTCTAGTTGGTCAAAATTACCTTGCCGCTTATACTGAAAGGTAGGAGTGACACTACGCTCCCGCCCCTTTTCATCTTCACCAACCCTACCAAAGCCCAAAGGAAGTAAAATACGGTAACCACCGTGAATAGAGTGCTTCATGGGCAGCGGACTCACATCGCCCGTTAATGATTGATTGGGAGTAGTCACATGCCCAGCCGAGTAACCAAGGTATAAATTTTCGGTGTAGAGTACCCCACCCAACGTAAGGTCGAAAAAGGAGCGACTTAAACCACCGTTGAGGTTTTCTCCTGTATTGGGGGAAATCAATCCCGTTTCATTGAGTTGATCGCCGAAAATCAGATTGCTATAATTTACATCCCGGTTATAAAATGCTCCTTGCACTCCAGGCCGAAAGGTGAGTTTCTCGGTAAGGCGTAATTGGTAGGCATACTGCAAACCAATACTAATCGACTGTAAACCTTGCAAACCTTGCCGATCTCCGGTAATAATGGCTCCTACTCCACTATTGTAGTCTTCAAAGAAATGATCAAAGTACACCGAAGCCGTATTGAAATTAGCTTCTAGCGAAGGCCACTGACTGCGGAAATTAAGCCCTACCCGGGTTAGCTCCGTAGAACCTGCAAAGGCCGGGTTTAGGTACAAGGGCGCAGCGTAAAACTGCGAAAACTGCGGATCTTGCGCCTGTCCGTAGTGAGAGACTAACCCGAAAAATCCTAAAAGAAGTATAACTGCCCGTCGCATTCCCCTTAATTCAATATAATAACTAAGCACCTATTTTTCAGTAAAAGCGTTTAATTAGCGAAATTATTGTTAAATCTACAATATTTCCTGTGCATCAAAGATAAGGCATCGGATTGGCTCGAATACCCGCGTTATTCTGTATACAGTACAGCGAAAGATCGCTATTGTTTTTTTAGTTGACCGAATTCTTTTACCGAAAAATCATGTTTCTTTCTCACTTTTATACTATAGCGAACCTCTCTTAGTGCAACGAAACACACTAAAACGTAGAAAGCACGTTAATTGCTTACATTAGACATGAAACGAATGCTTTTTTCGTTACTCTCGTAAATATATATTCGCGTACCAAGCATGGGCGATTATGGGAAACCACAACAAAATTCTTTTTATCAGTCTATTTTTATTCCTAACCCTCGGTGAAGTAGCCGGGCAGGGCCGCTCGGATAATTTCTGGATTTTCGGCGGAAGTGGCCAAGGATTACAGTTCGGGTTAGGTGACGATTCGCTAACCGATAATACTATTGAAACAGCAGCACTAGGCAACCAGGGAAGTGCTGTAGCCGCTGATCCGAACACCGGGGATATCTACTTCTACACCGATGGCAATCAAATATTTGATGGGCAAGGCAACCCAATTGCAGTTCCGGGCGGCTTGAATGGTAACGGAACTGGTAGCCAACCCGTAGTAATTGTTCCTGACCCTAATGATGATATTTCCGACGGGGTAAGGGAATACTTTTTATACGTTAATGTGGGTAGTCAAATCTACCAGCACACGGCAACGGTCACTACTTCGCCGGATAATTACCCTACTGTAACCGTCAGTACCGCCAACGGCCCACTCGGCAGTGCCCTAGGAAGCTCCCAAGCAATGACCGTAGTACCTAGTGCCGATGGTAGTACATACTACGTGGTTGCCCAGCAGGCAGGCACAGCCGATTTTTTTGTAATTGATGTAGCAACTGACCCTACCACGGCTACTGTAGTCTCCCCTGGTATTCCGGGAAATATTACCGCTACCAATATGGAGTACAATCCGGCTACCGGACAATTAGCTGTAGCCTTCAACGGTGGGGTACACGTACTAGCATCCGATGGGGTTGGTGGACTTACGTTCAATGAAACAGTGGGAACCGGACAAAATGTGTTCGACGTGGCCTGGTCGCCCGATGGGTCGAAGCTGTACTACAGCACCGGAATAGGGGGCAGCGTTTTTCAGCACGATTTTACCACCGGCAACCCCACCGTTCTGGCCGGAGTGGGCGGCACCGCTAACTACGGCTTACAAACTGGACCCGATGGTAGCGTTTATCATTTATACCAAACTCCCAACGGGGTTCAGCTGGGAGTAATCAGCATGGCTGATAGTGCGGCTGCGTTGGTGACGTACGAAGATGGCTTACTCGGTGGAACTGACTTTGTGGGGCAGCAGTTTTCGCAAGTAGCTTTTGCCACGCAAGGCGATCTGAGCTTTACCATCACCCAGGCTGGGCAGTGTACTAACAACCCAGTGCAGCTCATTCCTGAGTTTGCCGAAGGTACCCCTACTCCCGACAGTATTATTTGGGTACTGCCCAACGGAGAATTTACCGGATACAGTCCTACCTTCACACCCGAAGAGGCCAGCGGACAGGTATTTGCGGTCGCTTACTGGGATAATGATTCGGCCATCGCTCAGTTACCCCTGACATTGCAAGAGCTTGACCTGCAAATTCCGATTGTGCAGGATACCACCATTTGTCCCGGTGACTCCATCACACTAAATGCTGAACCTGAGAGTGGGCAAGGGGGCGGGCAACCCGGAACAGGAGGTGGAACTGGAGGAAATTACAGTTATCTGTGGAGCACCGGAGAAGATGAAGCAGAAATTATAGTAGATGAAGCCGGAGTCTACTGGGTGCTAGTCACTGACCAATCAACCGGATGTACTGCTTACGCTGAATCTAACGTGAAAGAGTACCAGGTGCCCAATCAGACCTACAACGTTTGGTACTTTGGCAATAGTGCGGGCATTGATTTTAACAACCTCTACGATAATCCGAATAATCCTGACGATAATGGTGACGGAGTAGACAATGATGGTCAGGTAGTGGGCTTAGGCGATGGGGCATCAACGGCTCCCGAAGGGGTGGAAGCTATTTCGGATGCTAGCGGTGATCCGCTATTTTACACCGACGGACGGACACTCTACTTTGTGAACGGAGGTACACATACGGAAGTACCGGACATTACCGGAGCCCCGGTAGATTTAACCGAAGGGGCACCCGCTGGAGCCTCAGCTACGATGGTGGGCATGGTACAGGTTCCGGGCACGGATGCTGCTTACTACATTTTCACATCTACCCCAGTAGAGGGCGGAGGCAACCAACTGCGCTACGCGGTGGTAAACCTGAACGGAAGCGTTCAAGGCACTCCGGAACCTCGCCCGGTAATCGTTTCTGATAACAACATCTTATTCTCTCCCGGCACCGAACGTATCACTATTCAGGGCGGGCGTGGTGGCCCGGCTACGCTACTGGTTCATGAATACGGCAACAATGCATTTCGCTCCTACCCTATTACCGAACAAGGTATTGGCAATCCGGTTATTTCTTCGGTAGGTTCTAACCACGATCTTACCAATCCGGAAGATGCCCGGGGCTATATGAAGTTTGGGGGCGATTCTACCGGAACTGTGGTGGGAGTAGTAGCCGACAACCGAGTAGAAATCTTTAACTACGATTCTGAAACACTGGAGCTTAGTAACCCAACTATTGTTCCTTTCGACGGTTTGGGTACCCCCTACGGCTTAGAGTTTCAGTCTGACTCGGTAGGTAATACTGTTGTTATCGTTTCTACCGACAATGGTATCTACGTAGCCAGCGTAGAACGTCCGTTGGAAGAAGGGGCTACGGTAAACTTTCAACCCGTGAGCGGGGCTTCAGGGGTGTTCGGAGCTATTCAGCAGGGTTCCGACGGACAATTGTATGTAGCCCAGGAGGGAGCCACCGGATTAGGAACGGTTTCGGGCAATGTTAATGATCCGTCTAGCTACACTTACCAAGCTGATCAGGTGCAACTTCCGGCGGGAGCTACGGTGGGCCGAGGACTACCTAGTTATATTGACCAAGGAGGAAGTTCCTTCCCCGAGCCCAACATTACTGTAGACGATGCCTGCGTAGGCAACGAAACCCAGTTCTCGGCTCAGGGTCGCGACGATGTAATTGAAACCTACGAGTGGGTAATCGTTCGCCTGAACGAAGACGGCACCGAAAGCTTTGTCGGTTTATCTGACTCACTGCGCTCAGAGCAGAGCTTCTCGTTTGCCATAGATACGCTGGGTAACTACGAGGCGCGGGTAACGCTCTCGAACCCTTGTGAGGATGATACCGTACTAGTTCAGCAATTTACCATGGGTACCGCCCCTGAAGTTACTTTAGAAGAAGATGCAAGCGCCAACTTGTGCGGTGATGGAATAGAAATAACAGCAATTGATTCGGGAGATGTATCGGGACTTACTTTCCAGTGGATTCGACAGGGCGCGGTAGGCGGAGGCAACTTGCCTCCTACTAACACTATTACCGCTACTGAGCCCGGATTGTATACCGTCACGGTGATAAACGCCGACAGTTGTACTAGCGAAGGTGAGATATTTGTGGTGGATATTCGTCCGCCGGTAGAGTTAGGCGAGGATTTTACGCTCTGCCAAAACGAAGAGCGGGAGCTGGACGTAGAAATTCCCGACCCAGCCGATGATGATGCTTACCAGTGGCTCATCTTGGATCAAAACGACCAAGTGATTACCAGCAGCGACGAGCCCGCCGTTGAAGTGAGCGACTTAACTCCTAACCCCGGAGTGTACCAGTACACCGTCACCGTTAATGCCGCCGATGGTTGCTTCAACCAAGATACGGTAGTGGTAACCATTCTAGAATCTCCTGAAATTGAAGGAACTGTTACTAACTCCGAGTGCGGTGTTCCCTCTGGAGAAATACAGCTAAATATTCTAAGCGACCCTAACGAAACCTATTCCTTTGTTTGGACTGACCGGGATGGTAACCAAGTAGGTACTACCGAGGATGTTAGTGGATTGGCAGCGGGAGTGTATACCGTAGCGGTCAGCAATTCTATCGGATGTACCACTACTGAACAGTTCGCTATCAGCGATGCCAACGCCGATTTTACCGTTGAAGTTGAGCCCCAAGAAGGCTGCGATGATACCGGGACATTGCTCGTTACCATCACGCCCGACGACCCGAGTACGTTTACCGGAGTAAATTGGGCTATACTGGATGAAGGCGGAGCAGTAGCATTTAGCGGAACAAATTCTTCGGGCCTGACCTTTACTATTCCTGAAGCTAACCCTCCGGCTGGTAATGGATTGGCTCCTGGCTCATTTGGGTTAGAATTTGAAAGTCTTCCTGGTTTATGTATTCAAGCCGATACTTTGACCATTCCCGAGCCGGATTCGGTAGATTTTGATTTACCTGGTTTGCGGGTTTTCTGCGAGCCTACCGAAGTAGCCGCGTTAGACCCTGATACAGGTGAACCGCTTGACCCATTGGTATTTAATTTTACTTGGACAAATGTTACCCCGGGAGCTACAGCAAACGCTGGTCTTTCTAATCCTACTCAGAACCGAACAGTAATTTCTCAGGCAGGTACGTACGAAGTAGAAGTTACGCCCATTGACCCAGCCGATACGCGTTGCCCGGCTACGCAAGATGTAGAAGTCACTTTTGAAACTCCACCGACTATTCAGGCCATTGTAGAGCTGGAAGATAATAGTTGTGAAGAGGGCGAAAAGGTTATAGGTGTAGAATTTGCCCCCGAAGTTGTAGATACTGGCGATTTAATCTACGAGTGGCAGGTAGCACTGCCGGATGGTACGGTACAAACCAATATTGGGGCTACGCAAAACATTACTATATCCCGAACCGGTGACTACTCAGTAAATGTACGACGGCGGGGAGGAAACGCTACCTGTACCAGTGCCGCCAGTCCGCTGCCCGTTGTCGTCAATCAGCCGCTTTCGGTGCTTATTTTGTTTGGCAGTGCCTGCGACGATGGCACCGATATTCCGCTCATTGCCCGAGTTACTACCGATGGCACCGATAGCCTACGCTACGAGTGGTACGATTCAGCCAATGTTCGTTTGCCCGCCAGTGGTGATACGCTGTTGCTTCGTCCGGATATGCCTGCCGGTGAGTATCGGGTGGTGGTAACGCAATTGGTAGACGGAGCAGATGGTTGTACCGCCGAAACCTCAGCTGATGTTACTCGCAGCCCGGTACCCGAAACCAATCTGGGAGAAGGCCCTTTCGTCATCTGTCCGCGTGACCCGGATCCAGAAGCCAACTCGGTACTGCTCGAAGTAAGCTTCGCCCCGAATATTCTCTGGACTACACCCTTCGGAACGTTTGATAATACTGTAACTCTTCCGGCTAATCAAGGAGGCACTTACGTGGTGGAGATTACCAATGAATTTGGCTGTACCACCATTGACTCGGTAGAAGTAATTGAGGATTGCACTCCGACTATCGTCGCCCCGAACGCCTTCCGCCCCAATGGGGTGAACAGCGAGTTTTTTGTGTACCCCCGCTACGTATCTGATGATGATTTTGAAGTGCGAATTTATAACCGCTGGGGTGAGTTAGTCTTCCAATCTAATAATAGGGATTTCCGCTGGGATGGTACGTACAATGGTCAGCCGGCCCCGTTAGGCTCTTACCCTTACGTGATTACTTTCAAATCTGATACCGATGGCTCCAATGATATTCTGGAAGAACGGGGCGGAGTAACGATTATACGATAGTAGGAACATGAATATTTATGTTCCTACTAACAAATATGCCCGAGAAATATCAATGTATTAATTCAGTTAGGAAAGAAAGGTTGTCTAAAAATCCAGTCGGTAACGCACCCCGAAGTTGATTGACAGGTGCGTGACGCTCCACTTTTCGGTGCCCACATCGATAGCTCCGGTAGTAGGACTGAATTTAAGTGCTGCCATCACGTCTAGCTCATCCGCAATTTCGTATAACACTCCGCCTGTAAGCCCCACGCCCAAGACTGTACTAGATTCTGACTGCTCGGCCTGCCCCACAGCAATTTTATTGGAAACAAAAAACGCTCCCAGCTCTAATCCAGCAAAAGGGCGAAGTTCCTCGTCGCCAAAAATATACTCGCCCACTACGGTTACCGGAACCACCGAGAAACGAGCGGTAGATAGCTCTATGTTATTGACCGTTTCCAGATTACTCCGTAAGTCTTTGGCGTAGCCATTACGCACGTAGCCAATATTAAGTCCTACATTCAGGTTCTCCAAAATAGCGTAACGGCTCTCTACTGTGAAGTTGAATCCGGTTCCTGCTAAGTCTGAGTATTTACCGATAGGAATGGCTGGGCCAACGTTTATTCCACCCGACAACTGGGCGTTCGCTACTTGAAATCCCAAAACAAAGAGCAGGAGAGTACAGAATAAATGTCGCATAATGATAACGATTTAAGTAGTGTGATTAATTGATTTCACTACTTATGCCTGTCATTAGCGAAAGGTTAATGGCACCACCCAAAAATGTGGCATAAAAACGCTAGTTAATTTCCTTTTTTATCCAAAACTCCGGTGATCTCAGATTATAACAGAAATAGCTACTCGCTCCGTAAGCTCTTCACTGGGTTTACCGTAGAAGCTTTAATAGTCTGATAACTTACGGTCAATAAAGTAACCAATAAAGCTCCTAAAGCTGCGGTGGCGAATACCCACCAGTTTAGGTCGGTACGGTACTCGTAGTTCTGTAACCAATCGCGGGCAAAGTAGTAGGCGAGCGGAATAGCTAGCAGACAGGCAATCAGAATTAAGCCCAGAAAATCTTTAGAAAGTAGTTGCCATAAATTGGCAACCGAGGCTCCCAACACTTTACGAATACCAATTTCTTTGGTTCGTCGTTCGGCTACAAACGAAGCCAGTCCAAACAAACCCAGACAGCTGATAAATATGGCAAGTATTGCGAAGAAGCCCGATAGCTTACCTACCCGAATTTCAGTACTAAATTTTTGAGCGTACTGTTCATCAGTAAAGTTGTACTCAAATGGGTTAACCGGATCAAACTTTTTGTAAACCGATTCAATATCGGCCAAGGCTTGTTGGGTGCTTACATCAGGTTTTAGTTTGATGTTGAGAATGTCCGAGCGGTCGTAGTCAATAAAGAAAATCATCTGCCTCACCGGTGCGTAGGGCGACTGGGTAATCATATCTTCCACTACTCCAATGATGGTATAAATTCCGTTCTCGCCCCAATCCATTTGCTCTCCAATTGGATCGTCAAAACCCATGTATTCAACGGCGGCTTCGTTGATGACAAAACCCATAGAATCAGTAGCAAAGTCGCGGGAGAAATCCCGCCCTTCCACAATATTCCAGTCAACAGTTTCACCGAATTCATGGCTAATTCGCATAGTAACAAACTCGTCCTGCATACCCGGTACTTTTCCTCGCCAATCAAGACCACTATTGGTCGTACCCATCCGGGTGATAGGCGACTCAGATTTGGCCACTTCCTCTACTACTCCCGTTTGTAGCAAGTCGTTTCGAAAAGCATTAAAACGTTGATTTACTTCGCCTCTTGCCGGAACAGTAAACAGACGATCAATATCGTAACCAATTGGGCGATTTTTAACAAACTGGATTTGCTGGAAAACGATGAGAGTGCCAATAATCAAACTGACCGAAACTGCAAATTGGGTCACTACTAGCACTTTGCGGGGCAACGCTGCCATCCTCCCGGTACGGAAGGTTCCTTTTAGCACTCGCACGGCTTTTAGTGAAGAAAGGTACAGCGCCGGATAGCTTCCGGCTAATATTCCGGTGAGCAAAACAAAGCCTAACCCCGCTAGCCAAAACCAAGGATTAGACCATAGTATACTTATTTCTTTATCAGCCACCTCATTGAAGGCCGGAAGAATTAGCCACACTAGCAAGATGGCAACCACAAACGACAGGGCTGCGATCAGCATAGACTCAGTGAAGAACTGATGAATCAATTGACTACGTAGTGAACCGATAGCCTTGCGAACTCCAATTTCCTTCGCCCTTTTCTCGGATCGAGCGGTACTCAGATTCATAAAGTTGATACAAGCCAGCAGTAGCACAAATACTCCAATGATGCCAAACAACCATACGTACTGAATCCGCCCACCCACACTAACCCCTTGTTCAAAATCTGAATGCAGATATACTCTCGACATAGGATGTAGAAACAGCTCTGGATTAAATCGGGCACCTTCGTCCTCGGTTACTCGTTTCTTTTTTGCATCTGTAATCGCTGCCGAAGCTTGGCTCATTTCGGTATGCTCCGCGATCTGTACCATCGTTTGAAACCAGTTATTACCCCAACTTAGCCATTCAGGCAACCCACTTTCGTAAAGCTCCCACGGAGCGATAAATTCTGCCCCAGCGAAGCTAGAATTCTGAGGAAAATCTTCGTATACCCCAGTAACTTTTACCGTAAACCAATCCGCAATTTGTATAATCTCATCGATCGGATCACTATCATCGAAAAACGCTTGAGCGGTGGACTCCGAAAGAAGAATAGTATTAGGTTCGACTAAGCCCTGGCGAGTGCCACTAAGCATCCGTAGCGTGAGCATTTCAGGCGCAGTAGCTTCCATGAAAATACCCGTTTTTGTTAATGCCTTGTCGTCCTTCCGCAATATGCGGCCTTGCTGAAAACTCGACATTACGACGTACTCAAAGTACGTTCCGTAGTTTTCACGAAGTTCAGGTGCCAATTGTAAGGCTTGATTTCGCCCCGTCTTTATTTCCCCCTCAAACGTCTGATTCTGCATCACCCAGGCAATACGGTCGTAGTTCTCGTGATATTTATTAAATGAGAGTTCATTGTGTACCCACAAACCTATGAGGATAGCGACCATCATACCGACAGCCAATCCACTGATGTTGATGAACGAATAGCCTTTGTGCTTTAAGATATTTCTCCAGCCGATTTTGAAGTAGTTACGATACATAGCGTAGTGCGTTGGGTTATAGAATGTTGATAAATTTCGTACGGCAAACGGTCGTAGGTAATGAAAGACTTGGTACCAGTAATTCCGCCTGGCTCTGGCTAACGAATGCTCTTCTATATTTTGGTAGAACTTCTCTTCTAAATCTCCCTCCACTTCCTCGGCGAGTTCATCCCGAAGAAACCAGTGGAGGAAACGTTGGGCGAGCTGAGGGGGATATTGATTAAGAGATTTCACAGCCTTCTACATTTATATCACTCACTTCGTAGGCTTTTTACTGGATTGGCTAAAGCGGCTTTTATCGTCTGATAGCTGACGGTGGCTAGTGTGAGTAACAAAGCTCCTAAGCCTGCCGCAGTAAAAACCCACCAGCTTAGCTCAATTCGATAGTCGTATTGCTGAAGCCAATGCTGCATCGCATAGTAGGCCAGCGGAATGGCAATAAAACAGGAAATGAGTACTAATCTCACAAAATCCTTGGATAGCATTCCCCACAGTGATACTACCGAAGCTCCCAGTACTTTTCGGATGCCGATTTCTTTGGTACGCTGTTCTGCTACGTAGGAAGCCAACCCGAATAATCCCAGCGCACTAATGAATATGGTCAGTAAGGCAAAGACACCAGCCAGTTTTCCTACCTGACTTTCCATCGCAAATTTTTTATTGAATTCCTCATCCACAAAACTATACTCAAAGGGAAAAGCCGGATTATATGTCTCAAAGGCGGGCTGAATAGCTATTAGTGCCTCTTTTACATTCACCCCCGATTTTATCCTAATCAACACATTATTGGCAATGTCGGGAACGAACATAATGACTCCCGGCGCTACCGTCTCAAAGGGGTTCAGCATTAATACATCCTCCACTATTCCCACAATTGTCATCTCCCGGCCACCTGAGGTCATGGTTCTGCCAATCGGATCATCGTAGCCGATGATATCTAAGGCCGTTTCGTTGAGAATCACCGCATTAGAATCAGTAGAAAATTCTGGTGAAAAAGGCCTGCCCTGCGTAAAGGTGAGTCCCGCCGCATTTTCGTAATCCCATCCAGTCATCAGGGCTTCCAAAGCAATACGGGAGTTGGGATCTTTGCCTTCCCAGGAAAAGTCACTCCACTTATTGTACACTTCGGTCATGGGACTAGACGTTCGGGCTACCGCCTCCACGTACCCGGTATTTAGTAACGCTTGTTTCAAGGCCTCAAAGTTTTGGGCAATATCTTCGCTTCCTTGAATAGAGATCAGATTATCCAGATTATAGCCGATAGAGCGGCTTTTTGCGTAATTGATCTGGTGAAAAACTACGAGTGTACCAATGATTAACCCTACGGAAATGACAAATTGGAATACCACTAACACTTTCCGAAATACCACTGGCCCCCGGCCCTGCGTGAAGGTGCCTTTGAGAATCTTGACGGGTTGGAATGAGGAAAGATACAAGGCTGGATAACTCCCAGCGATCAGCCCAGTGATGAGACAAATACCAAATCCAATCACCCAAAGGAAGCGACTACTTACATCCAAGGTGATATGTTCAAAGCCAAGATCTCTTAAATAAGGAAGCCCTATGAACACCAATCCTATCGATAGCAGAAAGGCCAGCAGGGCAATCATCACTGATTCACTGAAAAACTGTAGAATGAGCTGCGTTCTGAGTGAACCAATCGCTTTGCGAATACCCACTTCCTGCGCCCGTTTTTCAGACCGAGCGGTAGAAAGGTTCATGAAATTGATACAAGCGATTAGTAGTACCAATACTCCAATAATGCCAAACAGGCGCACATAGGCTATTTTACCGCCCGCATTCTCCCAGTTTTCGTATTCACCGTACAAATGAAATTCACCAAAGGGTTGAATACTTAGCTTTTGTTCCGGCGACTTAGGGTCGTTTTCCCGGTTGATGAGGCTGATCTTATCCGAGAACACGTCCATTGATACGCCTTCGTTCATTTCCAAAAATGTCCAGATTACATTACTGCCCCAATCGTCCCGGTACCTTTGTAGATAGCTATTGGCTAGGTTGTATTCAAACGGGGCTAAAAATGTGATGTAGCTGAAAAAGGAGTTTTCCGGTATATCGCTGATTACTCCGGTTACCTGAGCATCATATTCGTTGTTGATTCTCACGATCTTACCCATTGGATCATCATTGCCAAAGAGAGTTTTTGCCAACGATTCAGTCAGTATAATAGATTTAGGATCATTCAGAGCGGTTGCACGATTACCCTGTATCAGTGGAAAGGAGAACATGTCCAGGAAGTCTGGGTCTACGTATTGACCGGTTTGTCGCACTTTCCGCTCTTCCGCCATCAGGCTTACGGAACCACCCTTAAAGCGGGTGATATGCTTAATTTCAGGATAATCACTGCCCAAGACTTCATATAGGGGCAATGGCACGAACAATTGCGTATCTTTTGTATCGTTGAAAAGGGTATGTTTTCTGATAATTCCGATACGGTCTAGGTTTTCATGAAAAGAATCAATATTTGTTTCGTAGTGTATCCACAAGCCAATGAGCAAGGCCACGGCCATTCCTACTCCCAGTCCACCGATGTTGATCAGCGAGTATCCTCTATTTTTCAGCAGGTTTCTCCAGGAAATTTTCACGAAATGATTAAACATAGCATACTGAGTTGGGTGGTGTAATGATGTTAAATTCTTTATTGCGAACGGACGCAGATAATGAAAGACTTGGTACCAGTAATTCCGCCTGGCTCTGGCTAACGAGTGTTCCTCCAACGTTTGGTAGAATTTTTCCTCTAAATCCCCCTCCACCTCCTCAGCTAGTTCCTCCCGGAGAAACCAGCGAAGGAAACGTTGGGTGAGTTGGGGAGGTAAATTGTCAGGATCAGGATTCACGGGATGATGGTATTAATAGGATTTTCACTTTCAGGATGGTCAATTCTTTGCTTTATGTGCTTTGCTAAATAGACGCTTAACCTCGAGGCTTCTTGCTCCAAAATTGATAAGTAGCCCTTTATCAATCTTGTAAGCTTGCAGATAATTGAGAGCTTGCGCCAGATGAACGTCTTCTAGTTGTATGATAGCCTTCAGTTCAACTATCACCTGATTCTCTACCACAAAGTCAGCCCTTCTTGTACCTACTTGTATGTCTTCATAGAAAATAGGCATCTCTAGTTCGCGAGTAAACCCTAGCTCCTGCTTCTCCATTTCAATAGCCAAACACCTTTGATAAATCACTTCCTGGAATCCATTGCCTAAAGTACGATGTACTTTCATTGCACATCCAATAATTTTATATGTCAGAGGGTCATTAATTTCGTCCGTCACTGTATCGAATTTAATTCTGCTAATCTTTAAATCTCTTGAATCCTGATTCTGACATTATAGTCAGTAGCAAATGGTGGAAACTGTCTCCATAGTGATACTTTCAGGTCGCGAGAGATTTCTAGGGCACGCTGACCGTAGGCAGTGATGGTATAAATGCGTTTACGGCGTCCACCCCGTTCGGCAGTAGCCTGTCCCATTTCAGAAGTGAGAAAGCCTTTATCTTCTAAACGGCTTAGCGTAGAATGTACCGCGCCAATGGAAACCGAGCGACCAGTTTGAGATTCAAATTCTTCGGCTAGCTTGAAGGCATAGGCGCTCTCGCCTAAAATTCCTACTAACAGTAAAACTGTTTCTTCAAAGTCGCCCAGACGAGATTCTTTCATACGATACTAAATTGTAGAGCTAATATAGAAATAAAAAACTCATTTGCTATACATTTTAGTAACAAATTATATTAACTGATGATGAAGGAGTGGGGACGTGTTGCCATACGCCCGAACCGGGAACTAATGACAATTCAGCCATTTAGCAATTGAATCATTCAGCAATCAGAAAGCGATAGTATCAGGAAGATACTTGGAAGCTAAGTCTTCGTAGTAGGGTCGTAGTTCGGCTACGTTGGGCGCTTGAGGAGATTTGGTATACAGATCGTAAGGATTAAATTTTTCTACCCACTTAAACATCTTATGATCGTGCTCATTCATCAGATGATCGTAAGCTCCTTCCCGATGTTGGGCGTAGAACGAGTGGTAACGCATAATGTAGAGTGCGGACTCCGGCATATAATCTTTCATCGCGGTGTACAAATACTCATCATGCCCCCATGACATATGTACGTTATCTAACCCGCAGTTAGGTTCGTACACTCCGTACTTGGTATTGTAGCGATCATCATCAATATCAGGATTATCTTGAAAGAATTCAGGATACACAATCTTGTTGGAAAATTGACAACCTACCGGAAAAGTATCGCCCACTACCGCCCACTGGGGTTCGCCAAACAAACAGAGAATCTTACCCAGATCGTGCAGAAAACCCGTCAGTACAAACCAGTCAGGGTGACCATCGGCTCGTATCGCCTCAGAGGTTTGCAGCAGATGTTGGGTCTGATCCAGATCAATATCGGGGTCAGAATCGTCAATGAGTGTATTTAAAAACTCAACCGCTTCCCAAAGGGTCATCTTCCGCTTTTGCAGCTTCTTGTACTCAGCTTCTTTTGCTAGCACAAAGTCGTAAGATTGGTAAGTATGGTTAAGACGGTAAAATTCCCGCACCGTGTCCCGATCAGGATTATCGTAGTTGCGAAACTCTTCCTTTTTCTTCTCTCCGCTTTTGGGATAACGCTCCCGTAAATCTTCTTCCCACAATTCTTCTATATCTAATGTTGGTTTTGTGTCTTTCATAATCTCTCGATTGTTCGATGGCTGAATGGTTCAATTGTCATTATCCACTGTCAATTATCACCTGTCTATGGTACACTGTTCACTGCTAATTGTTTATTGTCCTAACCAAATATACAAAGCAATAATCACAATGGTTAATACGATACTAAACGGTTTTGCGTACTTCCAGGGTTGTATATCCAAAATAGTTTTATCTGATGACCAAGGCGGGCGGGTGTTCGGATAAAAATGAGACACCCCAAACATCACTGCCATATTCAACAGAAATTCAATACCCCAGATATGCACAAAGTGAATATCTACCTGAAAAATAAACGTTGTAAGAATGTAAAACAATAGTCCTACAAACAATGCCGCTTTCGCTCCGGTAGCCGAAATACGGGGAATAAACAGTCCAGCCAGCATGATAGAAGCAATGGGAATGAAGAAAATACCATTCAACTGTTGCAATAGTTGGTATAATCCTTCTGGAGCCCGTGCTACTAGCGGTGCTGCTACAATTGCTACCAAGGCTAACAAAGCCGAACACATCTTCCCCACCCGAACAAGCTGCCGATCAGTAGCTGAAGTATTCAGCAGTCGTTGATAGATACCTACACTAAAAATTGTAGCCGAACTGTTGAGCACACTATTAAAAGTACTAAGGACTGCTCCCATTACTACCGCCGCAAAAAAACCAACGAAGCTCAGAGGCAGCACTTTTTTAATGAGTTCGGGGTAAATAATATCCTGATTGTCATAGAACTGATCACCGAAATAGTAGTAAGCAATGACACCGGGTAGCACAATGATGAGCGGCACCAACGTTTTCAGCACCCCAGTGTATAACAACCCTTTCTGGGCTTCTTTCAAGTTTTTAGCTCCAAAGGCCCGCTGAATAATTGTTTGATTCATTCCCCAGAAGTAGAGCTGATTGATGATTAAACCCGTAAACAACGTGCTAAACGGCAATACTGAGTCTGATGACCCAATCACACTGAATTTCTCTGGACTGTTTTCATAAACCCGAGATAAACCCGTGAACATATTGCCATCTCCAATATCCAGCAGAGCTAATATTGGAACGGCTAAACCGCCGATGAATAACCCGATTCCATTAATCGTATCCGAATAAGCTACGGCCTTCAACCCACCGAAAATAGCGTACCCTGAACCGATCAATCCAATCACCACTACCGTAATCCACAACCCTTCGTTTTGAGATACTCCCAACACACCCGATACATCAAAAATACTTTCCAGATTAATTGCCCCAGTAAATAGCACAATCGGCAGCAGCGTGACTACGAAGGAAACCATCAGAAACAGGGCTACCAGTGTACGGGTCATGCTATCGAACCGCTCCTCCAGATACTGAGGAATCGTGGTCAATCCCATTTTCAAGAAAGTAGGAATGAAGAACAGTGCTGCTACAATTAACGCTAAAGCGGAAGTAACCTCCCAGGCAATAATGATGAACCCATTTTTATAGGCTGACCCGTTCAGGCCAATCAGATGCTCGGTAGAGATATTAGTTAGCAACATCGATCCGGCAATTACCACTCCGGTCAGGCTACGCCCACCTAGAAAATAGCCGTCGCGGGAAGAAAGCGATTCTTTACGGAGGCGGTACCAAGAATAAAAAGCGACAAAGGCCGTAAAGCCCAAAAAGGAAAGTAGAATTTGCATAAATCAATGTGCAATGTGCAATGTGCAATGTGCAATGTGCAATGTGCAATGTGCAATGTGCAATGTGCAATGTGCAATGTGCAATGTGCAATGTGCACACGCTTCTCCAATCAGAGGGTTACATTTAATTACACATTGTTAACTACTCATTGCTAACTGTTCATTGTTTTAAATTTAGGCAAAAAACCAGAAATCCCGCATTGGCTGTTTTCCCCAGCTAGTTAACTGCTTCTGTATTTCGGGTAGCATTGGTGGCGAGGTAACCGCTACCAGAATTTGCGGACGGTCTAACTTCGCTACTACTTCGGTAGGCTCTAGATTTACCCCATAGACTTCTTTTCCTATCTTCCGAGAATTATTACATACCCAATGAAAGTGATTCTCATACTTTAGCAACAGCTTAGCCAGATCTTTCCCTTTTCGTCCGGCTCCCCAAAGCACTAATGGGCGACTAAAATCACGATCAAGCTCGTAGAAGTAGCGAATTTTAAGATCAAAGAAACGATTATCCTGATAGTTATCATCGTTGCGAGAGGTACGATCCGGGCGATCACGACAATAATTCAGAATTTTATCAATTCCCACCACGCGCAGTTTCTGCTGATAGAATCGAAAACACAAATCATAGTCCTCTGGGTATACTTCGGGTGCAAAGCCTTTCGCTGCGTTAAAATCATCCCGGTGTACCAGCCAGCACTGGGAGGGAATCACACACTCGCGGTAAATCTCTTCGTAATAGGTTTGATCTTTCGCAATCTGATTCAGCCACCGCTCGTACCGCCGAAAGCCACCGCCTACCTCGCCACCATCCATAAAATATTTAGTACCTCCGGCCACCACTGTTCCCTTGCCGTATTGCTGCCAAGTGCAATGCATCACTTCTAGCTTATCAGGTGGCATAATATCATCCGAATCCATTCGAGTTACTAGCGTTCCTTGAGCGTGACGATAAGAAGTTTGCAGTGCCGGAATCAGCCCGATTCGATCAGTATCATACACCCGGATGCGAGAATCTTTTTGGCTATACTCCATCAGTATTTCTTTTGAGCGATCCGAAGAATCGTTATTCACCGCCACCAACTCCCAATTAGCATACGTTTGCACCACAATAGAATCCAAGCAGGCTGGCAGATACTGCTCAGTGTCTCGCACGGACATAAGGATGGAAATACGAGTGTTCAAGCGTTAGGGTGTTAAAGTTACCAATATTGATAACTCTGCTGCGAAACTATGGACTATAACACATAAACACTGTAACACTATCGAAGATTGAATTTTCCCGCCAATTATTCTACTTTCACAATCTAAACCTAAAATTATGAAAGTCGCTTACTATCTTCTTTTCGCAATATTAATCGCCTGCCAGAATGCTACCACTGATGAACCGGACGAGTCAGTCGGTAGCAATTATGGTGAATTCACCTTGCATAAAGGCACCAATATTTCCCACTGGTTATCGCAGAGTAGCCGTAGAGGGACTGAACGCCAAGCGTTTTTCACCCAGGATGATGTAGAATATCTAGCCGGACTGGGTTTTGATCATCTGCGGATTCCGATTGACGAAGAGCAAATGTTTGACGAAGCGGGTAACCCTGAACCCGAAGCCTTTGAGCTACTAACAAATGCCCTGGATTGGTGCCAGAAAGAGAATCTGCGAGCGATTGTTGATCTACATATTCTGCGCTCCCATCATTTTAACGAAGACGAAAAACCGCTGTGGACTGAACCTGCTGCCCAGGAAAAATTTATGGACTTATGGCGAGTACTGTCAGATTCATTAAACTTCTACCCTACCGGAATGCTGGCCTACGAACTGATGAATGAACCCGTTGCCGATGATCCCGAAAACTGGAATCAACTGGTAGCCCGGGCAGTGCGGGTAATTCGGGAGCAGGAACCAGATCGAGTGATTGTAATTGGTAGTAACCGATGGCAAAGCGTTGATACCTTTGACGAACTTAAAGTACCAGAAAATGATCCTAACATTCTGCTAAGCTTTCATTTTTACAAACCATTTTTACTTACCCATTACCAAGCCAGTTGGACCAATATTGCCAACTACGAAGGTCCGGTACACTACCCCGGTCCTATCGTAACCGAAGCTGAGTTTGATACACTACCTAATACCCAAAAAGCCTACGTCGAAGAGCGAATGCACACTTACCACCGTGATACACTGGAAAAAATGATGGCGAAACCGATGCGCGTAGCTCAAGAATTAAATCTCCCCCTCTACTGCGGTGAGTGGGGCGTAATCACCTCTGCCCCTCAGGAAGACCGCCTGCGCTGGTACCAGGATATGATCGACATTTTTGAAGAAAACGGTATCGCCTACGCCAATTGGGACTACAAAAGCGGCAATTTCGGCCTAGTAACTAATGAGGGAGAGCCTAATGAAGATTTGGTAGAGATTGTAGCATCTAGTCCGTAACTCTACAAATAGACCTAACCTTATGAAAAAAGTTATTCTTCTAATTTTGCTCGCATTAAGCTTCAATACGTATGCTCAGAGTCTGAGCAACCACTATCGGATTGATGTAGCAGTGAAGCCCTCCGAAGGGTACTTAAAAGTTAATTGTAAACTTGACTTTATTGCCGATAAACCTACTACAGATATCGTTTATTGGCTAAATAGTGCCTTTCAACCTATAGAGGTAACTAGCGAGGACGTGGACTCTATATGGTTCACAAACGGAGAAGGCTTTCTTTCTCATGTTGCAGAAGTCCATATCCGTTTTAAGGACGAAATAAAAGAGGGTGGTGAAACCAAGATTCATTTCACATACGAAGGAACTATACAAGCCGATCAGTTCATAGATCGTGGTAATATTACTCCAGCTTGGACGGAACTATCAGTAGGAGCTATGTGGTACCCAGTATCGTTAGAAGAATCTTGGCTTACTTACGATATTACGCTAACTGCCCCCTCCCAGTACGAAGTAATATCAGCCGGAGAGGTTATTCAACAGGAAGAGACCAAGTGGAGAATTCATGAAGAGCTCGTAACTCCGGGTAGGATTATCGTAATGCTCTCCGATCAACTGCATCGGACTCGAACAAGTGTAACTCCATACACCGTTGATTTTTACGTTTTAGAACCTGATGATCCTTTGGTCGATAGTTTACAGCAATATACCCAACAGCTTTTAACTTTCTTTGATGAAAGGTTTGGGGCTGTTGAGAGCAAAACTAATCATATGAAGATTTTCTTTCCTAATCGGGATATCGAGGGCGTTAGCAACGGCGGCTTCTCTGCTAACGGAAAGTTTATTATGCTCAACAACGGGCGGAATGCAGATGCACAGTATGACGTTTTGAGTCACGAAATTGCCCATTTCTGGTGGCGCCACGGCACCCTAGGTACCTACCATGATTTTTTGAACGAGGGATTAGCCGAGTTTTCTAAGCTGTTAGCGCGTAATGAAAAATACGGAGATAAGAATATGCAATCACTCACTAATTACTACAGAGAGCAAACCAAAGAGCTAGGGAGCATCAAATCTTGGGATATTCAAAATTTGCAAGAAAGGCACCTCTATTTATACTGGAAAGGTTCTCTAGTAATGGCTGATTTACTAAATGAGGCAGGAGAAGAAAAAGTTTATGCGATTCTGAAAAGAACCTCCTCAGAGAAGATAAGCCGATACGAAGAGTTCCTTCAGATTGTTGAAGAAGTAGCTGGTAGTAAAATAGCGGAAGAGTTTGACCAAAAGTTCTAAGAATTCTGCCTAAAAATGCAGTAAACAATTGGTCTTACCTGCTAATTAAACCATCATTTCGTATTACTTTGCAAGTTCATTTGTTCACAAAAAACAGGATTTGCATGACCAACCTCGTTCTTCTTCATTTCATCGCGCTATTCTTCGGATGTCAGAATCCAGAAAGCATTGACGCTTATCTTACTCAGAAACATCAGGAAGGAAAGCTAAATGGAAATGTATTAGTGATTAAAGACGGAGAGACCGTTTACGAAAAGTCATTCGGATACGCTGACGGCTCAAAAACTACTTTACTCACTGAAGATTATCGCTTCAACATCGGGTCGGTTTATAAGGAATTCCCAGCGGTAGCTATTATGCAGTTGGTGGAAAAGGGGCAAATCAAGGTAGATGAAAATATCGCTAAGTACATTCCTGAATTACCCAAATGGTCACAGGAAGTGACGATAAAGCATTTATTACAATACTCCAGTGGGCTACCCAGAATTGATTGGGGATCGTATTTCAGCCAGGGGATCAACGTGACTGAGGCTGAAATAATGGACGAAATTAAGAACATCGAGATCCTTGACTTTGAACCAGGTACCGATTACCTCTATACCAATAACAGCCCTATTCTGCTCATCAAAATAGTTGAGAATGTTACCAACACGAATTTCAATAAATATGTAACTGAAAATATATTCATTCCTTACGACATGCCAAGCACGGTCATCAAAGATCAATACCCTTATGAAGATAGATCATTAATGGCCGTACCTTTCGATGATGAGTTCGATGAGGATGATTATAAACTAGCGGTGAGTGGAATACTATTCAGTAGTACCGCTCGCGACCTAGCCAATTGGTTTCAGCAACTAGGATATTTTGAGATCGTGAGTGAAGAGTCGGTCAGATTTCTTTCCCAAGAAGCTAAAGCGGGTGATAATATTCAGGCACCACTAGGTCGCTGCGATTGGGAAGATGACGAAATTATTGAGCACCTCCACCACGGTTCTAGCGGTAATTACGAGTGCGTAGTCCGAAGATTCAAGCAAGAAGGAATTACTATCGCTATTCTAACCAATCAGAAGCATGGAAACGTGAACGAACTATCTGAGGAGATCTATAAGATTATGAAAAGGAATATTTGATGGTAAGCGTTTCTAAAAAGTAGCCCCCGCCCGCATTAATTTATTGGCAAACAGGAAGTCGCGTAGCTCCTGTACATCGGTATCCATAATATTTTTGTTGCTACCTTCCCATAGTTTATGGCCTTTGTACAAGAACAGAATATGGTCGCCAATGCCAATTACTGAGTTCATGTCATGAGTTACCACAATGGTGGTGGTACCCAACTCTTCGGTAATTTCTTTAATAAGCTCGTCAATCAGCACCGAAGTTTGGGGGTCGAGGCCGGAGTTGGGTTCGTCGCAGAACAGATACTTTATATCGTTTACAATCGCCCGGGCAATACCGACCCGTTTTTGCATTCCGCCACTGAGTTCGGAGGGCATTTTCTTGTTAGAGCCTTCTAGTCCTACTCGCTTCAGGCAGTGGTTTACCCGGTCAAGTTTCTCATCTTCGGGCGTATCGGTTAGCGTATCCAGCGGAAACTTCACGTTGTTTTCCACATTGAGCGAATCAAACAGAGCTACTCCTTGAAACAGCATTCCAATCTCGCGACGAATTTCGGTTCGTAAGTCTTTATCGGCGTGGGTAAAATCTCGGTCGTTGTAGTAAACAGTTCCGGTATCGGGTGGCACTAAACCCACAATAGACTTGAGTAGCACACTCTTTCCGGTACCGCTAGCCCCGATAATCAGGTTAGTCTGTCCTTTTTCAAAAACCCCGCTGATACCCTTTAGTATTTCTTTATCGCCGAAGGCCTTTTTAATATCTTCAATATGGATCATAACTTTAATGATTGATGTAAAGGCAGGGAGCTGGGCACAAGGAGAAAACAGATATCTCTAATACCAAGCCCCTAGCTCCGCGCTCTTAGCCATTCATTGAATTAAAACTGAAACTACCACGTAATCGGCAATAAGCACCGCAATACAGCTATTGGTCACGGCGGTAGTACTAGCCTGGCCTACCTCCAAAGCACCCCCTCTTGTGTTATACCCCTGATAAGCAGAAACCGTCGAGATCAAAAAGGCAAAGACCACTGACTTCACTAACGCCACAAAAACGTTATACTGCTGAAACTCGGTTCGCAGACCAGCTACGTATTCCTGTCCAGTAACTACGTTCATGAACGTGCCGATCAGGTAACCGCCGTACAGCGATAAAAAGCCCGCCACAATCACCAGCAGTGGAAACATCAGCATTGCTCCTAGTACCTTCGGCACAATTAGATAGGAAGCCGAATTGATTCCCATTACCTCTAGCGCGTCAATCTGTTCAGAAATTCGCATAGTCCCTAGTTCACCCGCAATATTGGAACCCACTTTACCGGCCAACACTACCGAAGTAATAGTGGGAGCTAGCTCGAGAATCGTCATATCACGTACGACCAAGCTAACCACGCTACGGGGAATAAACGCGCTCACCAGGTTGGCAGCCGTCTGAAGGGTCGATACCATTCCAATAAAGGTAGAAACAATCGCTACCAGGGTTAACGAATTAATTCCAATCTTCACTGCCTCGTCAATAGTACGCTTCACGTAAATATTGAACACTTCCATTCGGGTAAACAACGTACCAATAAACAATAAGTAAGAGCCAATGCTTTTCATAAATGAGTATTACAATTCTTATTTCTCAAAATTTATTAATGTTGCTTTTATGGAGCCCCGTAGTTGGTCTCCTACGTTTGCCTTCTCAGCATAGTTATCCCAATGTTGCACTTTATCATTTATTTCAGAAATTATAGCTTCTGATTTTTTTATATTTATTGCTTTGGCAAAAGTTATTAGGTCACTTTTTTCAATTCCTACCCTTTTTCCATTAATGCTTAAAGCATGTTGACTCACCCAAAGGCTATCCGGCCGATAGGCATGACATACATCGTAGGCGGGTGCTAACTCCCAGCCGCTTCCTTCTTTAAGCCGGAAAGAGAAGTTCTTGGTGTGGTCGTCGCAATTTCTAGCAATAACGTTAAAAACCATTCTACGGTACATTTGCTCGGCATCTGGATACGGCAAGCGAAGTATTCTCATCGTTTGGAATAATTGTTCGTAACTATAACTCCTAACTTCATTGAAGTCGTAGTGCTGCATGGCACAAAACGTTTGAATATGGTGTTTCGTACCACCATTTTCTCTATCAAACCTTTTGGTCATAAAATGTGCCCGCCCATTTTCTTCTAGTAACGTAGACTCCATCATGTCTATACCACAGTCTTTCGCCATGTGATAGTAGGCCATTTCAACGCGTCCGTACCCTTTACTTGCCCCAAACTGGTCGTCACTTACCCCATCCAGCTTTATCAGCCAATGTTCAAACCCTTTTGGTGCGTCGGTTTGCCCGGAACGGACTTGCCCGGTTTGTTTATTGTAGGCTATAATTGCTTTTGGCCTCGCTCCCCCGGCCGATGTTCCTATTTTTAGTATTTCCGTCATCGTCCGCTGCTCCTCTTTTTTTAGATTAGCCTCAAACCTCTCTCGTTCGTTCAGCATCCGATAGGTAATATCAACTAAGCTATCGATCCCAACTTGAAAAGGTGTTTTAGTTGACTTGAACTGCGCTGGTTCAAATTCTAATGCCCCCATACCTCTTGTTCCAATAAAGCACAACTGTTCTACGGGGTTCATACTATCTACCGGGCGACCATTCTGTGCTAACCAAATATTGATCAATTGGTTTCCGTACTTATCCGGTAACACATCGGCTAATAAGCCCGGCAGTCCTTTAAAAGTATTGTATTCACTGTTTTTTACAGGCTTTAATTCTGGGAACGAAAATATTAGCTGGTTAGACTGAATAGGCATTTTGATAGGAGCCAAGTCTACATTCTTTACTTTAAACTTCGGTTCGTACTCAAAAGTCGCCAACCTCTGATTCTCATCCCAGGCCACGGCTCCCACAGTTTGCCCCCAAATTTTGACGAATGCTGTCTTCACCTCTACCATTCGCTTTCCTTTTGCTCCGCATCATTTTTGATTGTGCTCGCCCTTTGTCGCTTTTGTTTCTCTAACTTAGCGAGTTCAAGAGGACTAAACTGAGTTTGAACTTTAAAGACCTCGAGTATATCTAATAAATTGAGTGCTCGTAGAATCTGTATTAATGAGATTAGTGATATGGGTTCCCCGTTTTCAATTTTGCTCATTGTCCAGCGATTAATCCCTGCAATTTCCGCAATTTTCGCCTGGGTTCTATTTTGAAGTAAACGCTGGTGTTTTATGTATTCACCAATATGAGAAATTATAGCTTTATCGCTTAAGGCAGTCCATTCAATGTTAGCATTTACCATCTTTAATCGCTTTTTCTACGCGTAATGCCGATATTTACTAGCTCAAAGATAAGAAAAGTGAGTAAATACATACGTTTATTGTTGGTAAAAACTTACATCGTAGTCAAAAATTAGCACTATGCTAGTAATTGCCAACTCCATATACATACTAAAGACAATTGTAACATAAAAAGAGAGCACAACGTGACTATGCTCAGTAGAAGCGGGGTAACCATAATTTTCTTAATTCCAGCTATTCTACCAAGTAATCAACAAATGGTTTTACGTAACAACAGAATATACGTTCATGAAAAAATTAGTCGTTATTAGCGGAGCCGGAAAAGGGATTGGCAAAGCTCTCGCTCAACGCTTTGCCGCCGAAGGGTTTTCACTGGCTCTTTGTGCCCGTACCGAAGCTGACTTGCAGGCTTTACAAACCAAACTTACCCAAAAGCATCCCGGTATTGAGGTATTTATTCGTCCGACGGATGTTTCCAAAAAAGAAGCCGTTCTTGACTTTGCTCAGATGGTTCAGGCAACCAACATTCCGGTAGAAGTTTTGGTGAACAATGCGGGAGTATTTTTACCAGGACAAATTTACCAGGAAGAAGACGGTGCACTGGAAAAGCAGATCGAGACCAATTTGTACAGTGCCTATCACCTGACTCGCGCCTTAGTTCCGGCCATGATAGAAGCAAAGCGGGGGCATATTTTCAATATCTGTTCTACCGCCAGCATTACGGCGTACACCAATGGTGGTTCGTACTGCATCAGTAAGTTTGCTCTGCTGGGCATGAGTAAAGTGCTACGCGAAGAAATGAAACCACACCACATTCGAGTCACCTCCGTTTTGCCGGGAGCTACACTGACTAACAGCTGGGCCGGAAGCGACTTACCGGAAGAACGATTCATGCCACCCGAAGATATAGCCGAAGCAGTATTTAGCACCTACCAACTTTCCGACCGAACCGTAATTGAAGAAATTTTAATGCGCCCCCAGTTGGGCGATATTACCTAAATTTTGATTTATTTGCCATAGCAACAAATATTAGTAGTATAGTGTTATAGTCCGTAGTGCTAGAGTACTTACAGCTATGATTTTGAGTTCTAATTTCGTGTTAAACAACTCTGAACCATAACACCTTAACACTATCGCACCATAACACTATCAAAATGCTTACTTCCGAAATTGCTTCATTCCAACCCTACTGTCCAAGTCTGACGGAGTATGTTCGCCGACCCACTCGAGTGGTTAATATTGGCGATTTGCCGATGGGCGGAACCAATCCCATTCGAGTACAATCCATGACAACCGTGGATACTATGGATACGCAGGGTTCGGTCGAGCAGTGCTTACGCATGATTGAGGCCGGTTGCGAGTATATTCGAATTACGGCACCTAGCATTAAAGAAGCTAAGAACCTGGAAAATATTCGGAAGGAACTGCGAAAGTTAGGACACGAGACTCCGCTGATTGCCGATATTCATTTTACCCCTAACGCTGCCGAACTGGCTGCTCGACTGGTAGAAAAAGTACGAATCAATCCGGGAAACTACGCAGATAAGAAGAAGTTCGAGACGATTGAGTACGATGATGCCAGCTACCAAGCTGAAATTGACCGCATCCGCGAGCGATTTACTCCCCTGGTAAAAATCTGCAAAGAATACGGTACCGCTATGCGAATTGGTACCAACCACGGTTCACTCTCTGATCGGATTATGAGTCGCTACGGTGATACTCCGCTGGGCATGGTAGAATCTGCGTTAGAGTTTCTCCGCATCTGCGAAGATTTGAACTACTACGAGGTGGTACTTTCCATGAAGGCCAGCAACACCCAGATTATGGTGCAGGCCTACCGTTTGCTGGTGCAGAAGTTAGACGAAGAAGGCTTGCAGCCCTACCCACTGCACCTGGGCGTAACTGAAGCGGGTGATGGCGAAGACGGACGCATAAAATCTGCCGTAGGCATTGGTACACTGCTAGAAGATGGATTGGGTGATACCGTGCGGGTTTCGCTCACCGAAGAACCGGAGGAAGAAGTTCCGGTAGCTTATCATTTGGTGAAACGCTACGATCATCGTACTCCCCATCAACCCATTCCTCCCGTAGAGAATATTCCGGCTGATCCGTACAGCTACTCCCGCCGTCGCTCCCAATCGGTAGCGAATGTTGGAGGTGATAATGTACCCCGAGTAATTGCCGATGTGTCGGCGGTTACCGAGTGGACGTACCGCGACCTAAAGCACGTAGGACATTTTTACCTGCCGGAACTAGACAAGTGGACGATGAACGACCAAGGCTGTGATTATGTCTACACCGGACAAAGCCCCATAGATTTTATGCTGCCCAACGGATTGAAAGAGATTCAGAACTTCACGGTGTGGCAGCAGCAAGAAGATCAGCAGAATAAATATCCGCTATTTTTATCGCTAAAAGAGTACCAGCAGAACGAAGCTCGTCATCAGCAATTAAATTTTCTGCACACTCGGTTAGAAGACTGGAACGATACATTCATTCACACACTCAAGGACGATGCTACGCTGGTGCTACTGCTGGATACCGAAAATCAGCACGCCATGCCCGAGCAGCGTAAGTTCTTCTTCAACCTACTGGAAGCGCAAGTATCCAATCCTGTGATTGTACTGCGGAAATATACGGAAGCTAACGAAGAGCAACTTCCGTTGTACGCGGCCACCGATGTAGGCGGCTTGTTGATCGATGGCTTTGGCGACGGCATTATGCTAAGCACTGCTCTATCGGATGATCGCGCTGAACAGCTCAATGAGATAAAACGAAACAACGGTATCTCCTTCGGTATTTTGCAGGCGGCTCGCACCCGTATGTCCAAAACTGAGTACATCTCCTGCCCTTCCTGCGGACGTACGCTGTTCGATCTTCAGGAAACCACCGCTATGATTCGTCAACGCACCGATCATTTGAAGGGAGTCAAAATCGGGATTATGGGCTGCATTGTTAACGGGCCCGGTGAAATGGCTGATGCCGATTACGGCTACGTGGGTTCCGGCAAAGGAAAGATCACTTTGTATCGGGGGCAGGATGTGGTTAAGCGCAACGTTCCCTCCGAGCAAGCCGTAGACGAACTAATTGAGCTAATTCGGGAAGATGATAACTGGATTGAACCTGAGATGCTTCCGGTGCAATAGCAGTTACTGTGAACCACTCGGTGAAGTTCGCGTAGGCGATTGTGATTGTTGTTTATCAATTTCTTTCTCAAATGCCTCCGAAACAGCTTCACCGATTGACTCAAAAACCGATTTTTGCTGATTCTCAGCCTTCTCAGTATACGTTTGGCGAATCGGGATATGTCCCAGTGACTGATCGCCACCCGTTTTTAAGATTTGTAAACCCAAACCGGCAATCAGCTCCCAGCTTTTGTCAAACAGTCCGCTACCAGAGTTAGAACCGGATCCAAACTCAACTACTTCAATGTTTTTCAGGTCGGGACGAACGTAGCCTTCAATCACTCCGTTATTCACCTCCAATTCTGAAGCAATGTCCAGTTGCCCTTCATTCATGCTGATGCCAGTATAAACTTCAAAAAAATCATTTAAAGCGGGCAAATCAATACTTTTAATTGCTAAGTCAGATACAAGTGCCGGACGATCTGGGAGTAGATCCATCTTAGTATCCAACGTAAATTCGCCGTTTCCGGTGGTAGTCCCTTCCACTTGCAACGAAGCCGGAAACTGCTGCGCGCTTTGGGGTTGATTAGAAATATTTTTCCCGTCGATGGTAAGATCGGTTAAAGAAGCCGTAAGCGGCGGGTCGGTAGAAACATCCCGAAAGTGAACCTTTCCCTGTTCAATGCGTAAGCTATCAACCGTAAAGGGAGGAATTTTACTTGAGTTGTTAGATTTAGATGAATCTGACATTGAAGCTAATAGCCGGATAGGCACTGAATGGTAGTAGGACTGTGGGTTTTCTGATTGATTAGATGCCTCACTCATTTCGTGGTTATACTCAGCATTTTTTAGGTAGACATCGCCCACCAACGTTTTCTGCAACAGAGGTTTCCAACGCAAATCCACAAAAATAGTATCGGCTGAGAACATGGGCGATCCTTCCCGATCATCGCTGCGATAAATCTCCGTATCAGCAATATGGATAGCCGCTTTCCATAAATCGACGTCCACATGACCAACCTCTCCTTGAATCGCTTTGGCTTTACTCAACTGACGGTTTATAATAGTTTCCGCTACCGGATCAACCGCAATTACTGCCGCAACAATTAAAATACTGAGAATAGTTAGGATGATGAATAAGGTTTTCATAAAGTTAGGCTCAGGTTAAAAAAACAGCTACCGTATTTGCGCTAGTAAAAAACAATAAGACTAGCTGATGCGATATACATGGTAAACCCTATCTGGTGAGTAATGTTATCCTAGAAGAAAGTCCCTATGAACAACAGCCGTACTCCATCCACTAAAGAGAAAGCGTTAGCCCTCAATTTAGACCGTAGCATCTACGGAACCTTAGCCGAGATTGGAGCGGGTCAGGAAACGGCTTCCAACTTCTTCAAAGTAGGCGGAGCCTCAGGGACTATTGCTAAAACCATATCGGCCTACGACATGAAATTTAGCGACGAGATTTACGGAAAGATCAAACGCTACGTTAGCGAAGAACGCTTAGCCGGAATGCTTAGGCACGAGATGCGCCTAGTGCGGGCCCGACTTTCGGAAATCGCTCCAACTACTAAGTTTTTCGCTTTTGCCAATACCGTAGAAACACTCAACTACCACAAAACCAATCAGGGGCACGGCTGGCTGGGCTTACGGTTCCAGTGCGAGCCACAGGGTGGTATGAATGAATGCATCATCCACGTGTTGTTGCACGATAACGAAGCTAGCCTTCAGCAACAAGCCGTGGGGGTACTTGGAGTGAACCTAATATATGCTTGCACTACCATGTCAGACTCACAAGAGATGATGCTCTCGTTGGTAGATAACATAGCCAACGACCGTATAGAGATTGATTTTTTCCGGCTCACCGGACCCGACTTCACTTCGGTGGATAACCGGCTGATGGCTCTCAAACTAGTAAAACACGGTTTAAGTCGAGCTACTATGTTTGATGCCGACGGAGAGGTATTGCAACCGCAGGAAGCTCTGTATAAAAAGAACGTAATGATTCTTCGGGGACGCTTTCGCCCGGTTACGCACGTGAATATGGATATGCTTCACGCTGGTTTACAGGCTTTTCGCGAAACCGAACCTATTGAAGAAGAAAACCTGATCCGTATTTCGGAGCTAACCTTGCACAGCCTCACCGACGATGCTAAAATTGATGATAATGACTTTCTGCATCGGGTAGATCTTCTGAGCTCACTGGGTCAGAAGGTAATGATCTCCGACTACCAACGTTACTATTCGCTCGCCAGCTACATTTCTAAAGTTACCCGGGGCAAGATTGCTATTGTGTTAGGAATTAAGAGCTTGCAACAGCTCTTTGACGAAGATTACTACCGCGATTTGAGCGGAGGCATTCTAGAAGCCTTTGGCACCTTATTTAAGCGCAACATTCGGCTGTACGTATACCCGGCCTGCCATGCCGAAACTCAAGAGCTATTGTGTATTGACGACTTAAAACTTCCTGGGCAGTTGACTAAACTTTATCAATACTTGTGCGAAACTAGTCGGATTGTGGATGTGCAGCCCACGAGCAAAGACAACCTTTCTATCTACAGCGATGATGTGTTAGCCATGATCCGTTCGGGGCAAACCGGCTGGGAAAAAATGGTACCCCCCGAAGTGTCTGAAGCGATCAAGACGAAAGAGCTATTTGATTATCAGGAAGCGAAGTGATATTTTGCACTACGCTACCACTAACTTCCTGTTTTGTCAATGAAGCACTCTTCACTGATTCTTTCTATTCCGCTTTTTGTATTGATACAGTTTGGCTGTTCTTCAGCTAGTGAAGAGCCGACTCAACCCCCTCCTCCCAACATTGTGTTTCTGTTTGCCGATGATATGACGTATACCGCCATTCAGGCACTAGGCAATACCGAGATAGAGACCCCTAATTTGGATAGGTTGGTTCAGCAAGGAACCACCTTTACCCACACGTATAATATGGGAGGCTGGAATGGGGCGGTATGTATCGCATCCCGCAGTATGATGATCTCGGGGCGATCACTTTGGCGCGCCAACCAATTTAAAGACCGATGGCAACAAAACGACTCGCTGGCATTAGCCCAAACCTGGGGCAACTTAATGAAGCAGCAAGGCTACAGCACCTACCTTACCGGTAAATGGCACGTAGCCGCCAACCCTGATTCGGTATTTCAAACGGTACGTCACGTACGCCCCGGTATGCCCGGCGATTTTCGGAGCAAAGGCTCGTTTGACAGTCCGGAGACCATGCCGTTAGGGTATAATCGCCCTAAAAACGAGCAAGACACATCCTGGTCGCCCTACGATACGGCAATGGGAGGCTTTTGGGAGGGCGGCCAGCACTGGAGTGAAGTACTACGGGATGATGCGCTAGACTTTCTGGATAGTGCTACCGCCAAGTCTGATCCGTTTTTTATGTATCTGGCGTTTAATGCCCCACACGATCCCCGTCAAGCCCCAAAGGCATTTGTAAATCGCTACCCGCTCGATAGCATTTCGCTACCCGAAAGCTGGATGCCCCGCTACCCCTACGACGAAGGGATTGGCTTAGGCCCCAAACTACGCGATGAAGCACTAGCCCCATTTCCGCGTACCGAATACGCTACCAAAGTGCATAGGCAGGAGTATTACGCCATAATTACGCATCTCGACGAGCAGATTGGTAAGATACTGGATGCACTGGAAGCGAGCGGAAAAATGGAAAACACCTATATCTTCTTCTCGGCCGACCACGGTTTATCGGTAGGAAGGCACGGCTTGCTAGGTAAACAGAATATGTACGATCATAGCCTTCGGGTGCCACTCATGCTGGTTGGCCCCGACATTCCGGCAAATCAGGTGGTAGATACTGACGTATATCTGCAAGATATTATGGCGACTAGCTTGGAACTAGCCGATATTCCGAAGCCCGACTACGTAGATTTTAATAGCTTTTTGGGGTTAGCCACTGGTGAATCTACGATAGGTGCCTACGAGGCTATTTACGGCAGTTATATCAACTATCAGCGCATGATCCGTAAAGACGGAATGAAACTAATTGTGTACCCCAACATCAACCAAGTGCTATTGTATGATCTCCAACAAGACCCCAACGAAACGACTAACTTAGCTGATGACTCAGCGTACGCTGATCAGATAACCAACTTATTTCAGGATTTACAGGCCCTACAACAACAGTACGCTGACACATTAGATTTACAGCCAACCTACGATCAATTACAAAGTCAGTTATGAAAAGAGGTTGGATCTAGGAGCGCGGGGCGGAGAGCGATGACGAATGATTGATGAGTAATGACTAATGGAGGACGATAACTATAACCTGTAATCTTCAATTTATAAATTTATAATTTGCAATTCTTATTAACCAGTAGCAATTTAATAATTGAGCCATTGAACCATCCAACCAAATTTGACCTCATGAAAACCTACCATCTCATTTTTTTCTTTATCAGTATTGCCCTGTCCTGCGTGGGGCAAGAATCCGTTCTCAATGCTGAGTTGCAGATTGAAAATGCCGTACTGGCTGCTCCGGAAGACTTGCGATCAGAGGCAATGGTATACGGCTTTGATGGAGACGGTAATCTCGTAACACTACGCGAGGGCAGCAACGATATGGTATGTATTGCCGATGACCCCAGCCGGAAAGGGTTCAGTGCATCTTGCTATCACCGCGATTTGGAACCCTTTATGCAACGAGGCCGCGACCTGAGAAAAGAAGGAAAGTCTACCCAAGAAATATTCGATATGCGAGAAAACGAAGTAAAAGCCGGCAGTCTCAATATGCCCGCAGACCCTACTACGTTATACGTACTCAGTGCCCCAGAAGGTCGCTACAACGCTGAAACCGGCGAAGTAACCGAACCGGACTTTCGCTACGTGGTGTACATTCCTTACGCGACTGCCGCCAGCACTGGCCTACCCCTCAGTCCCGAAGCTCCCGGAATGCCCTGGATTATGGACCCCGGCACCCATCGAGCCCACATTATGATTAATCCGCCTAAAAAAGAGGAAAGGTAGAAGTGTGAGATGTGAAAGTTAACAGAAATCCGGAGACCGGGATTCAAAATCAATCTTTTCCGAAGTCAACAAGCTGGGTCTCATAATTTAAGGACAGTGGACTATTTTCTTAGTAATCAGCCACTTTGAGTAAGTACTATATCTTCTGAAAGATTTTAGCATCAAGATCAATAATGTGATACTTGCTTTTATCAATCAGCGGTACCAGCGCATCGTAGAAACCAATAATCAGGTACCCACCATCGTTGAGATGCTGGTGGAAGCGCTGAAGCAAGTTGATTTTAGCCTGATTGTCAAAATAGATCATCACATTACGGCAAAAGATAATATCGAACTGACCGGGCGGTGGTTCACTAATTAGGTTATGATGACGAAAATCTACGTGCTTAATCAGCTCGCTATTCATCGCTCCGTCGGTACCATCTTTTTGATAATATTTCTCAAACGTCCCTAGCGGGTTATATTCCCGATAATTCTTTTCGTATTCCGCCAGCTTTAAATGATGATACTTGCCTTGTTGGGCTCCGGCGATGGCAGCATCGCTAATATCGGTAGCTATTGCCTTACTCTGAGAGAGCAGGTTACTTTCCTGAAGTACAATGCCCATTGAGTACACCTCTTCACCCGAGGAGCATCCGGCATGCCATATATTGATTCTGTTTTTAGTCGCCAGACTATTCAGAATATCCTTTTTCAGTGCTTTCCACAGTACCGGATCCCGAAACATAGCAGTAAGCCCTACCGATATTTCATCCATAAACCGATGCACAAACATCTGATCCTTTAGTAGTTTCACCCAAAGGTTATGCACTGTCTCCAGCTTAAGCACACTGATGCAGCGGTCTACTCTTCGTTTGAGGGAGGACGGTTCATAACAAGTAAAATCAATACCGTATCGGCGCAATATGGCCTGGGTTAATGATTTTAACTCTTCGTCGGTAATTTGAGTAGCCGGCATAAATTACTAATTAGCAATGACTGGGGTTTCCAACAGCACTAGAATTATTTTAGTCTGTTTATCCGCTAGGTTATTTATCCCAATAAACCTACCCTGAAAATGCTTTTCTTCACCATTCTGGGTTAGCAATGTTAGATTATGGGTAGAGTGCTCATGAATATTATCTAGCGAAGGTAAGCTGCACTGAGGTGCCAGTAAATCTTTCAGGTGTTTTCGGGAAATAGCCAAGCGCTTGTAACCAAAAGCATCCAAGAAGCGCTGATTGGCTTTCTTTAGTTTACCCTGATTATTCATTTCTAAGGTTAACACTGCACTGTTGAGAGCCTTCACTGTGCTATCCAGCTCCTGTTGCTTTTCTTTCTCATGCGTAGTAAACTGGGCAAACATGACGATTCGGTGCAGGTCTCCTTCCAGGTTAAATATTGGGTTGTAAGTACCATTCAGCCACAATTCCTGACCATCTTGTCCCTTAAGCCGAAACTCACCGGAGAAAAAGGTCCCCTCCTTTAAGTTGTCCCACATCATTTGAACCTGAGGCTTTCCTTTTTCATCATCTGGTACCAGAAACTCGTACGACTGTCCTTTTATGTCTTTTTTAGTGAACCCACTTACCTTCAGAAACATGTCATTAGCTTTCAGTATTTTTCCCTGAGGATCAAACTCAACTACCGCATTCGATTTACTGATCGCCTCCAATTTATAAGTGTAATCTAAGGTAGCCTCTTTAATCTTGGTTACATCCGCCTGAATGGAGATAAACCGCTCTACCTCACCTGCTTTATTTTTTACTGGGTTAATCATGAGTGATATCCAGTAGCTTTTTCCCTGCTTGGTGTAGTTGAGTATTTCTTCGTAAAAAGGCACTCCTCTTCTAAGCAATTTCCCAATACGCTTTACTGTTTTTTGGTCGGTATTAGGCCCTTGTAATACTTCCCCGGGCCGTAGCCACATCACCTCATCTGCCTGATAGCCGGTAAGCTTCGTAAAGCCACCATTCACGTATTCTATTTGTCCGTATTTATTGGCAATAATTACGGAGTTATCGGTGTTATCCGCCACTAGCGACAATTTCTCTAACACCAGTTTCTTCTTGGTGATATCGGTGCCTAGCAGTAAGATCTTTTCTATTTCGCCCGATGGTGACCGTACTGGAGAAAGAGAGGCATTTATCCACTTTTCTTCTTGATCGCCCATTTTCAGCAAAAAGTCATCGGCCAAACTTGCGCCCGAAGCCAGCTCTTTCCACAATTCTGGATTCTCCCGCTCAGCCTTTGCTAAAATTCCACGCCTATATTCCAGATCTTCCGAGTGTATGCCAAGTAGCTCCGTGAAATTCTGATTGGCGGTCATCAACCGACCGTCTAAATAGAAGTAACCGACCAGCAGCGTAGCATCCATCGCCTTAAAAATCCCTTCCAACTCCGCCTGCTTGTCTTGCATTCTTTGCTGTGCTGAATAAAGCTCCTCTAAGTAGTCCCGCATCATTTCCTCGCGGCCCTGTAGTTCTTCAGCTAGCTTCTGGGAGCTTTCCAGCATCTGTTGAGTACGAACACTCCCCCGAACAATAGTGAGGGTAGATGCCATGCTTTCACATACTTTGCCTAAAAAATCCAGTTGGTGCTCCTCAAAGGGTTTAAACGAGGCCAACTCAACTACGCCCCTTACTCTTTCCTGAAACACCAGTGGATAAATTACTACTGCTCGCGGAGTTGCTTCCCCTAACCCAGACGTAATGGTTACGTAGTCTGGTGGCACCTTAGTAAGAATAATTGGTTTACGCTCCAGGGCACACTGACCAATTAACCCATGCCCTAATTCCACTTTCTTTTCAACGTATCGTTTCTTTTGGTAGGCATAGTACGCTTGCAATTCCAGAAAAGGCTCCTTGTCTTCTTCTTCTTCGTTAAGAATAAATAAGCCACCCTGATTAGCATTCAAGTACTTCGATAGATTCTGAATTACCTGATAGCTAAGTTCCGGTAAATCTTCGGTGTATTCTCGCAGTATCTCTGAGAAATGGGCGAGCCCTTCGGCCACCCAGCGGTGCTGTTTCTCCTGCTGGCGGTAATTAGTAAACGCCGTACGAGCACTTACTAGCGCTTGCCCGAGGTACTCCTCCGCGCTAAGATGCATCAGTTTAGTAGTGTCTTCTTCTTTTTCTAGTGCGTTAATAAAAACTGTAGCCTCCTCCATTTTATCATACACTTTATCAATCATCTGCTGACCAATTGCTTGATGATCGGCACTACTCAGGGGAGGTTGGCCATTGGCTAGCTGAGTAAGGGATTTTTGCAACTCACCCTGCTGACGAAGCAGTTGAAATAACATCAGTAGAAGACAGGTAACTAGTACACCACCACTTACTCCAACCCACAGACCTTTGTAAGGAATTTCCAGCAATAAAATACTGACTTGTACTAACCAAATAGTAGCGGTTAGCAGAGCTACGTACTTAAATTTTTGAGTGGACACTAAAAACTTCATAATGATAATCTCTAAACATTGGGAAGCCGACGGTACTGATGTAGTGTATTAACCTGTTCTTTGATACGATCCACGAAGTTTTGGTGGAATTTCCAGAAGAAACGGGGCTGAAGGGCAGTGTTTTGCTCAAACGAGAATCGGGTATTGGCGAACAGGAAGATATTGCTATCCACTGAATCGGTGAAGTTACTGAGTACCGTAAGTTGTATCTCCTCAGCAGTGCCCTCTACTAATTTGGGTACATCACCGTAGATATTTACTTGCAATACGTTGGATGCCTCCGTAATTACCGCAGCCGAAATTATGTTGTCCAGCTCTTTTAGAATAGCCTCTTGCATTGTGTGTCGCTCTTCGGGTGAGCCGCCCGGAGGAAGACAAGTATTAAACATAGCTTGGCGCTCTGATTCGGTAAGCAACAAAAAGCTTTCTCCTTGTATGTCGCCAATAATTTTGGTGGTAATCAATGTGAGGTTCCCTTTCTCCTTTATTGAGAAATATTTCTCAGTAAATTTTGATATGGTTATGCCGGAGGTCTCTATCATTACTTGTTGCTGAGCAACGCCAGAAAATGACCGGGCAGCACTTACGTAGCCAGCTTCAATAATTTCTTGGGCTAGCTGTTTTTCAGGTAGAGTAAGTATTGACATTTGCTATTCAGGATAAAGCCCCCGCTTGGCGATGGGCAGTTTGAAAGATAAAACTTATGATAGCCGGTACGTGTAAGACCAAACAAACATTACCATTTCCCAGAATAGTAACTCCGCTAATAAATTGTACCTGATCTACGGGTTGGTTGAGCGGTTTTTCTACGATCTCTTTTCGTTGAAGGAGCTTGTCAACCACCAACCCTATGGTGTGGTTGCCTCCCGAAACGACAATGATCTCTAGTTGCGATTCATCGTGAAGCTGTTCCCAGCTTTGCCGAAGGTCTTCGGGTTGGGGAGCCGACACCCCCGGAGGCAGAGACAATATATCTTTTAAAAAAACCAGCGATACCGTTTTTCCCTGATAGGTAAACGCTAGTCCCCGCCCTACTTTGTGCACCTCAGCGCGATAGAGCGACACCACCGCTTCGGTGTAAGGCAGTGGAATAGCGTATTCTGTTTGATTGGCCTCAAACAGTAAGGTTCCTTTCACCGCCATTGATGAGGGCAGCGATAAACGAATACAGGTTCCTTCGCCTGCCTTGCTATGCACGATAACTTTACCGCTTACTGAGTCTAATGCTTTTTTTACTACGTCCATCCCTACGCCTCGCCCGGAGATAGCGTTAATTTGCTCGTTAGTAGAAAAGCCCGGTTCAAAGATTAGCATGGTTATCTCTTCATCAGACATGGTAGCGGCTTGCTCCGATGAGATCAACCCTCGCTCAATGCCTCGCTCTCGCACTTTCTCAACATTTACTCCACTGCCATCATCAATAATCTCTATAACCACCCCATCGTTTTCATTACTGGCTTTCAGCGTCACTGTACCTTGGGGCTCCTTTCCGAGCTGCTTCCGGGCATCGGGTTGTTCAATGCCGTGGGCAATACAGTTTCGCACCAGATGAATTAGCGAATCACTGATAATTTGAAGAATATTTCGATCTATTTCGGTATCGGTTCCCTCTAGTTTGAGGGTAACTTCTTTCTTCTCCGAAGTGGCCGCATCGCGTACTACCCGATGAAATTTGTTAAACAGAAAACCTACCTGCACCAGCCGTACATCCATTACGGAATACTGTAAGTCAGAGGATATGCGATTAAGACGGGAATACTCGTTGGCTCCGGTGAGTTCAGCGTGCGAGGCAATAATCCGGTCGCGCTCAATAATCAGCTCACCCACTAGGTTGAGCAAATTATCGAGTTTGCGTACTGGCACTTGCACTAAATCTGAGAACACAATTTTATTCTCAGTCGGTTGTTCTTGAGGTTCTGGCATTGAGCTCTCCACCCCCTTTTCCTCAGTAGCCGTTTTTGAAGCCATCTTTTTCGCTACCGCTTGCGTTGGTTCAGATGTTGAAGTGGCTACCTCATCTTTGAGGGTTGAATCTTCCTTGGTTAGTTCGCTAGCAGTAGCTGTCTTTTTCTTGTTTTGAGCTGTGCTTTTTTTACGCGGTTTTCGGGTTTTCTTGGGAGATGCTGCGACTGGATTTACTGACTTGGCTGGTTCTTCTGGTTTTTCTTCAACCTCCTTTTTTTCTTTAACTTCCTCACCCGGAGAAGCATTCGCCTGCCGACAGATTACTTCTAACTTGGTTTTAATGCCTTTGTAAGCCACTTTTGAGCCATCGCTCAATGATCGAATAAGTGCGCCCAGGGTGTCGATAGCCTTAAAGAGCGCGGTGAACATATCAGGATTCAGCTTCAGCCGCTGTTCCCTCACTTCCCCGAACAGTGTCTCGAGGGTATGCCCCAGTTCCGCAATACGCTCAAAGCCCATTCCGGCAGCATTCCCCTTCAAAGTGTGGGTGATCCGAAAAATAGCATTAATCGCCGATTGATCGTCCGGCTTTTTTTCCAGTTGGGTAATTAGTCGGTTAAGCTCCTCGTGGTTTTCGAGGGCTTCTGCCAAAAATAGTTCTCTATACTCGTTTTCCTTGCTCATTCCTACTGGTTTAGTACTACTTATGCCAAACAGCTTACTACGAAGCCGGGGATTTCTTTTAAGGCTAATACCTGATTGATTACTTTATGATCTATCGCACTTTTGGGCATACCAAATACCACCGAAGACTTTTCATCCTGAGCAATGGTGAATCCGCGCTGCTGCTGAATTGCCTGAAGCCCTTTGGTACCATCTCTTCCCATACCTGTGAGTACAATACCAATCAGTTTTTTTCCGTACACTTCGGCTAGCGACATAAATAATCCATCTATTGAGGGGAAGTTAAACTCCCGATACTTTTTCCGAGTAAAGCTAAAAATAGGCCGATTGGTGTGAGAATCCAGGATTACGTGGCTGTTCTTATGGCCCGGAAGCACGTAAACTGTGCCCCCTTCTGGCTCCTCTCCTTGTTGAGCTAGCTTTACCCTCAGCGGGATAACTCGGTCGAGGCGTTTGGCAAACGAGCGCAGAAACTGCTCAGGCATATGCTGGGCAATAATTACCGGAATATTGAGATTGGCGGGTAGGCCGTTGAGTAATTGTTCAATAGCTACTGGCCCGCCGGTAGAAGCTCCAATGGCAATTGCTTCGTAGCGCAGTTGCTCATCAAAACTATGCTCAAACGTATTTTTCTCGCCCCGGGCTCCGGCAAGTTTGCCTAACGACACTCCTGCTGCAACCTTCACCATCTCGTTAAGGGGGAACTGCTGCTGTTTGGCCAGCTTGGTTACTTCTTCTTTGTTGAGGAAATCAAAAGCTCCCGCCAATAGTGCTTCAAATACTTTGGGGTCTTCTTTTTCTAATGAACTTAACAAGATTACGGGCTTAGGATTATTTTGCATTACATTCTTTACCACGGCCAGCCCGTCGCTTTCGGGCATTACCATATCGGTAATAATCACATCGGGCCGAAGTTGTCGGATCTTTTCAAGACCTTTGAGGCCATTAGAAGCGGTTCCCAGTAACTCGATGGAGGGGTCACTTTTCAAGAGGTCGCTTAAGATAATTCGCATGAACCCCGAGTCCTCAATCAGCAAGGTAGTTGTCTTGTGAGGAGGCATACCGCGAGCGAATTAAAGTTTATTCAATACATCAAGCAGCTTTTCTGAGGTAAAGGGCTTCACAATATATTCTTTAGCTCCTAAGCGCATTCCTTCTTCTATTACTGACTCTTGCCCTACCGCACTAATCATTACCACCTGAGAGGGCAGCTCCTCTTCGTGGTATACTTTTAGAATATCCGTACCGATCATGTCGGGAAGAATATTATCTAGCGTGATAATATCGGGTTGCATTTCCAGCGCTAGGTCAATGGCTTCTTCACCATTAGCGGCTTCTCCTACCACCTCAAACCCACCCTCAGCAATTGAGTTTTTTATGAGGGTTCTCATGTACAACGAATCGTCTACAATAAGTACTTTCTTTGCCATTATTTTAAGTTTAATGATTGATAATAATGATTAGTGAATGATGATTAATGAATGATGACTTATTGGACTTCATTACTCATTCGTCATCAATCATTATTCGTTTGTTATTGCTTCAGAAGTAAGTGTTTGGCTAATTTCTTTATCCTGCATTACCGCAAATACATCAATCAGGATAACCAGTTTTTTATCTACCTTAACAATGCCTTTAATGTACTGCCGTCCTTCCTGACTACCCTGCATAATGCTAGCGGTATCTTCAATATCACTGGTAGATACGGTGAGGGTATTAGGTACTTCTTTTACCAGAATACCTACATTCAGTTGCGAGCTGGCTACTACCAACGTATAGTTAGAAGAAGACTCATCTGCATCAGATTTTTGGGTTTGCAAGCCAAATTTTTCTCTTAAATCGACAATAGCCAGAATATTACCCCGAATGTTGGCCACCCCTTTAATATAAGAGGGTACCTGAGGCATAGGGGTGATATTAGGAGTAAAGACCACTTCTTTAATCTGATCGATGGTAATCCCGTACTCTTCTTCGCCCAATTTGAAAACAATGAGTTGCTGACGGGCACCGTTATCAACGGCCTCTTCCGCTTGCCTGGGTTCTAATTCCGTAGCTTCCATAGTGGTTTCGTTACAGATAATGATTTTATGATTGACGAAGCTTGAACTTGCTTACTCCTTTTTGTAATTCTTCGGCCACACTAGAAAGCTGATTACTAGCCTCAGTAATTTCCCCTACGCTGCCGTTCAGGTCTTGCGATGAAGTAGCTACTTCTTCGGTACCTGCAGCGGTTTCTTCGGCGACTACTACAATTTGCTCAATATTTTTGGCTACATCGTCAATAAAAGATTTCTGACCGGAAGTAGCCTCCTGAATCTCTTTCGCGTAGCTAAGCGTGTTGGTACTGGCATCAGAAATTTCAGAAAAAATGGTGGAGGCTTCTTTAGTGGCACCGCTGCCGTCTTCCACACTTACCTGCATAGTTTCTATCGCCTTACTGGCCGACTGCGTATCTTTCTGCACATCGCTGATAATTTTTTCAATATCAATGGCCGAACGTCGGGAGTCTTCGGCTAACTTTCGAATTTCTTCGGCTACTACGGCAAAGCCTCGTCCGGCATCACCAGCGCGAGCAGCTTCTATAGCTGCGTTGAGCGCCAATAGGTTCGTTTGGGAAGCGATGTCGGAGATGACGTTAAGTGTACGCCCAATCTCTTCAGCTCGCTCGGTCAGCACGTTGATAGACTCCGTGGTCACGTTGGCCGACGAACGAATACCATCCATATTTTCCACCAAATTCTTTACAATCAGCAACCCATTTTCGCAGCTTTGCTGCCCTTGGTCGGCCGTTTGGTAAATGCTATTGGCTTTTTGCTCCATATCATTGGCGCTAGACAGTACCTGATCTACCAGCTTAGATGATTCATCGGTTCGCTGGGCTTGGTCTTGCGCCCCTTTAGACATCTGGGAAATAGCTGAGGCAACCTCGCTAGTATTGTCGCGGATATTTTTACTTCTCTCCAGTAAATTATTGGCTGATTCGCCCACCCGATCAGCATTTTTGCCAATACTACCCAGTAGGCCATTCAAATTTTCCATTGCCACGTTGAGTGCATCACCCATTTCCTGAACGTATCCTTCAGCCGTTATTTCAAACTTTTGGGTGAGATCACCTTGAGCCATACTCGAGATTAAGTCCCGAACCTGAAGTACTGGTTCTTTTACTTTGGTAATATCTGTGGCAATCTTAATCACCTTCACTATCCGCCCCGCATTATCTCTCACGGGGGTATAAGAAGCACTTAGCCAAACTCTTTGGCCATCCTTCCGCACCCGCTCAAACTCTCCGGCACTGATGTTTCCTTGGTTTAACTCGCTCCAGAAATTTCCGTATTCATCGCTATTAGCGTACTCTGGAGTACAAAAAATTCGGTGGTGCTTACCTTCAACTTCGCTGGCACTAGCGTAACCAACTGCCCGAAGAAAATTCTCATTAGCGGAAATAATTGTGCCATCTAGTTCAAACTCAATAGACGCCCACCCAGTGTCTACCGCGCGCTGTATTTGCTCTGCCTTTTCCTTGGCAACCTTCTCTTGGGTAATATCTTTAATAAAAGCAGTGTACTGTAGTGCGTCACCTACCTTTACTTTGCTAAGTGATAAGTTACCCCAAAACTTGCTTCCGTCTTTACGAACCATCTCCAAGTTGCGCCCTTGCCCCACTACCTTATTCTCCCCCGTAGTCATATTAGACTCTACGTATTGATCGTGGTTACCCCGGTGCTCCATCGGTACAATCATCTTCACGTTTTGCCCAAGCACCTCTTCCCGGCTGTAACCAAACATTTGTTCAGCCGCCTTATTGTAAAAAGTTACGATTTTATCCGAATTGATTGTGACTACAGAATCTACTGCTTGTTCCAGCACCTCTTCGCTCCGTTTCTGTGCCTGTTCCAGCTCTTGTTGTATTGCCTGACCTTTTTTCAGGGTCTCAGTCATTTTTTTCAGATCAGCCTCTAGCTTGGATTTGTGCTTTTTTAATTGATCTAGCTCGGTATTCGTTTGGGTTTCACCAGACTTAGTAGTTGTAGAAGTTTTTTGAGCTGTCTTCATTTACCTGTGATGTTTAGGGTAATTATCCGATAAGTTGTTAGCACACTAATGCCTATTTTCCAAAGATGATACCTTCGTTTTCATCAACCTACCGAGAATGCTTACTTTCATGGAGTCTGTATGATTTGTGTATCTTCTACCTTATCTCGACCAATTTATATAACTTTTAAAATGTTTTTTTAAATAAAACAGGAAGGTGATTACTAAATCTGATAGCACGATTTTGATTTCTGAAATTTGTAACCTTCTGAGAATAGGTATTTTTACCTTATTGAGCACCACAAAAAGATATTTGGAATAAAAATTAACTGATAAGTATCTAATTTTCAGATACATACGTTTGAATAGTGGCATGCAATGCTAATCAACCATTCTTACTGGATGACTAAATTGAAGACCATTGAGTAATTTCTACTCGTAACCCATGCTAAATGCAATAGTACTTTACCGAGAAAAGCCAAAAATGGGGTAGGTATGCTCTCTAAAAGTAATATTTACTGGCTATATCTATTTTTAGGGCGGATCAGCGTGGTAATGCTAACATTAGTTACTTAAATTATGGTAAGTGGAGCAAATGTTAGACAGAGATATTATCTGCTCTAGTTCGGATTAATTATCCTTTTTCCGAGTAAAATGAGTAGATATTATCGCTCCTAACTTCGTAAAAAACAATTGTTTAAATCCATCTTCTTACTCGCTGTCGGTATCGTTCGCATTCTTCACCATAATTATGAGTAAGTGCCGTATAAAAACTGCATCCGGCTATCAGAGAAGGAGGCCACCCAGTTACTGCACCCGGTTGTAAGGTTTCAACGGGTAAACTACGTAATGCAAAGACAGCACCCGTTTCATCTTATACTACCCCCCCAAGTTGGTATACTAAATCTGACAATTAGGAGATGCTGTGTACAAAAGCGATTTTAAATTCCGGCAAATAAGGTATGGCTCTCTTGATAATCAGGAATGTGGACGTTGGGCCACCCGGCATCTTCCAGGCTTTTTTGCATTACCTGAGCACTATCTATCTCACCATGCACCAGAAAAGTTCGCTTAGGATGCTCCTTGAGCGTATTCACCCAACGTAGCAGTTCGCTTTTATCCGCGTGAGCCGACAGCCCATCAATGCGGCGCACCTGCATCTTGAGCGGTACGTTTTGCCCGAAAATACGGATGGTTTCTTCCTGGTCGAGAATACGTCGGCCTCGGGTTCCCTTAGCTTGGTAGCCTACGAACAGAATAGTATCCTCGGGCCGATCTAAACGACGAACTAGGTGGTGCAGCACCCGACCTCCGGTACACATGCCGCTAGAAGAAACGATGATGGCATTCTTCCGAATCTCATTAATACTTTGTGATGCAGGAACACTGCGATAGTAGTTAAAAAACTCGTAGTCGAAAATAGATTCGCTGTACTGTAAGTCTTGATCGCGCAGTTTGTGGTAGGTAAAGAAACGTTTGTAAAGATTAGTGACGTTAATCGCCATCGGGCTATCAAGATACACGGGTACTTTCGGTATTTTGCCCGCTTCCATCAATGTCTTTAAATAGTACATAACCGTTTGGGTGCGCCCCACCGCAAACGCGGGAATTAGTAGACAGCCACCCCGATCCATTGCTTCGTTTACTACCTGAGCAAATTCTTCGGTAGGATCTTCCGACAGGTTCTCCCGATCGCCGTAGGTGGATTCTACCAACAAAACATCGGTTTGAGTCATTGATACCGGATCGCGCAACACAGGTTGGTTGTACCTCCCTAAGTCACCGGAAAAAATAATCGTTTTACTTTGCGACTCTCCCCGCACGTTCAGTTCTACCCATCCGGCACCCAAAATATGTCCGGCATTGTGAAACTTCAACCGGATATCGTCACGCAAATAAATATCCTCGTCAAACTCATGGGGTTCAAACAGTCGGAAAGTATTCTCTGCATCTTCGGTAGTGTACAGTGGCTGGGGTGGCTTATGCTTAGAATATCCCTTTTTTCTTGCCCACTCAGCTTCTTCTTCCTGAAGTTTAGCTGAGTCGAGCAGCATAATACGCGCTAGTTCGGCGGTAGCCGTGGTGCAGTAGATGGGGCCGTCGTACCCTTCTTTCACCAGCCTAGGTAAGTAGCCAATGTGGTCAATGTGGGAATGAGAAATCACGAGTGCTTCTACTTCAGATACATTCATCGGAAATGGGTCCCAGTTACGCTGCCGGAGCTTCTTCAGCCCCTGAAACAGACCGCAATCCATCAGTACCTGAAAGTCGTCAAAGTGCAGTAAATGCTTGGAGCCAGTTACCGATTGGGCTGCCCCAAGAAATTGGATAGAAACGTTCATTGGTGTAGTTTTAGCTGTTTATTTATCAACCCCAAACGCTCTTAGGTGTTTGGAACAAGTGCCGTAAAGCACCTATCATGAAACCTAAACGTAAACTTACCCTATCCATCATGGGGATTATCGTAGTTATCAGTGTACTCTATTGGGTATTTTATACTCCTAATTTAGCGGATGATGAAGTGGCTTACGTACTGGCCGGGGGATTGACCTCTCGAAGTGCGGTAGTATCTTTCAATACCTATCGGCCCGCCAAAGTACGGGTGCAAGTAAGTACCGAAGCCATCACTTTCGCCAATTCCCACTATTCAGCTTATACCGAAACCATCGCTGAAAATTATAATACGAGTAAAGTTCTGCTGGATAGCCTTCAGCCGGACACCCAGTATTATTATCGCCTGGAAATTAATGATACAATTGATGCTTTTGAAGGCTACAGCGGTACATTTACCACTCCGAAGGATGGCGCATTTTCGTATAAAGTGGCTTTTGGCTCCTGCATGGTAACCGGCTCAAATAGCGATATTTTTGAGCAGATTGCTCGCGAAGACCCATTACTGTTTATCAGCACCGGCGATTTGCACTACGAAAATATTAACCGCAACTGCGAAGCTAACTTCATCCAAGCTTACTACCGTGTATTTAGTTCTTCGGCTCAATCTAAACTCTACCGCAGCACGGCTTTTGCCTACATGTGGGATGACCACGACTACGGCAATAATAATAGCGACGCTTCGTCAGCCTGCCAGCAGGACGCAATTGCTGCCTACCGCGATTTCATTCCCCACTACCCTTTGGCTTTTCAGGAAGATAAGGCCCCTATCTCCCAGACTTTCTCGCTGGGCCGGGTTCGCTTTATATTAACTGATTTGCGCTCCCAAAAAGTAAAGCCGGAGTACGACGGTTGCGAACGGACTAAAGTGGGAACAAATTTCGGGTCGGAAGCCCATATGAAATGGTTTCAGGATCAGATGTTATTGGCTAAAGACTCCGGGCAGGTGGTAGTATGGTTATCGGGCATCCCGTACATTAACCACGAAGGTGGGCCAAACTATGATTGCGACGAAGATGACGACTGGGGAGGTTTTCCGGAAGAACGGCAGGCGATTGCTAACTTTGTAAAGGAACACCAAATTCCGATCAGCATTATATGCGGAGATGCCCACATGGTAGCAATGGACGATGGTTCTAACAGCGATTACGCTGAAGGCGGGGGCGCACCTATTCCCGTATTTCATGCTGCCCCAATTGATCGTTACGGTTCCTACAAGGGTGGCCCCTACTCCAAAGGATATCGATCGAGAAGCGGGCAGTACGGAACCATTGAAGTAGAGGACAACGGTGGCAATGAAGTATGCCTAACCTGGACAGCGAAGGATAAAAACGGTAACGTAGTACAAAGCAACACCGAACAGGAGCTTAGCTATCAATTTTGCCTACCGATTTCTTCGGATAGTTGATGGGGGGGACTGTTCAGTGGCTCGATGGTTCAATTGTTAAATGGTTACGAAAAATTGCAAATTCCAGGTTATAATTATTGTTCTCCATTAGTCATTATTCATCAATCATTCGTCATCACCCCTGCTTCAAGCTTTTTCTTTTACTAATGAATAACCAAAAGGTCTGAAAGTAGTATATAGAATTGTTGTTATTACAAATTTTTTAAAACTATAGAATTTATGCTTTTTGAATCTTTTACACTAGGCAATATTGAATTGCAAAATCGAGCGGTAATGGCTCCCTTGACCCGAAACCGGGCTACCAATAATATTCCCAATGACTTAATGGCGGAATACTACGGACAGCGTAGCGGAGCCGGACTAATTATTACCGAAGGAACAGCTCCATCTCCCAATGCCCTGGGCTATCCCAGAATTCCGGGAGCTTTCTCAGCAGAGCAAACCGAAGGCTGGAAGAAAGTTACGCAAGCAGTCCACCAAGGTGGGGCAAAGATGTTCATGCAGTTAATGCATACTGGGCGAGTAGGCCATCCGTATAATTTGCCCGAGGGCGCCGAAGTTGTAGGTACCACTACCACTCCAGTACAGGGAGAAATGTATACCGATGAAAAAGGCCCGCAGCCTTACCCCGCTGCCCGACTGATGAATGAGTCAGACATTCAAGCCGCGATGCAGTCGTATGTGACCAGCGCGAAAAACGCTATTGAAGCTGGTTTTGACGGCGTAGAACTACACGCAGCCAATGGCTACTTGATTGAGCAGTTTCTGAATGCCAATGTAAACGTGCTGGATAATGATTATAACGGTTCTCATGAAGCTCGCTCCAAATTTGCCCTGGAAGTAGCCCAAGCCGTAATTAACGCTATCGGTGCCGAACGAACAGGTATTCGACTATCACCCTACGGTGTTTTCAATGATACCGGAGCATTTGAGGGTATAGAGGAAGCCTACGAATATTTAGCTCAGGAATTAGGCAAATTAAACTTAGCCTATACTCATATTGTGGATCATTCGCCGATGGGGGCACCAGAAGTACCCCGCTCGATTAAAGAGAAAATTCGTGACGCTTTTGGTGGAACTATTATCATTAGCGGAGGCTACGACCACGAACGAGCTGAGCAGGATCTACAGGATGGTTTGGGCCACTTGGTGGCTTTCGGCCGGCCGTTTCTGGCGAACCCCGATTTGGTACACCGGATGAAAGAAGGTGCCGAACTACAGCAGCCTAATCAAGATACCTTTTACACTCCAGGGCCAGAAGGGTATACTGATTATCCGACGCTAGAAGAAGCCGAAGCGACTGAATAATTATTATCATATGGGAACATCATTAATGAGGTTCCTACAAATTACGTTTCTATTCGTAAACCGCCAGGGTATTTTCCTTACTAAGGATATAAGGCGTTGCCAAAATACGCATTCTTTCAGCTTCAGGCCGCCACTCTACTCCGGCACCCCACAAAAAGCTAGTTTGATGCTGTTTCGGAAATGTTCGGCTAGCTACTTTGGTAAGTTTTAATTCCGGTTCCAGGCTAATTAAAAACAGCTACCTTACGGGATTATAGGCAGCTACTTTTTGCATTTCTTGATTAGCTTATACGCCCAATCGTAGTGACTGGCAGTGGCCGATATTAAATACGCTCCCAGCGAAGTACTACCTGTCCACTTATACCGCTTTTTCTCAAAAAGCTCTTTGCCCGAATGTTGCTCAATTACTTTTTCCACCTTTGCATGAGATTGTTTCAGTTTCTGCTGAACTTCTGATAGAACCATTTTCCGGTACTTTTCCCATATTTTTCTATTGAGTTCTGGGGTAGTTTTCCAGGTATAGCCCGGGGCAGGTATGGCTGGTTTCTCACCTTTTGTGCCTACTTCATACCAATCTAAAAACATTAGGTGCCAGTGGTGTAAATGAGCTAATACATCCCGAATGTTGCGGTTCATGGTTCCCCCAGGGAATTCAGCTTGCTGCTCTTCCGACGAGAAAGCAGCTACGTAATCGTTTAGTTTTTTAAAATTCTCCTGACTTTGTTTTTGCAGTTCCGGTTTTGTTTTAGGTCTCGGCATAGCGTAAATGGTATATTTTGTGGAGGTCTTTCAGATGACGTCTTAGATGAGCTACTACAATTTCCAAATGCTCCGGTCGGCTGTAGTCGCGGGTGCCTCTTTTGTAAGGAATACGTTGCACTTCCGTATTAAAAATATGCTCCTCAATCAACTGCTGGGCAATATTCAATCGAGCAATAAGCTCATCAATAGAAAACAGACGGTTTGCCTCTACTCCTAACTGATTTACTTCCGATAATTTGCCTTTCAACGGGTTGGGCTTTCGGCCTTCGGATACATCAGCCAAGTTACGGGCAAAGCTTTCGTGCCAGCATACTAAGTGTCCCAAAATGTCTTTGGCCGACCACAGGGCGTATACCATTGTAGTAAAATTCAAATCCTGCTGGTAGAAAGCAATGACTTCATTCACTTTCTTTTGCAAAGCAAGTAAGTGCTCGGCTATCTCAGGCTGGTGGTGGGCTGTACTCTTGGTAGACATAAGAGTGGTGTTCTTGCCTACTATTGTTTACGATAAAGTAGGCCGCCCAGATGTCCTATTAGTCTACATTTTTTTGAAAAACTAACTGGCGGGAGATGAGCTCTAAAGCGCACAAATGATGCATGTTATTACGGGGATAAACGCAGCCACAATCAATATCTACCACTGGGTTTTGCTCCATACGCTCTACATTTTGGATTACCTGCTGCGTAGGCTGAGGAGTATGACCGTGCACCACAATGCGACCATTGAGCCAAGCATGGTTAATATGCGTCTGTCCGCGCGTCCAGAGCATTGCCTCTTTATCTTGCAGCGGATCAGGCACCGCAAAATTTAGTCCGGCGTGTACCAAAATGTAGTTACCTACCTCAAAATAATGATCCATGTTGGCAATAAACTCAATGTAGTGCTCGCTAATTTCGTGTGGCTTTACTGCCCGAAAGCTTCGAAGCGTTTCGCCACCCCCCACATACTTCTTCCAATGGCGCGCTGCCTTGGTTCCAGAATTATGCACAGCGTGCAACATCATGATCTCGTGGTTACCCAGTAGACAGTGTACTTTGTGCTTAGACTGGCTAAGCTGCATTACTAATTCTAATACGCCTTTGCTATCGGGACCTCGGTCTACATAGTCGCCCAGCAGATAAAGAGCATCACTACGGTTAAAACCAATGCGCTGGAGCAACGCTTCAAAGGTTTTAACACAGCCATGAATATCAGTAATTACCCATTGCTTCATATGGTATCTTACGCCTTGCTTGGTAGTAAATTACTCTTAAAGGTAGAAGTTTTTCCTTCAGTTAAGTAGAGAATATCTTCTTATAGGCTGGTTTCCGATACAGAAACTGCAACCCCAGTACCGGATAAAGAAGAAAATCCATGAGCAGGAAGGGCGAGCGGAAGTGAATATCATCTACAATCTGACTCCCCGAACCTCGTTTAAGCACCCGATGATGGTGTTTCCAGTATTTTAGAAAGAAGGGTAGCTTCACACCTTCATCAATAAAGTACCACTCCTGCTCTGTTTCTCCATCTTCGGTAATCAGGCTACGCCAGGTTTGGCGAAATAGCAAAAAATTAAGTTCTAGCTCTACCACATCACCTTCACTGGACCCATCGAATCGCTTAAGTTGTACCGGAGGGAAAGGCGGATTCAGTTTCAAAAACAAGTCTTCCGTAAACCCTCGCTTTACTGATTGATAATCTTGCTCCACAGAAGTTTGAATAGTCAGTCGCATAGTTGAGGTAACTTCTGCTACCCGCAGATAGTTTTGAAGCCGAACATCTTCCGTAGAAAGATCGTTGTGAACGTATGACTGTGATTATTGTCGGAACTAACCGCCGGGATGCCAACTCTCGAACCATTGCCGCTTATTACCAACGCCTTTTGAGCGATAAAGGGGAAACCAGTCAAATGCTAGATTTGATTGACCTACCGGCTGATTTTCTAACCACAGCCTTGTACGAAAACAATGGGCAAAATGAAAAATTCAATGCTTTTCGGCAGGTGCTGAAGGATAACAATCGCTTTGTGTTTATTGTGCCGGAATATAATGGTTCCTTCCCAGGCGTGCTTAAAGCTTTCATTGATGGGCTAGATTATCCCAGTAGCTTGGCCGGAAAAAAGGCTGCCTTAGTAGGAGTGGCGGCGGGAATGCACGGCGGGAATCTTGCCCTGAGCCACTTGACCGATGTACTGCACTACTTAGGAATGCAGGTATTGCCCCAGAAGCCCACCTTAGCGTTCATTCATAGTCATCTTTCTAACGAAGAGATTACAAACTCAGTTTACCAGCAACTGCTGGAGCAGCAAGCAGAAAAGTTAACTGCTGAAAAAACCAGTGATACCTTTCAGTGAAGCTACTTACACTTCCTTCCTTGCCAAGCAAAATAAATTGTCGTTGTACTCAATATAATTGTCTCGGCTTCGTCGGTTAACTTATATTCTATTGGCTATGAAAAAAGTTTTTAAGATGATCGGATTATCCGTTGGCGCGCTACTGTTGGTACTACTTATTGGAGGATTTATGTTCACTAAATTAAGCCCGGAATTCGGGGGTAAACCGACATCCAAACAGCAAGAATCATTTACCCAATTAGATCATTATAAGGACGGAACGTTCGTCAATCTGATTCCTACCTCAATGGATATGAGTTTTGGTAATATTCTTTCGGTAATACGAGATTACATCCAGGGCATTCCTAACGGGGTACCAGACTTTCTCCCCCCCGTTGAGTCGGTAGATTCTTTATCCTTAGTTGACCCAGCCGATGCTCCAACGCAGATTACCTGGTTCGGACATTCGGCGGTGCTGGTAGAAATAGATGGGCTGCGAGTTTTTCTCGACCCTATGCTGGGCAACGTTCCCGCTCCGCATCCGTGGCTGGGTGGCAGTCGGTTTAATGAGCAATTGCCTATCAGCATCGAGCAACTTCCCCCGATTGATGCGGTGCTCATCTCCCACGATCACTACGACCATCTGGACTATGGTTCGGTAAAGATGCTAAAAGAGAAGGTAAAAGATTTCTACGTTCCGTTAGGAGTGGGTGCTCATTTACGCCGCTGGGGCGTAGCTGAAGACGCTATTCACGAACTTAACTGGTGGGATGAAATTCAGCATGAAAATCTAAAGATAGTATTTACTCCCTCGCGTCACTTCTCTGGTCGCGGGATCACCGATCGTAACACTACCCTTTGGGGATCATGGATTATTCAGGGTAAAAATGACAATCTATATTTTAGTGGCGATGGCGGCTACGGCCCCCACTTTAGGGAGGTTGGTGAACGCTACGGCCCGTTTGATTTAGCTATGATGGAGTGTGGACAGTACGATGAACGCTGGGCGCAAATTCATATGATGCCCGAAGAATCGGCTCAAGCAGCGGTAGATGTGCAAGCCAAACGACTGATGCCTATCCACTGGGGAGCGTTCCGGCTCGCCCTGCACGCTTGGACTGATCCGGTAGAGCGGATAACAGTAAAGGCTCAGCAGTTACAAATACCCGTTACCACTCCCCAGATCGGCGAAACTTTTATAGTCAACTCACCTGACCTGCCATCTACTAGTTGGTGGAATCGTAATTAAAAAAGTTCTTGATGCCGATCCTGACGCTCAATCGCACGGCGACCGTCATCTGGTCTTGCTTCTTTAAGCTTTCGGCCAATAATTCTTCTATTCACGATTCGTTCCGTTCTTCATACTATTAGTCTACGTTATCGTGCAGGAAGCGGTTGTTGCTGACGATATTGTTGTCATCATCCAGCGAGTAGCGCGATATATTACGATCTTGGTGAGAAGGGACACTGTACAAGTGCACATTACGGCGCATGTAAGCCGGTTCGTTAAAATCTTCCTTCTTAAAATGATCTTGTTCGCTATCGGGCGCGCTAATGCTTTTTCGCCCCTGCAACTTCAGCTTTCGCTTATAGGCTTCCTCCATCAGCAGTCGCTTCTGCGAACTCATTTCGTGCATCAATTCTTCTTCTTCCTCCGGTTCATCTTGAATAGACTCGTAGGTAGGCTGAGGGTCATCCGCTATAAAGTTTTGCACCGGAGGCTCAAACCGATGCTCGGGAGCCGGTTCATTTGTATTGTTGCTCTCAGGTACCTTCTTATTAGTTTCCAGATCAATAATCTGCTTACTATCCTCCTCTGGCTCGCTTGAATCTTCTTGATCAAACCCAGTGGCAATCACAGTCACCATTACGCTTTCGCCTAATGTTTCATCAACCCCATGGCCAAAAATCATCTCCATCTCCTCACTGGCCTGATCCTGAATATACGAAGTAATAATGGTCAGCTCGTCCATCTGAATTTCCTTCTCCGTACCCGATTTAATCGATAGCAGAATGCGCTGCGCTCCGGTAATATTCACATTATCGAGCAAGGGAGAAGACAAGGCCATTTCGGCGGCTCGTTTGGCCCGATGGTCTCCATCTACTTTGGCTGAACCCATCACCGCTGCGCCGGAATTTGCCATTACGGTCTTTACATCTTCAAAATCTACGTTAATGTCACCCGGTAAGGTGATAATTTCCGCAATGCTTTTGGCTGCCGTCGTCAGCACATTATCGGCTTGGGCAAAAGCGTTAGACAGCGATAAGTTACTGTAGGTCTCCCGCAGTTTATCGTTTAAAATAACCAGCACGGTATCACAGCTTTCCCGCAGTTCAGCAATCCCTTCGTTCGCCAGTCGCATTTTCTTACGCCCCTCGAAGCTAAACGGAGAGGTAACAATGCCCACCGTTAAAATACCTAACTCCCGAGCCACTCGGGCAATTTCGGGAGCCGCTCCGGTTCCGGTTCCACCGCCCATTCCGGCCGTGATGAATAGCATCTTGGTATTATCGCTTAGTAAATCGCGAATATCTTCTTTGCTTTCAATAGCAGCTTCTTTGCCTTTTTCGGGATTCGCTCCCGCTCCCAGTCCTTCGGTGAGTCCTATGCCTATCTGAAGCTTGTTAGGAACCGGGCTGGTTTGTAAGGCCTGCACATCGGTATTGCAGACAATAAACTCTACATCCCGAATACCTTGGTTAAACATGTGGTTTACAGCATTACTACCTCCGCCTCCGACACCAATCACTTTGATGATAGACGGGTTCTGAGGCTGTAGATCGAAACTATATGTCTTATTCATAACGGTGGAGATTTGGGTAGTTTAGGGTTATACCAAAACTACATTAATATTCTTTCTCATTAAAGTCATCAATCAATATTTTCTTGGTCTTTTCCAATATACCTCTGAAAGAAAAACCAGTTTGTCGTTCTTTTCGCACAACTTGGTTGGTTTGCCTGCTTTTGTGACGAAGGTATTCAGAGTTGCGTTCGTCAATCGCTTTAAAGCCCGCTAGCACCAAGCCAACCCCAGTTGCGTACATGGGCGATTTAATTATTTCTGGCTTACCTTTACCTAGATATTCGTTGGGATGACCAATTCGGCCATCAGTGGCGCACATAAGCTCGCAAAGCTGCTTGATGTGGCGCAGTTGCGAACCTCCGCCGGTAACAACAATGCCTCCTGCCAGGCGATCTTCGTAACCCGACGAAATAATCTCAGCATGAACTAACTCAAAGACTTCCTGCACTCGAGCCTCAATAATGTAAGCCAGGTTCTTCACCGAGATTTCTCGAGGTGGACGGTCGCGCAATCCGCGAATAGAAACAATTTCGTTAATGTTAGCTTCCTCGGCAATGGCCCGGCCAAACTTCACTTTAAGTAGTTCGGCTTGCTCGTGCAGCACGGAGCAGCCTTGCTTAATATCAGACGTAATAATATTCCCACCAAATGGAATAACGGCTGTGTGGCGAATAATACCATCGTGGAAAATAGCAATATCAGTGGTGCCGCCCCCAATATCTACCAAGCAAACTCCGGCTTTCTTTTCCTCCTCACTAAGCACCGCCAAGCTAGAAGCCAAAGGCTCGAGGATGAGATTATCTATTTCCAATCCCGCTTTACGAACGCACTTATTGACATTGTTAATCGCGTTGGTCTGAGCGGTGATAATATGGAAATCAGCTTCCAGCTTCACGCCCGACATGCCTACTGGATCCATAATCCCCTCCTCATAATCGACGATGTAGTGCTGGGGCATTACATGAATAATTTCGCAACCGGGCGGGGTTACAATGCGGTACATATCCTGGGTTAGCCGCTCTACATCACCTACCGTAATCTCCTCTTCGGAAGAGTTACGGGTAATGCTACCGTGGTGCACCGAGCTACGGATATGCTGCCCGGCAATGCCTACGTTCACCACATTAATTTCTACTCCTGACTGCTCTTCAGCTTGCTGAACCGCCTTTTGGATTGCCTGTACAGTTTTATCAATATTACTGACAATGCCTCGGATAACACCGTCGGAGACGGCTTTACCCATGCCCATCACTTCTAGTTTTCCGTATTCATTCTTTCGGCCTACAATAACGCAGATTTTAGTAGTACCGATATCTAGTCCAACTACGGGTTGATCGTTGTCCATGGTTTTACTGGTTAGTCACACACAATTTGATTTTCATAGGTCAGGTTGACCCCATTATAATAATTCCATCCTTTTCGGGGCAGAATCTGCTGGTAAAATAATTCTAACTTATCGAACTTTTCAGCAATCTGATCGGGCTTTCCGAATTTAATTGTTTGCTTACCCACCTGAGGATGAAGCGTTACTTCCCCCTGTTGATTCACATCCATTTGAGCAATTTGCGCCCGCCAGAAATCGTCTTGTTCAATATACTTTGCTAAGGAAAGAAGCTGGTTTCCGGTGCTATCCTGGTTCCAGTCTCCTTTAATTAATTTTGGAATAAACGTACCTCCTACCAGCATTACCCGCGCCGTATGTCGCCCCGAAAGTGGTAATAGCTTTCCAGTAGTGCTAACGTAAGCATCGGGCAATTTGGGGTGTATGATGCGGGCAATAGGTCGGCTCTGCTGTACGGCAACATGTACCTTTCCTTCCAAATCGTAATGCACATTTGCCCACTCTACGTAAGGATTTCCCAGTACTCGATGCTCCAGTTGCTTTAACTCTAACCCATTTAGGGGCAGCCCGATAATCGATTTTTCGCCTTGCTGCAACAGACCACGTATTTCTCTCTCGCTCACAAAAGACTCAATACCATCGTGCTCAATAGCTACACTAATTTGTGTACACACCCGCTGCTGACGACGATACTCCGTGGCTCCTATTGCAGTCACCAATATGATAAGCATCGTGACCAGATGTACCGATTTCTTTATCCGCTTCATGGCTTCTCCTCAATTAGTTTAACTACTTCCTGAGCAATGTGCTCTGCCGCCTCGGGGCGGGCCCATTGCTGAATATTTTGCTGTAGCTGTTGCTGCTGACTTTCGTCGGCCAGCAGAGCTAACGTTTGCTCTACAAGTGAACCAGGTGCCTCGGCATCCGTAATCATCAGAGCGGCTTTAGCTCGTACCAATGCTTCGGCGTTTTTCCGCTGATGGTCTTCCGCCACATTTGGGGAGGGCACGAAGATAACGGGTTTTTGTACTAACGCCAATTCAGAAATTGACAACGCGCCCGCTCGAGAAATTACTACATCAGCCACCGAATACGCTAGATCCATCCGGTTCAGAAACTCCCGTAACTGAATACTATCGTGATCGGGAATCGCCGATAGTTGTTCCTTCATTTTTTGGTAGTAGTACTTACCACTTTGCCAGATTACCTGCACATTGGCATCTACCAATGCTTGAATATTATTGATAACACTCTCGTTCAGCGTTCTTGCTCCCAAGCTTCCACCAATAACCAACAAGGTCTTTTTTTGCGGATTCAGCCCAAAATACTCGATAGCTTCCGCCTTTCTCTCGTCCAATTTTTGCTGAGCCAGTTCTACAATTTCCTTTCGGATAGGATTTCCGGTAAAGACCAATTTTTCGGCTGGAAAGAATTTTTCCATACCCGGATGCGCCACACAGATTTTACTCACCTGACTGGCTAGCATTTTATTGGTTAGCCCCGCGTAAGAGTTTTGCTCCTGAAGCAACGACGGCACCCGGCGCAGACTGGCTACGTATACCAATGGCCCACTGGCAAATCCTCCTACCCCAACCGCCGCCTGCGGCTTAAACGCATTGATTATCTGGTTCGCTTTGAATGAACTGGAAATTACTTTAGCGGGAAATAACAAGTTATCAGCAGTCAGTTTTCGCTGTAGTCCGCTAATCCACAATCCTTCAATTGCATAACCTGCTTCGGGCACTTTTTGCATCTCCATGCGCCCGTCGGCTCCTACAAATAAAATTTCAGTTTTAGAATGCATAGACCGCAACGCATTGGCAATAGCAATGGCCGGATAGATATGTCCGCCAGTGCCGCCTCCGCTAATAATTACTCGATATGGTTTTCGTTCAGCCAATATTCTTTTGTTAGGCAGTCGCCTTCTGATATTCAAATTCTTTAGTTGTACTTAAAATAATGCCGATAGCAATGCTGGTAAATAAGAGAGAGGTTCCTCCCATACTCACCAAGGGCAACGGTAGCCCGGTAACCGGAACCAGTCCTACTGCTACCGCCATGTTAATCATAGCCTGAATAGCGATAGCAAAACTCAGTCCAGCCGAAAGTAATCCACCAAACGCCCGTTCGCTGCGGGAGACCGCCCGCATTCCCCGGAACAGTAAAACCAGAAACAACAGTATAACTCCTATTCCTCCAATTACTCCGTATTCTTCAATAATGATAGCGTAGATAAAGTCGGCATAAGACAGCGGTAAAATATTGCGCTGCTCGCTTTTCCCCATGCCTTTACCCGATACTCCACCGGTAGCAATAGCGATGTAAGCTTGCTGATTCTGAAAGGTTACCTGCTCTTCGCTCATGAAAGATTCAACTCGGCTCAGAGCGGTTTCACCTCGTTGCCCCAGGCTTAGGGCTGCGTAGCCCAGCAATCCGCCCACTACTACCAGCATCGCTAAGTGTTTCACCGGAACTCGCCCAATGTACATTAGTAGCAAACAGGTAAAGAATAGCATGGCTGCGGAGGAAATATCAGTCATGGCGATGATTCCGCAAATGGTACCGCACCAGAGCATTACCGGAAGTACGGTGCGCGTGAAATTACTGACAATCTGCTGGCGACGAGACAGCATTCCGGCCAAATGAGTAATGAGGGCTAGCTTGGCTAAGTCAGAGGGCTGGAACGTTTGGTTGATAACCGGCAACGTAATCCAGCGAGAAGCTTCATTGATGGTCGCCCCAAATTTCCAGGTGTAGAGCAGCAGCGGAATAGACAATAGCAGTAAAAATGTGGATAGCCGAGCGAAGTATTGATAATTAATTTTATGGACAAACCACATCGCCCCCAGACTCAAGACTAGCAAAATAATATGTTTGAAGAGGTAGTACTCCGTATCACCACCGCGCTCCCGATACGCCAGTGAACTAGACGTACTGTACACCACCAACACTCCAATAGCTGACAGGGAGAGCACGACCAGCCAAATAATGGAATCGCCTTCTAAATATCGTTTAGCCCAACTGCGTACCATCATTAACGAATTTTAAGGGTTACCAATGAGAAAATAGCCAGCATAATGCCAATCAGCCAGAAGCGACTCACAATTTTGGCTTCGTGCAGATTTTTCTTCTGAAAATGGTGGTGCAGGGGCGCCATCGCGAAGATGCGCCGACCCGTTCCGTATTTATTCTTCGTGTACTTGAAGTAGCCGATCTGGAGCATCACCGATAAATTTTCTATGAGAAACACTCCGCAAATAATAGGCAGTAAAATCTCCTTCCGCACGGCGAAGGCCATAACGGCGATAATTCCCCCGATGGACAAACTACCAGTGTCGCCCATAAATACTTGCGCCGGAAACGCATTGTACCACAAAAAGCCCATGCAAGCTCCAACAAAGGCCGTGGCAAAGACCACTAATTCTCCTAAATCGGGGATGTACATTACATTGAGGTACTGCGAGAAAAGCAGGTTACCCGACACGTAGGCAAAAATAGCCAAGGTAATTCCGATGGTGGCGGAGGTGCCAGCCGCTAATCCATCCAGCCCGTCGGTGATATTAGCTCCGTTGGAAACGGCAGTAACAATGAAAATAACGATAGCTACGTAGATCACCCACGTCCAGGCATCGGGTAGTTCTACTAAACCGAAAGTGATAAACGATAAAAAGTTTTTGTAATCGGCCTCATTATCCTTTATAAAAGGAATAGTGGTCTGGGTAGTCTTAATATCTTCGTAGGCTCCTTTAGGCATCTCCTGAATTTCTTCTCCCACATTGGTGATGCTGCCCATCATTTCTTCGTCAAACTGCCGGACTCGTACATCTTCGTGAAAATAGAGCGTCAGCCCTACAATCAATCCTAGCCCAACCTGCCCCACAATTTTGAATCGCCCGGCTAGTCCTTCTTTATTCTTTTTGAACGTTTTGATGTAGTCATCAATAAAGCCGACGGTTCCCATCCATACGGTAGCAACGAGTACTAAGATTACGTAGATATTGTCGAGCTTCGCAAATAGCAAAGTAGGAATAATAATGGCACTTAGTATAATAAGACCGCCCATGGTGGGGGTGCCTTTCTTCTGTAACTGGCCTTCTAGCCCCAAGTCGCGCACTACTTCCCCAATCTGTTTCTTTTGTAAGTACTGAATCAAGCGCTTCCCGAAGGTGATGGTAATGAGTAGCGAAAGCAGCGTAGCCATGCCTGCCCGGAACGAGATGAACTGGAACAGTCCCGCCCCCGGCACATCAAATTCTCGTTCTAGATAATCAAACAGATAATACAGCATAGTTATCGCTTGGTGCTAACGCTGGCGTAGCTGGTGAAAAATTTCGTTTAATACTTGCTTATCGTCAAAATCGTGTTTTACTCCTTTTATCTCCTGGTAGGTTTCGTGCCCTTTACCCGCTACCAAAATAATATCACCTTCTTCGGCCATCATAATAGCCGCTTTGATCGCTTCTCTTCGGTTAGTAATAGCAATTACTTTTTTGTAATGCGACGCGGACACTCCCGCCTGCATATCTTTAATAATCTCTTCGGGGTCTTCACTACGCGGATTGTCGGAGGTGAGAATTGCTTTATCGCTCAACTCCGCGGCGATTGCGGCCATCTTCGGTCGCTTACCTTTATCTCGGTCGCCCCCACAGCCCACTACGCAAATCACTGTTTCATTTTTGGTGCGAACGTTTTGAATAGTCTTTAGCACATTCTTCAAAGCATCGGGAGTGTGAGAATAATCCACGATAGCAGTCACCCCATTACCCGAGTGAACTTGCTCAAACCGACCCCGCGCGGGCTGTACTCCCGAAAGCTGGGTTAGCACTTCTTCCGGTTCTTCGTTCAGCAGCACCGCCGCTCCGAAGGTTGCCAGCAGATTGTAAGCGTTAAAATCACCGATCAACGGAAACCACACCGACTGAGAGGTAATGGTGTCACCACTAATCTCTAGCTCTAACCCCTGCAAGGAGTTGGTGAGCACCTTTGCTTTGAAGTCGCTGACACCTTTCAGCGAGAATGTTTTTACTTGAGCCGCTGTATTTTGCACCATAATCTTACCTCGCTTGTCGTCGGTATTCACTAAGGCAAAACTGTTTTTGGGCAGATCGTCGAATAATTTCTTCTTGGCTTTGATGTATTCTTCAAAGGTTTTGTGGTAGTCCAGATGATCGTGGGAAATATTGGTGAAGATGGCTCCGGCTACCTTAAGTCCGGCCATGCGGTGCTGCACAATAGCGTGGGAGCTAGCTTCCATAAACGCGTGAGTGCAACCCTGCTTCACCATTTCGGCTAGTAAAGCATTAAGCTGTACCGCATCGGGCGTAGTGTGGGTGGAAGGAATTACTTCCTCGTTAATTTTATTGTTCACCGTGGAGAGCAATCCGGTAAGATAACCCAGCCGCATAAAGAGCTGATGAAGCAACGTGACCACCGTGGTTTTTCCGTTGGTGCCCGTCACCGCTACTAGTTTTAGTTTGGCCGAAGGATTATCATAAAAGTTAGCCGCTATCTGCCCCAGAGCCTGAGCACTATTGGCTACTTCTACGTAGGTTACTCCGGTTTGCTTTTCATCAGGCGTTTGCTCGCATACTACCGAAGTAGCTCCTTTTTCTGTTGCTGTCTGAATATACTGATGCCCATCTACCTGCGTACCGGATACCGCCACAAACACACTGCCTTCTTCCACCCGTCGGGAGTCGAAGTGAACGGCACTCACTGGCAGGTCAGTAGATCCTTCTACCGCTTTCAGCGAAACTCCGTACAGTATGTCTTTAAGTGTTTTCATTAGTCCACAGTCAATGATCGATAGTCCACTGGGATTTAGTTTAATTTTTTGCGGAGAGCCTGTAGCATCTTTACGATTTCTTCTGTTTGATTGTAAATATCATTGAAGCTATCTTGGTTAATAACATTTCTGCTCAATCCGATATGTAGGCAGGCGACTACCTCTATGGCTGAGCGAATGGCGTACCCTACGAAACGACTAAACTCAGCGTTGCTTTGTCCGGTTGATCCCTCGGCAATATTAAGTGCAACCGAGTCCGCCGCTCGTCGCACCTGGTCGGTTAGTACATATCTTTCGTCCACAGGAAACTCTTTTGTCATATCATGTATACCTTTCGTTGATTCTAATGCTTTTTGCCAGACTACTAATTTTTCAAACTTAAACGCCACTTTCTATTTAATTTACTATGGACTGTGGACTATCGTCCGTCGACTATTTACCATTATCCCAGTTCTAACCATACCGTATTTCCTCGCTTTAGTGAAGCTTTAGGCTCGAGCGACTGCTTAGTAACTCGCCCGCTTCCCTGATATTCAACATTTATTCCTTGCTGTTCTAGTAAGTACAGAGCATCTCGCAACGTCATTCCCTGTACATCGGGCATCTGATTTTCTTTTATTGGCTGTTCTTTCCAATGAATTTGCTGACTAATGGGCTTGGCTTGAACCCATTCCGCCATGCTACCGTCATTATCGGTAAGCTGATTAATATGTAGTGCCGAGCAAATTTGTTGCAAATCGTCGCTGTAGCCCGCCTGAATTACCGGAAATACTCCCGCCTGCCGGGCGTACTGAGTAGGCAGCGGTTCATGCAGTGATAAATCAGTAGCATAAATCTTATCGGCAATATCTTTGAAAACTGGCGCAGCCACATCGCTGCCGTACTGCTGGTAGCCCTTCGGATGGTTAATCACGATGATGCAGCTGTACTTGGGACGATCCGCTGGAAAATAACCTGCGAAGGAAGTGTAGTAGTTGCTGGTGTACTCTCCATTCACCAAAATCTTAGCGGTTCCGGTTTTCCCAGCCACGCGGTAGTATTCGTTACGGATATTGTTGGCGGTTCCTTCTTGCACTACACTTTCCAGCAAGGCCTGTACTTTACTCAACGTAGCCGGAGAACAGATTTGCTCCCGCAGCACCGCTGACTCAAACGACTGCTCGGCTTCCCCCACTTGGGTTACTTTCCTTACCAAAATCGGTTGAATCAACTTTCCATCGTTAGCAATCGCATTGTAAACCGATAGCGTCTGTAGCGGGGTCAATTTCAATCCGTAGCCAATCGACATCCAGGGTAGGGTTACTCCGCTCCAGTTTTTATCTTCCCGAGTAGGAATGTACGGATGACCTTCTCCCGCCAGTTGAAATCCCAGTGGTTCGGTCAACCCCATTCCCTGAAGATAGTCTAGGTAGCGGTCGGGCTTCATGCTAAAGTAGCGGTCTACCCAACGAGAGATGGCAATGTTAGACGACTTGGCAAACGCCTCCCGCAGCGTTATGGTGCCGAAGCCACCCCACTTATAATCCCGCATAGTACGATCGTAAAAGCGGTACAAACCGTCACCCGTAGCAATAGTGTCTTCCAGTTGCAGATTGGCTTCCTCCAGTAAGGCAATAACGGAAGGCAGCTTGAAGGTAGAACCGGGTTCAGTGAGTCCACCTACCGCATAATTATAAATCTCGGCGTACTTGCCGTCCTTACGTTTGGTCAAGTTAGAGATTGCTTTAATCTCTCCGGTCTGCACTTCCATTACTACCGCACAACCGTACTCAGCATCGTGCTGGTACAACGCATTCAGCAGCGAAGCCTGGGTAACATCTTGGAGATTTACATCGATTGTGGTTTCAATACTTAACCCGTTTACTGGTTTGATCTCCGAACCATCGTAGACCGGCTTCCAGTGATTACCCTGCATCTTTTGGAACAGCCCTTGTCCATCTTGACCACTTAAGTACTTGTTGAAACTGTATTCTAAACCAGCCCCCTCACCTTGCCCGTTGATGAAACCGACAGTTCTAGCTCCCAGGAACCCAAAAGGCTTGTACCGTTGCTGCACCGGCTCAAAAATAACTCCACCTCGGTAGCGCCCCTCCCGAAAGATGGGCCACTGAGCTAATTTTTCTTTCTCCAGATGATCGATCTTTTTCTGGCTTAACCGCATGTACCGCCGACCACTTTCCCGGGCTCGAGCTATCTTTCGTTCGTATTCAGCTGCGCTGGAACCAAAGTACGCTGCCAGCTTTTTACTCAACGGCCCAACATTCTTTCGGAACAGCGTATCATGCGCTACCTTCGGGTCGAACGCCACTCGATAATAAGGCAGTGATGTAGCCAGCAGGCTGCCGTCGTGGGCGTAGATATTGCCCCGAGTAGCCGGTACCGATCGGTACTGTACCGTCACTTTCTTCGCCAGTTCCCGCCACTGATCACCCTGCTCCGATTGCAGGTTTACAATCCGATAGACCAGTGCCCCGCCCACTACCAAGATGGCTAAGAAGGCAATGCGAACTCGCAGCACTATGGAGTTTTTGATATTCACGGCTCGGTAATAATGATTTTATGAGGTGGCGTATCGCTTTCTACCAGCCCCAAATGTTTTACTCGCTTAGCTACCTCTGACTGCTTACTGTCCAGCATATATCCCGCCTTCAGGGTGGTGTAATTGGCCCGCAAATCTTCTACCTCCCGCTCCAGTTGGTTTCGCTTACGAATCATCCGTTCCGCGTAGTGACTGTTTCCGATGTAAAACAAGCCAACAATGGTGAAATATAAGATGTAGGGAACGAAGCGCACGGGCAACCCGCGCTCAAATGAGGTATCGAACCGAACTGCATCTTCTACCCGGGTGAACAAGCTTCGGCTGGATGAAGTAGCTTGCGTTCGGCGCAGCGTATTTCTCGGAGCTTTCGCCTTTCTATTTTTGGTTCGATATTTATTCTTTACGGCAGTTTTCATAATACCTGTTTTAGCTTTCTATTCGTTCGGCAATCCGTAGCTTCGCACTGCGCGCCCGATTGTTATCCGCAATTTCTTCCGGCGAAGGAACAATCGGCTTTCGGGTAATCGGGCGAAAGAGCCGCTGGATATTTCCGAAAAAATCTTGTTGCACCTCCCCGTGTAAATTCCCTTTCGTTATTAGGTTTTTAACGAGCCTATCTTCCAGCGAATGGTAGGAGATCATTACCAACCTTCCCTGGGGTAGTAACACCTCCGCACATTGCGCGAGTAGCTCTTTTAACACATCGAGTTCTTCATTCACCTGTATACGTAACGCTTGAAACACCTGGGCGTAGTATTTAAACTCTCGACCTTTTGGCGCAAAGCGACTTAAAATCTGCTTTAAATCACCCACCGTTTGCAATGAATTCTGCACCCGCTCGGCCACAATAGCTTGCGCTAGCGACTTGGCATTTTTCACTTCGCCGTACATACCAAATAGTTGGTGGAGCTGAACCTCGCTGTAGTTGTTGAGAATGCTAGCGGCGGTGGTTGTTTTTGTGGTATCCATCCGCATATCGAGCGGCCCCTCAAAGCGAGTTGAAAACCCCCGATCGGGAATGTCAAACTGATGAGAAGAGACTCCCAGGTCACCCAAAATTCCGTGTACTTTCGCCACTCCGTGTAGCTTCAAATACCGCTTCAAAAAACGAAAGTTGGCGGCAATAAATGTTAGATTTAAGCCCTCAGAATTCACCGCCGATTCAGGGTCTTGATCGAAGGAAAACAGCCGACCTTCGGGAGAAAGTTTTTCGAGAATAGCTCGGCTATGCCCTCCCCCTCCGAAGGTGAGATCCACGTAGGTACCGGCGGGGTTCCAGACCAACCCTTCTACGCTTTCTTTAAGCAGTACCGGCTGGTGATACATAACCATCTCCGTTAAATTCATCATGCTTTACATCCAAGTATTTTTGAGCTAATTCTGAGTATTCTTCCGGCGTGTCAATAATGTAATTATCGTATACTTCCGGGCTCCAAATTTCCAGTACATCTCCCGCCCCTACAATCAATATTTCCCGTTCTAATTTGGCGTACAGCGATAGGCGCTTAGGAATTAAAAATCGTCCCAGGTTATCCATCTCCACTTCCGAACTCACCCTAAAAAATGTGCGTAGTAGTCGACGTTGCTCCGGATTGTAGGTGCTTAGTGTTGCGAACTTATCGTGTACCTTCGTGTACTCCTCTTTGGTGTAGATCGTTAGGCAAGGCTCAAACCCTCGGGAGAGGATGAATTCGTGCTTAGAACATTCGGGCAACCGGCTCTTAATTTTAGCCGGCATAAGTATACGCCCCTTAGCGTCCATTTTGCACTCATATTCCCCAGTGAAGATTGCCATGTTAGCATAATCCGAAACAACATAGTAGAACAAAGCTACGAATTGTTTACGTAATTTCCTCCACTTCCTCCCACTTTTTACCACCAATTTATCCCTTTTTCTTACAACCTAACCCGCGTTTTTGAGCATTTTTTAGAGCTATACTTATTAAAAGTACAATTTGACACTTTAACCACTCTAACTTTTACTAGTGAAATGGTAGCAAATATTACCGTTTCGCTAATTCTTTAATTTCAGCCAGCAGCAGAATACTAACAGCATAAATAACATCATATTATTTAAATAATAAATTAGGTTGAGGCGATGATGAACTGGAGTTTCATTTATTGACCCCCGAAGCTTATCTTCGCGTTTTCATTGAATCTCTCAACCCATGATCCTACGTACCAATTCTCTTATTTTTGCTCTTGCAATTGCGCTGGCAGCGTGCACATCATCTGGTCAACAGCCTTCTTCTCCCTCCACACTCACCGTTGGAAAATGGCGGGCTACTCTAGAGCTACCGGGTCAGGTTTTACCGTTTACGTTCGACCTAAGGGAAGTAGGTAATTCTTCCTCAGATACCTCTCGAATATACGAACTTTATTTAGAAAATGCTGAGGAAAAACTACGGGTAGATGAGGTCTATCTGGAGGGTGATTCGGTGCGAATTCCGATGCATATTTTTGATACTGAAATTGTAGCTAAAAACGAAGGTGACCGATGGACAGGATACTGGAGAAAGAACTACGAAGAAGACTACCAACTTCCCTTTGAAGCTCGGCTGGGAGACGACTACCGTTTTGCCCTGACTACTGCCGAAACGCCCGCTGAAGTTAGCGGAAAATGGGCGGTACAATTTGCCGACGACAGCCTTGCTTCGGTCGGGATTTTTGAGCAGCAGGGGAACCGAGTTACTGGGTCATTTCTGACTGCCACGGGCGACTACCGATTCCTCGAAGGCAACGTGGTAAATGATGAATTACTGCTCAGTACTTTCGATGGTGAACACGCCTTTTTATTCCGGGCAAAAATACAGGAAGATGGGTCGCTACAAGGTGACTTCTGGTCGGGCTCTCATTACCACACTAACTGGACTGCCGAGCGGGATGAAAATGCCGCATTAGCCGATGCCAATTCGCTCATTTATTTGAAAGAAGGTTACGACCGTTTGGCCTTCACTTTTCCTGATTTGCAAGGGGATAGTGTCTCGCTCAGTAACCCTAAGTACAACGGTAAAGTAGTGCTCGTACAAATCTTCGGGACTTGGTGCCCCAACTGCATGGACGAAACTAAATTTCTGGCAGACTGGTACCGCAAAAACCGAGACCGTGGAGTGGAAATTATTGGGCTAGCTTACGAACAAAAAGACGATTTTAGCTACGCCCAAAAAAGAGTACAGAAGATGGTAGACAAGCTAGGCGTAGAATACGATTTTCTGATTGCCGGAACATCTGACAAAGAACAAGCCGCCGAAACCCTGCCCATGCTCAACCGAATAATGTCATTCCCAACGCTGATTTATATTGACCAAAACGGCGAAGTAGCCAACATCCATACCGGCTTTAGTGGGCCGGGCACCGGGGAATACTACGAAGCGTTTGTGCAGGAATTTAATGAGCGAATGGATGCATTGCTAGAACAACCTAGCTAGAATTTCAGCAGAGCGAAACCATTTTGCTGGTACTCAGTCAGAATGGTGAGTGCAGAAATAGAAACCATAATATCGGGATGCAACGGCTGAGGGTAAAAATCTCGAGCCAGCAACGACTGCCCACAGACGAATAGCTGCACTCCAGCATCAGTCAGTGCCTCAATCAGCTCACCGTTCGGGTTATCGCAGCCAAATTTTTCCTGGTAGGCTTCATCGGTTAATACTGTAGGCGTAGCCAGGGAATGGATTACGGCCACTACTTCCATTTGCCCCTTCGGCACTCCCCCTAGCCCGTGCAGGTTTAGCATACGAGCGATATTATTCAGCGCAGGATTAAGTTCGTCTGACTTTTCGGCACCTTGGGTTACGTCAATCACCACACGATAGGTCAGGGTGGTATCCGGGCCCTTCTCCACTTCGGGGATAGCGTAGATTCCGCCAAACTTCGGCACAATTGGATGTTGAGGAGAGAAATCTTGAGAAAGCGAAGTATACGATATGCTAATAAACAGCAAGATAAATGTAAAATGAGCCATAGCTTGGTGAAAGTTAATTCGCAAAATGCGAACATACCAAATAATGGCTTTAACCTTTGCTTCTGCCTATCTAAGAAAGCAGCATAAAAAAAGCCTTCCTAAAAATACATTTTGAAGGAAGGCCTTTTCACTCGTTTATTTGTTACTAACCTATTTGTCGAACTAAGGCTAAAATTTTGTCTTGGGTTTCAGCATCCATATACGACGGATCCTCTAGCTTACCTACCCGAATACTTTTGCTGTAATACTCCAGCGCTTTTTCGGGAAGTTGGTTGTGTACGTAGTAATCCCCCTTTACTTTTAGGTTGAAGGCCGATTCGTGAATAGCTAATGATTTGTTTAGCCACTCGGCAGCTTCCTTCAGGTTTACTTTTTTGGCGATACACTTCTCAGCTGCTTTGGCCAGAGTGTACCAATCATCGGGTGCAGCATTTTCTACGGCTTCACGAGCCCGCTGGGTCGTTTTGTCAGTATTGTTGTTGGCAAAAGCACCAAACGATACGGTTAGTAAGAAAGTAGCAGCAACTAGTGTTCGAAGGAGGGTGTTGATGGTGTTTTTCATAATTTTTTGCTTTTTGGATATTAAGTAATGTTGTTTGGTACTGGTATTCCCAAACCTATGCCTAAAACATAAAGCACTGATTATCAAATTTTTGTATCATTTCTAATGAACTATGACTGTCCGCAAACGAAACATTAGTGTTCTTTAATGAACACCTTTAGCTCTCTGACCTCTTTACCCGACCCAATTTTGCTAAAAAACGTTGCAATAGCAATTCGATTTCTAACCGTATTTTAATTGCTTTTACGCAAAACACTGCATTGGCTAGACATATCCACTGAAAATGCTAATTTTGTTTTGATCTATATTCCTTAATTTAGGAAAAATATTTGGTCAACGCCATTTTTTTATCTACAGCGGGAGTTACTATGAAGATCACTGATGCATTACAAAATCAATTTGGGCTCAAAGAGCTGGAATTGAATTCACTGTTAGAAGTCACCCAGGCTATTAATAATAATCTGCCCGAGGCTTCACTGTATAAAATTTATAATTTTACCCTTCGGGCGAATCTGAGCATTAAGAAGCTGGCGCTTTATGTTTTGCAGGAACAGGAAGGGCAGCCCGACCGCTGGGAGTGTAAAACCAACTTCGGCACCAACACTGATTTTAACAAAGTGCTACTTCCCGAGCATTTTCTACCGATTCAGGAAATCAGTTACGTACATGATCTAAACGAACCCAGCTCTTTCGATGAGTTCGACATACTTATCCCCGTATTGCACAAAGAACGAGTGTTGGCTCTGGTTTTTGTAAGCGGACTTAAAAAAGACATTGATGCTTCTTCCACTCAAACCGGCACTACGTTTATTCAAGCCCTGAGCAACATTATTATCGTTGCTATTGAGAATAAAAAGCTTGCTCGACGGCAGTTGGCTCAAGAAGCTATCCGTAAGGAAATGGAAATTGCTCAGCAGGTGCAGCAATTCTTGTTCCCTAAGAACTTACCTCAACAGCCGGGGCTTTCGGTAGAAGCCAGTTACGTTCCTCATTACTCGGTAGGTGGCGACTACTACGATTTCATTCAGCTAACGGCTAACTATTTTCTAGTGTGTATTGCTGATGTTTCGGGCAAAGGCATTCCGGCAGCCCTGCTTATGTCTAACTTCCAGGCAGCCCTCCGAACCATTGCCCGACAGACCATGAATCTCAAAGAGATTGTGAATGAGTTGAACTACCAAGTAATGCAAAGTGCCAATGGTGAAAATTTTATCACCTTCTTTGCCGCCATCTTCGATAAAGAGTCGCGCAAGCTACTGTACATCAACGCCGGACATATTCCGCCGCTGCTCGTTTATCAGAACCAAGTCTCTCAGCTTGACCAAGGTACCGTAATGCTCGGCAGCTTTCAGCCACTGCCCTTCCTGAACCAAGGGGTGGTCTACGACCTAGACGACTTCTTACTGTTTGCCTACACCGACGGACTAACTGAAACCTTCAATTCAGATGGCGAAGAGTTCGGGATTGAACGCTTGGAAGAACTACTTACCCAGCAAGATTCTACCAACTTACCATCAATGCACCAGCAAATATTTAACAGCCTTACTGAATTTAATGGTGGTAAGGAGTACGATGATGATATTACGTTTCTTTCGGTTCGGGTAAACACTTCCCGGTTAATGAACGGCTAACCAACTGGGTTATGAATTTTTTCAAGACCCCATCAATGCTCAAACGTATTTATCCGAGCCTCGTCTGGGATAAATTTCAGGATGCTGACTGCCCTGAGTACAAAAAGATTTATCTGACATTTGATGATGGTCCCATTCCTGAACTCACCCCCTGGGTGCTTCAAGTACTCAAAAGTTGGCAGGTCTATGGCACCTTTTTCTGCGTGGGCAACAACATACACCAACACCCCGAATTATATCAAGCATTAAAAGATGGCGGCCACCGAGTAGGCAACCATACGTATAACCATATTAATGGCTGGAATACCGAAAATTTTTCTTACCTAAGAAATATTCTTCAATGCGAGGAGTTACTTTCGCCTTCGGATATGTCTCAAAAGAAATTGTTTCGCCCTCCTTACGGAAAAATCAAGCTTAAGCAGATACAGCAACTGCTACCTCGCTATCAGATTATTATGTGGGATATTTTGTCGGGTGATTTCGACGCTGATTTCAATCATGACGCCTGTTTGGAACGCTGCATTCAGCATACCCGCCCCGGAACAATCATTATTTTTCACGATAACTACAAAGCCCAAAAGAACCTCACCTACGTGCTACCTCGCTATATTGAGCATTTCACCGAACAGGGGTATACTTTTGGGGTGTTATAGTGTCCAATTGGTTCTGAAGCCAGAGTTTTGAGTTCTGAGTTCAGTAATTTTAAACCCAGAACTGTGAACTCAGAACTCCGTAACTTTAACACTCAGAAACGATAACACTACCCCTATGGAATGGATTGATACGCACGCGCATATTTACGACGAGCAGTTTACAGAAGATATTGCTGATGTGCTGAACCGCTGCCAGGAAGCTAGTGTGAACCGTATTTACATGCCCAATATTGACCATACTACGGTTGATGCCATGCTGGAGCTGGAACACCGTTATCCTGAGCAATGCATTCCGATGATGGGCTTGCATCCGTGTAGTGTAAAAAAAGATTTTGAACGCGAGCTTTATTTGGTAGAAGAGTGGCTCGGCAAACGATCGTTTGTAGCCGTAGGCGAAATTGGGCTGGATTACTACTGGGACACTACCTTTAAAGAACAACAACAGGAAGCATTTCGTATTCAGATAGACTTGGCAAAGAAGCACCAATTGCCCATTGTGATCCATACCCGCGACTCATTTGAGAATGCTATCCAAATTGTAGAAGAGCTTAACAGCGATGATCTCACCGGAATATTTCACTGCTTCACTGGTAGCGTGGAAGAAGGTGAGCGGATTACTGACGCTGGTTTCTATCTCGGATTAGGCGGTGTAAGCACCTTTAAAAACTCCGGCATGAACGATGTGATTCCGCACCTCAATGTAGATAAAATAGTATTAGAAACCGACAGCCCTTACCTGGCTCCTACTCCGCACCGGGGCAAACGGAACGAACCTAGCTACATTCCCTTGATTGGCGAAAAGGTAGCTGAATTTACCAAAACCACTCCAGAGACTATCGCGGAGAAGACTAACCAAAATGCCTACCGTTTATTCAGCAAAGCCGAAAGCTAACTAATCGTTACTCTTTCAGGATTTTGAAAGACTGAGTTTTACCACGATGAATGATCTTCACCTGATAATAACCACTACTAAGATGCGAAAGAGAAATGCCTACTGACTTCCGGTTTAACGGTTCGGAAAGGATTATCTGTCCGTTGGCATTCATAATAGTTAGTTGGCTCCCTACCTTATCCGATGGAACCCTTAACTGAAGCATATCTTTCACTGGATTAGGGTAATGCTCAACCTTAGATGATACCGCATCCTCTACCCCCGTTATCGTATTGTCGTCCTCCTTCACCTCAGCAGTTGAGATTAAGCTGATTTGTTCGCCAGCTATTAGGGTGAGTTCTAATGGTTGGTTAGCTACGGTAAATATGTTCTCATCTGCTGGTAATCCCTGATAGTCGGCAACAATGCGATAGGTTCCGGCGGGTATGTTGGGGAATGAAAATTCACCTTTGCCATCAGTTGTGGCTACTGCCACCAAATTCCCATCTAATTCACTAACTAAATATACCGCCAGATTAGTAATTGGGGTACCTTCTGCCAAAATACCCTGTGTCAGTTCAATTCGACCACCGTTGACTGAAGCTACTTCTACAAAACTTCCTTGTAGGGTAATTCCTGCTTCGGATTCATTTGGGGTACGAATAAGTTGACCCAAGACCAGCGTATCCTGAGTAAGCATTATCCAATCAGCTTCACTAAGTAGTAGCTGTTGCTGGGTGTAAGTCGTTACCCAATCAGTGAGCTGAGTGCTCATTTTCAGCGTGTACTCACCTGCTTCCAAGTCACTAAAAACTACGGCGGGCGAAGTAGCACTTTTTTCCTCTACCATCTGAACTTCCTGGCTATGCTTTCGGTACAGCACCACTTCAACTGATGAATCGTCAGCTTCGATACTTAGTTGCAGCCTAATTCGATACAGTGTATCACGGGGCAACTTTTCCGCCTTCTGAATGGTAAATGCGCGCGAAACGGGATCAGCCGACTTGTATCGTTCATCACCGGCTTGCTCGGCTTGAATAGCTACCTGACCTGCACTAAGCAAACTCACTGTATCGCCGTTCAAGCTAATGTGTTCTGTGCCTTGAATGATTGTAAACTGCGTAGGCAATCCTGATGAAGCTATAGCTGATAACTGGAACGGAGGATCATCAACCCGCTTATCCGGAATGCTATCAAAAGTGATTGTCTGTATTTCGGGACGAACATCCACAACAAAAACTTCACTAGTGGCCAAGCACCCTTGATCGTTCTTAACTTTCACTTCATAGAGGCTCGGTTCGTACACCCAAAGGGTATTTTCCGAAGCCAATATTACCGTATCTTGATTCGTTATTTGAACCCACTCAAAAGTCAGCGAAGTAGTATCGCTTCGCTCGGCATCAACTGCGGTCAGAGATAATGAATCAGCTACGAGGTTGATAGATTCCGATAAATTAATCTCCGGAATCGCCTTAACACTAAAACTAGTAGCTAGCACCGTATCAGTTGCGTATTCATTACTAAGTACCACCCACGCTTCGTAAGCTCCTGGCTCGTCTATATTATAAATGAATGATGGGCGAGATCGTACTGAAGCAGGCAAACCAAACTGCATATTATCGGAGCGGATAATCTGCCACTCATAAGTCTCAGTGGGATGTCGTCCGGTGGCGGAGAGAGAAATTGCCTCATTAGCACACACGTTCGCTTGGGCTATCGAAATTGAAGGGAACTCAAGAATCGTTATTTCCTGCGATGCACTTTCTGAGCAGTCTTCTACGGTATAGGTAACGGTATAAACTCCTGGTTCGCTAGTCGCCAAATCAATTTCACCCGAAGTGCTATTTACTAATAGACTAGTAGGGTTGCTCGAGGTAAATGTACCTCCAGTTGTTCCTTCTATTGTTGGGATAGGATTCCCCTCATCCAGATAGTAGTAAGGTTTAGCATAACTGAGTGCTACCGACGTGTTTTCTGGCAACCGAAATTGATGGCTTGATGAGCAGGCGGTAATTGTATTGGTAGTAATTAACGTATACACATCGGTTATATGTGTGCTTAGCGTATCGGGAGTTATAGCTCCGGTTGCTACTATTTCACTAGAGCTACCACTGCCCCGGTACCACACAAATTCCATATTTTGTGGGTTTGGAGTAGTAACACTGAGCTGACCATTATAAGGAAATTGACAAGCAGTCTGCTCCTTCACCGAGTCCAGAGTAACTAATGGCCTAGTAGTTACATCGTTTATTTGAATACTAGTACCACCCGTATATCTTCCGCACTCGGTAGCTGGATCGTACGCCCGCACCATATAATTACCTACACCCAGATTGTCAATTGTAGACGTAGTACTTAAGAGCGTATCTACCAACGGACTCGTTTGGATAAGTATATAGTGATAACTGCTTTCATTGCCACCCAGCATCGTCACGGTGATACTTCCGTACGGAATATCACAATTAGTTACGTTTTGTACCGTCACATCATCAATCCGCGGAGCAGATAGGCTCATATCAATCACCCGAGATTCTGAGCAGCCAGTTAGTAAATTTGTAACGATTACCTTGTAAAGAATAGGAGTTAGATTGTTGGCGGTATGCCCCACAGCCATTGTATCACCGCCTTGCACATCTTCCCATCTAACTTGGTATACTGCTTCATCAGGCGAAATGCCATCAATTAACACTCGAGCCTGACCATCGGCAGTACCCGGCGTACAATTGGATACTGATTGTATGATTTCTACAGTAACTATTTCTTCATCCGGCCAATCTTCTAGTCGTTCCACTCGCACTGTGTCGGCAGTACCTAAACAAGTTGATCCCCCATTGTTGTAGGTAGCCTCAATTCGGTAATTTCCCGAATCCAGTTGCGTTGCGATAGCCGACTTACTAACGATCGCTCCACTCGCTATATCTGTCCAAACAAAGTCATATTCTGATGCGGGTAGCGGATTTCCACTTTGGTCTAGCACCTGCACCTCACCATTGTTATCAACGCCTATTTCGCCCGGGCATTTTCGATTATCTCGGATCTTTTGGGCTTGCACCTGAAAAGGCAAAGGGTCAATATTGTTAGAAATGATTGTAGGAGTTTGATCGCATTCGCGGATAGGACCGTTAAGTTCTGTAAGCGGGTAAAACACAGTATTACTTATCTCAGCACCGGATTCATTGTAGGGCCCACGATCATTGAGAGAAATGAAAAGTGGGTAACTACCCGATGTACCTGTGATCTGAAGAACGGTATCAAGTTGCTCACCTGGCATCAAACTACTCGGCGGCAATACGTCTACTTTGGCAAAGTGAGGATTGCTGTCGGTATCGGGGTAAGCTTGCTGAGGGTTCTGGTTATAAAACGAAACCGGAATGGCTTCAGTCACAGGCTGGTCGCCATTGTTCACCACAATCAACCGAATGCCAAATTCCCGATCGGGGCAAGTAGGTGAAGTAATTTCAATACTATCCGCCACAAAATCTAGTCTAGGGGCGGGAAATACTGGATTACCGCAGGAGCTTATGTACGCCGACTGACTAAGGAACTTATTTAGCGGAAACTTATTTTCGGCACCCGGATCAGCGCAAGATTGGGCAAAGTTCAGGTGGTGAGGCTGAACCACTGGAGGAATACTCAAATCATCGTTGATATTGGTGTTAAAATAAGAAAACTGATTCCAGACCTTACGTGCCGATGGCCACTGCCCCTCTGCTTTGTATACCGCAATATGACCGTTGACTCGAGTAGATGAAGTAGCCGGAGGCTGACCATAAGTGTTTCTATCACGACCGCAAGAAACCACGATTTCAGCCTCCCCGTCTCCGTTTACATCGGCTATAATAGGGTATTCAATCATGGTTTGAGAACTACAGAATGAGCCATCCAGCAGATTGCTTACAATTGTCCCGTTCGCCCCATCCACAATGTGAAGATTAATTTCGTCACGATAAATAATCTCTGAGGCTCCATCGCTATCAAAATCAAAGGTAGAGACCCCAGTGCCCCCGGAAGAAGACTCCCAGAAGCTACTATGATTCTCCCACTCTAGATCAAGGTTTTCGTCTAATGCGTATAAGCTGGAGCCTGACATAAAAACTACCTCTAAGCCAGAGTCGGTATCAATGTTTGCTACGCTTAAGGCTCCTAATCCTCGTCGCCAAGTACATAGTTCACCATTATTATTACAACTTCCACCATTAAGATCCCGAAAGTTTCCTCGGTTGGTTGCGATGGTATTGCCTGGGCGAGCCACAATAAACATTTTGACTTCGCTATTCTGCAAATCCCAGAAAAAAACCGAAGTGGCACCATCTTTATTACCGGTAGTTCCACCCATCAGTACATCCAAATGACCATCTGAGTTGAAGTCTAGCACAGCCGTGGTACTCCAGTTTTGATTCACAAAATTAGCGTCTTTAGGATGATAGCCCCCTATTTTGTAATCAGCTGGTTTGGTAGTAGCATCATCCATATTCAACACTTCGGTCAAGTGCTTATTATCTAAATCTACTGAGTAAACAATATGACCAAGAACCAGCTCCAGCCCGGAGCAGTCAGCACAAGCATTATCATCTAACAAATCGATGGCAACCGGAGCCGAGTTCAGATCCCTTTGCCAGTTGTTGGCCGACGGATAAGTAGGTGTACCGTGGCTTCCGGGGATGAGCACGTTTCCGGTGGTAGCATCCCGGATTTCGTTCATTTGGTACATCTCGGGGGTTCCATCCAGATTAAAGTCAGCGATGCCAGCAACTCTTCCACTGGAAAATGTAGGCAGACTATCTTCCCAGTACGAAGTTAAGTCATTTTGATACGCTTTGATGGTGCCATCATTACCTACGATAAATATTTCGCCTAATCCGTCATCATCGACGTCAGCTACTACCGGATACGCCCAAATCCCTTGACCAAACCCAACCTGACGCTCAATTTCGGATAAATCAGCACCGTTTAGTACGTATATATCCCCAGTCTGATTGTTCGTCGTAATTGCTTCTGGGGTACCGTCTCCGTCAGTGTCAGCTACCATTGGCATACCCATTGCCGCACTGGTTTGATTCGCAGAGGCATCGACCTGTCTGATACTAAATACGTTCCCCGTCGGTTGTACTTCGCAATCAGTAGTGGCTACAATGTAGGTATTTGTATTGCCAGAATCTGCAGTGCAATCGCCGTCGTAGTAATCGTAGAAACCATCGCCATCATCGTCTATTCCATTACTACAATCCGTTTCACACGCTACAGAAGCTCCACAATCACCTCGATCTTGACAGTCAATCAGTCCATCCCCATCGTTATCAATTCCATCGTTGCAGATTTCCACGTTATTGGTAGTGCAATTGCACGAAGGGTCTTCACAATCAGTTAAGCCATCGCCATCATTATCAATACCGTCGTTGCAGTTAATAGGTATTCCATTAAGGTCACCCTCCATACGCTGAAGTACGCAGGCTGGAGTATTGTAGCAACTTAGTACTGGGTTATAACAATCAGGACATTGAGCTGATACTGAGAAGGGTACACTCAGCAGTGCGGATAGTACTAAATACTTCATGCTGAAATATGCTTTTCAGCAAGGTATTCTTATTACCCACTTTTTTCTCAGTGGAAAGAACACATAAGTTACACGTAAGCCTTTTTCTAAAAATAGGCAACAATTTAGTATTCGCTGGATAACTTTTTAAAATGGTGTACCTTTGGTAGCTGCTACCTACGGTTGTTGCGCGATGGAAAAGACTAAGTACAAAATAGTAAACATTAGCACTGCTACTTCAGCTTCACCCAAAGCTTCGGTGTTAATTATCTACACCGGAGGTACATTGGGAATGACCTACGATGAAGCAGGGGTACTAACTCCGTTCAACTTCTCCCGAACCGTAGAAAAAATACCGGCCCTGCGCCAATTTGATCTTCACCTCACTGTTATTTCTTTTCCACAACTGGTCGATTCGTCTAATATTCACCCCAAGCACTGGGTGAGCATGGCCTACATTGTGTACGAAAACTACCAACGCTACGATGGCTTTGTGGTGGTACACGGCACCGATACGATGGCCTATAGTGCCTCTGCCTTAAGCTTTATGTTAGAGGGGCTTAACAAACCCGTAATTTTTACCGGAGCACAATTACCCATTGGGTCCAAACGATCCGATGCTCAGGAAAACTTTATTACTGCTCTGGAAATTGCCAGTGCCCGGATAGACGGTAACCCTATTGTGCCCGAGGTATGCGTATACTTTGGTAGTCATCTACTCCGGGGGAATCGTAGCAGTAAACGGCAGAGCATTCACTTCGATGCGTTTACTTCCGAAAACTACCCAAGTTTGGCCGAAGCTGGGGTGCTGATCGATTATAATTTTCCGGCCATCCGCCCCTACAACCTCGACAGTGAGCTTATTTACCACGATCAGCTTGATCCCAACGTAGCCATTCTTAAACTTTTTCCCGGTATTAACCGGAAGGTGGTAGAGAGCATTTTACAGATTCCTGACTTAAAAGGAGTAGTATTAGAGACTTTTGGCTCGGGCAACGCCCCTACCGACGCTTTTTTGCTCGACAGTCTGAGCGATGCCATTGAGCATGGACTCACTATTTTAAATATATCGCAGTGTGCCGGAGGCAGGGTAATTCAAGGACGTTACCAAACCAGCAAAAGCTTAGAGAATATTGGAGTGGTCAGCGGAAAAGATATGACTACCGAAGCTGCCGTAACCAAATTAATGTTTCTATTGGGCACAGAAAGTTCTGTGGAACGTATCCGACAGCAACTTCCCCTTTCTATTTCAGGCGAAACATACTGATAGCACAATTCCAATTTTTGTAAAACGCCTTTCAGAGGCAGTAAACAGTTCTACAAAAGCGTGAATATTGCGAGCAATTTTACGCCTGTAATTGCAACAGTAGCCTTTCTTACAAAATTTTCGGAATAGAGCTTATTGTAAATTCATTGTAAAACCACCTGCTACTTGTCGCACCCGGTACAGCAAGTAATATTTTGCCAATTTTTTATAACTTTAGAAAAGAAATCGGCATTTTATCGTTTGGTTGTTAATATATTCACCGCATATATACGCTTGTACTAGAAAATATGGCAATATATCCAGAGGTTATTATATCATTTCATATCAGGTGATATTACAAAGCGATTTAGCTAGATTACTTGCATATGGCATAGATTATTGATTTATTTGTATTTGGCTGTGCCTTAAATTAATGATAATCAGCCTGCGAATGGGAGAGGTGGCCGAGTGGCTGAAGGTGCTCGCCTGGAAAGTGAGTGTACCCCAAAAGGGTACCGCGGGTTCGAATCCCGCCCTCTCCGCCAGATTTTACCAAAATTTTCATTAAATTCTATTTTTAATCGTTTCGTAACACTACAAAAACTGACTACTAAACACTTATGAAAAAGTTATTCGCACTAATTTTCATGGTAGGCTTCCTTGCACTTGGTCAAGCCAACGTACTACTAGCTCAAGATGCGGCGGAAGATACTACTGCAATGGCCGAAGATTCTACCATGATGGAAGAACCTGAGCCGGAACCAGAACCAGTACAAGAGTCGGCTGTTGCTGACAATCCCTTGGCTCCCCCAGCTTCTGATCAGACTTTTCACCAAGCAGTAAAGGAGAAGTTTATTGAGGGAGACTGGAAATTTATGTCGCCAGTACTTCTGTGTTTAATTCTGGGGTTGGCTATCGCTATTGAGCGTATTATTACGCTAAACTTAGCCACTACCAACAGCAAAAAGCTGTTAGTTAAAGTAGAAGATGCCCTTAACTCCGGTGGGGTTGATGCTGCATTGGATGTAACCCGCAACACCCGCGGACCGGTAGCGTCTATCTTCACCCAAGGACTGATGCGGATGACCGAAGGTATTGATATGGTGGAGAAGTCTATCATCTCTTACGGTTCAGTGGAAATGGGACGTTTGGAAAAAGGACTCGTTTGGATCTCACTTTTCATCTCTATTGCCCCGATGCTTGGTTTCATGGGAACGGTAATTGGTATGATCGGCGCGTTTGATGCTATTGAAGCAGCAGGTGACATCTCTCCTTCTCTGGTTGCGGGTGGTATTAAAGTAGCCCTACTAACTACGGTAGCTGGTCTGATTGTGGCTATTATTCTGCAATTGTTCTACAACTACTGCGTTTCTAAAATTGATAGTTTGGTTAACGAAATGGAAGACGCTTCCATTGCATTAGTAGACCTGCTAGTAAAGCATAAGCTTACTACTGGTGCTAAGTAAATTGTACTGACTAAATTATTCTGAAGAATTATTATGGCTGAATTTGTTTCAACATACGGATTATTTGCAGCATACATTCTAGTGGGTATCGCCCTAGTTGCTGCTATCGTACTACCGATCATTCAATCATTTAGTGACCCTAAGTCGCTATTGGGATCAGTAGTTGGACTGGTAATCATTGGTGTGATTTTCTTTATCGGATTCTCTATTGCCTCCGATGAAGTAACCAATGTGTATATGAATAATAAAGTTACCGAAGGAACCACCTCTCAAATAATTGGAGGAGCTATTATAACGATGTATATCATGGTTATTTTGGCTATCGTCGGAATCGTTATTACCGAAGTAACTAAAGTTTTTAAATAATATGGCTAGGAAAAAACGCAGCGGAGGCGAAGTGAGTGCCGGTTCTATGGCCGACATTGCCTTCCTACTCCTTATTTTCTTTCTGGTAACCACCACGATTGCTTCCGATAAAGGGTTAGCGATTTCGCTTCCGCCTAAGCCGGACCCCAATGAGCCACCACCCGATATTAAGTTCAATGAGCGCAATATATTTAAGGTGCTGGTTAACTCTCAAGACCGCATGTTGGTGGAAGGTGAACCGATGAACGATGCTTCTCAGCTAAGAGAGATGGTGCAAACCTTTGTCAACAATAATGGGCGTGATCCAGAATCTTCCGATAGCCCGACGAAGGCAGTAGTTTCTTTTAAGACCGACCGCGGTACTAGCTACGAGCGCTACATTGAAATACTGGATGAGCTACAGGGTGCTTACTACGATATGTATGCCGAACGTATGCAGTTGACTACTAAGCAAATCCGGGAGATTAACGAGCAAGAACCTAGCGTTCAGGACGAGTATAAGGAGTTAAAGAAAGAGCTTCCTATGCAGATATCTATTGCTGAACCATCTAAAGTGGGAGGTAACTAATGTCAAAATTTAAGAAAAAATCATCGGCCAGCCAGGAGATTCCAACTTCAGCATTGCCCGATATTATTTTCATGCTGCTCTTCTTCTTTATGGTAACTACCGTTCTGCGGGAAACTACTATTCTGGTAGAACAAAATTTGCCTAGAGCCGAGCAGTTACGGAAAATGCAGAAGAAATCTTTGGTAAGCTATATCTACATTGGTAAACCAAAGGATACTGACCGCTACGGTGGTGAGCCCCGGATTCAAACCAATGATGTACTAATCTCTACTGACGATGTGGTGCAATTTGTGGAAGCCGAACGAACCAAATTAAGTGAAGCCGAACGCAACCAGATCACGATGTCATTAAAAGTAGACGATGGTGCCAAGATGGGCTTAGTTTCTGATGTTCAGCAAGAACTTCGCGAAGCAAACGCACTGAAGGTACTTTACAACACTCCCCCCGAAGCTCCGGAGTAGTGTAAATCTGTCGATCATAGAATTTTAGCCTTCTTACTTCGGTAAGAAGGCTTTTTTGTTTTAGAGCTTAATAATGAAAAGAAGCAGTATGCGGTTTTACCGTACGCGCAATAGGCTACTCAATAAAAGTCTTGAGCGGAGGCACAAACCCGTCGGTTACTTTTGAAAAACTTTGTGCTATTTGAAGCAGGCGGTAGTCTGACCATTTTTTGGCGTGTAGTTGAACGCCAACAGGCATCCCGTTTTTCTTCCGGCCAATAGGAATTACTACAATAGGATGACCCGAAAGCGCGGTAGTAAATGTATACGAGGCAATAGCATCAGTGTAACTCACTTTGTTTCCATTGATAGTAAACGGAATACCTGCTCTCTGATGCGGAAACGCTTCCAAAGCGGCTACGGGAGTTATCCACACATCGTACTGATGAAAAAACTGATGGTAGATATTAGAAACAGCATCTTTGTAGTTGAGTGTTTCTGCGTACTCTTTGGCAGAAGCCCTAATACCTTTGGAAATTCCCCGAGACCAAGTGGCATCGCGGTACTTCAGTCGAATGAACCAATAGAGAAAGCTACTAGCGAAGGGCAACTGGGGCATGTTGATCGCAAACTCATGACCCGTAATTTTTCCGCAGGTATAGTAGGCTTCATCTTCATCGTACACGGGATAATCATACGCAACGCGGTGCCCCTTTTCTTTCACTTTTTCTACAAATAATTGAAATAGATTCAAATACTCTTGATCCAACAAAGCATCGTTCAGTGATTCGGCAACGGCAATATTTAACAGTTTCTCACCATCCCAGCTATTATTTTGAAACGGTACCGGAGGAATTTCAGCTAAGGGATTGGTCGAATTATTCCAAAGCACCTTCATCATTAGCAGTAGATCGTCTACGTTTTTAGCCAGTGGCCCCGCTACCGTAATCTGCCTGTGTCCTTGAGGCTTACCAGGAAACCTAATATGCCCTTGGTTAGAGAGTGCGTGCTCCGTAGGCCGAATACCACATATTCCGCAGAAATGGGCAGGTACTCGGATTGATCCCCCTTGGTCACCACCCAGTTCAACTGGGCTAAACCCAGCAGCTACGGCGGCAGCGGATCCGCCGGAACTACCGCCGGGTACTCTTTGGTAGTCATAAGGATTATTGGTTTGCCCGTTCCAAAAATTAGTTGCCTGCCAATCTATGCTGAAGAGGGGAACGTTTGTCTTTCCCATAATAATTGCGCCCGCAGCTTTTAGCTTTTTTACCAATTCGGCATCTTCATTGGCCACGAAATTCCGGTAGAGCGGATGACCATTAGAAACTTTTAGCCCTTTTACCCAAAAATTATCCTTAATCGTCATTGGCAAACCATGCAATGGGCCGGGTTGACCTTCACGTAGTGCCTGATCTTTTTCCTGAGCTTCCGTTAGCAAATCTTCTCGAGTACGAAGATCAAAGATAGCGTTGATATCTGGATTGTACTGCTCAATCTGTCCCAGAAAAGCGGTTACTACGTCAGTCACTGCACATTCCTTTGATTGGATTCTCCGAACAATCTCACTGGCACTCGCGTAGATGATTTCCCTCTGCATATTTACTCCTTTCACTTTTCCCGCCCAGAAGTAACTGATACGGCTTTGTGCTACAAAGAAAAAGACTTTAGCATGAACTGTACTTGATAATTATCAAAAAAGCTTCATTGGTTGGCTCTTACTCTACTGAGTGTTTCTTGAGAAATTCCCAGATACGATGCAATATGCTTCAAGTCTACTCTTTGAATGATAGCAGGGTTTTGAGCCAGAAGATGCTCGTAGCGTTCTCGGGCGGTATGAAATAAAAGTCCCTCTATTCTCTCGGCCAGATCAATATAAACATGCTCTAGAAATATCCTTATCGTCCGCTCAAGGGCTGGATTCTTTTCCAAAAGTTGATAGAGGTCGTAATAATGAATTTTTATTAACTGCGAGTCTTCCAACACCTCAATAGTATAGCGACTTCTTTTTCTTTGAATGAAACTATCTATTGCGGTAATAGCTCCGTAGTCTGTAGCAATATGAGCCGTAATATCTTTTCCGTCCCTATAATAAAATGTTCGGACAACGCCAGACTCAATAAAAAATAAATGATCACAAACAGTTTGCCCACGGTGTAAGATTGCTTTTCGAGGGTAGTGCTCCCGTTGAATGATCGCTTGCAGATCCGCAACTATCTGACTGTAGCTTACTTTTTCCAAATCGATTCGGCTATAGCTAGTTCTGGGCAAAGATTAAGTACTGCCAAGGGGCTAAGGTTAGCGGTGCTTCTGTTGACAGTTCGTACGACTGCTCGGTAAAGTAGTCAGTGTAGGTGCCAACTACGCTAGCATCTGTTAGCTGCAACTCTTGGGGTTGGGCAGAGAAGTTCATTACCCCAATTACTGAATTATTGTCTTTTTGCCGTTTAAAGGCGTACACATCAGGACCCTCATTAATACGCTGCGGAAACCCACCTACTTTGCCTGCCCACAGAGCCGGATTTTCCTTCTTTAGTGCTACTAACTTAGTATAGAACGGTTGTAGCTGCTGGGAGTCGCTCCAATCGATGGTGTCTTTTTCAAAGAATTTCAATCGCTTATCTAACCCCACTTCCTGCCCACTGTACAGCATCGGAATGCCGTAGGCTGAAAAAATAAACGCAGCAAAGGTCTGGTGTCCGTCGCCGTAACGTTCAAACACCGTTCCGTTCCAGGAGTTCTCGTCGTGGTTAGTAATCATTGTCATCCGTAGCGGGTGCTGACCATATTCTTGTAAGTCCTTCAAAATCCAATTAGCTAGCGTATCAGCATTGGCCTCGCCCTTCCCTACTTTATCGGTTAAGTGCAACAGCTCCCAAGCGTAAGTAGCATCAAACTCTAGGTGCATTCGGGCTCCATCCCACTCGGCGAGCCAGAATAAATCTTTGATCGGATCAAGTTCGGCCGTGGCTTCTTCCCAAAAGTAGAGTGGAATCTCGTGGCCAGCGTGATCGCATCGGAAACCGTCAATATTGAATTTCTCTACCCAATACTTCATGTCAGCAATCATTTCCCGGCGGGTCTGCGAATTAGTATGATCGAGTAACGCAATATCGGTCCAGTCGGCTTCATAGGTAATGTTGCCTTCTTCATCTTTAGCGTAGTAATCGGGGTGCTCAGTAATCCAGGGATGATCCCAGGCAGTATGGTTCGGTACCCAATCCAGAATCACGTACATTCCCATTTCGTGAGCTGTATCTACCAAGCGTTGAAAATCATCAGCAGTACCAAATTCGGGATTTACCGTTCGGTAGTCGCTAATAGAGTAGTAGCTACCAAGCGTCCCCTTGCGGTTCTTCTTACCAATAGGTTGCACGGGCATAATCCACAAAATACCAATACCCATTTCTTGCAAGCGAGGCATATCGTCAATAAAGGCACTCAAAGTACCTTCGGCGGTATGCTGCCGAATGTTGACTTCGTAAACAGTAAGCGCAGAAGCTTTTTCGGGAAATTGCTCAGTGGTTACCGTGTCTGTTTCTACTTCAGTGGTTGGACTAGCTTGAGGTTGACAAGCGGCAATCAATAACGTCAGGCATAATCCTGAAATAATCATCAATCTCATAATTGGTGTAGTGTAATTCCTATTAGCACTGCAAAATAATAAATATTTGCGGGGAATTAATGGGATGCGAGATACGAAAGAGTAGGAAGTGTACAGCGTTAAAAGTTAAAGATCAATAGCAATCTAGTCACCCACCTTTACCGACAGGGCCTCCGCCACCAGAACAGATCTAACAGCTAAGCGATCAGCAATTCAATAACCCATAACTCTTTGTGGAAAAAGGGAAAGGTTCGGGCATATTTCTGTGACAGGTAACTGATCTACAATACTTGTGATGATACTTTCCAGTGTAGTTGCGTACGTTATTTGGGTAACCACCCCGGAACGATCAGCCGATGTCACCTCCTCTACTTTTACTGAGTAGGTAGTTTGATCGGCCAGCCCCGTAAGCAGAATAGAGTCTTTGGTTGCTTCAAAAGCATTGTATCCTTCTACCACTTGGCTAAACATTTCGTCATTAGCAACTGTCAATATGTAAGGCGTATAAGCTGAATCGCCCTCCCACTGAATTACAAAACCGCTATCAGTAATCTCCTGAGCTTCCCTTAACTAAATAGGAGACTGATAGAGCAAACTAGTCCGCTAAGTATTGCTGCTTTGTTCATATTGATATGGATGATATTACTCACTAAGCTATGTTCAAAAACCGGGCGAATACACTATATTTTATGTAGACTTTTACGTTATAAGCTTCCCAAGAACAGCATAGTATTGCTAAGCAATATCAATTGCGCCATCACGGAGTCAAGTTAGGGTAAGCCTAGTAACCAACTGAGCGTAGGAAACCTTTTAGTGGGGGTAATTTAGAGGTAGGGTTATACTGGAGAGTTGGAAAACCTCGCTGGATATGGTAACAAATCAGGCCAATCTTTACTTATAAAATAGGAATCAATAATTTTTTTTATCTAACTAACACTCTTATCCATGAACGAATTAGGAAACGCTACTTTTGAAAATTACGTGGGCCTAGAGCAAGGCTATTCCGAAATGGCGTATCAGATGGTTGCTCACGTACTCACGTTAGGGTACGCTGTAATGCTAGCTTCATTATTGTACTTTGTACTCACCCTGAAGCAGGTCGCCCCCAAATATCGAATGTCAAACATTCTTTCGGTGGTGGTTATGGTTTCAGCTTTTTTACTGCTCTACGTACAAGCGCAAAACTGGACTACCGCATTTGAGTTTGATATTGAACGAGGCAAATACTACTTGGCTTCTGGCGCAGATCTATTCAACAATGGCTATCGCTACTTAAATTGGTTGATTGATGTCCCTATGCTATTGTTCCAGATTTTATTTGTAGTGTCACTTACCAAAAGTAGCTTTAGCAGTGTACGTAATCAGTTTTGGGTATCGGGTACGCTGATGATTGTCACCGGCTACATTGGCCAATTTTACGAAGTAACCGATATCGTAAAATTCGCCATTTGGGGAGCCATTTCCACCGTATTTTTTGGTCATATTCTTTGGTTGATGCGTAAAGTAATCCGCGAAGGACAAGAGGGAATTCCGGCTGATGCTAAAAGCACACTCGGTGCCATTTGGGTACTATTTTTGATTTCTTGGATGCTATATCCGGGTGCTTACCTCATGCCACACTTGCTGGGTATTAACGGGGCATTTTTTAACGAAACCGGAGTGGTAGCTCGGGAAATTACTTACACCATCGCTGATGTTTCATCTAAAGTGATTTACGGAGTACTACTAGGAGTAGCTGCTCAGCAACTGAGTAAGGCTGAAGGGTACGTATACGAACGCCAGGGCGAAGAAAAACTTAGCGTATAGTTTAACCATACGCGATTGTTCTATTAAGAGGTTAGCTAATAAGTTCTTCGCTTATCAGCTAACCTTTTTTATTCCTATTACGCTATAACTACAAAAAATTCTCTCGAGAATTTTGGTGATGAGCCACGAAAGCTTCGGCATAAGCACAACCGTACTCCATGCCCCGAAACTCTTCCATCTTGCCATGATCGTTAAAATATTCTTGCTCAATATTTTGACTCACATGAGCAAAGCAAGCCTGGTGCTTCTTTTCCCGTACTGAGCTTATGTCTAAATAATGAGTAGGAGAAAAATTCTGGGTCTGGATACCTGACACAACTTCATAGTAGTACAGTGCTGCTTTTTGCCCCGATTGCAGCCAAGCATCATGGATCAATAATGAACACACCCGGTGGTCGCGATGCGTATCAATTGGCCAGTGGGTGAAAATTACATCTGGCTGCTCTTTCTGTAGATAGTCGGTTACCTTTTGGTACCACTCGTTATTAATCTCAGTGCTTCCGTCTACTTGCCCCAGAAAATACGGGGTTGCCCCTAGTATTTCACAAGCAGTTTTAGCTTCTTTTGTCCTGATTTCAGCCGCAGCATTAGCAGCGGTATCGGGTATTCCAGCTTCTCCACGGGTTAAATAGCAAGATATTACTTGGTGCCCCTCTTTGGCCAGCAACGCCATTAATCCGCCACAGCCTGTTTCAGGATCGTCAGGATGTCCTCCGGCTACCAAAACTTTTTTATTTTGAATAGATGAATTTCTAGGTTGGGCCAGTCCCGATATGCTTACACCTAATGTAGCTAAAGCAGATGAGCCGGAAGTTTTGAGCAATTTTCGACGGGATAGCTGCTTCATAGGTAGTATAGTGAGAAGCAAATATACAAGAAATAGTGCTTCCGTCGGCAAGAGGAGAAGCTGTTTCAATTAGTTTCTTTGAGCTATCAAACCAATAACCAAAACAGCTTCTGATATCACTAGGCGAACTACCGCTTATCGCGATATTTCTTGGTCAGAACCCTCTTGCCTAAGAACGGAATAAGTAGACTAACCCAGCTACGCTAAACGCAACTCCAGCTGCCACAGCGGCTGTTACTCCGCGGTGAGTAGTCGCCTGTACTTCCAAGCTACTTTCTTTTGCTTCATCATCGAAAGAACCGTGAGCCCCCCGATCTTCCGCAATAGGCTCCCACAGATTGTGCGGACGATCGAAATTTTCCGGTTGGTGGGTTTGCTGTCCTGAATAGCCCACTTTAGCCAATAGGCGATCTAGCACAGCGGGAATAAAGGTATTGCCTAATGAGGTTTGCAGGGGCCCTGCGCCTACAAATACAGTACGCCGCTTATTATGAGCTGCGTAATAAATAGCCTGGGCAGGCACTTCCGGTTGATAAATTTTACCCATTGGCTTACCCTTCTTCGGCAAGCGAGATTTCACCCAATTAAACTGAGTGGTATTAATCGCCGATAGATGCACCATCGTCAGATGAACATCACTATTATCATGAAATAATTCAGACCGGACTGAATCAAAAAAACCGTTGGTGGCGTGTTTAGAAGAACAGTAAGCCGACTGGAGCGGGATACCTCGGTAAGCCAATGCGGAGCCAACCAACACAATAGTACCCCGGTTACGGGGTTTCATTCGTTTGAGGGCAGCCATGGTACCGTAAACCATACCCAGAAAGGTAACATCTACCACTCGTTCAAATTCCTCGGGAGTCATCTGCTCAAACGGGGAAAAAACACTTTGCATAGCATTATTTACCCAAACATCAATTGGCCCGAACGTGTCTTCCACTTGCTGGGCAGCGTGCTCTACTTGAGCGTAATCCGATACATCAGTTTTAATAACTAAGGCTTCGCCCCCAAGAGCTTCCACATCACGGCGGGCTCCTTCCAAACCAGCTTCTCCCCGAGCGAGTAAAGCAACTTTATATCCGTTTTTAGCAAATTCACGGGCGGTAGCGCGACCTACTCCGCCGGAAGCTCCGGTAATGACTACTACCGAAGAGGCAATACTTTCTGGCATAAACAGTTAGATTATGTAAGTTTAAAAAATAAGTATACGTAAAAATGTGCGAAGTAGATATACTCTACTTGTTGTTTGTATCGCCAGTGTGATCTTGACTTTCAGTCTCCACAAAACTAAGATTATAGAGCACCATAATCAAAATAATGAGGGGCACCACATGAAGTACAAAATCTTGGTGAAACTCTAAAAATAACAGCACATCATTCAAACTATACAGATTGAACCATTCCATTGTACTAAAAATTATCTACCTACTAACTATCTAATAGTATATAGTATAATGCAGTTTAATAGAAATTGTTGCATTATCTTGCCATCTAGCTCGGGGTAGATTGTACTATAATAGCAGAATTATCGTGAGTTTAGAAAAATAATATACTGCGTGCAATATTAAAAAAGGCTATATTCAGAATATTATTCGGATGGCTACGGAGTATTATAGGATATAAGTAAGTTAATATACTAGCGTTTTGGTAGTATTTTTATATTATAATTTTTCGCAATACAATATTCCACTATCACCTTCTTCAGTTATAAAAAAGGGCAAGTGTACTGTTTTACCAAACTTCCTACTGAAATACTAACTTACCTGACCGACTGACAACTTGGTTTTGTTGATCGTAGAGATAAAAACGGAAAGGATATACACCCGGCATTAGGGTAGCCGGAATATCAGTCACCAACGAGCAACGAATGGTTAGGTTTTGGTCAGGTTGATCGAAGCCTTCCTGCCACTTAGCAATTAGCTCTCCAATGGGTGAGAACAAATGAATTTCAACTCGGTTGGGTTTACTTTCTGAACTTACCGAAAAATTGAACGATACCTCATCAGCCGTAGGGTTAGGATACACTGAAAAACTTTCTAGAATAAACACCGAATCAGCCACGATAGTAAATTCTAGCGTTTGCTGACTGCTATTAAGATACGTGTCTGATGCTTGTAACGTAAGGCTGTGCCTTCCCGGCGGTAGATAGGAAAGAGGAAAAGTGATGCTACCGGCTTGAAAGTTATCCAACGCAGTTTCGTACCAATCTTGAATTTCTTGGCTTTCATTTCCATCAATGGATAAACGAATAGCATATTCGCCGGGTAACGTATTTATTCCACTAGGATCAGCCAATTCTACCAACAGCGTCGGGCGGTTATAAACTGTCGTTGTGGTGGGGTAGCTAACTTGGTTTAGAAATAATTGTATTTGGGGCGGAGAAACATCCCCCTCAGCATTTACTGGCTCCCCACCTAAGGCAAATTGACCGAAGTGCCCCATTGCATCCACTTGTCGTTGGATATCTTCTGCGTACAGTTGAATATTTCCACTGCCTACCTCAGAAGATAAATTTTTTGGGATGCGTAACGTAGCCGTAAATATGCCATCTTTCACCGTGGCTTTTCCTTGAAAAAGCCGGGCACTTTGGTCGATATACGCTAGCACCTCGGTGCCTTCTGTTCCCAACGTAAATTGTTGTTCAGGCTGGGCGAAGAAATCCAGATAAACAATACCATTAAATTGATTATCATGCCCGCTATTTTGTTGTACCTCGCCTTGCAAAGTGACGTGTTGTAACGGGCGCAAAGTGTCGCCGTAAGCTGGAGACGTTTGCCAACTGGTAATAGTGACCGTTCGCTCGGGAATTGCCAGAGCCATAGATGGGTCACCGAGCAGCGTAAAGTTGCGGTTTGAGGTGCCCGATACGCCCCGGTTTTTCGTTTCCCGAAAAATATCCCCTAAGCGAATCGGGAACATTCTGGCTTCGTGCCCAGTATGCTGCGTAAACACTTCGTAGAAGGCTGAGCTCAGCTCGAAGTTGGCTCCGGTAAATACCGGACGGGCGGTAGTGAGCATCGCAATTGCCCCGCCTTCCGGATGTAGTAACGCCCGTTCGGCGCCCGATTGTCGGCGAGGATCATCGTAGCGACCAAACTCACAGGTAGCCGTCAGGAAGATAGGAAGACGATCGTGATTCCTCCATCCATCAATCATGGCTAAGTCTAAAATTCGCTCATCAGTCCAAGCGGTTTCTCCTCCGTGTCCAATAAAGTCTACCAAGAAAACTCCCTTCTCAATCTGTTGATCTAATTTTTCGCGAACAAGCGGTGCCGAATGCTCTTCCTGCGGATAAGCATCCATAAACAGGCGCTCCGCATGGAACATTGTCTGTGATTCGGTTTGGGAAGCCAGAAAGTCAGAACGGCTTTGGTGCTTATTTTCGTCCCCATCGTCGGCCACAAACAGCAACTGTTGCTTCCACTTTCCGAATGTCTTCGGGCTAGAGGCGTAATGAATCAGTTTATCCACCACAATAGCGGCTTCTTCGGAAGTGTTTACCGGAATGCGTCCAATAGCCACATCCAGATTATGAGGGACGGAGTGGGTAGACTCCTGCCATTCTCCCTCCTGTACTTCCAGAAAACCAAAGTAGTCATCCGAAGCATAACTATGGACGTTGTGTAACGATTCGTACGACTGATAGGTGGGCACTACGTTGGTATTCTCTTCCGTATTCAAATAATTGTAAGAGGCATCGCCGAATAATATAACGTAGCGCAAAGCATCACCCTGATGGTAGAGATGCCGAATATAATTGCGAATCGCAGTTACATCTTGCCGCCCGGCTGAGAATGTGCGATAAATATCCGTAAGCAATATAACCTGAGTAACGAGGCCATCGTGCTCTCGCCGAAACTGAGCCAGTCGCTTGGCCTGACCTTGCAAAGCTTCGGTAGTGACAATTAGTAGTTCAGGAGGTTGTGCGTTGAGAATATTATGGTGATTCACTTGTGCAGTGAAGGTTGGTCGCCCTATTACCGCCGATGGCTCAAACATCACATATTCGCGAGCAGTATCGGCAAATACCTGAAATCTGGCTTGTGCATTCACCAAATTCCACTGCTGCTGTTGCACCCGCAGCGGATCCGTAACATCCCAGATCAACATTTCGGCAGTAGGCTGCTGAACCCGAAACTGAGAGACACTATGCGTACCCATTAGTGGATTTCGGAAATGAGTAAGCTGACCTTGGTAGCGAAGTGGCTGCGATACATTGAGCGTTACATAATCCAGATAACCAGCTCCACCGTCGGTTACTGAACTAATTTGTACCGATAAGGCATTAGAACCTTCATGGTCAAGCTGAATGGTATGTAGCTCAGTAGCTGACCGCCCCCGGTAGCCGTACAATGTTTGTTGAGCCGCCCCCAGCTCTAGCGTACCGGCCGATTGTTGATTCAGAGAAACCTCGTAGCGAGAAGTTCTACTAGAAATAGAAATCAACGATGTTTGTAATTTCGCCTCTAACCCAGAGACAATTACTCCGGTTGAAAAGGGAATTGTTTGAGTAGGATTTTCTTCTTCAAAGGCTTCGCCGAACCACTCGCGCCCGGAATGAACAATATTGGTTCTGTTCTCCTCGTAGTGGTATATTCCCACGTAGTTTTCAATCGGTGCCCCCCAACCGAAAGCTAAACTTGGTTTCTTAGGAACGAGATTCGGTGGCTTATCTTCAACTGTCACAAACAGAAAATTTTCTCGGGCGTAGGGATTCTGATCTACTGCGTAGAAATTATTGAGCAAGTCATACTCTGTTTGATCCGGCCCTTCGGCATACACCAGAAGGTAATCATCCTGATTGAACACACTATCGGCCAACCCTACCGGATGAATAGCCAGTTCGGTAAGCTGATGGGCTGCCGCTGAATTACTCTGCGGTAAAGCTCCCCCGCGTTGACCATAAACATGAATCTGATTAGGATTTAACTGGTCAACTGCTAACCCGGCCTTCTTCAGTAGCTTATAGTCGAACCGATAAACGCCGTTTTCTGTAATCTGAAACTGATAGACTTCCCCTTCGGGCATCTGCCCCCAACTCGGGGTAGTTAGCCCTAAAAGAAGAATAAAGATATAAGGTAATGGTATGAAGAAAAAAAACAACAAGCTACTCTTCCCCTTTCGTAAAGAGGACAAGGGGGATTTGAGAAATTCGCAACTATCTCCTGCGCTACCCAATTACCTTATTCATTTTTAGTACGTACCACCAACTTTACGTTGGTTCCAATCTTCGTTATCGGCAAAAGTAGGTAATTCCCGAGGAACCTGATTTACCTGAGCCGTATCTGTCAGGGACTCCATGAAGGCCACGAGGTCGGCTTGCTCTTGGTCAGTTAGGTTGAGCGGATCCGGCGGCAGTGTTTGGTAGGGCACATCCAATCCCATACCTTCTCCGCCACCTTGGTTGTAGAAGTCAACCACTTCCTCCAGTGTTTCATACACTCCGTTGTGCATATATGGGGCAGTCAATGCGACATTTCGTACGGTAGTGGTTTTGAATGAATGTCGGTAGAAATCTACGTATTCCTTAATTACTCCCAAAGCCCGTCCCAAATCATCATCTATCACCATCGTTGCGGTATCTGTCGTGTTGGGTACTCCCAACACTTCCGATTCTGATTCATGGTAGATTGGGGGAACCAAGCCATTGAAAGTGGGAGCGAAATGACAAGTGCCACAAGCCGCTTTACCCATAAACAAATTAAACCCTCGCTTCACTGAGGCATCCAGCGATTCTTGCTCATCCCGCACGTACTGATCAAAAGGAGATGACAAGCTTTTCAGAGAAACAATATACGTAGCCAGCGCAGTCGTCAGCGTGTGTTTATTTACTGGGTCATCCTTCATTTCGGGAAAGGCCTCGGAAAACATAGCTAGGTAGTCTTCACTTCGCTGAATTTTTTCAAAAACCGCCAAATAGCTAGTCTGAAACTCTCGATGATCGTAAACAACGTGATCCATCTGATCTTCTAACACTTCAGAACGCAAATCATAAAAGTAACGATCAGCGTAGGCCGCGTTGAGCAAAGTTGGAGCATTTCGTTTTACGGTTCCCTCGCTGTTGGTTGCCAGGCTCCTAGCCAGACCATCGGTAAAGGCTTTTTCCGGCTGATGACAAGAGGCGCAGGAGCGTTCGTTATTATTAGACAGAAGAGGGTCAAAGAAGAGGGTTCGCCCTAGCTGCACGGCGGCACCAGTATAACTTTGAGAAGACATCCGCGTGTAGTAAAACGGATTCAGAAAGTCTTCGTCGAAAATATTTTTAGCAAAGTAATTAATAGCGTGTTTGTGGTAGGGCGATGCAGTTTCGTAGTAGGTTTCAATTTGCAGTGCTAACTGAGCGTCTAGCAAATCGGCGTACAGCGGATTAATATAACCCTTTAGAAAACCAAGGCGATCAAACGTATCAAAATCTTGATTTTTTGCCAGATAATCTACTGCTTCGGCGACCGTACTTTCTAACCTTTGAGCAAGATTAGCATTTTTTACCCCTACCAGCGGAATATATAGTTGAATGGCTTTTTGGAGCGAAACTAATACTTGAGAAGCCTCCGGCAATGAGTTAGCCAGCACAGGAGAATCAAAGCCGGTAACACCTAAGGTAAATACCCGAATCAGTGCCATACGAGCTGCTTCAATCACTTGGCGATCAGTAAGATACGTTTGACGTAAATACGATAGCTCCTGAGCACTTCGGCTTAAGGCTGCGGTATAGGCTATGATCGCTTCTTTTTCCTCTAAAGGATTCTCACTGAATAGTGTCTCTTCTAGTATCTGGAAACCCTCCGGCTCAAGAATACTTAGTTGAGGTGCGTTAGGTTCTAGCGACAATAAAGGTGCCCCATTGATGTTGTTTCCAATGAATTCTTCATCAAGGTAAGCTGCCAAGAATTCAATTGTTTTGTAGGCATATCGGGCATTGATGAAAGCTTGTTGGGCTTCCTTCAGATTAGCTTCGGTAAGTTGAGACGTGCTATGATGCAATCGCTCGCAAGCTATCTGAAAGGTATGTAGATCTTCCAGAAACTGGGTTTTTACTTCAGCCGCCGGACTCAGCGATTGATTTTTCTCGGGACGAAATGAGGTGATTATTACTCCGATAAATAGTAGTAGTGAAAATACGAGTAGAAGTCGTTTCATAGATGAAAGGGTTGGGAGGAAAAAAGGCTAAAGCGCAATACACTTTAGCCTTTTGCTATGTCTGAAATATTATTCCAAGATAAATTTAGCTCCAACTGCCTTCTGAGATTCAAGGCCGTAAGCTCTCATAATGTAGGCACCCGGTTGTAGGTCGTGAACATCTACTTCAGTTACGTTACGCACTACGCGTAGACGACGACCCATTACATCGTACAATGCCATGTCTACACGCTCATTAGTCCGAAGTACGCGCTGAACATGGTCTGCCCAGAATTTTAGTCCCTCTACTTCGGTCACTTGATCGTCAATAGAGGTGATAGCGGCTACCGCATCATCCCATCCGGTGATAGCGTAGGTAAGCGAGTTATTATAGGGGAAAGGGTTGTCAGTAGATGGGTGCTGAGAGTTTAGTAGCAGTGTTTTTCCATCAGGAGTAGGTTGAGCACCCGTTACTTCAGCCCCTACAGGTACAATTGAAATACGTACTAAGTCATCTACCGTAGGATTTGACTTGTTCATATCCAGTAAGAATGCTTCGCAAGTGCGGTTGCTAATTCCAGCGGGCACTCGGGCGTTTGAAGTACCATTCAGGTCTTCATTGATAACCATGTACGGCTGGCCATTTACAACCATCACGTTTAACCCATCAGGGTTCGTCAGATGCTTATTAGGATAAGCAGCTACCTCAGGGGATTCTTCGTAGAAAGGACCACCATTTAGGTAGGTCTCTACTTTATCAGTAGCCGGATCGTACACCAGGACACGCCCGTAGTAGTCGTTAAAGAAGCCAGCGCGAACAAAGTCAATCACTTGCTCATCGGTTTTAGCTTCTAAGTTGGGGTGACGTGCCCGTACTGGCTCCAACCAGTGGTAGTCTAATGTACCACCTATTGCCGCTGCCTCTGAGAAGCGATCTCGGATGTTATCACGTCCGGTCTCTGACATATATACTTTTCCATCGTACTGGGTAAGCCACTCTAAACGATTGTACATAGTAGCTCCTCTCATAAGAGCCGAATCAGCGAAGTACAGCATTTCGTCTAGAGACATGTTGTTCATCTCTACCCAGTTACCGTTGATAGAATCATTCAAGTCATGCTTGTATACGTAAGTGGTACCTCGGGTAAAATCGCCCGGAGTATCGGCTATAAATTTAGTAAACAGACCAGGGGTAGCATCTGCCCCTAAGTAAACAGTTTTATTATCGGGCATGATAGCTCCCCCTTCAAATGGTTGGCGTCCCCAGTTGTACTGCTTGCGAACCGCTTTTGCTTCGCGGGGGTCGATCTCTACCATATAATTGAAGTTCTGGTACTTCGCAACAGTAGACCCAGCAAACTCACCAGGAAGATCAGTGGTAATTGTAAAATCTGATGTGTCGGTAACGCCACCACCGTCGCGATAGATTGACCCGTTGCTGGTTCGGAACCACTCTTCCGCCGTCCAGATACGCCCGTCAACTGGAGAAGTAATTCCTCCGCAGTTCATACCAGTTTCGCCTACAGTGTTCACGAAGTCTACGTTAAAGTATTTACCACTACGCCCGTCGGCTAGGGTTTGCTCAACAATTTCCAGCGTATCGGTATTAGGATCGCGGCGTACCTTAAAGATGGTCATTCCGCCACCGTCACCGATGCTATCGTTCGCCAAAATCATTTCGTGGTTGACCGAGATCCAACCCAGATCGTCACTATCAGGGTCAGGGGTAAACCCGATGAAATCGTGCCACTGCTTCGCCAGGGCTTCACCAGCCGCATTGCCGTAGGTAGCCGTAGTTTGAACCTTATCGGACTGACCAACAAACAGAACTTGATACTTGAGCGGTGAGGGAGGCATCACCACGGTTTCGGGTAGCCAAGCAGTGTCCACTTCGACATCGAAAAAAAACTGGCCATAAGAATTATAGCAGAAAAACATGGCTGCTAACAGAGATAAGTAATACTTTTTCATGATAAAATTTAGAGGTTGTACTGTTGATGAAAACGGTATAAAAGTAGCATTATACCCGCCTCTGGCAGTTACCTCAACTTTACCATTATGTGAATGAATTATTACCTGTGTTAAGCAATTGTTATTTTTCTAACAAACTTCACAAAATATTTTTTTTACAAAACTTTATTTATAAGGAACAAGATAGTAGCTAACAGAATGGAGCTTACCTTCCGTAATCCAGCGTTCATTCAGAGCAGGAATGCCTAAAAAAACCAAGTATCCATTAGTCATTTAATTATGGTGATTTTCTATTCTTTTTCTTCTCAATAACATCGCGGATACGAGCCGCACTTTGGTAATCCTCTTTCGCGAGTAATTTGGCTAATAAAGTTTCTAGCTCTTTCAATGGATAGTCGGAGAAAGGCCCCTTTTTACTTACTACTGTAGATGACTCATTGGTAAATCCTGCGATATCGAGCACTTCGGAAGTGGTGTAAATAGGGCAAGCAAAGCGTACCGACAGGGCTACGGCATCAGAACTCCGGGCTTCTATGGTAAGCACCTGTCCCGACGAATTCTTTAGCTGAAGGTTAGCATAAAATATAGTTTCTTCCATTTTATAAATAAAGACTTCTTCCAGGGTAGCCTGGAGGGCTTCTAGTGTTTGCTTAAACAGGTCGTGAGTAAGCGGACGCTGAGGCTGCATATTTTCCAGTGCCATTGCAATCGCCTGAGCTTCAGCTTTCCCAATAACAATGGGCAACCGTCGTCCGCCAGAACGCTCTTCCAGTATCAACGCGAAGTTGCCCGGATGCGATTCGCTATCAGTGAGAGCTACTACGTCTAAAGCTATTTTTTCCATAACCAGTACTTCATGGAAACCGGAGTCGGGAGACCGGAAAAGGTGTTTGAGTAGCAATATGTAAATACGTTGTAAACTTGTGCATCAGTGAATATTAACTTATGTGGTAGATGCAGAGTTCCGGTTTCCCGAATCCGGTATCCGGTCTCCGCTAATCAATACGATGCGATGATTCCCAGTATCAGCAATAGCCATCGTTTTTCCGTATACGGATACTGAGAACGGCCAGTACAATGCCCCTTCTGTTCCGTTAATTGTCTCCGCGTTTTCGCTACCCGTGGCAAAATCCTTGGGGCCGATTAAACCATCAGCGAACTGATTATGCTGTTGAGGTAACTTATTAAACCGCAATAACCGACTATTGCCGGTATCGGCTACCCATAAACCACCTTCATCAAAACAACTATCGTAACACCAATTCAACGTATTCGCCTGAGGAAATAATCCAAACTGATTTTGCCCGTTCGCTTCCCAATCAGGCTGACCGATAATTACCGAGGCTGATTGATCAAAAGCCTCCTGCCAGCTTTCCCACAGTAATACTCGGTAGTACTGTGTATCGGTTATAGCTAATTGCCCTTGCGGACTAAGCTTCACTGAATACGGCCAAATGGGTTGCGTATGGTCGTAATCCCGCTCCTGAAAATTATCCTTGCCAATTAATTTATCCGCTGGAGCGTTGTTTTTGATCGGAATTTGATCGTAGTACAAAACGCGACGGTTACCCGTATCAGCTACCCACAAATGCTCCCCATCCGAAGTGAGTCCGTAGGGCCAATACAACGTATGCTCAGAAGGAGAACTTCCTACTCCCTTCTGATTAGGTTCATTACTCACAAAATTCGTTTGCCCCAGCACTACATCAGCAGGTTGGCCAGATTCGGTGGGAAACTCGTGCCAGATTAGAACTCGATGATTCCAAGCATCGGCTACGGTCAGCACTTGGCCGTCACCCCATAATCCGGAGGGATATTGCAAAGTAGAAGCACTTACTCCACTTCCCTGATTACGTCCGGTAGCGGTTGTTTCCCCTTGCCCTAAAATTACATCGGGAGACTGAAACTCTTCAGTAGGTAACTGATTCCAGATAAAAACCCGGTTCTGCCCGGTGTCCGACACTAGCAACTTATTGCCCAGCAAATGTACCCCGCGAGGAGCCAAAAATGGGCTGTCGGGTGCTCCCTTAAAAATACGAAGTTGAGGGTTAGTATTAGGAAGATGGATAGGCATAGGTCACTGGTCACTGAGTTACACGTTTGGCAGGTTGCAGATTAGAATAACAACTTTCACTTTCCATTAGTTATTACTCATCAGTCATCAATCATTATTTAGCAGATTCGGGGTAGCTGTTCTCCAGCTAGCATATTCACTACCCGGCGACCACCGATGCCGCTGGTTAGCACCACTTGTCGCAGATGCTCATCAGTTACTTCACCAATACAAGCTGATCTGGCAAAACCATTTTCTCGCAACTGCCCCAGGGCAGCTTCGTAAATGTCTTCGGCTACAATAGCTAAAAAGAGCCCTTCATTGGCAACGTAGAGCGGATCTAACCCTAGCAGTTCGCAAGCTCCGGCTACCTGTTCGTCTACCGGAATATCCACTTGCCGAAGGTTCACACCTAAGTTAGCACTGCGAGCAATTTCGTTGAGCACTGTACCTACTCCACCCCTAGTCGGGTCGCGTAGCAGATGTACTGATGAGCCAAATTCGTCTAGTAAGTTTTTCACGGGTTGATGCAATGGTGCCGAGTCTGTCTGAATTTCGGTTTCGAATTCTAGTCCTTCCCGCACCGACATAATTGCCATTCCGTGATTGGCTAACGGCCCACTAACAATTATTTTATCTCCGGCTTGCACGCGATTGATACCAATATCTGCTTGCGGGTGTACTTTCCCAATTCCGGCAGTGTTGATGAAGAGTTTATCGCCTTTGCCTCGCTCAACTACCTTCGTATCTCCGGTTACTACTTTCACTTCGGCTTGCTTGCAGCATTGCTGAATAGTTAAAAGAACTTCCCAAAGGTCAGTCATCGGTAGGCCTTCTTCAATAATCAGACTCAATGAAAGGTACTGCGGTATTGCACCGCACATGGCTAAGTCATTGATCGTTCCGTTGACCGCTAAGTCACCGATGTTCCCTCCCGGGAAAAAGAGTGGTGAAACCACGAAACTGTCAGTAGTGAATGCGGTATTTCCTTCTAGCGAGAGCTGCGCTCCGTCGTGACGCTCATTTTCTAATTCATCAGAAAACAGGTTGAGAATAACATCGTCCAGTAGCTTGTTGGTTAGCACCCCCCCGCTGCCGTGCCCCATCGTGATTACATCGAAATCAAGTTCGGGCAGGGGACAGTTTAATTGCATTCGGAATTGAGTCATCGCTAGGCTTCTTGATAGTGAAAGTACGCGGCACAAGCTCCTTCGGAAGAAACCATGGGTGCGCCCAGCGGAGTAGAAGGCGTACAAGCTTTGCCAAACTGCGAACACTCAAAAGGCTTCTTTAGTCCTTTCAATACCTGTCCGGCAATACATGCTGCACATTCCTGAGCGTGATGAATATTAACTGAGAACTTTTTATTGGCATCAAAAGCCGCCAGTTCTGGGCGCACCTCGTAGCCACTCTGCGGAATAGTGCCGATTCCGCGCCACTCTCGATCCGCTATTTGAAATACCTGTTCAATGGCTTTTTGTGCGGCTAAATTTCCTTCGGGGCGAACCACTCGTTTGTACTGATTCTCCAACTCATACTGATTACGCTCCAACTGCCGAACCGTCATCAGAATACCTTGTAGCAAATCGACTGGCTCGAAACCAGTTACTACGATAGGAATCTGATATTTCTCAGCAATGGGATAGTAAGCATCAATGCCCATGATGGTGCAAACGTGCCCGGCAGCCAGAAATCCCTGAATCACGTTTTCATCATCAGCCAATACGGCTTCCATTGCGGGAGGCACCAATACGTGCGAAGCCAGAATAGAATAGTTGGTCAACCCAGCGCGTTGCGCATGCAGTACCGAAAGCGCGTTGGCCGGAGCCGTAGTTTCAAATCCTACTGCAAAAAATACTACCTCGCGGTCAGGATTTTCCTTAGCTAGCTTAACTGCCTCTAGCGGAGAATACAAAATGCGGACGTCAGCCCCTTTAGCTTTCGCTTGCAATAAGCTACGTTCCGAACCCGGCACGCGCAGCATGTCGCCAAATGAGCAGAGAATCACGTTTTTCTCTTCAGCTAGGTAAACAGCTTTATCGATTAGGTGAAGGGGCGTGACGCAGACCGGACAACCGGGACCGTGTACCATCGTAATCTCGTCGGGAAGCAGACCCAGTAAGCCGTTTTTTACGATGCTATGAGTTTGCCCCCCGCATACTTCCATAATTGTCCACGAGCGAGTCACAGTTTTACGAATTTCTTCCAAATAAGACTGAGCTAATTCAGGGTCGCGGTATTCGGTTAGGAATTTCATAGTAGGTTGCTTTTAAATTCTATTCCACGTGGGTGTACTAGCCAAATGAAGATTTTTATCAGAATCTAGCTTGGCTATTCTTCTTCTTATTTCAATATTTCGTTTACCCTTTATTATTAAGCGTTTTAACCAACTTTTCTCGCTTAACAGAAGGAGAGTATATTGACCAGCTACCTCTTCTTTTATTTCAGCAACTTGTCGTTGATATTTTTCGGTTGCTTGCCAACGCTTTCTACCACCGAAGGTAATTCTGTTATCTTGCATAGTTAGTGTACAATAAGAGTTTGTTTGATTTTCTGGGAGAGATTTATAAGAACTGATATTCTATATGATCCATGTATATTAAGTTTCATCGGTGGCAGTCTATAAACGCCTAATTTCTGAATGCTTGCCCTTGAGCCGGGCGGGCTTCTACCGCATCGGCGGTCCGATTTTCCATCGATGAAAAGTAGACAAAAATCTAGAAGAATTTGAAATTGCACCGGCAACCCGCCGCGTCCACGGTGGATCGCTACGCTCAGACAGCAAATTCTTCCCTTTCTGAACGAAGAGAATGTTTCTTATATTCATAACTTACGTTAACACTTAGTGCGTCGGCTCGAAAATTCAGCGGGCGTGTGTAAGCTTTTGTGCGAAGAAGCATTGAATTTTTCGCCCGGCGACCCGGTTGATTTTTTGGCGGCAGCCGCGCTGTTCGTTTTTGTGTCAAGACGGGGTCTCCCAGACAAAAATGAACGAGCAAAGTGTAACATCTTTGAGAAGTCATTCCATCTTCGGATTAATATATAGCAAAGCCTTCCAAAATGTACTCATTTTGAGAGTAATTTTCGTTGGTCAGACTTCTGGGTTTAGTTCGTCTAGTTCACCAACTTCCTTAAGATATTGGAAGGTTTCTTTCGCTTCTTTTTCGTCTACTACGCTAATGGCCACTCCTACGTGAACCAGCACGTAGTCGCCTTCTTGGGCGTGAGGAACCATCTCGAGCGTGGCTTCTTTGGTGATGCCACCGAACAGTACCTGCGCCATTCGCACCGTACCGTCGTACTGCATTTCTATTGATTTGATCTTTCCGGGAATTGCTAGACACATAAGTTATTAATTGACACCGCGTCGGCGGCCGATGAACAATGGATAGTTGCTTTGTCTTTTTACTGCATCACAGGTTACAGACTTCTTAAATAATCATCAAACAGTTGTACTTTTCTAAACCCTTGCTTTCTTAACCCTTTGTACAAAGGTTTATCCCGAGTCAAAAGTGGTAAATCTAGCTGCATTGCTAATGCCACGTAACTGATATCCTTCAAATCAACCTTTTCTAATAGCTGTTCAGATTTGTCTAAAATACTTTTCTCTAAAACGTACTGAGGAAGGATTGTCAGATTAGTAAAAACGAAGTAAGTCCACTTAGTAAATTGGGTTTCAGATACTTTGGTTTTATTCTTTAAAACGTCTTTGTACTTCTCTACTTCTACAAAAGCAAAGTCTGGTAAGATAAAGCTATTGAAGGATAAAATAGGTCTGTAGCCTACTTTACCACTTATAAGAATGCTCATTAGAACATTAGCATCAATTACAAAGTCGGTCATTTATCTGCGAAGTATTTATGCTTCTCTTGTTGCCATGCCAAATGACGTGCGGTTTGCCACTCTTGGTCGTTTTGCAGATCAGTATCCTGTAGGTCTTCTAACACGTCTTGAGCCGCTGCTTTAAGTAACATCTGTTTTACAAAATCCTGCAAGTAGTCTTCCACCTGTTTGCGTCCAAACACCTGTACAACACTTTCTTCCAGTTGAATCTTAAATTCTATCATATCATTCAAGTTAAATCCTTTCTGCAATTTACTATTTTCTTGTGGCTTTGTATTTACCTCGCGCATCTGGTCTGATAACTAACTAAGCACTACTGCTGATACGCGCTCACAAAGTCTCCATTGATTCGCCTCTTGTTACTGTAGGCACGTGTGCCTTTTGCTGAATTTGGTAGTAAGCCAATTGACCGAAGGATATATTTTCATCGTTGGGTGATAATTGGTGGTGGAAAAATAGTTCGTAGTCATCCGCCATTAGTTTATGAACCATATCCACTAGCAGAGCATTCTGGAACACACCGCCACTCATCGCTATTTTCTTGGTACCTTGCTGCTGAGCTACTTTTTGGATACAATCAGCTAGTGAGTAGTGAAAGCGAGCCGCAATGAATTTATTGCTATGCTCGTCCTTATCTCGAAGAATTTCATCTATCAACGATTGATAAGGAACCGTTTCTCTAATCTCAGTCTCACTGAAGTAACTGGTTAGTTTCCCATAACCATAACGTTCAATATAATCATTTGCAACAGTTTCCAGTAACAGCGCAGCTTCACCTTCGTAGGTAGCCCGATCAATCAGACCTAAAATACTGGCTACTCCGTCAAATAAACGACCCACGCTAGAGGTTTTAAATCCATCAGCTCGATTCACTTGTTGGGTGTAATGCTTCCATTCTGTCGTAGAAAATTTTTGCTGAACAACATAGCTTCCGTTGGTCAATGACAAAGCCGATAGGCGAGGCTCATGAGCCATTTTATCTCCCATCAAATGTGGGAAATACTCGAGGTGAGCTATTCGTTCGAAGGAATAGTTTTGATACATAAAGAATTCGCCACCCCAAATTTGCCCGTCGTCGCCTAAACCAGTTCCATCCCAAATCACTCCCAGCACAGATTCATCGGCATCAATCAATTGGTTCTCACCCAGCACTGCTGCAAAATGGGCTTGATGGTGCTGAACGGTTTCTACGGATACCTGAAACTCTTTAGCCAACTGCTTACCTAATTGCTTAGAGAAATACTGCGGATGCTGATCGGTTAAAATAACTTCTGGCTGGGCATCAAATAACTCGAGCAGGTGGGATAATACGTTACGATAGCTTTGCTGCGAATCGTAGCTGGCTAAATCACCCAAATATTGGCTAACATACTGGTTGCCGCAGTGAGTATAGGCGAAGGTGCTTTTCAGATCACTGCCCATCGCCAGAATGTTTTTATCAGAAGTTAGTGGTTCCGGCAATACCAATGTAGGTGCCATTCCTCGTGAGCGCCGTAGTATAATTTTTTGTTTAGCCTCTGGATTAAACCGAACCACCGAATCATCTTGGGGAATAACGATCTCTCGGTTATACGTCAGACGAAAATCAACTAATGACGATAGTTGGCGTTCAGCAGCTTCTTCGGTATAAACAATGGGTGAACCGCTGATATTAGCACTGGTAGCTACCACTGGCTTACCTACTTCTTGCATCAAAATTTCAAATAGCGGAGCGTAAGGTAACACTACTCCTACTTGCTGTAAGTTGGGAGCTATTTGCTGGAGCGCCAGCCGGTTAAATGCTAATCGCTGTTTTCCCGCATCAGTTACTGGAAGTAGCACAATTGGTGACACCGAACTCGTTAGCAACTTCTTAACCTCTTTACTTACTGGAATATCCTGTCGCAGCTGATCCAATGAAGGATACATGACTGCAAAGGGTTTGGTCGGGCGATGTTTTCTTTTTCTTAATGTACTTACTGCTTCAGCGTTGGTAGCATCGCAGACCAGTAAATAACCACCTACTCCTTTGATGGCAATGATCGCTCCGCCCCGCAACTTTTCAACAACCTGATTAATGATTGATGGTTGACCTGTCCCGGACTCAGTTCCGGGATGATTAGTGATTAATTTTCCTTGGGCATCATAAAGCGCGAATGTAATTGGACACTGGGGGCAGGTATTGGCCTGGGCATAGTAGCGTCGGTCGGTCGGGTCATCGTACTCTTGCTGGCAATCCACACATAATTCAAATGGAGCCATAGCAGTGGTAGCGCGGTCGTAAGGCAATTCCTTGATGATGGAGTAGCGGGGGCCGCAGTGGGTACAATTAGTAAAGGCATAATGGTAGCGGCGGTTATCTTTCTGATTTAATTCAGATCGACAAGCAGGGCATAGTCCCAAGTCCGGCGTGAGTAAAACATCCCGATGGTGGGTACTTTCGCTGTGAACGATTGAGAAGTCACGAAACTCTTGGGAAGCTACTTCTTGAAGACTATCGTTAGTGATTCGGGCTATCGGCGGATGCTCCTCAAGGATTGCCTCGAGAAATAGCTGCGCTACTGGTTGTGAAGCATTCACTAAAACCCGCACCCCATCACTACGGTTGCTCACCTGCCCGGTGAGGCTAAATCGCTGGGCAAGCTGATAGATGAAGGGGCGGAATCCCACCCCCTGCACTTGCCCTTGAATATGGATTTGATAGGTTGGCAAAAGAAATTATACAGATGCTTCCTGAGTCTGACTTTCTTGTTTCTCTCGAACTTTATCCAGCAACCACTCACACCAGGCATCAATACCTTCGCCGCTGGTGCTGGAAACCTGAATCATTTCAATATCGGGATTCACCTCGCGGGCATCCTGGGTGACTGCTTCTACCGAGAAAGGTAAATACGGCAGTAGGTCAGCCTTCGATACCAGCATCAGATCACTGGTTAGGAACATCCGGGGATACTTCTTCGGCTTATCATCTCCTTCGGTAGTTGCCATTAGGGTGACTCGGTAGTCTTCGCCCAAATCGAAAGAAGCCGGGCATACCAGGTTACCTACATTTTCTACAATCAGCAGTTCTACTCCATCCAGATCGACCTGATCCATTGCTTGCCATACCATCTGAGCTTCTAAATGACAGATACCTCCGGTTACAATTTGTAAGGCTTCCACTCCGGCATCTCGGATTCGGGCAGCATCTCGCTCGGTTTCTAGATCGCCTACCAGCACCTTCATTTTTACCTGATTGCTAATACGACGAGCTGTTTCCTGCAACAAAGTCGTTTTTCCACTACCAGCCGACGAAGTGATATTAATCATCAGAATATTTCTTCGCTGCATCTCCTTGCGAATATTCTCAGCCACAAAGTCGTTGGCTTTTAATAGGTTAAGCGAGGTATTTTCGCACTGTACGCTTCCTCTCGCTCCCTTGCTTGATTTTTCTATTGCCATAGTTTTTTAGTTGAAAGGTGACAATTGATAGTTGATAATTAATTATTGCATTTTCCACCGCACGGCGGTCACTTTTCATTATCCATTTTCCACTATCAATTTTTCATTAAAATGTACTTGGTGAATAAGTAACTCGGTTCCCTGGACTACATTGTTGTTCAGTTGTCCGCACTCTTCGCACACAAACTTGTACTGATGCACTTCCGATTTATGATCGCAAGCGGAGCAGTAGATGGCTACGGGTACGGTTTCAATCTCTAGTTTCACTGCTTCGTACTGCTTGTCGGTTTCGGTCAAGGCTTGGAAAGCGCTTTGCATTAGAATAGGTTCTACATTAGCGAGTAAGCCCACCTGCAAATTCACCTGTGCCAATCGGTTCATTTTATCAGCGGGAAATTCATCTTCCAGCGTTCGGAAAATACTGCGAACCAGAGACATCTCATGCATAGCCTTCACTTTTAGCTTCCTGTTCTAATCGGGCTAGCTCCTCCAAATGTCGATCAGCTTCAGTTAGCAAATCTGGTGCATCTACTAACGTTTTCACTTCCTGAGCTTTGTTGAGCATATCCTGGTACCGAGTTTGATTAAAATTATCGTCTCCATTATCCAGAAACCAACTGGCTTCCAAATAATTGAGTAAGGTGATTGACCGCTCGTAAGGATATACCGAGGTACGAACCGCTAATGCTTCTTTATAATATTCTAATGCTTTTTCGTAATTATCAATTCGCAAAGCAGTCGGATACTTCGTCAGGGCATTGGCGTAGTTATTACAAACCAGTCCGTATTCATACGGATGCGCTTCTTTGGTAAAGAAAACTAATGCTTCCTGAAATGACGTGGCTGATACCGCCGCCCAGATTCCTTTTTTCTGCTGCAAATCTGACATTTCCGCGTAGAGTACTCCCAAGTGCGCGTGAATCTGAGCGAAGGTTTCGGGAGCCTCATCCCGCTTAAAAACTTTCAGAGCTTCCTGATAGGTATCAATGGCTGGTTTGTAAAACTGAGGGTTACCGTTCTGTGCCCAAGTGTACAACAAGGTTCCTTTTCTCAATAGACTACTTCCCGCCAGTTCAGGTAAATCCTGCGCCCGAAAAATATCCAATGCCCGATTGATATACCCTAAGGATTCCGAATAACTCTCAGAGATATTGGCTACTTCGGAAGCATCAATCAGTAGTAAGCCTACCTCAGCCATTCGCTCCTGTCGCTCCAGATACGTCAGCGTCTCCCAAAGCAAATCTTTTAGGCTATTAATCCGATTCTCATCGTAGGGCACTGACAAACGCGCCATCCAAGCACTAATCAGAACCGACTTCAGGGCGTAGGAAGCTTCCTCAGATAAATCTTGGGAAAGATGCTGTTGCAGTAATTCTTCTGCTTTGGCACCCTGGTTGGTATCTAATAGTAAAGTAGCATATTGCTTCAGCGTGAAAGCATGATGCTCATTGTCTGGTGCAATTGCCAACGCTTTCTGATACATCTGCTGCACTTCGGCTAACGTTACTGCCAAAGGCCAAAGGCCATATTGTTGAAGCAACGCTATATTGTGATTAGAACGACAACCTTCTTTATCCAGAGTATCCGCTAACTCGTTAGGTAGCGGTTGATTGGTCTGTAAACAGCCAAGGCTAATCACTTCATTGTAGAGTTTGGGGTGCTTTGCAAGGTAGTTTTGAGCCTCGGCGTAGTTGCCCAAGGCTATGAAAATGTAGCCTAGTAGGGTTTCAGAACTAAATGCTACCGGACTGCTCATCAGAAAAGGCGGAGCGTTGTTGTCCCAATTTAGCGGCATGATGATACCTCGTTCGTCTACGATCAAATTCGCCACTAAAGCGTCTTCGGTAGTAATCGTTATTAACTCCGATAGCCGAGGCACAGCATCGATGATTTGCGCCACTTCAGCCTGACGGGTTTTATTTAGGTAAATAGTTATCATGCTTCTTACAAATTAATCTTCAAAATACCAGAGGTATCTTGCATAGTATACTCCAACTCACGATCCTGATTATCCAGCGCATTATCAATCAGGATTTCGTGCAAGGCAATGGTTTTGTCACCCTGCAAGTTTCTAGTTTTAAGCAGGTGCTGACTCGGCTTATGCATTTTGTAGAACCACTGTTGAGAAACCGCGGCAATAAGTAGAGTACCGCGCTCCGCTTGATAAGCCAAATAGGCTTGCGGATCATCGCCAAATACTTTCGTAGCAATCTCGCCCGGAATGTACAAATGAGACGATTTTAGGGTGATGCTGTCCATGTTGCCTCCTCTAAAATATATTCTACTACCCGGTCGCCCGCTTGCTGCACTACTTCGGACATACCTACCTCTAAGCGGGTATTGTCAATCGCAATCAAATACACCTGAATATCTTCTGGGTACTCATCCTGCATTAATTTCTTGGCATACGAAAGGGCTTGATCCCACTTGATACTATGCAGAAAAACCATAGGATCGTCTTGGGGTGCCTTTCGAACTTTCTCGGCCGGAACCCGGTATAGCGTTCCTATCGGATCACCTGTATTGACTACTGCATCCACCAAGATAATTTGCTGATGCCCCTTCAATTGAAAGAGCACCTCAAAAGCGGAGGTACCCATATCAAACAGGCTAACGTCTTTCCTATCGGAAAGCATACGCTGAAGTTGCTGAATTACGTAAGTTCCCACCGCATCGTCGCTCCGTACTGGATTTCCGAAACCCATGATAGCGATGCGGTGAGCGGTGCTTCCCGTCATAGTCATACTCACTACTTCTTGTTAAAAGAAAATCTTCCGCTACAAAACTACAGTTTAAAACGAGCCAACTCTTTTTCGTCCTTAGCATCGTGGGCGTGTACGGTACACACCAGACAAGAATCAAAGGATCGGGCGACCATGCCAACTTCTACCGGATCGTGGGCATCTTCGATCTCAGTTCCTTCTAAAGCCGCCTCAATCGGGCCAGGTTTACCTTCGCCATCGTTCGGACCTACGTTCCAGGTAGTAGGGGCTACTACTTGGTAGTTTTCAATTACACCATTCTTGATCTCAATCCAGTGCGCTAATGCTCCGCGAGCTGCTTCGGTAGCTCCCCAGCCTTTGCCGTCACGCTCTTCCGGCTTGATGTAGAATTCCGCATCCAGATCAATTTGTCCGAGCCATTCGTTGATATACTCGTAGATGCGCGGTGCTTCGTGCATCCGGGCTAAGGTACGAGTGAATACGCTCGGGCCTTTTTCCTTCATAATGTCCCCGAACAATGGATCACGGTTTTGGTGCTCCAGGTTCGCCGGATTGGCTGCCATAATTACCCGCGATAGCGGCCCAGCTTCGGCAGCGTGTTCCATGTACCGGGGCGATTTAGACCAACTATACTTTCCGTCGAAATCAGTTTCGGTTAGTATAGTAGACGTTTCTACCGGAGTGGGGATAGGTTCTTCCCACGGATGTAGTGGAGCGTGATCTTTAAACCAAGTGTGCTGTACGTGCTCAGAAACTTGCATATGATCGAGGGCATGGTAATTTTCACCATCGTAGAAACCACCCGCGCTAATCAGTGCATCGTTACGTGCTTCAATTGTTGGACGGTTGTATCTGTCCTTATGCAAATACGTGCCGAAAGCCAAGTACTTGCCTACTCCCTGACCGAAGGTGTCTAATCCAAATTCTAACGAAGCCCGAATGAACAAGCCTAAATCACTATTACGTTGCGACTCGTTTTCATCTACCCAAGCCATCAGGTCATCCCAAGATTTCACTTGAAGGTACCGCTCGATTGAACAACCCAGCCAAACCGGTTCTAGCCAATCATTACGAAACTGATTCATAATAGCATGTGCCCGCGTAATGTCTTTCAACGTTGGAGCACACATTACCCCACCGGGCACCATGTAGCTGGAGTGGGGCCACTGTCCACCAAATAAAGCGTACACTTCTACTGGACGACCACTGGCCGTTACTCCCTTCTGGAAGGACGTGCCTACATAAGCGGCAAACCGCTTTACCACTTCCTGATACAAAGGCTTGCTGGCAAACTTCTTATTTGCCATATCAGTAGCGAAAATGGCGTAAAACCAGCGAGGGATACTCTGGATGGTTTCGGTTGCCTGACCAATGGCCCTAAGTAGTAATGCGTTAGGAGATAACTGAGTTTTCCAGGCAGTATCTAGGGCAGAGGAAGCACAGTAGAGGTGAGAGCCACCGCAAATCCCGCAGATACGCGGGGTGACGATTAGGCCCGACTGAGGGTCTTTACCCTGCATAATCTTCTCAAAACCCCGAAACATGGCCGCTTGGGTATGAGCACGGGTTACTACCCCGCCTTCCATGTACACCTTCACGTCCAAGTCACCCTCTACCCGACCTACGGGCGAAATATTTAATTCTTTTGATTCCATAAGTATAGGTTGATAGTTTTTATTTTGAGGTTACGGTAAGCTCTTTGTTCGTAGGCAATACTTTCTCCCAACCCGCCCGGGCGTAGTACAGTAGCTTCGATTGACCAGTCGGTACGTCTTGCGGAAATACCCCCAGATACTTCATAGTATTGAAGACACTACCCTTCTGCAAATCGTGGTGGGGAAAACCCGGTTCGGTACAGCCCAAACAAGGGTGATTTGCCCGGGTTTTGCTAGATTGCCGATTCCAGAGAATGCGGTTGCAACTGGCGTGAGTCATCGGCCCTCGGCACCCTACTTCGTAAAATAAGCAACCACCGCGCTTTCCGAAGTGTCCATCTACTTTCTGAGCAAAGTTATTTACGTTAGGGCAACCCGCCTGCACGAAATCAGTGAAGAAGGTTTTAGGGCGATGGTAGTCGTCCAACAGAATATCTTTAGCCCGCCCAGTGGCAATGCCTACCAGAATTTGAGTAATCCAGTCGGGGTGAGCCGGGCAGCCGGGAATGTTGATTACGGGTAATCCGGCTTGCGACTTGTAGTCAGCACCTAAAAAACCCCCTTTGTCCTTTTTGAGGAACTGCATTCCGGTAGACTCACTAGGGTTAGGCGGTACGGCGGGAATTCCGCCCCAAGTGGCACAGTCGCCAATCGCTACGGTAAATTGGGCAACTTCTGAGAGTTCCTTCACCCAGTTCATCATCGGTCGGTCAGCAAAGTAGTTCATGGTGCCTTTTCCGTTAGGCCCCTGCACAATTGACCCTTCAAATACAAGAATATCGAGCTGGATTTTTTTGGAAATACAATCTTTGAGAAGATCGGAGACTTGTTCGCCAATTTCTAAGCCGATGGATGGGTGCCAGAGGATGTTGATGCCGAAGTCAGTAACCAGTTCCACTACAGTGGGTTCTTCGGCGTTGAGGAATGACATAGTGTTACCACTGCAAGCTCCACCCTGAAGCCACAATACATTAATCATAATTTAGTAGGTTGGTTGACAAAAGGTAGCAATTCGCGGTTATGATTTGACTACTGTTTTTAACGAATTGATAATATATAGGAAAGACTATTAATTAGAAAATATTTTCTAATCTTTTCAGAGAGTCTATATCAATTCTAAATAAGGAACAGTATGGGCATATTATTCTGACGGAGCCAACAGAGGTTGGATTAGTTCATTGTATTCCGTTAATCCACGAGCAGTGAAGTAGGGGACAAATTGATTCCAAATGTCTCTTTTATACTCTCGCTCATTGTCTACTGATCTGCCCTGCAACGCTCGATACGAAGGCCAGAGGGTAATAATCATTGCGATGGTTTCTGCTACCGCCTGATAGTTTGGTTGAGAGCTGTTGGCACAAACAATACCGCGTTTGATATGAAAATCGAACCGCTTTTGAACTTGAAACACTAATCGGGAAAATGATTGCTCTCGGGGGTGCAATAACTCCTGGTTGGGCCAAGGCGAGTTGTCCGTAAAGTAAAATGCGTAATGCCGTTGAAAGTAAAACCACTCCTTTAGCTGCTGATCAAAATCTAAAAGATCAGGGGTTTTCCGGAATAGCTTGAGAATTTCTTTTGCTTCATTAGACAAATAATGAAATACTGCCAGCGTAATAGCATCCTTATTTTTGAAATGATAGGCTACGTTACCAATGCTTAATTCGGCTGAGTCAGCGATTTGCTGAAGTCTCACTGAGGCTACTCCGTGGGCGTTATAAAGCAACGTAGCCGTCTGAATAATCTTTTGCTTAGTAGCAGTCATTGAGCTGGAGAATCGTATTCGGCTCCTTTATCAGTTACCATTGTATTGAAACAGGCTTTTATCCACTTTTAGGGTTCCCCGCTGGTCTTTAGCGGCCAGTCGCTTCATATAGTACGCGCAAGTTTCGGCCTTAGACTGACAAAAGCAACTGGTGATCTTGCGCTTAATTAGTCGATAAGGATTTTTGTAGTGGGCAAATACAAGGTACACTTCCCACTCCCCTCGGTTAAACTTAATATTCTCGATAACAGCGGAGTCTTGTAACCAATAATCATCGTACAACAGATTAAAGTCTACCACCCCACCCACTATCTCAGTAAAGTGAAGGTTGTTGCAGGCATCTAGCATTTCTTGATACGCTTGTCCGTCCAAATAAAAATCACCGTTCATCTAAAAACAGATTTACTAACCTAAGGGGTAATATAGAGAAATAAAATTGAGTTCTGAATTATTTCACAAATCACTTAATGAGCGAATGGCTGATTGCACCAGGGCTTGGGGCTTGGGGCTTGGGGCTTGGGGCTTGGGGCTTGGGGCTTGGGGCTTGGGGCTTGGGGCTTGGAAATTATTCATTACTAGATTACGATCTTCAGAAGATCAATTTTAAATTCCGGTCTCCGGTCTCCGGTCTCCGGTCTCCGGTCTCCGGTCTCTGTTCCACAGCGGCCGGCCTCCGGTCTCCGGCTTTTTCACTCTGCCAGACGAACGTAGATCAGTTCATCAACCGTGCGCCCTTCTTTGGTTACACTTTGGCGAAGGCGAGCTTCCAGATGATAACCTGCTTTTTTCAGCACCCGGCCTGAAGCCAGGTTATACTCGAACACCCCAGCGTACAAACGACAAACATCAAAATGCTTGAGCACGTAATCCGAAAGAGCTTGCACGGCGCGGGTAGTGATTCCCTGCCCCCAGTGGGCTTCGCCGAGCCAGTAGCCAATCTCAGCCGTACGGCGATACACATCATCCTTAAAAACCACCCCTACAGCACCAATCACCTGTCCCTCAATCACGATAGCTAAGTTGATTGCCATTGGATCTTGATTTGCTATCTGAACCCAGATCTGGGCGTCTTTTAATGTATACGGATGAGGAAATCGATCCCGTACATTTTTCCAAATCTGATAGTTATTACCATGTCGAGCCAATGAAGGCTCGTCGCCCGCTTGCCAAGGACGCAATAGAATATCGCCCAAATCCAGGCGAACCGGACTTAGCTTCGGTTTTTGATCCATTGATACAGTCGTTCTACATCTTCTTGATGGCAGAGGGTGGTACCTTCGTTCATGGTGGCGGCTGTTCCGGCCGCCACGCCGTAACCCACTACATCTAACAAAGAAGCTTCCTGCGATAGTTGAAGCACCATTGCTCCCACCATGCTATCGCCTGCCCCTACCGTACTTTTTTTCCGAACGGTGGGAGCGGCCACGTACTCAATAGTATCTGCCGTAGCTAGCATTGCCCCCCGAGGCCCGAGCGAAACCACTACTATCTCACATTTTCCGTTGTTGATGAGCTGTCGAGCTAATTTTTCTTGCTCTAGCCCTACTACTTTTTCTTGCCCAGCTAACGCACTTAGTTCGCCCAGATTTGGCTTTAATAGATACACTCCTTCTTCAGCCGCCCTGAGCAAAGCTTCTCCAGAGGTATCTACAATGCAACGAACATTTTGCTCTTTCGCCCAACGGGCTACTTCGGCAAAAATGGTTACGGGCGAATGGGGTGGCAAACTGCCACTCACAACCACGTAATCTGCCGAAGGTAACTGCGCCTTTATTTCTTTCCGTATTTGCTCCCATTCGGTTTCGCTCAGTGGGTCGCCGGGCATCCCGAAGCGATACTGATGCTCGTGCAGAGTATCAACTACAACAAAATTTTCGCGGGTCCAGCTTTGGCAATGGATTCGGTGCTGCTCTACCCCGGCCTCAGTCAGCATATTTTCTAGCTTATCACCCGTAGGCCCTCCGGCTACGTACAAACAGCGAGAATTACCTCCTAATTTTCGAATGGCTCGTGACACGTTTACTCCCCCGCCACCGGGGTCGTAGTGAGGTGCTTCGCAACGCAATTTAGAATCTGGCTTAATACCGTTTACCTGAGTACTCTTATCAAGTGCCGGGCTAAAAGTGATGGTTAAGATGTTCATGTTGTGGTTTATTGGTTCAATGGCTCAATTGCTGATTGTTGTAATTTCTGTCTTCTGTGAACATATCACTTTCTTTTGAAATCAAAACTTATTTGGTCAATTCTAGTACTATTATACGGGTCTACCGATTTTTTAGTCACCTTACCAACCAAACTATATGGAAATTTTTGCCAGTGGCGAAGCCTGGATTGCTTTGCTAACGCTCGCCTTCTTAGAAATTGTATTAGGGGTAGATAACATCATTTTCATTTCTATAGTATCTAATAAACTACCCGTTGAGCAACAGGCTAAAGCCCGCAACTTGGGTCTAATTCTGGCATTAATTTTCCGCATTGGCCTTTTACTGGGCATTACCTGGATTATTGGTTTTACCCAACCACTGTTTACTTTATTAGGATTTGAGATTAGTGGGCGCGATCTGATTCTGATTGCTGGGGGAATTTTTCTCTTAGCTAAAAGTACTACCGAGATTCACCATAAGATTGAGGGCGAAGAACATGCCGAAAGCAGTGGAGGTCGTAAAGTATCGTTTTCGGGTACCATCCTACAGATTATTCTACTCGATATGGTTTTTTCTTTTGATTCTATCCTAACCGCCGTAGGGTTAACCGAAGAGGTGCTTATTATGATTATCGCGGTGGTTATTGCCATGACGGTGATGATTACTCTGGCCGGTAAAATCAGCGATTTTATTAATAAGCATCCTACCTTGCAAATTCTGGCTCTTTCATTCCTGATACTGATTGGGTTTATGCTGATCGTTGAGGGACTACATTTCCACGTGCCGAAGGGCTACATCTACTTCGCCGTAGGCTTCTCACTACTGGTAGAGGTGCTTAATATGAAGCTGCGAAAGAAAAGAAATCCCGTACAGTTACGCGGTCAGCGAATGCATCCTGTACCTGAAAACAAAGAAGATAAGGTTGTTGAGGGAAGCTAATACTGTTTTGGTTTTCATAAAAGTAGTGAAAGGGAAGCCAAGAGGTTTTCCTTTTTTGTTTTCAATCAATTGATATTCAGATGTATCCCTGAGGTACATCAAGGGCTAATCAAGAATCAAATTTTACTTTTCGCCTGTAATATTCAACCACAATGATTCACTTCATAGGCCGACAATCACTTGTATTCTAAGTTATTGTCAATAAATTTGAGATTCTCATTTTTCTTTCAATCAACGCTACTTTTATGTTTAACCTTCCTTTATGTACTGTATGAAACAATTCTTCTACTTACTTTTTGGGCTGGCTTTACTAGGACTTTGCTCCGCTTCAAGCTTTGCCCAGTCGCGCACGGTTTCCGGCACCGTTACTGCCGATGAAACCGGAGAAACCCTACCGGGGGTGAACGTGCTATTACAGGGCACTTCTACCGGTACGGTCACCGATATTGAGGGAAACTACCGTATTTCGGTAGACTCTGACGATGCCATGTTAGTATTCTCCTTCATCGGCTACGAAGCTCAGCAGCAAACCGTAGGCAATCGTTCTGAAGTGAATGTGAGCCTAGCCTCTGATGTAGCCCAACTAGATGAAATCGTAGTAACCTCTTTTGGTATTGAGCAAGAAAAAGAAGCTTTAGGCTACGCGGTGCAGGAGTTACAGGCCGAAGAATTGCAGGAAGCTCAACAGCCTAATCTGGTAAATGCCTTACAAGGTCGGGTCGCCGGAGTACAAATCACCAACTCGGGCGGAGCCCCTGGAATGAGCTCCCGAATCATCATCCGAGGAATTACTTCTCTTGATCCTAACGCAGACAATCAACCGCTATTCGTAGTGGATGGCGTACCGATTGACAACAGCACCATTGAGTCTGGAACAGGAAACACACCCCGAGGAGCTAGTAACCGGGTAGCTGATTTAAATCCTAACGACATTGAATCACTCAATGTACTAAAAGGAGCGGCAGCCACAGCCCTGTACGGAGTACGGGCGGCCAACGGTGCAGTAATTATCACCACCAAAAAAGGAGAAGCCGGAAGAGTGCGGGTAAATCTCAACAGTACCGTCGGTTTCGAGCAGGTCAATCGGTACCCTGACTTTCAGGAGCAGTATGGACAGGGGTTTTCCGGCAACTATCAACCCACCAGTTTCTGGCCGAGTTGGGGTGCCCCCATTTCTGAGGTTCAAGTACTTGATCCTGAACATCGATTCTACGACAACACCCGGAACTCAATGGAAACTGGATTGCAAGTTGATAATACTGTCAGCGTATCGGGTGGTAATGAGAACGCGACCTTTTATGCTTCTTTCGCTAATCTTGATCAACAAGGGGTAATTCCATTTAGCGATTGGGGAAGAACTTCGGCCAAACTTTCGGGGTCCGTGAATATGGGCGACCGATTAGATGTGACAGGCTCTATCAACTACATCAATTCGGGTGGTAACCGGGTGCCTCATGACCGATTTATGGAACGGCAAATGTATTGGGCGAATACCCAAGATGTGACTGACTACATCAATCCCGACGGAACCATGCGAACTTACGGGAATAATAACCCGATATACGATGCCCGCTTCGCTACTTACGAGGATAACGTAAACCGGGCGATCGGAAACCTTAGCCTAAATTATCGCCCTACCGATTGGTTTAGTATTTTATATCGTATTGGTACCGACTACTACAGCGACCAACGAACTCAGGTTTTACCAGGGCCGTTAGGCATTGAGGGCGAAGTAGCTCTGTCCGACCAAGGGTTTATTGAAGAACGAAGAATTAACAGCCGAGATATTAACTCCACGCTAAACTTTACATTTAACCATACCTTTGCCGAGAAGCTAGAAACCACGTTACGGTTGGGTAATGATGTATTTGACCGAAGTAGTAATGAGCTTCGTTCTCAAGGTGATGACTTTCTCATTCCTCAGTTTTTTCATCTAAGCAACACCAGCCAGTTAGTTACTGAGTACAGCGTAAGCCAGAGACGTCTGGTGGGAGTGTACGGTGACCTGTTATTAAACTACGACAACTTCCTGTATTTAAACATTACCGGACGGAATGACTGGTCATCAACACTACCTGTAGATAATCGCTCGTTTTTTTATCCATCATTTAATTTAGGAGTCGTTTTCACCGAAGTGCTGGATGTTCCTGATTTTCTGAGCTACGGAAAGTTTCGGGCTTCCTATGCTGAGGTAGGTAAAGATGCCCCTCCTTACGCTACCGGAATTACGTATACGCAACCTACCAGCGGGGGCGAACCAATTTTTCCGCTGGATGGCCAAGTAGGGTTCACCCGTAATGGTGCGTTCGGTGACCCTAACCTGAAACCTGAGCGTACTGCTTCGGTAGAACTCGGGGCTGATTTACGCTTTCTGAACAATCGACTTTCGCTAGACTTTACCTGGTATCAACAAAACAGTCGCGACCAGATTGTTCCGGTTCCGGTATCTAATGCCACGGGCTTTACCCGGTTTACCACCAATGCTGGGGAAATTGAAAACCGAGGTATTGAGCTGGTACTAAGCGGCACTCCAATTCAAACCCCCGATTTCTCATGGGATGTATCGGTCAACTTTACCCGTAACCGTAATCGGGTAATAGAGATTCGGGAAGGGATTGAAACCATTGTGTTGGGTGACCAATTTGGATACGCAGGTAGTACAGTGACTATGCGTTTGATCGAGGGGGATGCTTACGGTAATTTGTACGGACGAAGTTACGAACGCTACTACGCTGACGGAGCCCCCGAAGACTTACAAGTCTTAGATGCTGATCGCCCCTTGGTTATCAACAGTTCTGGCAACAATGCGGGCTTTCCCGCGATCAATCGCGAACAGTTGATTTTAGGCAACTCTCAACCTGACTGGTTCGGTGGACTTCGGAATAGTTTTAGTTACAAAAACTGGGATTTATCGTTTCTGATTGATGCCCGGGTAGGTGTTGATCAGTACAATCAGTTCGGTAACTTCTATTCAGCCTTTGGAAAACTGGACTATTCCTTAAACCGTAACGATGTGGTGGTTTTTGATGGAGTGCTGGAAGATGGATCGCCCAATACTCAGGAAGTCTGGATGGGGCAGGGGATTGGCCCGGAAGGCCGGAACTACAGTGCCGGGTTCTACCGCAATTACTACCGGGGCGTTTCCGAAAATTTTGTGCAGGATGCTTCTTTTGTCAAGCTCCGCAACCTTTCGTTGGGCTACCGATTACCTGCCAATTGGCTAGACCGTACTCCGCTGTCAGCCGCTAGTTTCAAAGCGACGGTCAATAATGTTATCCTCTGGACTCCCTGGAACGGCTTCGATCCCGAGTCATTTAGTGCCGGAGCAGGTGGCAATGCTACTGGCTTTACCGGACTAGGCTACCCTGGAGTACATAGCTTGATTTTCACCCTGAACCTAACTCTCTAAAATAGTGATGAAGTACTTACAATATATTTTGAAAAGCAGCTTGCTGGTTGGGCTGATCGCCTTCGTCAGTAGTTGCGAAGATTACCTAGACATTAATACCGACCCGAACAACCCAACCGTAGCTCCGCTGACGGGTTTGATGACTAGCACTACTTTTGAAACAGGTAATAATGTCCAGGATTTAGGTGGTATTACCGCGTTTTACGTGCAGCAGTTGGCTTCGCCTAACCCGGCTAGTTCTACCGACATCCACGACGAGGTGTCTTACGGAAATACCTGGTTTAACTTGTACAACGTGATGACCGACCTAAGCGACTTAGAACTGCAAGCGGAAGAAGCTGGGGCTACCGAATATTTGGGAGCAACTAAAATCTTGAAAGCACTAAATCTAGCGATGACTTTGGACGCTTGGGGAGATATTCCTTACGAGGAAGCTTTCTTCGCCGAAACCCTCACCCCAGCTTACGATGATGATCAAACCTTATACGCCGAGGTTCAACAATTGCTGGATGAGGGAATTATTGAGTTACAACGAGAGGGATCAACTGCGACGATCGGTAACGATGACTTTATCTTTGGCGGCGATACCGATCGTTGGCTGAAACTAGCTCACGGTCTAAAAGCTCGATACTTATTGCACCTCAGTGAGACTGACCAGTACGACCCCCAAGCAGTACTTGCCCAGATAGATCAGGGATTAGCTAGCAGTGGAGACGATGCTCAGGTTGCGTACTTCGAGGAAGAAAGAAACCCCTGGTGGTCGGTGGCGAATAGTAACGCGAACCTGATCCTCGGCGGGTGGATTTCGGAACAAATGGTGGAAGCAATGGATGGTACGACCTTCGGCTACGTAGATCCTCGTCAGATTCTGATGTACGATACTACTGATGCTGGGGAGTTCATCGGGACTCCTAACGGAGCCGGACGAGGGGATGCTCCCGAGCAAGGAGCCCGCTCTACGCTGGTCACCGGAAAATTCTATACCGAAGAAACCGCCCCGATACTGGTGTTTACCTACTTTGAGCAGAAGTTCATAGAAGCCGAGGCTGCCCTGGATGCGGGTGACCGGGCGCGGGCTTATTCGGCTTATCTGGAAGGTATTCGGGCGCACATGACAAAAATTAATATTGACGAAGAGGATGGGGGTATCAGCCAGGAAGCAATTGAAGCTTACCTAAGTACTCCAGCAGTAGCGGTGGGTGCTGATAATCTGACAGAAGAGCTTATCTATAAGGAGAAGCATATTGCTATGTTTCTGCACCCAGAGGCTTGGGTAGATGCCCGCCGCTACGATTATCAATACCAGGGCATGACACTTCCGGCGAACCACAACCCCGAACTCAATAGTCAGTTTATTCGACGATTGATCTACCCCGATTCCGAAATCACCCGAAATGGGCAAAATGTTCCCGAGGTTTCGCTGGCTGATAACTTGTGGTGGGATCAGTAGAATAGACGATGAACCTAAAATTTGGTATAATCATGAAAGAAATAACATATTTACTCCTTACGTTCTTTGTTCTAGTGATGGCGTGTGAAGAAAACGAGGAGCTTCCCGGTCTACAAACAGTAGGGACTTCTACTGCCACCGTAGTAGAGTACAGCTTGAGCAACGATGAACCCCAGCCGGGCGAAAATGTTACTCTCTCTATCAACTACGTAAACCCGGTAGACGATCCCGCTACCCAAATTGAAATACTAGAACAAATTGGGAACGGCGATTTTACTGCACTTACTCAGCTAGACGAATCATCAGCTAATTCCGGCAGTGAGGTTAGCCGGACGGTGAGTTATACGGTTCCCGCTTTAGACAGTGGCACAGTGGTCACATTAGATATGCTACTTCGTACTCAGCGAGAGTTCCCGCAACGAGAGCGGGTTGAGCTAACTGTACAATAGATGCCTTACAAGAGGTAATAATTGATGAAGAGAGTGCAGATGACTCTGGCACTCTCTTTTTCAGGTTGGGTGCTAACTTGTCACCAACGTATTCCGTAGAAACAACCATTTAATCAAGTGCTTATTCATGTTCGGATTTTTCAAGAAGAAACAGACTACTCACACTCCGGTTTTGGCGGATCTCAACAATAATCCTATCAGCGAGGGCGATATAGTCCAGTCGTTACGCTACGATTTGGGTAAATGTCGAGTGATTGCTACCGATAAAGGACTGGCTTACGAATCAATGGAAAATGGAAAACAAGTAAGCTGGCACCTGATGGTAGATGCCTCTACCGATTTACAGAAAGTGCAAAAAGTAGTGCAAGAGCCAATGAACAATGGGCAGTGAGCAGTGTACAATGGAAAATTGATAATGGATAGTGAGTGATAATTAATAGAACAAGTAGTTAACAAAGATGCTATCTTTTCCGGTCTTCGGTCCCGGCGGGGATCGAATAGGCGAAGCTACCGCTCTGGTTTCCGGTTTCCAACTTCCAACACCTAATCCCTAACTCCCAAACCCCAACAATAGGGTCATTCACTCATTCATTTTTGGTTTTTTCGGTAGCTAGCAGCTTTTTTAGCTCATTCAGTGCTGCTACATTTTTAGGATGACCGATATTTTCGAAAATATTATTCTTCTCTCGACTGGTAAGTCGCCAGCTTAACGAGGGGCGTTCTAGCGTACTCCGATCAGGGTTCAGCAACTTCCAGCTCTTGGGTACCTCCGAGGTATACTCCAGATAAATACTGTGCATATCTACATCCAACCACGATTGGGCTAGTTCAATCCGGTCATCGTTACTAATATCCTGAATATTGAATAAATTGTCGTAGAAGAAGCGGAACGGAGCTACCATGCGCTCAATAAGTGAGGCACTGTTCGGCGCTTTAACATCCTCAATCTTTTCCGAATCGCGAATGTTCAGTAACACCACTCCTGAGGTGTGAGTATTAATCCATTCCCGAAACACAAACATAAACCGTAGCGCATCCGAAATACCGAAATTATCAGTCATGCCCGCATCCATGATTTGAATAGCCGGTGAGGTGGGTAAAGTAACGTTGGGAGTTACGTACGGAAATGCCGCATTCATTCGTAGAGCGGTTAAAAATCGTAAGCTATCGGCGTGCTGCTGATGTAGTAATCGGCGAAAATCTACCCCTTTGATAATTGACCGGTGGCTACGATTTTCGTGAGGTAACCGAATGTGCATATACGAAACGTGCTGAGGCGAGATGTACAGCTTACGGCCATCGTTCACAATAGCCGGAGTGAGTATTATCATCGGCATCTCGGCATTTTGTTCCGGTACCCGATAATCGCTTAGTTGCTTATCCAGCAAATGATGGGTATTCTTATTGAATTGTTCTTCAAAGGCGTAGCCTCGGTCTTTAGTATAGGTAAACCCTCCGTACGAGAAAGTCTGGTTACGCACCATCAGATCGTTCACCAGCAAGGTGAATATAATCGGATTTAGATTGTCTTGGGCAATTAGCTGGGCGTAGTAAGGATCGTAAATAGATGGCTGTTCCGACGTATTGTTACGAGCTAGCACAATAGGCAAATTTGGCTTCACTTGCTTTCGCTGGTCTTGCCACGCCAGCTCCCGGAAATAGGCTGCCCCAATTAGCCCACCCGAAGCTCCGGTAAATAGCCGGGTATGATCTATTAACCTTCCGTCAGTAACACTATCGGCGTGCTGTAGTGCCACGGTGGTCCACATCGCCGAGCGAAGCCCACCGCCACTGGTACACACCAGCACCATCTTCGGACGATATTCGGCACTGTAAGCGTACTGGTCGTACATGCGCTCATACCATGTATCTAAAATCTTTTTAGTAGCTTGGTAGTCCTGGTGGTAGTAGCTGGTATCGTTCAGGGCTTTCAGACGATTGAGCGAATATTCAGTCTCTACGGTGGCATAGTCTAAGCCAAACGCCCGATACGAATTTTCGCCCCACTCGTAGCGCACGAATATATTTAGTAAGAAAAAACTAACAATAACCGCAGTAGTAGCCCACCCCTTCAGCCAGAATGAAACTGCCCCGGCCATCATCAGAATAACCGTAATGAACAGCAAAATGCTGGCAGCAGCAGGAATCTGCACCAGAGGATTACTACTGAAGATGCCCAGTACCAGAATCAGCGCAAAAATAAACAACTCGATAATTACCGAATTGAGATGGTTCTGGTTAAATACTTGCAGCACCAGCGATTTATCGTGTTGAACCACTGGTGCTTTTCGCAACTGTAGTCTTAAATCCAGGTAATTATCTACCCTTCGCCCCCCTTTCTTCGTTTCTTTCCAGTTACCCATAATACGAACCCGAGAAAAACGCACTTTTTTCAGTTTTCGGTTTACGGTAGAAGCCAACAGGCGCACAATGTCTTGGTTCGTCCACCGGAAATACTCAAACGTTAACAGAACAATCAGTACCAGTCCACCGAAGAAACCAGCCATCTTTTCGGCAATTCCCAAGAAGTTATTGTATTCGTTGGCTAGCTGAAAGTTGATTAGGCAAAGAAGATAAATACTCAAGAAGAAAAGAGGAATCAGGCTGTTGTTTAGCGCAAATTTTGCGAAGGGGCGCGATAGGGTACCTACGAATCCGAAGCCAGGGCCGTCCAGAATATAGCAGGTAATATGATAAGCCATTGTAAATCCGCCAAAGGCCATACCTACCCACAAAAAGCTAAAAAAATTAACCTGCCCAAGGTATTCCGGGTCAAGAAAGAGGTAGGGAATACCCAAGCTTTTCCCGAACTGACCAATAACAATGGAGATAAGCAATACCCAACAGAGCAACAGCAATTGATTCTTCCGCACATGCAAAATTAGCAACTGCACCGGAAGAGAGTAATACAAAGGCTCCACGATATTTTTCATCAACTTACTCACTGTGTACTGATAACGTGCCTACTGCGATTCAGGTATTGGTTGATTGCGTTTAAAGGTCTTGGGTTTAGCAAGCTATAAGTTTTAGGTTTACGTATTTTTAGCTTGAGAGGATTGAATGGCTTATCACACATATTTCTTTAAATAATTAATCAGACTTGATAATTGCCGGGATAAGACAAGCAATTCTTCCCTCATTGCTTCATACTGTCGAACGTTGATCATTTTTACGCTATGCAAAATATATAACTGACTTCGTAATTCGCCCGCTGAACCTTTGGCGTATCTCAGAAAACGGATAAAATCCCGATTGTTGTCGTATTCAAACCCTTCAGCAATATTGCTTGAGATAGAAAATGCAGACCGTAAAGTCGCTTTTTAACGGCGGTTTATTAGTCAGGCTAAGAATTACAGAAGCAATAGAAGAAGCTTTTTGCCAAACCTCAAAATCCTGAATCTTCTTCATCCCTGTCAAAACCTATAATTATAAGCTTGCAACCTGCAACTTTAAACTTTTAGCTTCAAGAACTGTACCCTACTTGCTACCAGTATACAATTCGTACTCTAAAAGCTGAGAAGGTAGTTTTCCGTTGAGAAATTCTTGCTTACGGCTGGTTTTTAGGCCAATTTTCTTAGCCAGATCCCGATTAGCGGTAAACACGTATCCGTAGTAGCCTGCCCCTTGTTGCTTGAAAAAATCCCCGATTCGGGCGTACAGCACTTCTAGTTTACGTTCTTCGCCAAGTCGGGCACCGTAGGGTGGGTTGATAACAATAACCGGATTACCAGCAGATGTCTTTTTGACCTCAGGCACCGAAGTTTCGGCAAAGTCGCTTAGCTGAAACTGAATAAGGTGACTTACCCCCGCCGCTCGGGCATTTTTTTTAGCCGCCTCAATTGCGTCTGGATTACTGTCAGTAGCTACAATATTTCGCTGGGCATCCCGCCGCGACTGCTGGTCTAGCTTCAAGTCTTGCCGTAGCCGTCGCCAGATACCGCTCTGGTACGACTTAAGGTGCATAAAACTGTAGTTGCCCCGAAGTAGTCCGGGGTAGGTTTGTTGCTGCATTAGGGCCGCTTCAATAGCAATGGTACCACTCCCACACATTGGATTAATAAGTGGTTGTGAGGGATGCCATTGGGTAGAAAGCAGTAGAGCCGCCGCCAGCGATTCTTGCATGGGAGCCGCCACGGTAACTTCCCGGTAGCCCCGCTTACTCAGGCTTTCACCCGATGTATCTAGGTAAATGGCAGCTTCTTCTTCCGTCCAGTACAGAAACAGCACTACCCGGTCGTTCATTGGTCCGGAGTTAGGGCGACGACCAAACCGTTTCATAAAACGATCTACCACTGCATCTTTTACTTTCAAGTTGGCAAACCTCCCGTCGGAAATAGTAGGGTGCTTCACATACGACTGCACTGAAAAATAGCCGTCCAACGGAATCTGATTTTCCCAGGGGTAATTATAAATCTCCTGATATAACTCGTTGGGCTGATTAATCGTGAATGACTTTAGCTGGTACAATACCCGGTGCGCGGTTCGTAGTTGTAGGTTGAGCCGCATAGCATCTAAGAGTGTGCCCTCAGTTTCTACATCCAGGCGATTGATACTCTTGACGGGTAAATTTAGCCCCTCAATTTCTTTGGCTAAGATTGGACTGATGAGAGGCGCGCAGGTAACGACGATTTTTCGGGTGTAAGACATACTTTCTACTTACGGAAATTTCCAGTAGAATTCCCGGTTTTCGCCACTAATTTTTAGTATTGATGCAAACTTCTCAGTAATTGTCTTGCAACCCACTGAGATTCAGTCGTAAGCAAACTTCTCTGATAATTTTGCCCAAAGCACTCGGGGATTTAACCAGGAAACTGTAGTTTTGCTTCCCCCAAATTAATGATTGATGAATAATGCTATCCGATATTCATCAGTCATCATTCATTAATCATCCATCATTACTCATTATCATGAATACCTGGTTTACCTGCAAGATAAAATATCAAAAAATAGACGAGAAAGGGAAAGCGAAGAACGTATCGGAAATGTATTTGGTAGATGCGGTTTCGTTTACTGAAGCTGAGCGACGTATTTACGAAAAAATGGAATCGCTGATTCAAGGTGAGTTCTACGTGACTGGCATAGCCAAGGCAAAAATTTCGGACGTGTTTAATTACGAAGACAGCTACCTCTGGCACCGGTGTAAAATGGTGTATACCCTGGAGGAAGAAGGAAAGGGAGCAGAGAAGAAGATCACCAATTACGTACTGCTTACCGCTCCTAATGTAAAGGAAGCTTACGACCGAATGTACCAAAGCCTGAATAATATGCTGGTGGACTTCCGGGTGACCGAAATTGTAGAAAGCCCCATCGTGGAAGTGTTTCCCTACGAATCTCCCGAAGAAGAAGACACCAAATTTCAGGAAGCCCCGGATAATTATCGCCCACTTTCTGAGGTAAACGAAGATCAGTCGGTGTAGTAGGGACGTGATTAATCATATCCCTAGTGAACCAATAATTTCCGGTAGAACACTTTATTATCACGCTGAAGGCGAAGTACGTAGATACCTTGTCGCAGTGGCTGAGGTACATCAACTGGTAACGGAAACTCGCCGTAGAACAGTTGATGGTGCAGCACCACCTGGCCTTCCGGGGAAAGTAAACTTAGTGTGATATTCTTTTGGTACCAAAGTAGATTCTCCAGATAAAATACGTTCTGCACCGGATTAGGATAAATTTTCAACGCCCGGTCTTCAGGGTCAATTTGGGTACTGGCTACGTTTCGCACCACCAGTGTTTTGCTTACTAAATTAGTGCAACCATCGCTACGGGTAGCCAGCAACCGAACGGGATATACACCAACTGAGTCAAATTGAGGAGTGACCCGAGCAGCTTGATAAGCGAAATTACCGTCGCCTAAGTCCCACTGCCAATTGATTGATGAATCACTTTCGTTCAGGGGAAATGCCTGCAATACCGCCATATTGGGTTCAGATAGATAAATAGTATCCGATAAAGTTTTAAAATCAGCAAAACGATTGATTTCTACGCTTACCGCAGTAGCCTTGCTTTCTATCAAACCATCCAGATTGGTGATGTAAATGGTGGTATTCATGGCCACCGAATCGAGCAGCAGCCTTCTTCCTGCGTAAATTGGAGTAGCAAGACTGGCATCAGGGTAAAAGTAAAACAATTCGCCATTTTCGGGTGAAACAGTTACCGCCTCACCCTGGCAAATACGAACGGGCGACAGCTCCGGCTCTTCAGCCTGGGTACGAATAATGTTCTCTTCTAGCGTATACGTACAGTTTAAATCTGCCGAGTCTACTTCGTAGATCAATGTTAAACGCCAGTCTTCTGTCGGCGAATCAGAAAAATTGTGGGCAAACGCTGCTTGCTGGCTAACCTCAATATCGTTCACCAACCAAGTGTACTGGGTAATAGCCCGGGTATCTCCGGTTAGACTAATGTTCAGGCGATACTTGTTAGAAAGATCAATAGTATCCAGTGCGTAGCGAATTTGCAAATCGGGTTGCCACACCTTAATGATTACCGGTAGCGGACGGCTATCAAACTCTTCGGCGGCATTTACCACGTATAACGTATCATCTTGATTGATTGCTTCAGTCGTAAATTGTTCTCCTTCGAACAGCAATTCAGTTAAACTAGCATCGGCAAATACGTTGATGAGAGCGGTGTTCGTTGCTTGCAAACTAACCGATTCGCCCCGGCAGATGAGCTTATTCTCCAGCTGGGGCATAATAGCCCGTTGTACCACTGTAATTTCCTTAGAAAGTGTAGATCGGCAACCCGGGCTGCTAGTTACAGTCAATTGAACGGTGTAGGTTCCCGTTTGAATGTAAGTAGTCTGCGGATGCTGTTGCGTACTACGAAAGCCGTTGCCAAAGTTCCACTCCCAAGCTACGGCATTCAGGCTTTCATCCTGAAAATTGAGAACATAGTTCTTTGTCTCGTCTAAAAATAGCGTATCGTTTTGCCAACCTGGATTTAGGCTATCAATGACTGAAAAAGCGGCTCGGGGCTCTCGAATTAAGACATTGATCTTCTTGATTCGTTCTTCGTAGCCTTTGGCCAAGGAGGCTGCGTAAAGTGCGGTATCTTGGGTAATGGCAGTCGTTGTCAGCTCTTGTCCCTCAGTAAGTAGGGTAGCACCTAAAGCATCCTGATAAAACCGATGATCATCGGCCAACTGAATAGTAGCGGTGCTGTCAGTACAAACCAATACAGTAGTTAATAACGCTGGTTCGTTCTGGTAGTCCGCGTAAAATGCTTGCGCCTTGGTTGCGGCTGATTGCAATTCGGCCAAACTGCTCCCGGCTACCCAGGCAAAGGCCACCACCTGTCCTTGGTTCTCCAGAATGCTATCTACCGTAGCAGCTAACACCTGAGCTACATCGTTTCCCGCTCCGTTTGTACCTGCTTGCGAGCTATTGACTCCTTGGGCAGCCCAATCGTATTTTTCCCGTTCCGAAACATCAGCCCCAATATCCGAAGTATTTCCGTTTAAACTTTGCAGATTCAACGGCTGATGATTAGCCGTTTGGTTTGTCAGCAGAGCTAATCCGGCGTAGGTTTCTTCGCTGGTGCTATAGGAATAGGCTAATGAATAGGTAGCATCCCAACCTGTGCGGTTCTCAGTTCGATCATCTAAATTCCAATTAGTGAATAAACCAACGGATACATCAGTGAGGGTGCTATCGGCCCGATTTACTACCCGATACTCCGATATGATATAATTTTCGGTACTGATGGTATCAGCTAGCCAGGTTTGTTCCACCCGAAGACTTAGCGAATTGGTTGCATTAGCATCAGAGAAGGCCGAGCGAAGTTGGTACGCCGGAACTGCCGCCTTAGTAAAACGGATATTATCTTCCGCCTGAAAATCTTGCTCACGGTTCAGCTCAGTAAAATCATTGATAAAATTATCCGAAACATAAGCGGAGTCAATGCCAATTAGCAGTCCGGCTTCGGTAGCAACCGCTTGGTTTTGGTAGCGAACACTGCCTACGGAGAAACCACTGGGATCAAAGGCTACTTCACCTTGATTTCCTACGGTGATTTGCAAATCGTTTTTGGTGACACTCGGATAATTCGACGAAGAAACAATAAAGAAATACTGATAATCCTGATACGTGCCATCTTCCAAGCCTAAGCGAAAGTACAGTTGTTCACTTGCTGGCAAATCATCGCGAAGCACCACCCGAAACGGTTGCGTAGTATTAGAAACAGTTCCTAAAGAATCAATGGCACCGGGTCGAAATACTGAATCTAGCACCGTTACATACTCGGAAACTGACGACAGAATAATCTGAGTGTTAGCGGTAGATGTTGAAAGTAGATTCTGCATATCTACGCGAATGGTGAGCGTATCGCCGTAGTAAGCGTACGGCCCCGCATGGTTGCGGCAGGCGAAGTCTGTCATGCGTAGTGCAGGAGACTCTATTGGTTTTAGGGCCTGAGCGGCTTGTAACAATCCGGCTCCTAAAGTTTCATCGTACCCCTGGTTTGCGGTTACGTCGCTAACATCTTTGGCTGATAATCGCATGATTTCCATCACCTGAGGGGCACTCAAATCGGGGTATTTTGACCGGACTAGGGCAGCGGCTCCGGCTACCATTGGGGAGGCAAACGAGGAACCTGATCCACTGCCGTACCCATCATCATTTTTGGTAGTGTAGGTACTACTGCCCGGAGCGACTAAGTCTACGAAGTAACTAGAGGTGGTATTTGCTACTCGCCCCCCTTCATTGTTGGCCATTGCCACAGAAAGCACATTGTTAAAAGCTGCTGGATAGAAGTCCTCCTGCTTACCGCTATTACCCGCCGCAGCTACCACTACTGCATCTTTTTCCAGCACGGCGTAGTTAATCATATCCTGGCCAAATTCAGAATACGCATTAGCCCCGCCCCACGACAAATTAATCACCTTACAACCCTGGTCAGCGGCGTAGGCAATAGCCTCGTAGCCGAACCCAAACCGCCCATCCTTAGAACGGAAGATTTTAATCGGCATATACGAAGCATTAAAGCCCAGACCGGCCATTCCCACCCGATTGTCGGCACTAGCACTACCTACTCCGGTAACCATTGTTCCGTGCGGGTCCTCATCGGCCGTAGGATCGTTGTCGTTGTCGGCAAAATCCCAGCCCACGTAATTATCAATATACCCGTCGCCATCGTCATCTATGCCGTTTATGGGGTCTGCTTCGTTGCGGTACAGATTATCAGTCAAATCTTGGTGACCAAATTCTACTCCGGTGTCCAGGTAGCCAATGAGCATATCAGAATTACTGCGTTCAATAGCCCAGGCTTCGTAGGCCTGCACTGATTCCAGATAGCGTTGCTGCCCATTTTTAGCGGCCTCGGGATCATTAGGAATGTATTCGTTCAGTGGTTTTAGCAGGTAATACGGTTCGGCGTATACTACTTCGCCTAGTTGCAGCAATTGGTTAATAGTGGCTACTACGTCTCGCTCAGTATGCAGGCGGTAGATTTGAGCCGTTGGCTCCTGCCGAGCGAGAGGGGCTACTCTAGATGGTTGGTCGAGCACCGAAGTGATTTGCTGTGTCTGCGTAATCTCCCTAACCTGCCGTAGCACCGACAACGATGACCGTGCAGTGCGGGTGCTGGGACTACTCTGAGAGCGTATTTTCAGCACAATTTCACCCGGCAAATAATCTGCTTCCGAAATTCCGGTAGGTAAGCGAAAAGTTCGGGATTGCGCCTGAGTAGCGTTGACCTTCGCTAGAAAAAAACCAATAAAGAAAAGAAAAATGAATGGTTGATAACCGATTCGCCCAAAAATCATCATGACCCACTACTACATTGCTTCCCCTCTTTACTAGCGAAAATTGGGTCAGTAATGCCTAGCGAATCTGGCTCTTTACGTCAAATACTACACATGACACATTTGGTGGTAAAATGAATGTTCAAAGTGTTAGGGTGTTAAATTATCAGCTCTACGCTGAAACATCAACAGTATGCAATAAATACCATAGTACCAAGAACTATAACACCTTAACACTTCAATACGAATAGAATTCATCAAGGGAAGATACCACGGGCAACGTAGGCGGTAGCAATTTTTTCCATCGCGCTAATGAAAGAAGCTATGCGGAGGCTACCGGTTTCTTTGGTTTTCATAATTTCCCAAATGGTATAATAGGCGTTCATCATTGTTTCTTCCAGACCGGAGTTCACAATATCAATCTCACCCGCCCCTCGTACCAGTGAGCTTCGTTGCGTATCCGAAAGCTGATGCCCCGTAATCTCCTCCATAGCCGCTACCATACTGCGGTTGGTCAGCTCTTCGTAGCGTTTATCCATGCGTCCGAAGGCTACGTGCGATAAGTTCTTTAACCACTCAAAATACGATACAGTAACCCCGCCAGCATTTAAGTAAAAATCAGGCAATATGCGTAATCCCTTCTCCTGAAGTATATTGGCTGCTTCGGTTGTTACCGGGCCGTTGGCTGCTTCGCCAATGATCTTTGCCTTAACCCCTGGGGCATTTTCGGCGGTAATCTGATTTTCTAAAGCAGCTGGCACCAAAATATCACAGTCGTACTCTAACAGCTCAATAGAGTTCTGAATATTTTTAGCATTCTTATAGTCGAGAATGGAGCCTTTCTCCTGCTTTAACTGATATACTTCCTCTACATCTAGGCCATTAGGATCATAGATTCCTCCGTTGTACTCGGCAATTCCGGTAATAATTGCCCCGCCTTCTTGCAAGTATTTGGCAGAGTAATATCCTACGTTTCCGAGTCCCTGAATAATTATTCGTTTGCCCTCCAAACCCGGAGTTAGACCCAAGCTTTCCATATCTTCCGTAACATCTACCGCAGTACGAATACCGTAAAAAACCCCGCGTCCGGTAGCTTCGGTTCGCCCACGAATTCCGTGTAAAGAAATGGGTTTTCCGGTAACGCAGGCTAGCGCGTTAAGCTCACCAGTGTTCATTGATGAGTAGGTATCTGCAATCCAAGCCATCTCCCGGGCTCCGGTTCCGTAGTCAGGGGCAGGTACATCCTGGGCAGGACTAATAAAGTTCTTGCGAATAAGCTCAGTCGTATACCGTCGGGTAATTTTTTCCAATTCGCTTTCGCTGTATTTGCGGGTATCAATCCTTACTCCTCCTTTAGCTCCACCAAAGGGCACATCTACTAGGGCGCACTTGTAGCTCATCAGCGCGGCCAATGCTTTCACTTCATCTTCATTTACCGCCATGCTGTAGCGAATACCTCCCTTTACCGGCAGGCGGTGGTGGGAATGTTGCACTCGGTACGCCTCAATTACCTCGTAGTTTCCATTATCCAACTTTACTGGAAAGTTCATTTGGTAAACACTATTACATTGTTTGATCTGATCGAGAAGCCCTTGAGGTAACTCTAAGTACCCGGCGGCTTGCCCGACGAACTTATTGACGTTGTCAAAAAAGCTGTAATTTTCCATAATTTAATGATTGATGATTAATGATTGATGAGAAAGATGTATTAGTCATTACTCATCATTCATTAATCATTATTGCTTAAGGTAAATAAAAGTCGAAGGTTATACCGCGCATACAGCGAAAATGTTTTTTGGGGCACTGCTGATAGCCTATTTTGGAACAGGGGCGACAACTGACCCGGTTGTTTTCTAACACTGTAAATTTGGTACGGTAGGGGTACATGCCAAATGCGGGAATAGTGTTTCCCCAAATGCAAAAAATATTCTTCTTAAACGCCGCCGCAATATGCATAAGCCCGGTATCGTGGGTAAATACGTAGCGAGCCTGCCGCACAATAGAAGCCGATTGGTTAAGGTTAAACTTTCCGCAGGCATTCCAGATTAGGGCTTTCTTACCCAGCTCCGCTAATTTCTCTTCATAATCGTGCGAAGCTTCATCACGAGCAAAAAATTGCGCTACCTGCTCCCCGGTTTCCCAGTCGTTCTTGTCGCCCAAAAGAATAATGGGTTTATTAATTCGGTCACACAGTTCAATCATCCGATCTACCGGAAGCTTTTTAGTATTAAATTGTGCTCCAATGGCGTACGCTACAAATCCTTCGCGGTGGGTTTCGGGCAGCCAGTCCGGCTCTACTTCATCTTGCTCCGGTATAAAGTAGTCTAATCCCAAACTATCCATTTTCACACCCAGTGGCGCTACCGTTTGCATATAACGGTCTACAATATGCACATTGGGCAGCTTATCAATTTTAAAGTTAACCATCAGCCACTTCTCCACGTTTAGTTTGGAAAAGCTATGGCTTTTAATCCCCAAGCGTTTCTTGATAATTTGCGTGCGAAGATTGTTGTGTAAGTCAATAATGTAGTCGTACTTTTCTAGCCTCAGCTGGGCAATGAGCGACGATAGTTTGTTTTCTAACAAGTAGATTTTATCGATATATGGGTTCGTTGCCATTAGGGAATGATACTGCTGCTTAGTAGCGTAGTGTACCTCAGCCTCTAATTGGGTTTTTAGGGTTCGAGGAACCGGGGTGGTAAGCACAATGTCTCCGATAGAAGAAAAGCGGAGTATCAATACTTTAAGTTTTTTCGCCATAGGGCAAATATAGACGATGATGATTAATGATTAGTGAATAATGATTTATACTCACCGACATTAATCATTAGTATGTTGTTTTTAATTTTTTCTAAAATTCCGTAAATTTCTATAGGCTTTTTTGTTATCATATTAACGAAGGCCGTTCATCAACCTGATTTTATGAGAGACTGGATATATACTAGCTTCATTTTTACTCTACTATTTTTAGGCATTGCCCCACTGTCGATGAGCCAGATTGTTCAGCCGGAGCGGATTGAGATTGAGATTGACAACAACAGCGATAATTACGTGGTTGTCTCGGCCGAAGAACGAGGATTGATGCTGTTCCGAGAAACCGAGGCGCGACAGAAAAATGGAACCCGCTTGTGGGAATTTATTTACTACGATACTGATCTCAACGAAAAGTGGAAACGCTCTTACGAACTTAACAGTTTGCTATCGTTGCGAGGCTACGACTATGACCGGGGGCAATTATGCATTTTGTTTCAGAAGGGGCAATACCAGGATAAGGCGATGGAAATGATGAACATGGAAGTAGCCAGTGGCGACACAGCCTATCATTCTATCCGACGAATTGTTCCGGTAAACCTGGAGTTCTTTGAGATTATCGGTCAGACTGTGGTGCTGGGCGGAAACGTTAACTACCGCCCGGTGGTGGTGCACTACGATATGCTCTTACGAAAAATTAGGGTTCTGCCGGATATCTACCGCGAAAACGGAGAAATTATTGATATTATCCCGAATAAGCGCGACAATACCTTTGACGTACTGATTGCCGAGGTCACCCCGGAGAAGGTGAAGACCGTTACAGTGAAAGCTTACGATCAATACAGCAATCTGCTTCAGAGTGCTCCGCTTAAACCGCAGGGTAGGCGTAACCTACTGGACGCGCAGGTTACCGAATTTGATGGGCAGAAGCAGTTTCTGGCGGGTACCTACGGCCCTAAACGCTCCCGCTACTCCCGAGGGCTGTTCGTGGCTACCCTCAGCCCCAATGGGGAGCAGCAGATGCGCTACTACAGCTACGCCGACCTGGAAAATTTTTTCGGTTACATGCGCGAACGCCGTGAAGAACGCGTAAAACGTCGATTGGAAAAGAAAAAGCAAGAAGGCCGGAAAATTCGCCTCAACTACCGAATGGTGGTACACGAGCTTATTGCCGATGGTGATAAGTACATCATGCTGGGCGAGGCTTACTACCCTAAATACAACAGCTATTACTACAGCGGTTTTGGTGGGTACGGCTCATACCGCGACAATAACATGTACTTTGATGGGTATCGCTACACCCACGCCATTGCAGTATGCTTCGACAAAAAGGGCGAGCTACTGTGGGACCATGCGTTTAAACTAGACAACGCTAAAAGTATGCAGCTCAAGCAACTGGTTCATGTAAACTCCCAGCAAGACCGAGTAGTGCTCATGTACTCCTTCGACGGTGAGATTACTTCTAAGGTCATTCAAGATAACGGCGAAGTACAGGATGTAGCTACCAGCGAAGTAGCTTTACCCCGACCAGAGGATGAAGTGCGTAAGAATGACAAAGAGGTATTTGGTATTCAAAAGTGGTACGATGAATACTTCTACGTGCACGGCACCCAAGATATTCGTTCTATTGCTGACTCCGGCCTAAGCTCCACTCGCAAAGTGTTCTTCATCAATAAAGTAGCCTACAATTAGCCTTTCGCACTTTAGAGTTCTTAGCTGTTTCTTTACTCGTCCCGCAAGCAATCCGCTGGATTGATTCGGGCGGCTTTCACGGTTTGTAGACCTACGGTAAACCAGGCAATGAGTAAGGCTACCAATCCCGCTCCGGCAAAATACCACCATTGAAGTGAAATGCTAAAAGCAAACCCTTCTAGCCACTGCTGGGCAATGAAGTAGCTTATTGGTAGCGCGATAACAATAGATGCTAACACCATTTTGGTAAAATCCGTCGATAATAAACGAACAATGCCAAAATCGCTAGAGCCCAATATTTTGCGGATACCAATTTCCTTTAACCGGCGCTCTGCCGTGAAAGCTGCTAAACCAAAAAGACCTAAGCAGGAGATAAGAATTGCTAACCCCGCAAAATATTTGGATAAAGTGGACACCCGCTGCTCAGCCGCATAAAGTGCCTGATAGTCTGCGTCTACGAACTGATAATCAAATGAGTAGCCAGGATTGAAGTCCTGATAAAACTCCTGAAGCTGAGCTAATGTTTCTCGTTCCTTACCGGCTTCTATGCGAGCTACAATATTCATCGCAAACTCAAAATCTGCTTTTATAAATGCAGGTTTTACTGATTGGTGTAACGATTCAAAGTGAAAGTCCTTTACCACTCCAATAATCTGCCGGTCTTGGCCCCAGAGATTTACCGTAGCCCCTACTGGGTTGGATAACCCCATCAGTTCAATGGCAGTTTCGTTGAAAATAATCGCTGAACTATCGGTGCTAAATTGGCGTGAAAAGCTTCGTCCATCTACTATTTCTAGATCCAATGTCTCCATCATATCGTAGCCCATGCTAAAGTTCCAGAACTCAACCACATCGTCGGGATTCTTCCCTTCCCAACTGAGTCCAACCGTTGAAGCATCGCTGCCAACCACATTTTGTTGCATACTGGAAGCATTCACCACTCCGGGAACCCGTTTTATTTCGGACAAAAAGGTTTCTGGGTTTTCAGCGATCTTTCCGTCCATCGGAAAAGTAATTAGATTCTCTTTGTCATACCCTAGATTCCGGTTCTGTACAAACGCAATTTGCTGATACACTATCCAGACAGATACGATTAATATAACCGAAAGAGCAAACTGAAATACGACCAGTCCCTTACGTGCCCACATTTCTCCTACCGAGCTTTCTAATTTTCCCTTGAGCACCTTCGTCGGATTAAAGCCCGAAAGATACAGAGCCGGATAACTCCCTGCTATCAGCGCGGTGAAGAGGATAATTCCTAGTAAAGACAGAATGAGGGAAGGAGTAAACTCCAGTGATAATTGCTTACCCGTAATCATGTTGAACTGGGGTAATAACAAGGCAACTAATACAATAGCAGTCAGCAGCGACAGGAACGACATCAGAAAAGATTCACCTAGATACTGAGCAACTAAGGTAGATCGGCTAGCCCCAACCGCTTTTTTTACACCTACCTCCTTCACCCGGCGGGATGCCTTAGCAGTAGATAAATTCATGAAATTGATACAGGCGATCACCAGAATGAAAATGGCAATGATAGAGAACAGATGGACGTACTCAATTCGCCCTCCGGTTTGTACTCCGTTTTCGTAGGTTCCGTGTAAATAGCCCGATGAGTAAGGGCGAACAAACAGCGTACGAAAATCATTTTCCTGGTACTTACCGTCAATATAACGTTCAATTTTTTGGTTAAATGCCGCCACATCAGTACCCTTCTGAAGTACCAGAAATGTATTAGGACCATTATTCCCCCAACTCTTCACCCCCGGGTTGATCTCCTTGAATGCCTCAAACGACAGGACAAAATCAAATTGAGCGGTGGAATTACTAGGAACATTTGCAAATATACCGGAGATAGTAGCTGTTTGCGTAAATTGTAACAGATGCCAGTCCAGCGCTTTGCCCACTACATTTTCAGTAGTCCCGAACAAACGAATCGCAACATCCTCAGAGATAACCACTGAATTTTTATCCGTTAGCATCTGACTTTCTTCTCCCTGCAATAAGTTGTACGAAAAAACGGTAAAGAAATCTTCTCCGGCAAATTGTCCGGGCGCTTTCACACTTTTCTCATCGACCGATAGTATAAAATCCCCGAACCAAACCGATGGGGTAACCGCCGTAGCGTATTCCACTTCCGGCATATCTTCGGCTAAGGACTCGGCCAGTAAGCCCGGCGTCCCCTCCTGCGTAGTGATACCATCAGCCTGATTCATATCCTCCATCACCTGATACAGCCGAGCATCTTTCTCATGGAACTTATCTACCTTCAACTCATCGTTTACCCACAAGAAAATAAGCAGCGCACAGGCCAAGCCCGATGATAAGCCGATAAGATTGATGAAGAATGTGCTACGAAAGCGTTTGAAGTTGCGGTAAATGAGTAGAAAGGTGTGTCGAAGCATAAGTATTAGTTTTTTACAACCACCCTAGTTCAATTCGTATGCCACCCCCGATAATAGGCTTAGTGGGCGAAATAGGCAATTAAGCAGCTTTAGTCATGTTCGAATACGGTCACCCTTGTTCGGAATCGAACACAGATTCTCACCTATTGCCAGACCTGTTCCGGCGTTTCTATCCTACTATGATGGAGACCCCGGCATTCGCGGAGCCTCAGCTGGGGAAAGTATAAATAGCAAATACGTATTGCCGGATGAGCATAGCGAATTCCAGCATTTCCTACCTTACTATATGGGAGACCCCGGAACAAGTCCGGGGATAGGCACATCTCAAGTAGGGAGTAAGGATTATTAACGGCTCCTTCCCTCAGTTTTATATTGAGATAAAACAGTGGTCAGCTCTTCCACCTTCTCCGATTCTTCCACGTAAAGGTTATTCTTTTCACCAGGGTCTTCAGCTATGTTGTATAGTTTTCCGGTAGGTTCGCCTTCGGCAACTTCCTCTCGGCGGGGCTGGGTGAAGCCCCCGGTGCCTAGCCCAAAAATCAACTTCCAATCGCCTTTGCGTACTGAAAACATGCCGTCTAGCGAGTGATGCACTACGGCTTCGCGGTGTAAGTTTTGCTGTTCGCCCAGCATAACAGGTAGCAGATTGTAGCTGTCTACCCCAACCTCCGCCGCCAGCGAATCCCCGATGATGGCAGCAGCCGTCGCCATCAGATCGGTGAGGCAACCTAGAGCACTAGAAGTTTGATTTGTTGGAATACGCTTGGGCCAACGGGCAATAAAAGGTACGCGATGTCCACCTTCGTGAATATCAGCTTTCTGCCCCCGCCAGTCAGCATTCCCTGCGTGCTGGTACTCTTCGCCTACATGGTCTATATGCGCCCCGTTATCACTGGTGAAAATGATAAGCGTATTGTCCGTCATTCCTTGCTCATCTAATGCTTGCATCACTTGTCCTACTACATCATCCACCATCACCACAAAATCACCGTACTTACCCGCCTTACTCTTTCCCCGGAACTCTTCAGTAGGCAACCAGGGGGTATGCGGGGCGTTAAGCGGAAAGTACAGAAGCAAAGGTTCATTGCCTCGGGTTTGCCCGTGTTCTTCAATCACTTGTACGGCTCGTTCGGTAATCTTGGGTAACACTTGCCGATGGTCAAAATCGGGCGAGGCCTCCCCACCTCGCCAAAAGCCCTTGGCGTAATCGGGACTACGCTCTTCGGCTGCTACACTGTCAGTAGGCGGTGTTTCCCAACCGTTATTCTCAATATAGCCGTAGGGAGCCATATCCAGCGAAGCTGGGATACCGTAGTACTCATCAAATCCTAAATCAGTCGGACCACCCGCTTCAAAAGCTGTAAGAATATCCACATCCCCCGAAGTGCCGAGCGTTGTTATTGAATCCTGGTGCCGCTGCCGGTAATCCGAGCCTTCTTTAATCTGATAAGGCAAACCCAAATGCCACTTCCCTACCCCGGCGGTGTAGTAGCCATTGCGCTGCAACAGGTCAGCTACGGTTACTTTCTTTTCAGGAATAAGTGGCAAGTCATACCCAAACAGCACTCCTCGCTTTAGTCGACTGCGCCAGGCATATTCCCCGGTCAGGATACCATAACGAGTGGGAGTACAAACCGAAGAGGGAGTATGCATATCAGTAAAGCGTATTCCTTCCTGAGCCAAACGGTCAATATTGGGCGTAGAAATTTTAGAGTCGGGGTTTTGAACCGATATATCGCCCCAACCCAAATCATCCGCCAGAATGTAGACAATATGCGGGTGATCCGGTATATCATCTACTTCAGAAGAATCAGTACGGGGTTGGCAAGCAGCAATAAGTAAGCTGAGTAAGAGGAATAGTCGTAGGAGCATAGAAAAGGTGTTTTGGTATTATGGTGCTAAATGTCATAGTACAGTTATGTTTGGGCGTATAACGTCATACAATCCGACTCTTAGACTGAAATACACTCATACGTAACACCACCGCACTATAACACTATTGTTAAAACATTTCCCCTAAAATTAAACTTCTTCTTACAGAATCAAACCCAACTATGGAAGCAAATAACGACCGTATTATCAGTGCCCTACAACAGAAAGGGGTACTTAAGCAACAAATCTACCAACAGACTAAAGAAGTATTTCAACAACTTAATGAGGTACTGCAAGGCATTGCCAAGCATACCGCCGGGGCGATGGGCGAAGACAGTCCGGTAGAGGTGGCTTACAAAGCACAAAGCGACTTTGAATCATCGTTACGCTTCTCCGGTGATATGCTGGTATTTATGATGCACACCAATGTGTTTACGTTCAACCCAGAATACTTTGTCCACAAATCGGGCTACGTAAAGGAAGACCCCACCCGTGCCTACTGCGGAATGATTGTGGTCTATAACTTCCTGTCAGATTCATTGCGTTACAATCGATTGTCGGATGTGGGCTACCTAATTGGGAGAATATTTATCAACAAAGACCGTCACTTCTTTGTGGAAGGCCGCCGGGAGTTTGCTTTTCGCTACAGTAGTTTCTCTCAGCAGCCTATCGATGAAAAAACGCTACACCAAATGGCCGAGGCAGCCGTAGTCCATGCCATAGACTTCGATTTATTCGTTCCCCCCATTGACGGAAGCAAGCAATTGAGCGTAAAAGATAAACTACAAGCCAGTGGGCTGTCGGCCATCCGCACTGGCAAGCGGGTAGGTTTTGAGTTTCTGCGCGATCAAGAATAAAATTACAATCTCGCTTCGCTTATCCAACCTTTAGGTCGATTTCTGTTGATCTTTACTTTTTCGTATCTACTTACGTAGTGCAAAATTTGCTTTTTCCAAGAAAAAACAATAGGTTTATAAGGTGAATTTTTAGTAGAGTCCTTCTACATTAGAGTGTTGATTATTCGTTGTTGTACCATAAAAAATGCTACCTGAGTAGTTTACATTTTACCGTTCTCGAGCACTAACATTAAAGATTAACAACTAGACTTACACTATCTTAATCTATGTTATCAACCTTAACGCTGACGGATGAGAGCAAGCGGACTATTCAGATTGCCCAATCGTTAGCCAAAGAATATCAAAACGCTCAGTTTACCCCCGCTCATTTGCTGCACGCTCTGTTGCATAAAGATGTAGGGCTACGCGAGCTGCTAGAATCCCTCGATCAAGACATTCCGTACCTGCAAGAGTGGGCCGAAGTCCGCATTGAAAACCTCTCTAAGAACACCCGCATCCCCGAAGAGCCACCGGGCGATGCAAAGGTCTCATCCGTGATTAATGAAGCTGATTTGATTCGGCTCAAACTCAATGAAGAAGATATTAGTCCTCTGGTAATTTTGGCAGCACTGTGCAAACCCAATGTTGCCTTCACTAAAGATCAGCTTAAAACCTTTCCGCTTACGGCGGATGATCTGCTGTCTACCGTCGTAGCCGAAGAAGCTATTCAGGAAGCAATTTCCCCTGCAGCCGGGACTAAACCCAAAAAATCTACTCCTAGCAAAACCAAAGCTTTATTCAAGTACTGCAACGACAAAACCTCACTAGCCCGCGAAGGTAAGATTGACCCCATCATCGGTCGTGATCGCGAAACCCGCATGATGGTGGAAATTCTCGGACGGCGCACTAAACCCAATGTACTTATTGTGGGTGAACCCGGTGTCGGTAAAACCGCTCTCGCCGATGGTTTTGCCCTGGATATCGTGAACGAGAAAGTCCCCGCATACCTAGCCTCAGCCGTATTGTTTGAACTAGACTTAGGTTCATTGGTGGCTGGGGCATCTTACAAAGGTGAAGTAGAAGACCGACTAAAAAATATTATCAAAGAAGTTAAGACCTTTGAAAAGGCGATTCTCTTTATTGATGAGTTGCACCTAATGCTAGATAGCACTGGCCCAGTCGGCAGCGGAGCGGCTAATCTACTCAAACCTGAACTAGCTCGGGGCGAGATTACCGTCATTGGGGCGACAACTAACGAAGAGTACCGCAAATACATTGAGAAAGAAGAAGCCTTTAGCCGTCGCTTTGAAGTACTGCGGGTAGAAGAACCGGATGTAACCGTGGCTGAACGTATGGTGCGAACGTTAGTTCCCCTTTACGAACAGCACCATACCATCACCGTCGGAAAAGGTACTCCCCGCGAAGCGGTGCAACTCGCCAAACGCTACATCAAAGACCGTCGTTTGCCCGACTCAGCCATCGATTTGCTTGACCGCACCATGGCTGCTATCCGTATGGCAGATGAAACCTCCGAAAAAGAGCTACAGCAACTCGAAGAAAAACTGAAAGCCTCTGCCACCGAAGCGGTGAGCGATACGCTGGCTGAACTGCGCTGGTTCCACCGCGAACTGAAAGATAAAGTCAGTCCGATATTATTCAGCCAACTAGAGGATGATATCGATGAGAAGGAACTGGATACAGCTGAGACACTGCGCGATTATCTGCAATCTACCATTGATGCCCTACTCAAGTTGACCGGAAATAAAAAGGGCAGCGTAGAAAAGGCGGATGTTGCCGCCGTAGTCGCCCACAAAACGGGCATTCCATTAGGGAAAATTCAGACCAAAGAGCGGGAGAAGCTCTTGAATATGGAAGAGCACTTGAAGCAGCGGGTAATCGGGCAAGACCACGCCATTAAAGTGATCTCCGATGCCGTACTAGAGTCTCGTTCCGGTCTAACTAAGCCCGGTCAACCGATTGGTTCGTTCTTCTTCCTCGGCCCCACCGGAACGGGTAAAACCGAACTGGCTAAGTCGCTGGCCGAATTTCTGTTCAATGATGAGTCTACGCTGCTGCGCTTCGATATGTCGGAGTTCAAGGAAGAACATTCGGCAGCCGTGCTACTGGGCGCTCCGGCGGGCTACGTGGGCTACGAAGAAGGCGGCATTCTGGTCAACAAAATCCGAGAGAAGCCTTACGCCGTAGTGCTGTTTGACGAAATCGAGAAAGCCCATGCTTCAGTCTTTGATATCTTCTTGCAAATTATGGACGAAGGCAAGCTGCACGACCGACTGGGCAAAGAAGGCGACTTCTCTAACGCAGTAGTGCTGTTCACCTCCAACATCGGCAGTCAGTACATCATGGATACTTTTGCTGAGGGAGAGTTACCTACTTCCCAGCAGATGATGGAACGGATGCGGGGCAGCTTCCGTCCGGAGTTCCTGGCGCGGGTCACTGAAATTGTTCCTTTCGCCCCCATCCAGGAAGAGAATGTGGTGAAGATTTTTGACATCCACGTGAAGAAACTACTAGCACTGCTGGGTAAACAAGGAATTGCCCTCAACATTTCCGATAAAGCCAAGCAGCAGTTGGCACTGTCAGGCTACACTCCCGAATACGGAGCACGACCGCTCACCGGAGTCATTCGCAACCAGTTGCGCCGACCTATTTCTAAGCTTATCATCGCCGGAAGCGTAAAAAAAGGCTCAGTCATTGAATTGGATGTGGATGATATGGGGGAACTAGTATGGAAATACGAATAAGACAAGTGGTATTTTATAGCATACTTTAATTAATAAATTGATAATTTAGAGAATATCTAACCTATGAATGAAGTTGAAATTGGCGGTCAACTAGTACCGCAACAATCCTTTGAAGCGATTACGCAAATCTCATCCAACCGTACTTTGTTGGTGCAGAAACTAAGTTCGCGACCTACCAAACCCGAACCGATTACCGGACTAAAGACGGTGAACGAAGTGTTTGACCATTTTAAGCCGAATGTGAAAGTTGCGTTTGACACCGAAGACGGCACTTCGGTAGATGAAGAACTAAAATTTTCTACCTTAGGTGATTTCACTAAGAAGGGTATCGTAGAACAAAGTGCGTTCTTAAAAGACCTCCATGCCCAGCAGGATGGCTACCACAAATTTATGAAGCAACTAAAGTCTAATAAAATCCTGAAAACAGCCTTGCAAAACCCTGAAGCGAAGCAAGCTTACTTACAAGCGTTACAGGCAATGATCCAAGAAATAGAGCAGGCCGAATAATAGTAGCTACCTATTCCATTTTACTCACCTACTTAACCATACCCCCATGGCAGAAGAAAAAGCACAAACCGCCCAAGTTGCAACCAAAGAGGTGGCACTAGATAACCCCAAAAAAGTTTTAGAAGAAAGCTCCGACGAACTCATCGAATACGGCGGGTTTGAACTCATTGAATCCTCGGTAGACGGAGCGAAAGTGATGAACCCCGAGGGTAAAGCCCGACGAAATATCTTCCTCACCGAAGGAGCTAAAAAAGAGGAGCGGCAGAAGCTTAAGAAGCAGTTACAACTCTGGCACGATTTACTCAGCGAAAACGATGATATTTCGGCGATGGTAGACCAATGCCAAGAAAAAGTAGAGAAAGCTGAGGAATTACTAAAGGAAAATCTCAAAAAAGCCTTAGGCGAAACCTCCGAGCTAGAGCGCAACTACCGCTCGCTGGCTATGTTCTACAAAAACACAGAAACTGATAAAGTTCGCAACATTACCATCTTCAACGCGGACATTGACCGTTTGAAAGACCTGGACAACACTTTAGTGATCGACAAAATTACCGAAGAGCTAAAAGCCCGTCACGATAGGCTAGATTTACGCGAGAACTACTCATTAATGGTTATCCCCGGCTACCTAGGCTCTAACAAAGTAGTAGAAAAATGGGCCAAGATTGCCTACCAGAACAAAACTATGCTGGTGACGGACTTTAGCCATCTGGATGATCCCGATGCAGTGGTGGAAGAATTTGACGCGGCCAACCTGACCGGAGGCGAGATTCACCGCTCTAATGTAATGATGACCTGCAACTGGTTGGTAGGGCGTGAGCAGTACGAAGACCTGGATGAGGACGAACCGATGTACATTCCGCCGTCAACGGCCTTAGCCGGAAAAATCTACAGCACCCTGATTGCCCAGCCTACTGCCGGAAAAATGCACGGTGGCCTGAACGAAGTAGATGGCGTAGCTTTCCCATTGAAGAAAAGTGAGATTTCTGAGTTGGAAAAGCGTGGCTTAGTACCCATGGTGAAAGAGTGGGAAAAGGTAATGGCGTTCTCGGCCAAAACGCTCTATAACGGCAACGATATTGGCTTGCAAACCTACTCGGTCGTTCGCGTATTCGACTACGTAGGTAAAGTGATTATCGATTTCTTAAACCGTCAGGCATTTGTCAACTGGACGCCTAAGGTGCAGAAAGATTTGAGTCGGGAAATCTCCAAGTACCTCAAGAGCATTATGGGTAGCGATAAGATCATTCAAGACTACAAACTGATGAAACTAGAGCAAGACCCCGAAACCAAACGAATCAATATTGACCTGCATATCACCCCTTTCTTCCCCGCCAAAAACTTCCTACTGAAGCTTGGAGGTACGAAAGGTGATACCGCCGAGGAGTGGCAGTCAGAATATGCTGAGCAATAAACTTATAATCAATATGTCAGAATTTGAAAAAATTGCTTTATGGTGGGATGAGCAGCATACGGAAACGCAACAACTGTTAAATCATTGGGTAGCGAACAACAATAATTCTATTCTTGATAGATACGGAAGAGTTCTAACTGCTACTGCTGTAAGTACTGCAATGGAATTGGGGGCAGGCTTGGTTGATACTTTACGACTAGGAGAAGGTGTAAAAGAGGGAGGTTGGGGGTATGCCAAGGATTCGCTGAGATTACTATCTTTTGCAGGGCCAATCTTTAAATTAGGTAGGTTGGGTTTTGCTAAATGGACATTTAATCCAAGCGGGGGGTGGTGTGCTTCTGTTGCTACGGCTAAAGCTATTAGACATACTGGTTATAATCTATTTATTAGATCGAGCGATATCATAGGGTTAACCCGAAGACTCCAGCCAAAGAACATGAGCGAATTTATTCCTATGTTGAAGAAATTAGGTGTTATTATCAAAGAGTCTAAAGACGTAAAAACGCTAGATGTAATAAAGATCCTTACAAAACAGAATAAAAAGTCTGTTATTATTTTTGGGGTTAAGTGGACAAAAACAAATGGAAAAAAGGTCGGACATGCTTTATATGCGTATAGGGATAGTGTAGGAAGGTTTAGAATTGCTGATAGGGTTGGTAAAACTTTTTCCAACTTATCAGAACTAAATAAATACTATGATAACATAAGTACTGCCGTTCCACAAGGTTCAGTAGTTATTGTAAAAAATGCAATGATTGTTGAAGGTACATCACTTAGTAGCGTATTAGCAGTAGAGGTAAACGCCTATCTTCTCAAGTCGAAGAGTAAAGAAGTAAATTTTACTCCTGTGAAGAAATAGTCAAACTTTATAGATAATAATTTAAACCTAAAATTTTAAACAACTATGGCAGTACGTGCAAGACTCGATTTAGACAAGTTAAACGATGTTCGCGTTATTGATTTCTCTTACAGTTTTAGCCGTGATATTGATGCTTCCGGTCGTCCTTCCGGCATTGTTCGGGGCGGAACCCTCCAGATGACGATTGAATCGACTAAAAGTGCTTTCTTGCCCACCTGGATGACCCTGGCCCAAGGTAAAACTAAAGAGGGGCAAATTGAGATCATGGATGATACCGATGATGAAAAGCCCATCAAAACGATTAAGTTTAAAGATGCCTACATCGTCGAGTACGGCGAAAACTTCAGTTGGCAAGGAGGTGAAAATATGATGGAAACCTTCGTCATTTCCTGCCGAGAAATTACCATTGAAGGCGACGGTGGCCCAGCAGTTTATGAGAATGAGTGGCCGATGTAAAACCCGTTTTGCACTGCCAGAAAGTATAAATCTTGCCTCTGGAGTTACTTGTTAGCCAAACCAGTACACCACTTTGCTTGATGTTAAGTTAATGAGCTAGTTCAAACTCTTTCACAATAGCTTTGTAATGAGGCAGCATCATAAGTTTCAAACTTCAGAGCGGAAAGAATATATGAGCATTGATGTATCCTAGATTCCCTGCTGAGTCAACCTGGTCAGTACATATCAAGTTTGCTTATTCACGGCTTTGTGGGTTACTTAAGCAGGGCTATTTTTAGAGTATTTACCGTCGCTTTTGGTAGTGCTCAACGCAGCGCAAACCTGCTTATCTGGACGGACGAAATATGAACCGTAGAAGCAATAAGCCGGGCACTTGAAGATAATATTATGTGCGGTGATCGCTAGATGGCCACTCATATGTCGTTTTATTCTCTCGTTGATCTGTCGCGAAGCTACCTCCCAGAAAGGCTATCTACTACACTAAGGGTGACAAATTATTGAGATGGTCTGAAGAAGTGAAATTCTTCCTGGTTTTAAGTATACGAAGAACGATTAATTTTATCTTTGAATATTATCAATTCAGCAATTACGTAACGCTATGTATTTAACTAAACGACTCTTTTATATCCTCACTCTTATCTCGTTCACCGTACTAATTTCTTGTCAGGATGATGAAGAAGCCGTACCCGAAGGTGATATTGTAGGTAGTTGGCGCCAAGTTGATGGTGAGTTCACATTCAATGATTTAAGTATACGAGAATACTACCGAGATTTGGCTCAACGAGCTGGGCTTACCCTCTCTGAAGACGAATTAGACGTGTTAGAAGCTCAAGCCGAACAGGATCTTAACGTGAATTTTGATGACGGTACAATCTACGAATTTGGAGCAGACGGTAGTTTTGCGTCTAATGGCCCTAGTAGCATAGGGCAAGGAACTTGGACTACCAACGGCGATCAGCTAGTTCTCACTGATGGAACAAATTCTACAAGTCGCACAATTACTAATCTTAGCAACTCCGAACTTAGACTGCTGTTTGAAGATAATCGTACTATAGATCTTTCGCGTATTGGACTATCAAGCACTGAACCTGTTAAAATTGGGATTATCCTAACTTTCAACAAGCAATAGATAATTATCTATCGTAGCTGGCAGGCCGTATGAAGAAATACAAGTAAAAAATCAAAACTAGGCATTTTGGCACAGCAAGTAGAACTACACGTAACAATCGCGGGGGAATCAATAGCTCCTTTGTCGGAGGTGAGTATTTCGCAGGATGTACATCAGCACCACACCTTTGAAATCTCGCTGGCGGCCGATGCATTTCGGGATACCGGACGAGCTATTTTGGAGCAGTCAAAAAAGTATATCGGTAAGGAGTGCCACATTCGTTTTTCACCCAATTTATTTGGTAAAAAGCAATCGGAAAATGAATTTATTGGAATAGTGACCGAGGTACGGCTGAGTCGCCTGAGCAACGGGCAGCGTACTATAATTTTGCAGGGCTATAGCCCCACCATCTTGCTAGAGGGGTACCCTCAGTGCCGTACTTATCAAGAAATGAATTTGTTGGATATATTTGAAAGTACGCTAGAGGCCATTCCCCAATCGTTAGCAACCGAAACCAACTCCACCAAGGAGCATAAAAACTTACCCTACGTAGTTCAGTACAATGAGTCAAACTACGCTTTCTTACAGCGCATGGCAGCCCGCTTTGGTGAGTGGTGTTTTTACGACGGCACCCAACTTGTTTTTGGCGAACCCATCCGAAATAAGAAAATAGATTTACCATTGGTAAAGGACTTATTCGATCTAGATTTTTCTTTCAAAGTGCAGCCGGTTAATTTTAAAGTATTCTCCTACGATTATTCCAACAGTACTGTATACGAAAGTAGCGGAGCTAACTCAGCAGTAGATAATCTTGATGATTACGGTAAATTTGCCTTAGAACAGTCAGAACAGCTCTTTAGCCAAGAGCCTCACAGCACTACCACGCAGCTTATTGCCGAGCAGCAAGAGCTAAACGATTTGGCCGAACAGCAAAAAGCTGCTTCAGCCAACAGTATGGTGGTTATGAATGGCACCAGCGATAATCCCTTTTTAAACGTAGGCAGCATCATCAACATTACTGGTGAAACCGCGAATGAACAAGACTACGGCGAATTTATTATTACCTCTTTGTCTCACTACGTAGGCAGTTCGCTCGATTATCAGAATAGCTTCACGGCAATTCCGGCTGAGTTAGAATCTCCGCCGCCTAGCACGGTGAAACAACCTGTTTGTGAATCTCAATCGGCTATTGTGGTCGATAATAATGACCCTGATAAACTCGGACGGGTACGAGTAGCTTTTCCCTGGCAATCGGCTTCCGAACCTTCTACGCCCTGGATTCGGGTATCTCAGGCCTACGGCGGAGGAAAAAATCACGGTTTTTACTTTGTCCCCGAAACCGATACGGAGGTGATGGTAGGATTTGAGCACAACAATCCTGAGAAACCATTTGTCATAAATAGCCTGTACCACAAAGATTTTAACCCTTCGTTTTGGGCTAACAACAATAATTCTACGAAGGTCATAAAAACCCAGAGCGGTAATCAGATTCACTTGATTGATGACGAAAATACTGAGAAGATTCGCATCCTTCATAAAGATGAAGACAACCCGCATAACGAGATTTGCCTGGAAATGGAGGGTAACGGAAAGATCACAATCACATCCCAAGGTGATATTGACATTGTTGCGGCAAAGTCAATTAAAATGGAAGCCGCCGAAGATATTGATATTACGGCGGGAAAAGACTTGTCAATCTCAGTGGGCAAAAATATGGTTACCACAGTTAAATCGGAGTTGACCCAAGAGGCCATGCGTATTGCGGCTACGGCTCAGCAGTCGGTTGAAACAAAAGCAGGAACGGAAGTTACCATTGACGGTAGCACCAAAGTTGCCGTTTCGGGCGGGATGGATGTGAAAATAGACGGCGGGGCGAACACCACTGTAAAAGGTGGAGCCAACTTATCGCTAGAAGGTGGGGCTGTGGCCAGCCTGAAGGGTGCCTTGGTGAAAATTAACTGAGAGTATGCGTCCGTATTATCAATTACCCCTGAACTTTACCGACCTTTTGCAGAAAAAGCGGTTAGCTCTTTGCAACTTAGAAGATGCCATCCGCCAGCATATCCACCTAATTATTAAAACGCACTACCACGAATATCGCTTTGATGCTAATTATGGTTGCTATGTGTGGGATAAAGACTTTGATAACATTCAAAGCGTATCTAAATGGAAAGATGAGCTGGAAGATTTGGTGCTACAGTCGCTAAATGCCTATGAGAAACGTCTGGCGAAGATGCAGGTAGCTATTACAATCGATGAACCGGAAATGCTTGATCCGAAAACCCAGCAAATAATTCGCCACCGGAAGCGCATTACTATTTTAGTACAAGGAATTATAAAAAAAACGAACCAAGCCTTCCACCATACCGAGTATATGTTTTTTAGCCCGCTATCTTTGGCCTGACTTTATGACTTCAACTATTTATGCAACTCAATCGGGAAAATCAATTTCAGCGGGATAAGGTAAAACAGCGGCTGCTCAAAACTGCTGCTGAACTATGGGGTTACGACGAAATTGAACTGGAAGAGCTAGATCCGCTAGTTGATCTTTTGTTCGGAGCCTGCGCCGTACAATTTGAAAAAACTGCCCGAGAACTACATCAGTCCCGAACCCGAACACTAAAGCAATTAGCTAGTTTACTGTTGCCCGAAGCACTCACTATTCCTACTCCCGCTCACGCCGTACTGCACGTGCGCCCGCTGGAACCGCAGCAGATTATCACTACCGAACAGCAGTTTATCGCCTCTCAGGAGGTAGTAAATCCCGATAACTTAGCCAAACCCGAAAAGAAAGATGTTTTTTTCTCTCCGGCACTGAATACTACACTCGTTAACGGTGATGTGCGCTACCTGGCTTTTGGACGAAAGCTGCTGCAAACTGCCGGAGTTTTGCCCCGAGAAGTTTTACTTAGTGCTTCCGATAAAGCCTCGGCCTTACCTACGCAGTCGCTGTGGGTAGGGCTGGAGTTTCCTTCTAAACTTAGTAGCATTGACGACCTCACCTTTTATTTTGATTGGAAAAACCAGCCCGATGCGGCCTACTACCGAAGTTTACTACCTTCTACCCAGTGGTTTCTGGATGGACAGCCCATCCGAACCCGCTCGGGTTACGCTCCGGTAAAAGTCCGCCATCGTACCGATACAAACGAGTGGCAAGACCAACTGCCTAATGTTAGCGAGGTGCTGGAACAACAAGCACTACAATCATATCAGACATCATTCATTACCGTTAACCAGCTAACCGGATTGGCCAGCAGCACGCCATACCCTACAGTTTTTTCATCCGTTTTTGATACTGAAAGTTTAGCAACCCTACCCAAGACAATCACTTGGATTGAAGTTCGCTTCCCACAACTCATGCCCGCCGAAGTGTTATCCAACACCGTTTGCGCTATTAACTGCCTACCCGTTACTAACCGTCGGCTGATCCGTAGTAACCGTCCTTACCGAGTTGGTAAGCTCTTGAATATTATTCCTTTGCCTACTACCGATTATTTTCTAACGATACGTCAGGTAACCACCGACTCGGGAGTGGCTTACCGAAATGTGCCTTTTCAGCGTTTTAAAACCTTAGAACCCAACACCTACGCCATCCGGGAAGAAGGAGTAAGCCGCTTTGACCAGCGTAATGCCACTGAGTTTTCTAATCATTTGTTAGATCTTATCCGCGACGAAAACGCTGCTTTTGAGGCATTAGGTAGCAGTAGAGTGGTTCAGGATATAAAGGCTATTAAGCAACTTATTTCTCGGCTAGAGCGTCAGATTGCCGCTAGCACTAAAAATCCGGATGTTGAACACTACCTAGCTTTAAATGCGGAGCGAGACGAAAACGTTTGGGTAGAGTTTTGGTCAACGCTAGGAGCCACAGCCAACCGGCTTCCCTCTGGCACGAAGCTTCAGCCCTACAAAAGCAATGATTTTCAGGCTAACGACTTACTTTTGGTAACGCCCTCCCACGGTGGGCGAGATAAGCCTAGCGATACAGAAAAAGTGCATTCGTTCCGAAGTGCCTTACTTTCGCGAGATCGTTTGGTAACCGAAGAGGATATGAAAGCCGCTTGCTACGCTCGATTAGGTGATTTAATAGATTCCGTCACGTTTGGCAAAGGCGTTCGAGTGCTGCCCCGCTCCAATCAGGCTTTAGAACGCACCCTAGATATCACTATTCGACTTACAACTGATGCTAAAATGACCGAAGCTGAACTGGAAAGTACTGAGCGCGATTTGCAGCAATTCATCCACCAACGATCTTCTACGGTGCTACCCATCCAAGTAATCTTGAAAAATGAGCAATGAGCAAATTTACAGGGTACGAGTTTGGAAAAACAATGCATTGAAAATAAATTCCGGTCTCCGGTCTTAATGACCAATGACTAAGATACTATACTCATTCAAGCATCAGCTATGCAGGAAGGAAATGAACATAAAGACTTACAACAACTGCTGGAAGAGAGCTTCAAAGGCAATGATATTGATCTGAAGCCGGAGGTAATTATTGCTAACGCAATTCGTCATAAGCTAATTAAAATAGAAGATGTTTTTATTCGGCCAGCAAGTACGTTCCAGCGGTCGTACACTCACGATTTTCTCTCGGTAGAGAAGCGAGAGCGTAAGCAAGGCAATCCATACTATTTTATCGATATCAACCGCGAAGGCTTGTACGATACCCTCCCCGAGGGACTATTTCATCAAACGCTAAAGAAAGATGCCCAAATTGATACTGAGATAGCAGTAGCGGAACTAGAGCTCCACCGCCAAGAAGAAAAAGCCGTTCGGAAGTTCTTCTTACCTCTGGAGCAAGAATTTTATCGCTTGCAGCTACTGGCCGAGTGGCAGGAGAGCCAGCTTATACTCGCTTCCCTCAATCGCCAGCAGTACAACGCCCTGATTAACCTGTGGGATTTACCTAAAGAGCTGAGCAACTATCAAACCATGATGATGCTGCACATCATTCCGTTGCTGCACCGAGTTGTTGGCGATCATGAAACCACATCAAACCTGCTGAGCCTGGTAATGGAAACTCCGGTTCGGGTAGAGACCTGCCAAATAGCCCCCCAAGAAGTCAATGAAGTACAGCTACCGTGTTTGGGAGAGTTTGAGTTGGGTCGCGATAGTGTGCTGGGCAACTATATTGAAGATTATCATCCTCATTACCAGCTTATTGTAGGTCCCATTGAAAAGAAGTATATTGCGGGCTATCTTTCCGATGGAAAAAAACGAAAAACCCTATTGCGCTTATGTGCTTACTTTCTTCCTTGCCAGTCGGATACTTCGGTGAAAGTTGAGATTGTTCAACCGGAAGAAGAGGGCTTTTTACTGCACGGGGAAGAACCAGGCGAAGGATACCTGGGCTACACTACGCAATTATAATTTATGGTTACTGTTATCGTACTTGCTGTACTCGCCGCCATTACTGGCGTGCTATTTTTCTTAAGTAGTCGGGCGCGCCCGGAGCTACTACTAGGAAAAGTATTAGTTTATGCGGTAGCCTTTATTGGTACTTTTGTGCTGTACGCAGTTTTGGCTATTGTTGGCAAACTCTCACCCTCGTTGCTTTTTTGGTTAATATTTGGCCTGAGTCTAATTGCTGGGATAATACACACTTGGCTACTACACCGAAGGTTTGCCTGGGTGCAGAAAGAACTATTCTTAGCGGAGCTATTGCTCACGCTGTTTATGTACGCTACCGGTACTTTGCTACTATGTTTGTTGTGTACTGCATTAGCTGATTATGCCTCTGTTTCTTTTTTAGCCGGAGCCGCTACTGCGTTTCTTTTGCCGTTCTTCATTCATAAGAGCTTTTTACTGTGGCAAGCAGTACCCCCACCTTATTTTTATAAGTGGTTCTTCCCTACCGAAAAAGAAGTGCCTACGCTTACTTTTCAGAATACAATCCCTCTGCAATTCACTTTTGAAAAGGAGATCAACCATACTGATTCTACTACATTTGCGGTGGTTGCTCCCAATGATATTCAGCTAGGCGACTTGTTTCACTCTTTCTTAGAGGAATATAATCAGCATAATACTGATAGTCCTATTCAATCGTATCGTCCGCCGTTTTCCTGGATATTTTACTGCGAAACGCATCAGTGGTGGAAGCCCCTCAAAGTGGTTGATCCCAATGCTTCGGTAGCCGAAAATAATTTAAAACCCAACGATTTAGTGAATGCTGTACGAATCCGCAAATAAGTAATAATGAGTAATGATTGATGATTAATGAATAGTATCTTACGACGTATCATTAGTTATTACTCATTAGTCATCAATCATTGAAGAAGATGCAACCCTACATAAATTACCATACTGTTAACTGGCGAGACGGAATGAAGGTCAATAAAGACCACTTCATTCAGCAGGAAAATGCGATGCTAGATACTTTGCGTGATGTGGCTGCCCTGCAAATCACTCCGTATAACTACGGCTTGCTTAACGGAGTTTCCGGTCAAAGCTCGCTAGAGCTTACTGCCGATTTGGCCAGCAGTCGTAAACTCAGCGTGCAACTTACCCGCTGCCGTGCCATTACCTTAGGGGGTGCCCGCATTGAAATGAATGCTACCCCGGGCGATGAGCTATTAGCACCCATTAAAGCAGAGCACTTGGTGCAGGATGAAGACCAACTGCTCTACGACATTCTTGTTACAGTAAACCCCTTTTCCCGTCAGCCTATTGGCACCCCTGACCCTGATGAAGAACCACTGCGCCATCCGTATACCACACCTAAGTATCAGCTACAGATTGTACCCTCTCACCAAATCAATCTTACTGATTTGGGAGCTTATCATCTGATACTAGCTAAGATCAGGGTGATTGGTAATGAAGTAAAAGTATCCGATAAATTTATTCCCCCCAGCAGTCGAGTTACGGCTCATCCTACTTTGGTGGCGTACTACAACCAGCTTATGGGCTACCTGGTGAACACTGGCGGTCACTCCCGTCAGGTGATTGTTAAGATGCGCCTCAAAAGCGAACAGTCTCAACTAGTAGCTAACCTATTTACCCTCTCGCAAGAGGTGCTGAACTTTATTGCTGGTCACCTCGATTTTGCCCGACTTCGCCTGCTGCACTTGCCTCCTATCCATATGCTTGAACTATTCACTAAATTTGCTCGTACGGTGCGGGTATGTTTAGACTGCATGAGCGATAATGGTAGAGAAGAAATGTTGAGCTACATTCAGGAGTGGACGGAAGTACGACCTGGCAACCTGGAGAATACTGTGAATGCACTCTTGGAGTCTGATTACGACCATCTTCAACTGTATTCGCTACTCGATCTATCCGAGAAATTTACCTCGCTAATGGAAGTTTTGTTCGCTAAACTTAGTGAGCTAGACTATATTGGCAAGCCAAAAGAGCCGGAGCGTCCCAAAAATAATGTGTTTGTCCGAGAAAGTGCCCCTTCGGCGGATACTAAGAAAAAAGGTAGCTTCTGGAAAATTTAATTAACAAGTCATGAGTAAACCTGCTGCTGTAGTTGGCGACATGCACACCTGCCCTATGTCTGACGGCCCTAAACCGCACGTAGGTGGCCCTCTTCTTCCCCCTGGTGCCCCTACCGTACTAATTGGTGGACGACCAGCCGCCCGAGTGGGCGATCAGGCTACCTGCGTTAGCCCGGCTCCCGATGTTGTTCTAATGGGATCGCTAAGCGTGATGATCGGTGGTAAACCCGCTGCCCGGGTGGGTGACAAAACCGCTCACGGGGGAGTTATTGTAGGACCAGGGGTGCTAAACGTACTAATTGGGTAGACCAGCTATATGGAACCAATCAATCAGGCCGAAAGAAAAGCGGCCAGGGCCAAATTCACGATATTCTTAGTACTGTCTATCTGCCTTATAACCCTTCCTTTTCTCTTTTATTCGCTAATACCCAGTGAGAAAGCACCTGCACCCGTAATTGCAACGCCAATGGCTGTTAAGGAAGCAGAAGCTGATCCGATTGAGGTAGCGGCAGTTCAAGAGCGACTGGCTAGCTTAGCCAATCGGATGCAACAAGTAAACATTACATTTTTGGTGGATGCCACCGAAGGCATGGAAGAACACCTACCGGCCGTGGCCCAAGCTGCTGCTACCATTGAAGAGAATTATCAAGCCGAAATTGAGGCCGCCTGCTACCGAGACGCCGCCGAAGGAGCATGGCTCTATATGACCAATAGCATGGTTGGCGACGCTCCAGCTTCCTGGATACAGTCTCTGGATACTAAGTCTAAATTTGATCAGGATGAGCCAGAAGCACTTTACTATGGCCTAAAACGAACGCTAGAATCTAGCCACCTAACCCCCAATGAAACCAATATCTTAGTTCTAGTAGGTGATGCTGGCAACCACGCCCAGGAACCTACTACCGATGTATCCCCAACCGATATTGTTCAGTTACTGAAAGCAAAAGACTGCCATTTTGCAGTATTTCAAGCACGTAACCTAACCAGCAGCTCCAGCTACGCTGACTTTTCGTCCCAGATGAGAGGAGATATTTTTATTCCTTTAAAAAATTCCCTAGAAGCTTCTACCCTACAGGAGAAAGACCGAGCTGATCAATACGGAATTCACTACGCGGTAGAAGGCAGCACCTCTCTTTCATTGTACTCGACAAATCCGGCACAGTCGCTTCCGGCTAATGTGCTAAGTGAGAAGATTATCCAGTTTGTAGCGCAAGTATTAGCACCAAATCAATATGCTGCTACCATTGAGGCTCTAAGCCAAGGCGAAGATGTAGTGGTAGAACCGCAGTTAGCCGAATTCTTACGACAAAATCAATTTACCGCCAAAGAAATTGAAGTAATCAGTAGCTACTAAATACACTGCGCACTAAACCGCAAAGAGATAAACCCTTCTATGTTGCCCTGCTTAGAAACAAGCTGCGCAGCATAGAAGGGTTTAACTTTCTGTACGTGGTTAAATTAATCTATCTTCTGATAATTCTTTTCAAAAAGAAGCTACTTTGTTTTGGTATCTCCCGACGAATTATTGGCAAAGGTATTATTACGCAAGGTAGGGGAGGAATTATCTATGATAATTCCGTAGCTGCTCGCATCAGAAAACAGGGAATTAGATAGCACTGGTACACCACCCAGGGGTACGTCTTCAATATAAACTGGAATTGTGGCCATCTTCACTTCACAATGGTTTAAGATCGAGTTGGCTCCGGTATTAGTCCCGAACTGGACTCCGCCCCACTTAGCATCTGGCTTACCAGTGGTAAGTACGATTGGTTTTTCAGCGGTACCATTAGCAACCAGGGTGCCTTTTGACTCACTCGGCGTTTTACCCACCTCTAGTCCGTAAGAGCTACCAAACTCAATAGTTACCCCGGGAGACAGCGTTAGAGTGTTTCCGGCATCAGATCCTACTCGTAACCAACTATCTGTATAGTAAGGAACAGCCAACCCCGGCCAGGTGGCATCTTCGGTTACATAAGACCCAAATACTTCAACCCGCTTCTGTCCGCTAAATGTATTGCCTTCTCCAATGGTAGGAATTTTTTCTATGGGCATCCGGATAGAATACCGCTGAGGATTACCTAACTCGTTGTTGGCAAACTTCCCGAAGTGGCCGGTTTCATCTACGTACACACTGTGCGATTTTTCTCCGCTGATTGTGCAGTGCTCCATACTCACTTCACTATCAAAAATATTTACAACCCCCGATAGCTCACTCCCCTCTGAGGACTTCACCTTTTCTATCCGACAGTACTGAAGGCTACTGGTAAGCGAGGTACCACGCTCAAAAGTAACCCCTCGCCAACTATCTTCGCTAGCCGTGAGTACAATAGGCTCAGCTTCCGTACCTTGGGCTACTACTTTACCTGATAGCCCAACACGCTCTGACCCTACACTAAACATGCCGTGGTTTTCAAAATGAATCTCTACTCCAGGACCAATTTCAAAGGTAGGGGCCGAAGCATTCCCGGTTCCTACAACCAATGAGGAAGCAACATACGGGCAGGTTTGTTTTTCCCATCGGGTGTTTTGCCTGACTGTCGTAGGCCATATTTCTATACCTTGGCTATCAAAGCGATTGTTAGCCCCAATGCTTGGTACGTCATCAGCCCCTAAGTAAACAGCGTAATCGGCTACGTCGTGAACATGGTTATCCGAAAAAGACGCAAATGCTGAACGATCTAGGTACAAACCGTAAGTTGCCGAATACTGGAACGTGCAGTTTTGAAAACTAGCCTGATTGTGGCCATCCATACGCACTAAGCCTCCTTTGGGTTTCATATCGGTGTCTGATCGTGTATTCTTTCCTCCATACTCAAAAGTACAATGGTTGAATACTGATGTTGCAGTTGAACCGTCAGTCAGCGTTAGGCCAACATAGTCACCAGCTTGTGGATTTTCGGCACCAGAGGTAAACAGAATAGGTTTCTCGACTGTACCCTCAGCCATAATTTGCGCCTCTTTTTCCATATGTGCCGAGGCGATCAACTCAGTACCTGGAGCGAACTTTATAATAGCACCAGGCTTAATGCAAAGCTTCGCCCCCCACAAGTACACATCAGCACTAACGGTATGGGTTCCTTCTTCCCAACACTCATCCCGGGTTATTGTGCCCCCGTGCGTGAAAGAGTCTGATGAACTAAGAGGTATTTCCTGACTAATAGCAATATTTTGAGATACGGTGCGCTCAACTTCGTTGGTTTGATCATTAATAATCTTCAGTTCAACGGTATACGTTCCGGCCGTATCGTAGGTATGAGTAACATCGGTCGATGTAGAAGTACGCCCATCACCAAAGCTCCATTCGTAAGAATAGCCGGACTGAATACAAGAAACTTTGAAAGTAATACCAGAAGCTGTATCAAATGCCCCTTCTGTCTCTATACAACCCTCAGACGTTACGGGTTGAGTATCAGGGGTGGGATCTATCTCTTCTGATGTACAGCTTATAAGGGTGGCTAGCGTTGATGCTAACACCCCCACTTTTAAATATTGACTTATTTTCATAATATTTTGTACTTTTAAACAAAACAATCTCATATTGCATAAACCCGGAAGTAGCTTTGATAGGAAATCTTACATCTGACAGAAATAGTAGATTTTATAGTTTAGCTTCGGTACTACATTGAATACTCGTTGGTAAGTAGAGCGTTATACTCTTATTATTTATTGTAGGTAAGGTTTTCGACGGACTTAGACTCGTAAGTGCTAGTTCCTGGAACTTGTTAAGTACTGAGCGTACTATTGTAGGTTTTACCCGGCGCGGATATACTCAGATGTTTCAACTACGTACTTAGCAGTTGAGGGCGTTTCCTTTCTGCCTGACGTCGTTCAGCAGTTCCTCCAGCATAGCTTCGGTTGTAAATGGATTCATCAGGGTTACCCGCAAAAAAACTTCCCCTTTCAGTTGGGTCTGCACTATATAAAACTTTCCCTCTTCTATAACCTGCTGTCTAATTTGAGCATTCAGCGTATTAAGCTGAGCCATTGGAACACCAAAAGGAGCATAACGAAAGCAGATAATGTTCGCCTGAGGTGTAATAGCCAACTCAATCGCTGGATGTTGTTGGATCATACTGGCAAAGTTATTAGCTAAATCGTACAATCGGGTTATGTTTTCATCCCAAAGTTTCCAGCCGTAGGTGCGTAACAGTGCGTACACCTGAATGCTCATCATTCGTTTGGTACACTCTACCGTTCGCTTTCCCGAGTTTGACCAGTCCTCTTCATCCTCATTAAGCAGATAAGAAGCTCGCTGAGAAAAAGTATCAAACGAAAGACGCTCATTTTTGAATAACAAACCTGTGGTCAACGCTGGGGTCATTAGCATTTTATGAAAATCTAGCGTGATGGAGTCAGCTTGGGATAAACCAGCAACCTGAGACCGATATTTATCTGAAAAGGCGGCGGCGGCCCCGTGTGCTCCATCTACGTGCATCCATAAATCGTACTGCTGACAGAAGCGGGCGATTTCGTCTAAATTATCATAAGAACCGGTAGAAGTAGAACAGGCCGAAGCTACTACAGCAATCACTTTTTTGCCTTCTTTTCGGGCTTGCTGAAAGTAGGGTGTGAGCTGGTCAGTACGTATTTGGTAGTAGTCATTTACCGGAACGCGGATCATGCCCGTTTCGCCCCAGCCCATTATCTTTACAGCGCGGTCTACACAGTAGTGCGCTTCTTCGGAAACCATCAGAGCTAATTGCCCCCGAGTACCTTTCTGCCAGGCTTCTCCATTCGTTTTGGCTTGGCGAGCAGCTAGTAAAGCAGTAAGGTTCGCCAGCGTTCCTCCGGAAGTCATAATTCCGCCCCCCAAACTATCGTATCCCACCTTAGCGGCAATCTGCTTCATCACCAGCCGTTCAATCGCTGACGAAACGGGCCCCATTTCATATACTGCCATTCCGTTGTTTAAAAAAGCCGAAAGTAGTCCGGCCAAAGCCGCTGCGGGCGCGGGTGTTGCTACTTGGTGTCCTACGTAGCGTGGATGATGAATATGGATGGATTCCATCAGTACCTGGTCAAAAAACTGATTGATAGTTGGCTGGGGAGAATTATCAAAATCGGCTTGCCAAGCATGTAGTTTATCCTCCGGTGATTGCCAGGGCAACACCGCCAAAGTTGAGCCTTGTTGCATTTGAGCGAGATAATCGGCCAGACGGTCGACCAACTGGTGACCCTGCTGGCGAAATTGCTCGGGATCGTAGGCTTGGTGTAGTATATCGTTATTCATGAGATTGCTTTTCTCAAAGATAAAGCAATGAATGATGATTAATTACTGATGCCTAATGATTAGTGATTGATGATCGATGAACAGTAAGCTTGGAGCGGGGTAATGTACAGCGGATCATAAACAGCGAATGATTGACTTCCAGAACCTAAAATTATGGATCGTCAATCGGGTGCCGAGTGCTATTGACTGTATACTAAAAATCAATTAACAATTGAACAATGAACAAATCAGCTGGCGAAGCTATACAGGTAGTGCAAGCTCTGAGACTGGTACATTGCTGATGGTAAGTAGCTGAGGCAAACGTACTCTCAAGTTGGTACCCCGCTCCTCAGAAGTGGTAAATGCAATCTGCCCACCAAAAGATTTAGTAATTAGCATAGCGATATATGTGCCTAAACCAGTTCCTCTTGTTTTGCCGTAGGTGACATATTTTTCAAAAAAATGATCTTGCATACTCGCTGGAATAACTCCTTGATTGTGAATAGAGATACTGGTAGCCGAAAGATTTTCCCGTTGCTTCAGTTCATTTTGTTGGGTCGAAGAGTCGCAGTTAATATCGATTCGTACCCGTGCCTGGCTAGGTGAAGCTTCTACTGCATTCTGTATTAAATTTTGCAGCATAAGCTCCATCAGTAGCAAGTCAGTCTTAATGATACACCGCTGAGTTAAAGTCGCTGGTTGTCCACTTATCCATATCTCAACCGGGTTGGCGAATTGCTTCTGTTGTAAATTATCCTGAATCTTACAGAGAAGCTGAAGCAGGTCGAAAGACTCCTGATTAGGTTGGTACGCCCCCAACTCTAACTGGTGATAAATTGCATGAGTCTTTGTCCGGTCCTGAACTTTTTGAGCCTGTTTCTCTAATAAATCCAGAAGTTGTAAACTCTCATCAGATAAGTCACTATTTTGCCTAATGAGCTGAGACAAACCAACAATATTATCAATAGGGCTACGAACATCGTGCAGCAACATATGCATAGCAATAGTCTTAGCATCCTGATCTTTTATTAAATTATCCTGCTCTAGGTTTACAGGAGCGTTAATGGTAGCCGAAAGATTTTGACGAGAGTAATCTAGTCGCCTAAGAGAAACAGCAACGTTCTTGGTTTTTTGTTCTCCTCTACGGGTGTTAGTAATAGTTTCTTGGGTGAGTTTTCTATTGGCCGATATTAAATTCTTACTAACCTGAAGTGTTTTGTGAAATGTGCTTAGTGTATCAAAATTCATAGGAGGGTGGCTATAGTGAAAAAATAGAATTAGTGGAAAAAAAACGTCTTACTGTCGACAACTAATACAGACAAAAGTAGAAGTAAAAAACCATTTCATACTATCAATAATCACCCATTTCTTACTTTAGTAAGGAAAACATAAAAACAAGCTATTATAGAATCAACTTTTTACGTATTGCGGACAATACTCACTTTTTTTGAGTCAAAAGGCTATTTTTGAAGCAACGTATTCATTAACACAGTTTATTACTTAGGTAACTTTGCGATAATTAACCGAAACCTTACACAAGATATTTAGTCTTCTCAATTGAGATTCTTTTGTTTCACCCTACGTCAATCTCTTCCACCTTCTTTATACCCGGAAGGTCATCTTTACCAAGTGTTTAGTATCAATTCAGCACGCATTCTTTGGCCCTTTCGGGCTTTTCTATACCTCTAATAGCCAGCGTAATTGTTAAGATAACTCGAATAACATTTACCCTCAGATCTTTCCAATACGTAATTTTTTGTTTTATAACGTAGCTAACTCTTCTACTCCAATAACATGATTGTTTGCACTAGGTCATTCACCAAAACTACCAGAGCCTTTTCATAAAACCAGTGATCTTTCATCTCCTCAGTTATGGTGTATATAGTAAGACGACATGAAGCAATTGAAGAGCTGAAGACCTGAATAATGGCCGTTTACTCAGGTCTTCAGCTCTTCAGTTCCGCACCGCGTAGGCTTCAATCTTTTTATGAAGAAGCCGTGCCAGAACTACTAAGTAAAAATGATAAATCTTCGTATACTGCGATCAATTCAACCTGACGTAATTTTCTGATCGTAATCTACCTACTTCTATCGTTTGAAAACTACTACTAAAATTTCCTGGAAAACGGCTACAGCTCTCGTGATAGCCAATATGATAGGCACTGGAGTTTTCACTAGCCTGGGCTACCAGTTGCTGGACGTACAGAGTACGATTAGTATCATTTTATTGTGGCTAATCGGTGGAGCACTGGCACTGTTTGGAGCGTTTAGCTACGCACAGTTGGGTACGCACTTTAAAGAGTCAGGGGGCGATTATATCTTTCTATCGCGGGTATTTCATCCGGTGCTGGGTTACTTAACCAGTTGGGTCTCGTTGATCGTAGGGTTTTCAGCTCCGGTAGCCATTGCGGCCATCGCCATGACGCAGTATCTGGCTCCGTTTGGCATTCAGGAATCAAATGCGCTAGCCGTTGGCATTATTGTGCTTATCGGTATTATGCATTCATTCAGTATCAAACAGAGCGAACGCTTTCAGAACGCCACCACGGTGCTAAAAGTGATATTCGTCCTGGTACTGATAGGGCTAGGGTTAGCCTACAGCACCAATATTCCGACCAATGCTATCGCCTTCCAACGTTCATGGCAACAAGAACTTACTACCCCGGGCTTTGCCGTATCACTCATTTACGTAACCTACGCCTACGTTGGCTGGAATGCTGCCGCGTATATTGTAGAAGAAATTCAGGATGTACGAAAAAATCTTCCAAAAGTACTGATTACCGGAGCTTTATTTGTAACAGTGATCTATGTGTTGCTCCAATTAGTTTTTCTGAAGCACGCATCATTTACTCAGTTAGAAGGCAAAGTAGAAGTGGCGACCATCGCCTTTTCCAATTTATTCGGAGTAAGCGGTAGCCGATGGGTCAGCTTTTTTATTGCTATTCAATTGGTAGCTACCATTAGTGGTTATATCTGGATTGGCTCACGGGTTACCCACGCGATGGCGAAAGAACATAGTTTATGGAAGGTAATGCGTCCGCTTAACTCGCTGGGCATTCCGGTACGCACCGTGTGGGCTCACGTATTTATCAGTATCGCCCTGACGCTGACTGGTACGTTTGAGCAAATTTTGCTTTACACCGGATTTGTATTACAGCTTATGAGTACATTAGCGGTAGCGAGTGTACTATTTGTGAAAAATAGTAGCGGATTCCGCAGTCCGGGTTATCCCTATGTACAGTACCTCTTCATTGGATTTAGCCTCTGGATTCTCGCTTACACCCTTTACGACCGCCCTACCGAAAGCCTAATTGGTCTAGGAATCATTGCGGCTGGATTAGTGACGTATTTTTTTAGCAGGTCTGAAATAGAGGATGAGAAATGAGAGAGGCGAAATATGAGATAGAGAATGCACCATTTACCATAAGATAAAAGCTCTATTTATACTGCAACCAATCGATATAGTTTTCCGGGGTTATCACTTGTGTATTACTGTTGGGATAAGCGTTTAGAAAAGTCTTTGAAAAATGGTTTTTCTTATCACCTTTTTTTCTTAACCATTTAAATTCGTAGGCACGTAACTGACCATCGCGCTCTTCCAGATAATCAATTTCTTGCTGCTGTTTAGTGCGCCAAAAATAGCAATTGGTGTATATTTCGTGAAAGTGCAGTAGCTTTTGCCGTTCGCTAACCAGGAAGTTTTCCCACAAAGCGCCCTGATCGACCCGTAAGTCCACAGTTTGGAAATTGTTGATAATAGCGTTGCGAATTCCATTATCGTAGAAATAGATTTTACGGCTTTTTCTGAGCTCATTCTGCAGATTTCGACTGAAGGAACGAAGCCGAAAGATAACAAATGCTTTTTCCAGCAAGTCAATGTAGCGGCGCACGGTGTTGGCATCCACTCCTACGGTTTGGGCTAGTTCATGGTAAGAAACTTCGGAACATACTTGTAGAGCCAATGCTTCCAGTAATGTTTCCAATATTTCCGGCTTACGAACATCCTGAAAGCGAAAAATATCTTTGTACAGATAGCTACCACTGAGGTTTTGCAGGGTTTGCCGTTCTTTCCCTACCCGGGTGACTACTTCCGGGTACATACCGTACACCAGTCGCTGCGATAATAACCGGCGTTCATCCAATAGTCCGTAGTGCTGAATTAATTCTTCGGTAGAAAATGGCAGTAGTAGATACTCTATCTTCCGCCCGGTAAGGGGTTCGTTGATTTCATTAGCCAATTCTAGCGAAGATGATCCGGTAGCAATAAGCCTGACATCAGGCATTTGGTCGGTAATCAGCTTGAGCGTAAGTCCGATATTCTTTACCCGTTGAGCTTCATCTACTATCACTAGTTTGGCCGAGCCGATCAACTGTTTTAATAAAGTAGAAGTTGGTTCTCGTAACGTTTTCCTTACATCCGGTTCGTCGCAGTTTAGCCATACAAGGGGTGCCGACTGAGCCGCTGCTAAGGTTCGCAGTAAGGTAGTCTTTCCGGCCTAACGTGGCTCTAGTACCAACAGTGCTTTACCCGGGGATAGCTCTTGCTGAAAAGATTGATACAGAACTCGGGAAATCATGAACAATCTTAACTAAACCAGATTGTAATCACAAATAGTTATAACTTTTTATGATTGCAATCCGGAAATATGCTTTTTCCAGTTTTCCCATCCCTTGTAATTCAGTACTTTCCAATACTTTTGAGATATTCATCAACTGTCATGACAGGTATTGATGCCCCTTTGAAATCTTTTGCATTGCGGGTAATTAACACTTGGCAGTCAGCTTTTAGCGCACAGAAGTATTGTAAGGCATCCTCAAAATCCTTGAAATTAGCATTTAGTCCCTTGTCAACAATCTCTTCATCTACCCCTACAACCGACGATAGCACCCTAAATTTCCGCAGCTTTTCAGTAGCAGTTTGAGAGTCTTCAAACTTAGCCAGGAAATAGTTTACAGTGGCAAAGGAGAGTGCTGAGACCGTAAAATCTAACGAACCATTATCAACCAGTGAGGCCAATTTTGCAGTTGGTTGATAAAATGGTTCTCGTTCGCCCAGCAGATCGAGCATAATATTGGTATCCAGAAATAGCTTAGGCTTCATTGGTATTTCTCCATCAGATGTTCGTAGTAGGTTGCCTTAGCATCAACTTTGGAGGGTATTTTTACCCCGCTTGCCATACTTTTCACGAAGGGGGAAATTTCTACTTCACTACTGTCTGAATCTGATTTGGGCTGGCTAGTCAGAGATTTTAGGTAGGCTTCAACAATACTGGACAGACTTCTTTGTTGGGCACTGGCGTATTCTTTTGCTTGTTGAATAACTTTAGCATCCAGCTTTAGGGTTAACTTAGTATCCATAACAATACGTATAATATTTATTGTGAGGTACGTATTACTTTTAAATAAGTTATCTTAGAAGGTTTACTCAGCCCTCAATGATTCCGCCGGATTCGTTTTAGCCGTATTGTACGTGCGGTAGCTTACGGTTAGCACCGAGATAAGTAACAAGATCAGTCCGGGAATCAGCAATAGATCTAGCCCTATCTCAGTTTTGTAAGCATAATTGTCCAGCCAAGCTCGACCGCCAAGAATCGTAGCTGGAACGGCTAACACGATAGCAATAAGGAGCAATACCAAATATTCACGAGAAAGCAGGAGCATGAGATTACTGATACTGGCTCCTAACACTTTGCGGATGCAAATTTCTTTAATTCGTAGTGTAGCCGAATACGACACTAGGGCGAATAGACCCAGACAGGCAATGAAAATAGCTAGTCCTGAAAATGCTGAAAATAGATTCCCAAACTGAAGATCAGCTTGATACTGCTGATTAAAACTATCGTCCAGAAAGAAATAGTGAAACGGATCGTCAGGATATATGGATTGATAAGTAGATTTGATGTGGGCGATAGTTTCAGAAATGTTGGATAGATTTATTTTAATAGAAAGGTAGGCTCCGTAATGATTATCCAACGATAGTAGCATGGGGCGTGGCGTTTCTTTTAGTGAACTCCAGTGAATATTCGGAACGACCCCCAGTACTTCTAGTGTATCACCAAAAACTAGTAATTGTTCGCCTACTGCCTCTTCAGGCGAACCTAATTCCAGCATCTTCATCGTGGCTTCGTTAATAATTAGCCGTTCGTAGTCATTAATCACTGCCGGAAATTCCTTCTTAGCCAAAAACTCAATGTCGTAAGTATCGGTAAAGCTGGTATCGGCAAAAATTACGTAACCCATTTTATTCCTACTTTCTGGCTCGCCCAGCTTGCGAACGTTCCATTCGCCGAGGTAACCGTGCGCTGGAATTTGGCTGGTGAGCGACACATTAGAAACTGTAACGTGGTTTGCTACTTCGTTTCTAAAGGTTCCGTATTTAGAAAACAGTACTTCTCGCCCTTCTTGAACTACAACCCGGGGACCATTCACTACCAGGACTTTCTCAATATCGTAGCCCAAATGCTGATTCTTCATAAACGTAATTTGCTGGTAAACCAAGTATGTGCCGGAAATGAGCAGCACCGAAGTCAGAAATTGAAAAGTGATGAGACCCTTTTGCAAACTAAATTTGCGTTGAGAAGTAATGCGGATTGACTTGAGTACTTGGGTAGGACGAAAGGACGACAAAACAAACGCTGGATAAAGTCCTGATAGTAAACTTCCTAACAGAACGATTAGTAAAAATCCAATCCAAAACTTAGTAGTCAGTAATACGGACAATGAAAGCTGTTGTCCGATAATACCGTTCAGCAGCGGTACAGCCAACCAGGCAATACCTACCGATAGTAAAGCCGCCAACGTATTCATCAGAAATGATTCAGCCAAAAACTGACCGATGAGCTGAGTTTTGAGGGCACCAATAGATTTACGAACACCTACTTCTCTCGCCCGATGCATAGCCCGAGCGGTAGAAAGGTTGATGTAGTTGACCCAGGCAATCAGCAGAATAAAAATAGCGATGAGCGCAAAAAATCGGATGTTCTGAATACTCCCCGGATTACTCGCTAGGTCTTTCGGAAAGTCAGACCGTAGATGAATATCGGTAAGCGGTTGCAACCTAATTTCCCAACGAGTATTTGATTTGGCTAACTCTTCACCCGTATGTTTTACAACTAGCTGATCAAACTTTTCACTAACCTCATTTGGATCGACCGATTTGTGAAGTTTAACGTAGGTTACGAAATGCTCCCAATCCCAACCATTATCTTTTTGGTAATAACTCATGTTCTCGATTTTTCTGTTTATGGATAGCAGAAAGTCGAACTGCATATGACTATTCGCCGGAAGTGGTTCTAAGACACCCGTTACTACAAAGTCACCACTAAGCACGCCTCCACTCACTTGTAGCGATTTTCCCACCGGATTTAAGTTACCAAAATATTTTACTGCCATCGGCTCAGTGAGTACGATATTGGACTTTCGGTTCAGTGCTGATTTACGGTCGCCATACTTTAGCAGAAAATCAAACATTTGTAAAAATGTGCTATCCACGTACCACATTTGGTCTTCTTGATTTCGCTCGTCGTTTTCCGAATTAATAATGATTAAACCAATTTCCTGCGGATGAACTCGTACCGTCTGTTCTATTTCCGGAATACTCTCTTTTCCAGTGGGTCCGAAGGCGTAGGTACTGTAAGCACTTTTTCCTATTTCTTCCCCATTTCTAACCACAGTGCGGGTAACTCGATAAATATCCTCCGAATCAGTATGAAACTGATCGTAACTTAACTCAAAATGAACGTACTGATAGATTAGCAGTGCGACTCCCATTCCCACCGCTAGTCCTAGAATGTTGATGGCGGAGTAGAATTTATGACGCAGTAAAACGCGAGTGCTGATACTAAAATAATGGCGGAACATAGCGGGATTTAGTAGAAGGAGTTGAGGAAAAGAACGGATTAAGCTAGGACGAAATAATACTAGTACCTGACACAGATACTTCCACTGTGCCACTCTCTTACCATGCTCTCTATTTCGCTGGTATAGTTCCTCCAGATCACCCTGAATCTCGTCAAAGTAATCCGGATGGCAGAACCAGCGAAAGAAACGGTGAGCGAAGCGTTTGATTATATTATCTTTAATTGGTTAGAAGGCCAGCTATTTCTTCCCTATTTACTCGTGCCGTAGTGTTTTGGCTGGGTTAAGTATTGCTACTTTATAAATTTGATAGCCTACCGTGAGCAGGGCAAATATTACGACAATCAGCAGGGCGGCTCCGGCCAGTAGCCACGGGAAATCAATGCGATAGGCGTAGCTCTGCAACCAGCCGTTCATACCGTAGTATACTAAGGGCAGGCTGACCAATCCGGCGATACCTAGCAACACCAGAAAATCTTTGTAAAAAATACCGATAATGCTCGATACCGTAGCCCCCAACACTTTGCGTACGCCTACTTCGGCCGTCCGTTGCACCGCCATGAAGGAAGACAGACCGAACAAACCCAGCATAGCGATAAAGATTGCCAGGCCAGCAAAGGTGCCAAATATCTGACCGAAACGTTGGTCTTGTTCGTATAGTGCAGCGAAGCGGTCATCTAGAAAAGTATAATCTAGTGGTGCATCCGGAAAGAACTTATCCCAGGTTTCGTTCAGATGCGCTAAACCCGCCGTATAGCTCTCTGATTTTAGTTTTAGTACAAAAGCTCGAGGAATATAGGATGGAAAATAAATCGTAGGCTCTACATCCGACCGTAAAGAGGTTCGGTTAAAATCTTTTACCACACCGATAATCTGGTACTTGCTTCCATCGTCATCCTCGCCAAATTGAATCTGTTCATGGACGATCTCCTCTTCATCTGCTATATCAAACTTTCTTAAAAACGTCTGATTTACCATCACTACCAGCGAATCAGCAATACGGGTTCGGTCAAAATTTCTACCGGCCAGTAGCTGCATATCTACCGTTTCTAGAAAATGCTCATCAATACTCTGCCAGTAGGTAGATCCAGGCATGGGTTCGGACAATCCTACCAAACCAATCTTTGTGGTAGTGTAACTAATATCCCCATCTTCGCCTCCCGGAATGTTGGAAGTACCCCCTACTTTCTCTATCGCTGTATGCTGACGGAGGGTTTCCTGAAAAGATTCTACTTGAGAGGTATGTTCTTCCCACTGTTCACGCCCTACCTCAGGCCTAAGAAAGCCAACCACGTAATCGGTGGAGATACCTAAGTCTCTACCCCGCATAAACTCTAGCTGATGATAGACGATGAGGGTTCCGGCAATCAGCATAATGGAAGCCGTAAACTGCACCACTACGAGTCCTTTTCGTAACGCAGTTCCACTTTTAGAATTCACAAACTTACCCTTAAGCACAGCCACCGGTTTAAATCCGGATAGTACCAACGCTGGATAGAAGCCCGACACTAGCGTACCGATGACAAAGAATATAGTTAGGCTCCGCAAGAAGGGAGGGTGATTCCAAACATGAGGAACAACTTCTTTACCAATTAACTGATGAAAATATGATAAGGATAGTTCAGAGATTAACAGGGCGATTAGAGCGGCTATAAAATTAACGAGCATTGCCTCTAACAAAAACTGATTCATTAACTGTGCTTTGTAAGCACCAATCACTTTTCTTAGACCTACTTCCTTAGCCCGGTTCACCGCTCGGGCGGTAGAAAGGTTGACATAATTGATCCAGGCAATGATTAGAATAAAGAACGCAATGATACGCAAGAAGCTTACTGCCCGGGCACTACCGGAAATTTCGGCTTCGTATTGATAGTCAGATTGAAGATGAATATCCGGCACCGCAATAAGGCTAAACGATTCCTGGCTATCTTCATCCAGATATTTCTTGGTTAGGGTTTGCAGTTTGCTAGTCAGTGATGTGATATTAGCTGAGGGAACTAGTTTTACGAATGTGTAGTAGTTACTGAATCGCCAACCCTCATGATCGTCGCGGTCGTTAAGGCTAGCATCCGACATAAGTATATCAAACTTGTACTGGGTGTTCTTCGGAACATCTTCAATCACACCCGTCACCTTGAATGGTTGATTAAACCTACCCAATATCATGAGCGTCTCTCCCAGTGGGTTCCGGTCGTCAAAATAAAATCGAGCTTTACTTTCTGTCAACACCAAAGAATTGGGTTCAGTCAGCATCGTTTCCGGCGACCCCTGAAGTACTTTATAATCAAAGATTTTGAGAAAGTTACTATCGGCTGATACTACCCCCTTTTCCCTGATTACTGATTCACCCTTGCGAAAAATCTGCCTTTCGTACTGATGGGAGACAGTAGCTTCTACTACTTCCGGTAGTTCATCTTTCAGAACTTTGGCCGTAGGATAATAGCTAGTTGCCTCACGGGTTACCACCTCGCCATTTACCGTCTGAATTAAAGAAACCCGATAAATTCGATCAGCATCGGTAAAGAAACGGTCGTAGCTTTCCTCAAAACGAAGATACTCAGTAATCAGTAGAAACGCAGCCAGTCCAAATGCCAAACCACCGATATTGATCGTGGTGAAAAGTTTTTGCCGAAGTAGGTTGCGGGTGCTGATACGAAAATAGTGTTTAAACATGGCCGGATGGGTTAGATAGGGTTGGGAAAGAGAACGAATTAAACTAGGGCGAAATAGCACAATTACTTGACCCAGATATTTCCACTGTGCTGCCCGATTACTTTGCGTTTTATTTCGCTGATAAATTTCTTCCAGATCACCTTGAATCTCGTCAAAGTAGTCAGGATGGCAGAACCATTGGAAGAAGCGTTGAGCTAGGTGTTTGATCATGAGAATTTGAAGTCAAGAGCCAGCTTCGGAATAGATTCCCAGAGAGTATTGCGAATATCGCGGTTCTGCTGAAGGGCTAGTTTCCCGAAGGCGGTAATAGTATAGTATCGCTTAGGCTTACCGCCGCGCTGAGAGCTAGCTTCCCCTTGACGAGATTCCAGATAGCCTTTTTTCTCCAGCCGTTTCAAGGCCGACTGTAATGCCCCAACGCTTACTTTTCGTTCGGCTCGTTCTTCAATAGCATCTTTAATAGCTACGCCGTAGGCTTCGTTGTAGAGCACGCCAACGGTGAGTAGGACAATTTCTTCAAATTCACCTAAAGGATAGGGCTTCATGCAATTTCTTATTGGTAGTATTGCAACTACGCAAAAAGAATTGCAATTTCCTAATTGTAGTATTGAAAAATATTCAAGGTTTGAGGATATAAGGCAAAAGGTTCAGGGCAGACTGCCGTTTCTTTAGACTGTTTGTGGCGGAAGGAGAATTTACGTTTGGCACCTAGGCTAAACGAAGTAATAGCTAGGTATCTATTAATGTTACCGTTATTTCCTTTACTTTTTCAAGCTTCGTATCATTGGTAACAAAGCTGTCGCAACTGGAAGTGATGGCCGTGGCTAACTGAATGGTATCTAGACCTTTTAAGAATTGATACTTGGCTCTTAACTGGTAAGCTTCTACTGCAATGCCTCTATCTATCTCTTTAACTTCAGTTTCTAACTCGTTCAAAAGATCCTCAAATCTGGTAATCACCTCATGCTTATTTTCTTTCTCCGGTTTTACGCCGAACTCTAAAATGGTGATTACACTGGTAATGAAAGTATGGCCTTCGGCTAAGGAAGTAGCCATTATATCTGCTACCCTATCTGCATACTTAGGATGGTTTTCGATGAGATAAATAAACGGAGCAGTATCAACAAACACTCTCATAGTTTAACTTGATCTTGTGCCCGCTCGCTGTTTATATATTCTTGGGCATCGGCGTTCCAGATACCTTTTCCTATTCCTCTATATCTGTTAAGAATAGCCTTAGCCCTTTTCTTCCTATCTACTCTTTTGAGAATTTCTTGCAACAATGTTTCCTGATCGTTAGCATCCAATTCAGAGATCTCTCTTAAGATATGCTGGACTTTCGTCATAGCTGAAATTTTAATACAAAATACGATAATTTAGAACAATCAGTTCTAACACACTGTGCTTGATGAAAGGTACGATAATTTACGGAGACAAAGAATAGACGTCATGAAGTGCTATTCCACCATTCTCCTAAAAGTCAGATTAACCCGAGGCATAGTTACTTTTTTAGTTTTGGGTAACTGATGGTGCCAGTGGGTTTGGGTGGTATCTTTCATCACGAGCAGACTACCGTGCTCTAGCATTAGTGCTACTGTTTCTTTGGATTGTTTGTGGCGGAAAGAAAACTTGCGCTCAGCCCCCAGACTGAGTGAAGCGATAGCGCTATTTTCCATCAACTCTTTTTCATCGTCACTATGCCAGCTCATGCCTTCGTCGCCGTTGTGGTAGAGGTTGAGTAGGCAGGAGTTAAAATTGGTTTCCGTTTTTTGTTCCACTAAATCTTTTAAAGTTTTTAGCTCATCAGTCCAAGGTAATGCTTGTTTGGTTTTTTTGGAATAGGTATAACTAAATGCTTCATCACCGTACCAGGCTACTTTTCGTTTGGTGATAATATGCTTGCCGAACATTACTGCTTCATCGTGCTTCCAAGCAATAGTTTCTAGCAGGCCATTTAAATAATGATCGGCTTCGGAATTTGATAGCAATTTTCCGTAATAATGCACGGTACCATCGAAGGGCAGCAGATTAGCGGTTTCGTCAATATCGTTATTGAGTAGATTCATGTTTCTTGAATTATTCAGCCGCTTGGCTTTCAATTTTGACTAGCGTTAATTCCTCAGCCACTTCCCTAATCACCGAGAGTAAATAATCGGTAGTTTCAATAGTCTTACGATGATTGATAAAGCAGGCACGGATGACCAATTCGCCCTTTAGCTTGGTACTGGTAATAAAAACTCTACCGTCTTTTTCCAGTGCGGGAATCAGTCGTTGATTAATTGCTACAATTTCATCCTCCGATTGGCAGTCGCCTATATAGCGGAAGCAGGCTACCGCCAAACCGTAGGCTTTTATCTCAAAGTCAGACGATTTTTCTATCTGCTCAATCAAGTAATTGGTCAAGTCAATATCCTTCTGAATCATCGCCTTTATTTTCTTGAAGCCATAGGCCTTAAGGCTCATCCAAACTTTAAAGGCTTTGGCATTACGAGAAAGCTGAAAATAGTGCTCGTTAAACTCTAAGCGATTTTGGTCTGTCTCCAGAACTGTATCCAGGTATTCCGCCTGATTGAAGTAGGTCTTTTTTAGCATCGACCAGTCCCGCACCAGGGTACAGCCAGCTTCAAAGGGTTGGTACAGCCACTTATGGAAATCCAGGGCAATGGAGTCAGCTTCCGCCATACCTTGATAAGCCTCTTTGGTAGAATCCAGCACCGATGCTAACGCACCGTAAGCACCATCTATGTGGTACCACATTTTGTATTGCTTGGCAAGACGAGCTAACTCAGCCAGATCGTCAATCGCCCCAGTGTTCACCGTACCCGCTGTACCGATCAGGCAAAAAGGAGTGAGGTCATCCTTTATGTCTTGATTAATTTGCTCTTCCAGTGCCTGGGTGTCAATTTTAAATTGATCGTCGGTAGGTATTTTTCTCAAATGCTTCAGGCCGATGCCCAGGATTTGCACACTCTTATCAACGCAGCTATGCACCTGATCAGAAGTATAAACGACAAAGGGTTTTTGGCCAAATAAGCCTTCCTGTTTGATATTTTTATTCTCAAAAAAGATATTTCTAGCTACGGTTAATCCGGTCAGGTTGGCTGCTGAACCTCCGCTAACTAACACTCCACCCGCATTAGGAGCATAGCCAATCATTTCGGTTGTCCACCGAATCACCCGCTTTTCAATCTCGCTCATGGCCGGGGCTAAATGCCACTTAGTAGCATTCTGATTGATGGTAGTCGCTAGTAACTCCGCCACCGTTGCTACCTGATTTCCGCCCGACATCACATAGCCGTACATATGCGGCCCCAGATTATTCGTGGCAGTCGCTAGCACTTTTTTACGCACTTCATTCAGCAGCTCGGTATTACTCTTCCCTTCCTCTGGCAGAGGTTCATCGAACCAGCTTTCTACTTCGGGCTGGGTAAAATCATGGTAGGCTTTTTTCTCATTCAGTTCCTGATACTGATTGATCACTAACTCGCTGCTCTGCGCTAAAAGCTGCTGAAATTCTTCTAAACTGAGGTCTAATGATTCATTATTCATCTTTTGCTACTAATCTGTAATGTTTAATTTTCTACTTTTGCTTCTTTCCAAATTTTATACGCAGTTCTCATACAATGGCCACAAGGACGATAACCCTGCGCTAGGGCTTCCGGTTCGTTCACAAAGAAAACACGGTTCTCCTGCTTCATTCGCTTCCCCGACTTACAGTGAAGTGTGCCGTAGATTTTTAGTTTCCGGTTTCCAGCCAACCCTGCTGCACCTCCTTTGATTAATCGGAATAACTCGGCGTAGTTTAATTCAGTGTGGTTGATCATTTATGAAAATATTCAAGAGTAGTCACCGCAGCGACTAACTGAATTAACTAGCAATTGTGGTTTTCGCTCCTTCCCAACCAATGATCGCCGTTTTTCGGGTACTACCCCAGTGGTACTGTCCAATGTGACCAGTAGATTGAATCACCCGATGGCAGGGAATGAGGAAAGCAACGGGATTGCTGCCTACCGCTGAACCTACCGCTCGGGATGCTCGGGCGTGCTCAATCTGCTGAGCGATGCTTCCGTAGGTAGAAAACTGACCCAGCGGGATTTGTAGCAATGCCTCCCACACCTTCAGTTGAAAGGGCGTACCTTTCAAGTGTAGCTTTATCTTTGGCAATTTCTGCCAGTCCTGGGTGAAGATAAACAGCGCATTCTGCTGAATCAGATCCGTTTTCTGACGAAAATTGGCTTTCGGAAACTGATTTTGTAATGCTGAGAAGGCTTTATCATCATTGTCCGAAAAGGCCAGATGGCAAATACCTTTAGCGGTGGATGCCACAATCACATTACCGAACGGGCTTTCGGCAAAGCTGTAGTTGATTGCCAGATTTTTACCGCCGTTTTTGTACTCCGCCGGAGTCATCCCTTCAATATTGATAAACAGGTCGTGCAGTCGGCTAGTACCGGAAAGCCCGGTTGCATAGGCTGTCTCAAACAACGTAGCCTGATTTTCTTTTAGTAACTTTTTCGCGTGATTAAGACTGATATACTGTAAGAACTTCTTCGGACTAGTACCCGCCCACTCCGAAAACATACGCTGAAAATGGAAAGGGCTAACGTGAATTTTCTCGGCTACCTCATCCAAACTAGGCTGCATCTTGAAATTACCTTGGATGTACTCAATTGCCTCGGCAATACGATCAAAGTTGATACGGTCTTGGGTGTTCATTTCTTTTTTTGATTAGTGTATAGCAAAAGTAGCAATGAATAGCGGGGCAAAATACCCGAAAGTTGCGGCATTTAAATAGTTTCTTTTACGGTGAGGTCTATCTCCATTTTTACGTTAGACCGTTGGTACTTTTCTGCTTCGGTATCGAGAGGCATATGCTGAAACCCTAGTTTTTGGTACAACCGAAGGGCGGGCTTTAGAATATCGTTAGAGTATAACTTCACTTTTTTCGCGCCCATTTTTTGCGCTTTTTCTAGAGCGGCTTGTCCCAACTGTCTACCAAGCCCGCTTCCTCGGGCTTTCTCGGCTACCGCCATTTTAGATAATTCAAACAAATGGCTGTTTACTTTGATAAGGGCGCACGTACCTACCACTTCCCCATCTAATTTTGCCATGAGAATAGCCCCACCCGGATCAATAATATTCTCCTGCGGATAATCTAACACTTCGTAATCAGCCGCTTCCATCGTAAACCATCGCTTCACCCAGGCTACATTCAAATCTTTAAAGAGTTGGCGATGAATAGCATTTTCATAAGGAACGATTTCTACTTTAGGTGACGCTAGTGCACGTTGTTGGTGCTGTTTTTCGGTACGATGAAACAAATTCTGATGGGTCATTACCTTTTCTACTGCTTCAATGTCTTGTAGCAGATTGCAGTTAGCTTCTTCCATAATTCGACCCACAGCTTCCCGAATATCATCCCATACCACTGTTAGGTTATTCAACATACTTGTTCCGCTTTCTGTCAATTGAATCAGTCGGCGGCGCGAATCGCTCGGGTCTTTTTGAGAAACGGCTACCCCTTTTTTGATCATCGCATTGGTAATCTGAATCACCGATGGGTGGGCTAATCCCAAAGTATAACTAATATCGGTAACTGCTCGAGCCTCTCCGTCCTGCAACAGCGAGAAAACGGGCAGCCAACTGGGTTCAAAATCAATATCACGATGGCGGTAGATGTCACTTACCTGATACATCATCTGATCACTCAATCGCTTCAGTCGGCTACCCAAACTGAGCAGCCCGAGTTCGAAAAAAACATCATGTTTATTCATGATTATAATAATTACGTAGGTACCTACATAATTAGAAATAAGTTGAAGAATAGTCAAGCGTTTAAGCTATTTTAAAGCTGATTAATTCCTTTGGTAACAATATCCATTCCCTGCTCTAGCTCTTCTGGAGTGAGCGAAGCAAATCCAAGCCGTATTCCTCGGTAATGTTGCCAATGTTCTACTCCCTCTAGCGAAACGCCTCGGTTAGCAGTATAGTGAGCCAACTTTAGTGTATCAACTTTCGGGTTGCAGCGTACCCAAGTAGCCATCCCACCTTCCGGTTCTTGAAACGCAAGGATCTGCCCTAATCGCTCCTGAAGGTACTGGCTTAAAAAATTCCGACGTTCCCGATAAATCCGTAGTGATTTTTTAATATAGCGCTGTAAGTCACCGGCTTCAATCCAATTTGCTAATGCCCGTTCCATCACCGGATCGCCTTGGCGATCAATCAGCCGACGATAGGGCGTAATCGTTTGAATAAAATTGGTAGGCGCGGCTAGGTATCCCACCCGAATGGCCGGAGCAATGCACTTGGTAAATGAACCCAGATAAATTACACAACCCTGCGTATCCAAACTGGCCAAAGGCAGTAGCGGGCTACTAGCGTAGTGAAAATCATAGTCATAATCGTCTTCTACAATGGCAAAGCCATACTGCTGAGCTAATGCTAGCAACTTCACCCGACGATCAATGCTAAGCGTGACGGTAGTGGGATAATGATGATGGGAAGTGATGTAGAGTGCCCGAACCGACTGACCCTGACAAATTGTTTCAATCGCATCGGTGGATAACCCTTGTTCATCTACTGGTACCTCTATTCGTTCCCCCTGGCACAGTTCGATTACCCGATTGGCTTCGGGATAACTCACTTCGCCCACAATTACGGTATCACCGGGTTTCAGTAGAGCTTTAAAAGCCAGAAAAATCCCCATTTGGCTACCACGGGTAATTAGCAACTGTTCGGGCTGGCATACCAAGCCCCGAGTTTGTCGTAAATACTGTGCCAGTATTTCTCGCAAGTACGGATCACCTTGCTCATCCTGATAGCGCAATGAATTAGCTGATTTGGCTACCTGTCGGCACCAACGGTACAACTCCTCTGTCGGGGCTAACCGAACATCGGGTGAGCCATCGGTGATTCGTAGCAGGGATTTGGGCATAGTTCTGAACGGTGAAATAGAACCACGAATGGCGAAACAAGCGGTTTCCGGCAAGTGGGCAGAAGGTGGAGTGTTTTCGGGGGCTACCGGATGCAGTTTGGGAAGAGCGTCCGAGACGAAAGTGCCCTTGGCCGGAACGGTCTTTAACCAACCTTGAGCAGTTAGTTCGTCGTAAGCTATCGCCAGTGTTTTTCGATTTACTTCCAGCAATGAAGCTAGGTAGCGGGTACCCGGCATTTTGTATTCCGAAGCTAAACGACCGGATACTATTTCCCGAATTAGCGCATCCACAATTTGCAGATACAGCGGTCGGCTGCTTTGGCGATCAAGGGGAATACTAGTTTTCCAGGGATATAACTGGCCCATCGATATTGTAAAAACTGGTGGATATAGCGGGGCCTACAAAAGTATAGTTTTGCTTAACGATAATCAAATAACAATGGTATGCTCGCCTTACGACCCAACTGCGAACACTGTAATAAGGACTTGCCCTATGATGCAACTGAGGCAATGATTTGTACGTATGAGTGCACCTTTTGCCAACACTGCGTAGAAACGATACTAAAAAATGTGTGCCCTAACTGCGGAGGTGGTTTTACTCCTCGCCCCATCCGCCCTCAAGAACAACTAGCCAAACATCCAGCATCAGATAAAAGAGTATGGAAACCAGTCAACGTTGTAGCACATCAGCAACTTCTGATTCACAGATCATTAATGAATAATGATTAATTACTTCATCAGTCATTATTCATTCATCATTAATCACTCAAACACTCATGAATAACTACCCTAAATCATCCCGCAACATAGTTAAACGTTCGCCTAAGCGAGGTCACTATGACAAAGAAACGGTTTATCAGATTCTTGATGCTGGTTATATTTGCCATGTAGGCTTCACTATTGGCGATCAGCCCTACGTGATTCCCAATGCCTACGGGCGAGAAGGCGATACGATCTACTTGCACGGTGCAGTTGGTAGCCGAATGCTCAACCAACTGGAAAAGGGTATTCCGGTCTGCGTTACTATTACCCATACCGACGGAATTGTACTGGCTCGCTCGGCCATGCACCATAGTTTCAATTATCGGTCAGCAGTACTCTTCGGAACCGCTCGCTTAGTGCCGGACGATCAGAAAGAACAAGCGCTTTTCGCAATTACCGAACAGATTATAAAAGGGCGGTGGGACGAAGTTCGCACTCCTAACAGTCAAGAGCTAAAGGCCACTAAAGTATTGGCCATGGAAATAGAAGAAGCTTCAGCCAAGATTCGTACTGGCGCACCCAAAGACGATGAGGCCGACTACGAACTACCTGTCTGGGCGGGAGTACTACCTTTACGAGTAGCTACCGGAGAAGCTATCCCCGACCCAGCGATGAACCAGGCATTATCTGTACCGGATAGTGTAAACAATTATATTCAGGGAAATGCCGTTGGCAAATCCGTGCTATAATCGTCAGCAGGAGTTGTCATTCTTCTTAGTTCTCTCGTATCTTGAAGCACTGAAAGAATATTGAGAATGACAAAATTTGCTGATAAGCCATTTGGTCTCCTATTTCTGCTACTTACTGCCTGCTCTAATCCCAGTGAAAAGTCAGTTGAAGCTACTGATGCAGATGCAGATGCAGATGCATTTACCTACGAATTTGCCCAAGCGCAGGAGCAGCAGGGATGGCAGCAAGTTATCGGAATTCTGGATTGTATCCAGGCACCTACCTTTCCAGAACAGGAGATCAGTGTGCTGGATTACGGAGCTAAAAACGATTCTACCTTTGACTCCCACACTGCTTTCCAGGAAGCGGTACAGGCCTGTCACGAAGCTGGAGGTGGACGGGTAGTGGTACCCGCTGGAACCTACCTAAGCAATGGGCCTATCCATCTGCTGAGCAATGTCAATCTGCACTTAGAAGAAGGAGCAAACATCTTTTTTGGTACTAATCCGAAAGATTATACACCCTTGGTGAAGGTTCGCTGGGAAGGAACCGTAGCCTACAATTATTCGCCGCTAATTTACGCGTATCAGCAGGAAAATATTGCCGTGACTGGCGCAGGTACGCTTGACGGGCAAACCGAAGGAACCTGGGCATTGTGGAAGCGCGATAATGATGGCAAAAACCAAGATGCCGATAAAAAAGTGCTACGCCAAATGGGCAATGACACTATTCCCGAAGAGCAGCGCGTATTTGGTGACGGTTTCTTAGATTTGGATGGTGACGGGCAAGACGATGGCTACGGCGATGGCCAAGACCATTACTTACGCCCTACCCTGATTGAGTTCTACGAGTGCGAAAACGTGTTGATTGAGGGAGTTACCCTGAAAAGCAGCCCGTTCTGGACGGTTCATCCGGTATTTTGTACCAATGTGACTATTCGCGGCCTCAACATACAGGCTGGAACGACTAATGATGATGGGATTGACCCTGACTCCTGCACCGATGTACTGATCGAAGACTGCACGGTGAATACCCATGACGATGCTATTTCTATCAAAGCCGGGCGCGACCAGGATGCCTGGAATCGGTCCCCCACCGAGAATGTGATCATTCGTAACTGCATATTAGCTTCCGGGGTAAATGCGGTATGCATTGGCTCGGAGATGTCGGGCGGAGTACGGAATGTATTCGTAGAAGACTGCCAACTACGCGACGGCAAACATGCCCTGAACTTTAAATGTAACCTCGACCGGGGCGGACAGGTAGAGCAAGTGTATATCCGTAATTTAGAAATTGCAAGCTGCGACGAAGCTATGTTCATCTTTCGCATGGATTATCATGGCTACCGGGGCAATAACTATCCCACTCAATTCAACGATTTTTATGTGAGCAACATCCGATGCAAGACGGTGAACGAACGCCCCTTCAAGATCGTAGGGGTAGAAGCTGCCCCAATTCAACGAATTTTTCTTCAGGACATCACGATTAACCAAACCGGGGATAGTAGCCAGATTGAGTTTGCTGAGGACATTCTGATGCAAGATGTTACTGTCAACGGCGAAAACTTTCAGCCTCAAATCTCTTTACGGTAAAAGTAATGTATTTCAGTTATTATTCCGCTCTATGAAAAACATCCTTTTCTTATTTATACTACTTGTTGTTAACAGCACTTTAACTGCTCAAAACTCTCTTGATACCCAAGTCCAAAGCTTCGTCAACCAGCAATATCCGTCGTTAGACACACTATACAAATATCTCCATCAGCACCCTGAACTTTCCTCCCAGGAAGAACAAACCGCACGGCTAATCGCTGATGAGCTTAGCAGTTTAGGCTTTGAAGTCCAGGAAAAGCTGGGTATGTACAACCTAGCGGGAGTACTGAAAAATGGCGAAGGCCCCACGCTACTTATCCGTACCGATATGGATGCCTTACCACTAAAAGAAAAAACCGGATTGCCTTACGCTAGTACAGCAAAAGGTACCAACGCTGCCGGAGAAACCGTAGGAGTAATGCACGCCTGCGGGCACGATATTCATATGACGGTATTTTTGGGTACCGCCCGAACAATGGTAGAAATGAAAGACCAATGGAGCGGTACGCTGGTGATGGTGGCTCAGTCGGCGGAAGAAACCGGTTTTGGGGCGGATGCACTCTTTAAAACTAATTTGTACGACAAAGTACCGGTGCCGGATTACGCCATTGCCCTGCACGATAATGCTTCTCTGCCGGCTGGAACAGTCGGCTACCGGGCGGGGGCGTTTATGGCTAGTGTAGATATGGTCGATATTACGGTTTACGGCGAAGGTGGACACGGAGCCGCTCCCCACACTACCAAAGACCCCATTGTGCTAGCGGCTCAGATGATTACTTCTTTTCAGACGATTGTGAGCCGAGAAATCAATCCGATTGACCCCGCGGTGGTGACGGTAGGTTCTATTCACGGTGGTACCGTACACAACATCATTCCCGATGAGGTAAAACTGCAACTGACGCTACGCTCTTACTCGCCTGAAGTTCGTAATCAGATTGTAGAGGCGCTACATAGAATTACTGAAAATCTCGCCCAGCAAGCCCGGTTACCCGAAGAAAAATATCCCAAAATCAGCATTCGCGACCCACAAACTCCCGCTACCATTAATGATACTGAGCTTACCAATCGGCTGGTGACCGTATTTAAAGAAACGCTAGGTGAGGATAAAGTAGTAGAAACCCCACCCAATATGGTAGGCGAAGACTTTAGCCGTTACGGGATGCAAGACAAGAAAGTACCCATCTGCATGTTCTGGCTGGGTGCCGTAGACCCGCAGAAGGTGAAAGAAGCGGAAGAAACCGGAGCCAAGCTACCATCTTTACACTCCCCCTTCTACGCCCCACTACCTGAACCTACCATCAAAACGGGCATCCGAGCCATGAGCGCAGCAGCTTTGGAGTTGTTGAATAAGGTGAGGTAGAAAGGATTTACGTGAAGTACATATCTCAAACTACATCAGCTACACCAAGTCATATTTTTTCAAAAGTTTGAGCAGGCATTCAAATTAAAAAGAGAACTAATAAGTTATTATTGAGGAAATAACCTACCTGTAAATTGCGGAGGGCTACGCTTTACGCCCTGCCCCGCACTCTGCTATCTTCTTTCTACGCTAAAATTCAATGGCCCCTAAAAAGTTCTCAGAACATCATAATCTTCCAAAAAGGTTACAGATACCACTCAAAGAATTATAAAACGCTGCATCGCCCCAGAGTATTTAGCGACAATAAGTCGTTTACCGAGGAAAATACTTAAATTAATCCCGTCAGCAAAAGTATCTAAGCCTAACCCTAAGAATGAAACAGGATATTTACGTATATCTGGAGAATCTACTATCAGAATTTATTGAATTTGCCCCCCAGTTACTAACCGCTTTGTCTGTTCTTCTATTGGGGTACGTACTAGGCCGGGTTATTGAAGGGGCAGTCAGACGATTAATTCTCTACCTCAACAGTAGCGTGAATCGGGGGTTGCCGGGCACAACACTAAACATTGACTTAAGAAGTACCGCTACGTTCACCTCAATCGCCTTCTTTTGGATTGCTATTACCGTATCGCTGCTGATTAGTCTACGGATTTTAGGGTTGACCCTCTCGGGGGGCTGGTTTGATAGAATTGTGGAGTACGTCCCCAATCTCATTGCGGCCGTTATCATTGTTTTGGTAGGCATCGCTCTTAGTCGATTGCTAGCCAAATTAATCAGGAAAGGAGCCTTAAGAACCGGAAGCAGCAGCGGTAAGTACTTAAGTACCGTTGTCAAGTATCTTATCCTATTTGTAACGTTGGTAGTAGCAATAGATCAGATCGGGATCGATATCGTATTTCTTGAAGATTTATTCGTCGTCCTGCTAGCTTCCTTACTTTTTGGTGCCTCCTTTTCGTTCGGGTTGGGAGCTAAAACCTCGGTTAGTAATATTTTGGGGTCTTATTACTTTAGAAAAACGCATCGGTTGGGTACGCGAATCAGGTTAGAAGATATTGAAGGTACCATCGTCAAAATTTCGGATCACGCCATTTCATTAGAAACGAAGGAGGGGCTAGTAGTCGTTCCCGCTAAGCGGTTCAGCGAACATAATGTTACCATAGTTAAAGATGAAAATACATAACGACCAGCGTTTTATCGATCAGTTTCTCAACAATCATCGGAATACAGCAGTTGCAGCGGTTGAGGCGTTGGAAATTGATGAGATTGCTCTTCTGCTACAACACTTATCCCCTGACAAGGCTAAGATTATCCTGGCCGAAATCAATCCCTATAAGGCAGGGAAAGTGTTGGAAGGGATACCGGTTACATCGGTCGTCAACGTCCTTAAAGCACTTCCGACTAACATCTCCGAACCCATCCTACGTATGATAGACCCTCCGTTTCGCCAACAAATACTAGCGGAGTTACCGCCCGAGGTCAATAAACCCCTCCGGCGTTCCTTAACGCTTAGCCGTAATCAGGTGGGTGCCAATCTGGAACCTAGCTTTCTTACACTGACTGAAAACAGCACCATAGAGAAGGCGCTATCGGAAGTTAAAACAACCTCAGCAACCATTCATTCGCATATATTTGTGGTTGAAAAGAAAAAATTACTAGTTGGATACCTAGAAGTAAGTGATCTTCTGTCTAATAGCCCGGAAAAGATCGTTCGCTCCGTTATGAAACCAGCTCCGTCTGCTATCACGGCTACCATGCTGGTAAAGGATGTGCTGAAAAGTTGGGATGATTCCTTTGTGTGTTTACCAGTAATAAACGCAGAAAATCGGTTGATAGGAATTGTCTCTCGCAGTACCTTATCAAAACTAGCGGTGACTAGCGTTGGCACTGACCGATTAGCAGTGAAAGCCGGTAGTGCGTTAGGCGACCTCTACTTAATCGGACTAGCTGGCCTACTAGGAAGCTCTGACCAAACTACCAATACCTAAACAATCACGATCATGGAAATAGCTGAGATTAAAGACCGATTGGCCAATACCTATATTCAACGATTTCCCAAGGAGGCAGCTAGTATATTTAATACGCTACCCATAGAAGAGGTGCTCGAGTACCTCCAGTTCCAACCGGTGGATGTTGCCCAAGAGATACTAGTGAATCTCGCCCCCGATGTAGTATCTGAAGTAATTGAAGAGCTGGATGAACGTCGGTTCTTGACTGTGTTGGAAACGATGGATGCCTACACCGCTGCTAAGCTTCTATCCCGGGCAAGCCCGGCAACTATTGAGCACAGACTAAGTATCCTTCCCAAAGATAAAGCGAAGATCATTCGGGAGATGTTGACTTACCCTCCGGAGGCAGCGGGCTACCTGATGGACACGCAGATTATTACGTTTAGCCCTACTACTACGGTAGATCAGGTACTGGAAAAATTACGAAAGATAGGAGACCGAAAAGTGCTAAGCGTATACGTGACCAGTAGCCATGGCACACTGCTGGGAAAGGTGTTCATCCAAAATATTGCCATCTCGTCGCTGCAAACTACCCTAGAAGCACTACTGGAGCCCTGCGAAAGCATTCAGGTAATGTCTCCGGCGGAGGAGGCGGTAGATCTTTTTGAAGAAGGAAAGATTATCAACTTAGCGGTAGTTGATCTTGACAATACCTTACTGGGGGTTATTCGGAGTGAAACCCTGATCGCGGCTACGCAAAAGGATGCCTCGGAGGATGTACTAGCGATGTTTGGGGCGGGTAGAGAAGAGCGAGCTCTGTCCAGTGCTTGGTTTGCCGTAAAGAAGCGTTTACCCTGGTTACAGATCAATTTGGCTACGGCCTTTCTCGCGGCTTCTATCGTGGGAGTATTTGAAGAAACTATTGCTCAGGTTACGGTTCTGGCCGTATTCTTACCTGTTGTGGCTGGTCAGTCGGGAAACACGGGTTCTCAGGCGTTGGCTGTGACTATGCGGGGGCTGGCTCTGCGGGAGATTCAAACCACCCAATGGTGGCGGGTAGCCAAAAAGGAAGTAGCGGTAGGCTTTATCAACGGTATTGCCGTTGCTTTTACCACCTCTCTGATCGCTTACTTCTGGGCTTCATCTTTCGGCATTGCCCTGGTGATTGGTACCTCAATGGTGCTATCGATGGTAATTGCCGGCTTCTCGGGGGCGGTAGTGCCCATCGTACTGAAAGCATTCGGTCAAGACCCTGCCCAGTCTTCCTCCATCGTCCTGACTACCGTAACCGATATTATGGGGTTCCTAAGCTTTCTGGGCTTAGCTACCGTTCTGGGTGGGGCTCTTGGAATTTTTTAGAACCACACCAACGAAGTAAACCGGAACCAAGCTACCGTTCTTACACTTTCCTTTCTAAGCCCCACTTCCCGAACCTACCATCAAAACGGGCATTCGGGCGATGAGTGCGGAGGCTCTAGAGCTGCTAGAAAATTAGCCGAAAATAAACTTAGCTTAGGACTATAATCTTGGATCAACTTCCTCGCTTTCTAGAGCTAGTACTCCGAACACACTTTCATGAACTCGCCTCAGTGGTTCTTTTCGGATAAACCGTTCAAGCCCTTCTACACCAAGAGCAAATTCTCTCAATGCTAAAGAACGCTTCCTGGAAAGCCCCCTATTTTTCAGTCGTTCCAAATTCTCAGCCATATCGTATTCCGGCCCGTAAATGATGCGTAGATACTCGCTGCCCCTGCATTTCACGGCTGGTTGTAATAACCCTTCTTTCCCGTAGGCAATGAATTCGTAAGGTTTAACTACCATTCCCTCGCCTCCTTTTCCGGTCAGGTCGAGCCACCAGTCGACAGCAGACGTAACGCTCTGTTTATCTTTGGTATTAATTACCATGTAGGGTGTCGCCCGGAAAATTTCTTTATCGGCAAGACAGATTTCCTTGATATTCTCCATGTGCCATTCATGGTTCTTATCCATATGCACGGCTCCTTCGGTTGCGAGAATATGAAATGGGGCTAGTTTGTAGTCTTCAACGGACTTAATTTCCCAGCAATAATTACGGTAGGCCTGAATATATTTTGTAATTGCTTCTCTCTTGTAACTGAACTTTTCCAAGGGCTGTCTAGCACTGTCAATGCCCCGATCAATTGCGCCTTGTAATACTCGTTCAACTTCTGAAAATGAGTTTTGCGCTGCTGCACCTACCGAAGCATACTGGTCTTTGAGTAGGGATTGTGCTTTGGCAGACCAAGGCATTAGCTCGGTGTCAAGGCAAACCCAATCAGTACGGTGTTTCTTCCAGAAATCCGATTCAGTCAAAGCCTTGTTAACTCTGTCCAAGAACTCTTTCTCGATGTTGGCATCATTAAAAAAATTTCTGCCCGTCCGGGTGTAGCAAGTCCCTATACCTTCATTTACTACACCGAAACGTTCCACGGCGACATCTTCATCTTTGCAAACCACCAGCACCGCGCGGGACCCCATGTGTTTTTCCTCGCAAACGATCTTATCAATTCCCCTCTTCTTGTAGTAGTTTATAGCCTGGTCGGGATGCTCCAAAAAGTCCGGTAATTCGCTTGTCCCGCAGGGCGACATGGTAGGAGGTAAATAGATCAACCATTTTGGACTAATTGCAAAACGGCTCATTACTTCCAACGCGACAATAGAGTTTTCTTCCCGAATTGTTAAATTATTTCTAAGGCGGGTTTGAATAATCCGTTTCCCAATAACGTCATCAATGTTCAACAAGTCATCATACTCTTGCTGATGCGTAAGTTGACCATTTGTCTTTTCCTGGAAGTTATCTTCTATAAGCGGTTTTACCGGTTCACAGTAAACTCTTCTGGCGGAAACAGCAACTAGCTCTTCTTCCGGATAACGTAAAGCGGTTAGTTTACCTCCGAATACGCAGCCAGTGTCAATATCAATGGTTTTGTTGAGCCATTCAGCTTCCGGCACCGGTGTGTGCCCATAAACAACCTTTGCTTGTCCTCGGTATTCAGATGCCCAATTGTAACGAACTGGCAAACCAAACTCGTCAATTTCACCCGTAGTTTCCCCATACAAGCAAAATGATCGAACCGCTCCTGAACCTCTGCCTTGCATTTCTTCTTTTAATCCGGCATGAGCTACGACCAGTTTGCCATCATCAAAAACATAATGGCTAATGAGACTATAAAGAAATTCTTTAACTTCATTGAGGAGGGTTGGTGATTCTTTATCGAGCTGTTCCAATGTTTCGGCAAGCCCATGTTTGATGGCCACATTCTTACCATTGAGCTTCTTTTGTAGTTTTAGGTCATGGTTTCCAGGGACACACCAAGCTATTCCGCTGTGAACCATACTCATAACCAATTTCAAAACTGCTGGTGAGTTCGGTCCACGGTCTACTAAATCGCCCAGGAAAATGACTTGTCGATTTTCCGGATGAGTAACCTCAATGCCAAAGTTCTTACCATCATCCGATACAGTGTTGAGGCCATACCCAAGCTTTTCAAGAAGCTCAACGGTTTCATCATAACATCCGTGAATATCTCCAATAATATCAAAGGGGCCTTTAATATCTTTCTTGTCGTTGTATAGTTTTTCGCGGATGATGCCAGTAACACTATCAACTTCTTCCGGAGATTTAAGAACATAGATTTGTCGGAAACCTTCTCGCTTTAAACCTTTGATAGAGCGTCTCAATTGTTGTTTCTGCTGACGAATTACCCGATTTCGGTTGGCCGCCCCACCGAAATCACGGTCAGGTCGCTTTTCATTTCTTTCTTCACATACTTGTTGCGGTATATCAAGCATAATCGCCACAGGCAATGTATGGTATTCTCTTGCCAGTTGAATAAGTCCTTTTCTTGCTTCCGGCTGAACATTGGTTGCATCAACAACGGTCAGGTAACCGTTTTTCAGCCGCTTACCAATGATATAGTGCAGTAGATCAAAAGCGTCATTGGTTGCAGCTAGATTGTTTTCATCATTGGATACAATCCCTCTACACTCGTCTGAAGAAACGACTTCATGCTTACCGAAATGCTTTTTGGCAAATGTGCTTTTCCCCGAACCGGACGCACCGATCAGCAGCACTAATGATAGTTCAGGTACTTTAATTTCCATCCTTTTTATTTTGAGCAATTATTAGTTTATCGTGTTCTATTAATTGAACAAGCTCTTCTTCTGACGGTAGATACGTTAGGTACTTCGAGGCAAACACCTGTCTGCTTTCATTTAGTATAGAGTATTTTACGACTGTTTCGTCTTTATCTGTGCAAAGAATAATCCCAACGGTTGCACTGTCTTCTGCCGTCTTCTTGAGGTCATCAAACATGCGGACGTACATATCCATCTGGCCAATATCGCTGTGGGTTAATTTGTGAGTTTTCAGGTCTATAAGCACAAAGCATTTCAAAATATAATTGTAGAATACTAGGTCAATATAAAAATGAGAGGTCTCTGAACTTATACGAAACTGCCTCCCAACAAAGGCAAACCCTTTTCCAAGCTCCAAGAGGAAGTCCTCTAAATGGGAAAGTAATGCTTTTTCCAGTTTAGACTCTTGCCCAGAAGTAGGTTCTTTTATGTTGAGAAACTCGAAAACATAGGGGTCGCGCCTGAATTCGTCAAAAGACAATTGAGCAGACGGTAAACTTGAGGAAGCATCGTTGTTAGTGGTAATCCTTTTGTACAAATGGGTTTTGATATTCCATTGCAATTCACGGGTACTCCACTGCCCACTTGCCGCCTGTTCAATGTAATAATCCCGGGCTTCCTTACTTTCTACCCTCATAATCAGACGATAATGTGTCCAGCTTAATTTGCTACGCACTGCGTAGCCTTTTTTGAAAGTTAGATAGAATTGCCTGAAATTCTTGAGGTTAGCAACAGAAAAACCTTTACCAAACTCGCCGGTCAGGGCTTTTGAAAGCTCCTTAATGATACCTTCGCCATATTCGGCACGGGCATTTCCTTGTTGTTCCTCTTCAACTATACGCTTACCGATTAACCAGTAGGCCTCTACCATAGCAGAATTGACTGCCTGCTGTGCCTTTGATCGAGCCTGTTCCAGGATTGATCGTATTTCTTTAATATAGGTGATATCAGGGTGCATGGGCTAGCTTAAATATTCCCATTTGTGAAGGAGCCCCTACCTTTTCTTCCTCCTGTCCAATCGGTAGAAACTCTACTTTGTAATTATTTTTCTCGGCTATTCTGTTTGCCCAATCTTCAAATTCTTTTCTTGTCCATTCAAAACGGTGGTCGGTATGGCGCATGGTTCCCGCTTCCATATTTTCAAATAACGCATTGTATTCTGCGTTAGGAGTAGTAACCACTACTGTTTTTGGTTTGGCATGCTTAAAAATGACCCGTTCAAACGACTGTAATCGGTTTTCATCTAAGTGCTCAATTACTTCTACTATGGCAGCAGCATCAAAACCCCCGAGCCGTTTATCCTTATAAGTCAAAGCTCCTTGAAATAGCTCAATTCTGTCTTTTTGCTTCGGTGCCATTTCTTCCCAATGCAAGCGGTCTTTGGCTTTGGTCAGCTCATGATACGAAACGTCCATTCCGGCAATCTTTGAGAACTGTTTTTCCTTTAACAGCATTCTCAATAATTTTCCCTCTCCACAACCAAGGTCAATGACTGTTTCGGCTTTTGATTTTTTAAGTTGCTCTAGAACGAGTGAAAGTCGTTGCTGGTGAAGCGTTTCTTTTTTCTTGATTTCTTCCTGTGCCAATTCCCCTTTTGTTTCTTGTTCTTCACCATCACTTAATCGTTCCAGTGCTTGTCGAGTCAGCGTGCCCAGATTGATGAGGTAACGCCTTGTAATTTGCTCCTTTTCAGGATGTGTTTCCAACCATCCTTTACCCTTTTTAAGTAGTTTTTCAATCTCATTCTGGCTTACGAAATAGTGTTTGTCATTGTCGAGGGCTGGAATAAGGACGTATAAATGGGAAAGCAGTTCTTTAGCCGTAATGGTGTTAGATAGCTCTAATGTAAAATATTTGCTCTCACCCCAATCCTTAAACTTACCATCAAGAATGTGTCTTTGAAGATTGACCTGATAGCCTAACGGCTCAAAGAGCTTTCTAATTAGTGTTTCGCCCCCTCTCGGTGCAGGGAGTACTACTATTCTTACCTCGAACGGTAATTTCTTATTGACCAATTTAGGTCTATCCTTACATGTGCCATTCATGGCCGTTGAGAAGGCTTTAGAAACTGCACTGCTCATGAAAGATGATGCAACGTAAGGCCGATCATTAACGTACTGTCCAAGCGTGAACCCCTTTCCTGAAAGATTTCTCGCGCCTCTCACCATGTCGATAGGGTCAATATCGAGAAGGAGTGCGATAGTTGTTTTCTTCTCCGAACTTTCAGGATAGAATATATGAGCCTTTCCAATGGACAAGTCTATCGACTGAAATTTATCAGGATGCTTATGAAATAAAAAGCCTAAATCTGTTGCGGGCTGATATGTCGTACCTATTGTTAGTAGCATCAACTGGTCATTTCAATTAATAATCGCTACAAATTCAGCTTATTCTTCTCCTGCACGGCATAGTCTACGGCGCGGGCGGCGAAGGCCATGTAGGTGAGGGAAGGGTTTTGAGTGCTGGTAGAAGTCATGGAAGAACCGTCGGTCACGAAGACGTTGGGGCAAGCGTGCAGTTGGTTCCACTTGTTGAGCAAGGAAGTTTTCGGGTCTTTGCCCATCCGTACCCCACCCATCTCGTGAATGTCCAGCCCGGGAGCCTGACCGGTATCGCGGGTTTTGATATCAGTGAAACCAGCTCGTTCGTACATCTCGGTGAACTGCTCAAAGAAGTCCTGGATCATCTTTTCGTCGTTATCGTCGTAGTCGATGTTGATCTTGAGTAGCGGCATACCCCACTCATCAGTCTGGCTTGGGTCCAGGCTCACAGTATTGGTTTCCTTCGGAATGGTTTCACCCATCATATGGGAGTTGACCCGCCAGTTGCCCCACTTGGGGTTCAGCAGATTATCCTTCAGCGACTGACCAATGCCATCATAATCTCGCTCGATATGGCGACGGGCTCCGAAGCCGGAGGCATAACCCCGCAAGAAGTCGGTTTCCTGCTTATACACGTTACGGAAACGAGGGATGTAGCCGGAAGTAGGTCGGCGACCCACAGTAGTATTATCCAGCTCTCCATCGTAAGCCGCCGATATTTTACCGCGATAAATATGGAAGGCTACGTACTTACCGAGCAGACCATTATCGTTACCTAATCCTTCAGGGAAGCGGTTGGATTTGGAATTAAGTAGCAGCGTATTGGTATGCAGTGCGCTAGCGTTGACAAAAATCAGCGGAGCGTAGAATTCAATGCTTTCTTTGGTCTCAGCATCAATTACCTGCACGCCGGTGGCTTTCTCCTTTCCTTCATCGTAAATGATGGATTGCACTACGGCATTCGGTCGTAAGGTCATGTTCCCGGTCTTCATTGCCCAGGGCAGGGTAGATGAGTTGCTGCTGAAGTAACCGCCAAAAGGGCAACCTCGCTGGCAAAGGTTACGGTTCATGCATTGCCCCCGCCCCTGTTCCAAGTGAATCGCCTGAGGTTCAGACAAATGCGCGCAGCGAGCGACAATCAGATTTCGCCCCGAATACTGCGTTTCTAGCTTTTCTTTAAAATACTTCTCTACGCAGTTCAAATCCATCGGCGGAAGAAATTCTCCGTCCGGTAGGTTATCCAAACCATCTTTGTTACCGGAAATTCCGGCGAACTTTTCTACGTAGCTGTACCAAGGAGCAAGATCAGCGTAGCGAATGGGCCAGTCTACGGCAAAACCATCGCGGGCGGGCCCCTCAAAATCGTAGTCGCTCCAGCGTTGCACCTGCCGTGCCCACAGTAATGATTTTCCGCCGACCTGATAGCCTCGAATCCAATCAAAGGGCTTATCCTGTACGTAAGGGTGCTCGGTATCTTTCACGAAGAAATGCTGGGTATCTTCGTGGTAAGCGTAGCAGCGGCTAATCACCGGATTGGCTTGCTGAATTTCTTCCGGAATCTGCCCCCGATGCTCAAACTCCCAGGGCATCATGTTAGTGGTAGGGTAGTCTTTAATATGCTCTACGTTACGCCCGCGTTCCAGCACTAGGGTTTTCAAGCCTTTCTCACACAATTCTTTGGCAGCCCATCCACCACTAATACCTGAGCCAATTACGATAGCATCGTAGGTACGATTATCTTTACTATCTATTGCGAAATTTGCCATTACATTATAGTTAATCCTTCGATAGAAACACAGGCTTGATAAGGGCCCGGTACGAGTTTGTAGGGAAATTTTTCGGTCATAAAGTATTCAGAAGCCATGTAGCCCTGAACGGTGTAGCGCTTAGTGATTCCCAAGAAGGCCTGGATGTCTTTCAACTGCTCGGCGGGAGAAACCTCAGCACTTTCCTTTGCTGCGGGCGCATCCTTCATTTCCATCAATTGGGTAAGAATCGCTTCATTCTCCGCTTGCTCTTTCCGGGGAAAAGGCTTCTCAAAATGAGCTTTGGTGAAGGGCACGAGTTGTTGCAGACCATTGCTAAATGCTTGTTGGTCTTCTTTTTCTATACAATCATCTACCATCACTAGAATAAAACGGTACAAATCCAGCTCTTCGGATCCCAGCGAATCGTCGCCCGGTGAGTCGTCACTGGATGATGTCTCATCGGACTCACCTTTGTTTGAAGGAAGGATAGTAGCGGCTACTTTCGCCAGTAAATCCTGAAGGTTTACATCAAGTTGTAAATTATCTAGTGCTACAGCTACGCGCTGCGGTCCGAAGTCGCAGGAGGGTAGCCAAGCTAGGCCACCAGCTAATAAAGCTGCTTGTTTTAAGGCAGATCGTCTATCCATTCGGCTATTGTTTATTTTCAATACCTCGTAAGATGCTAAAAATTTTGTAAAACCCGTAAGGTAATAACGAATGATTAGTGACAAATGATTAATAATTGCATTTCAGCCCATCATTCATTAATCATCATACATTATTCATTTAAAAGTCCGGATACAGCAGTTTAATCATACTCAGTACGGTAGCCAGATAGATAGCCGTTATCGGTAGACCAATTCGGAAGAAATCACGGAAATTATAGCCACCGGGACCGTAGACAATGAGGTTGGTTTGGTAACCAATAGGAGTTAGAAATGCCGATGAGGCCGCGTAGGCAACTCCTAAATACAGTGGCGTTCCGTCTATTTGCAAGGTGTTGCTAATAGCGTAGGCCAACGGAAACATAATAGAAACTGCCCCAACGTTGGTGATAAAGGAAGTAAGTAGCGTCGTTATAATTAGCAAACTAGCTAACACCGCAGTTGGGCCCAGTGAAGCAGTAGCTCCCAGAATTTGCTGCGCCACTAAATCGCCACTTCCGGTAGTAATCATCGCCTGACCCAGTGCCAACGAGAACACCAAAATACCCACCATATTAATATCTACTTCCCGTTTTACATCCGATAGGGCAATCATCCGTAGCCCCACCATAGCCGCAAAAATTACCAGCAACGCCGTGAATAGCGAGATAAAATCAACCAGTAGCGCAGCAATTGAAGCGATGGTCACTAGCATAAACAGAAAAGTATTCTCTCGCTTGGGTTGCAAAAATTCCTTTACCTGAGAAACAATAAAAATATCCCGGTATAAGTCAGCTCGATTGCGGAAGTCGCGACCAGCGTACAACAGCAGCAAGTCACCCTGGCGGAGCTTAATCTCTCCAATCTTACCACTTAATCGTTCCCCGTTGCGGTGAATAGCGACAATGGCTGCATCATACCGTCTACGAAAATCTATTTCTTTAGCAGTGTAGCCAATCAGGTTAGAATTCGCGCCAACCACGGCTTCAATGACTTTTACGGCATCTCTTTTTCTAGTGTCATCGTACTGTGGTAGCACCAGTCCCCGACCATTGCTGGTCAGGTCAAAGATGAACTCCGTTGCTCCTGCAAAAATCAATACATCGTTACGCTGAAGTTTTTCCTCAGGCCTCACCGGTGAAACTACTTTTTTAGTGCGAATAATCTCCACCAGGTACATTCCTTTCAGGTTTCGCAAGCCTGCTTCGGTAATAGTCTTACCAATTAGGGGTGAATTATTTTGTAGTGCCGTCTCCACCAAGTACTCCCGTTGATTTTCTTGAAAGGTATTCAGAATATCTTGGTGGTTAGGTAGCAAGCGATGACCTACCAAGGCGATGAATGAAATACCACTCAGGCAAACCGCTCCGCCAATCAATAGCAGACTTAATCCGGGAATATCTCCTACTCCATTATTAGTCATGAAACCATTGAGCACCAATGTAGTAGAGGTGCCCACCAACGTAATCATACCGCCCATAATAGTGGCATAAGACAGCGGAATTAGCAACCGAGAAGGGCTAACGTTGTATTTCCGCCCCCAGTTAAAGACGTAGGGAGTCATCAGTGCCACTACTGGAGTATTATTCACGATGGAGGAAAAGGCCGCTACCTGTATCATCATACGAAGCAAGAAACTTCGGTAGCTCAGCGGAGTATCCCGCTTACCGAGATGATAAATCCGGTCAATCATACTTTCTATCTGAAAGTTTTTGCTTAAGGCTGAACTTAGCACAACCAGAAGCACCACACTGGCAATAGACTCATTAGAAAATCCCATCAGCATCTGCTGCGGAGTGAGTATTCCTAGTAATACCAGCCCCAATACCACTCCCAAAAAGCCGACTACCGGGCGCACCCACTCACGGTAAATGGCTACAAACAATAGCACAATGCTTCCTAAAGTGATAATTTGCTGAAGATACTGAGGCAGCATACTGAATTGAGATAATTTCCTTGCTCCGAGTGCGAAGTTAGCACATAAAATTGTTTAAGTGTTATGGTACAATGGTGTTATTGTATCAGGGTGAGCAGATGATCAGGTAAACTCAGCAAGCAAAAATACAGTAACACATTAACACGGTAGCACTTCAACACCAGCACACACTAAGATTATGCTTCAACCACCGCCTTCCTTAAACTTACCGCCCTTCGATTCGCGCATGATGGCTGAGGGGGCCGTTCAGATGATTTTTGATGTTTTCCGTAAGAAGTATGTAGCCCTAACCCCCGAAGAGTGGGTTCGTCAGCACTTCGCTCACTATTTAGTCAATCACCTACATTACCCTAAGGCTTGGCTCAAAATAGAATGCGCCTTAGCTGTAAATGGTCAGAAAAAGCGAGCAGATATTGTTGCTTTTGGAAAGGATACGCAGCCTTTTCTGGTGGTGGAATGTAAATCGTACGAGGTGAAACTAAGCGAACGTACGTTTCAGCAGTCTGCATTGTACAACCATACGTTACAGGCTCCTTACTTAGCTATTACCAATGGCTTACGTCACTACTGCTGCCGTATTGATCAGCAGCAGCAACGTTTTGAGTTTCAGTCGCGGCTACCCACCTACGGTTGATTATCGCTAAAATAAAGCAACCGTAATCCCTATTTTGTAATTATTGATATCAGCAGGGCCGTCACCCGAGGTAAATAGTTCGGAGAACATATACTGCCCCGTTAAAGTAATACCTCGGAAGCCTACTTTAGCGTAAGCTCCGTAGCGCCAGGGGTTGAGGTTGTAGCGTCGCTTGAATTTATCTTCTAGGTTTCTTCCACCATCCTCAAATTTGATTTTGGTAAACGAATTGATTAGACGGCCTACTCGGCCACCTACCGCTGCCGTAAAACCTCGGTAGTTGTCTTTCGCAAAGAAACGCAACTCCAGGGGAATATCCAGATAATGTGTAGTGAGTTGGGTTTTTTGCAGGTTAGGGTATACCGTATTATCCAACTCTAAAACACGAGTAGAGTCCGTATCGCTCAAGGTGACCCCTCTAAAACTGTAATTCACAAAACCTAACCCTAGTCCAGTATGAAATGAAAGAGGAGATTTTCCAATAGGAAAAGGGTAGAGATAGTAGACGTTAAATCCGCGAGAACCCCAAGTGCGAGTGTCTAACTCGCTAGGAGCATTATCCAAAAAATTGAACCCAAAATCTATCAGTAACATACCAGGTAAATCGGGCTGTGCCCCTACCGGAGCAGTAGTAGTTTTAGTCTCTTGCGCCTGAGCCGAAGTGGTAGCCATGAGCACGAGAAGGGCTAGCCCTCCTAAAATTCTTTTATAGTTTAACACGTTGAACTAATTTTCTGTAAACTTCTTAGTTAGTAATATATCGGGCAAAGGTAAAATAATTCTAGTAGGGATAAGAGGCTTCGCTCGACATTTCGTTAAAAAACGTAGCTTTCTTTCCTGAATTGTTCTTGCCTGGAAATGAATTTATTGCTTATCTTTGCACTCCATTTATATAGATGGCCTTGTAGCTCAACTGAATAGAGCACCTGACTACGGATCAGGAGGTTTTAGGTTTGAATCCTAACAAGGTCACTTTTAAGCCTTTTATCTTATTGATTATCAGTGAGGTAAGAGGTTTTTCTTTTTTAATGGAGAGCTATTGGAGCAACCGATCAGACCTTTGCTTTCAAATTATAGATTTCACCTCCTATTATTTGTACCTTGCCGCCTTTGGCGAACAACGCTACCTGCGTGAACTCTTCGTTCGGGAAGAAAATATTAGACATTATGGTGGTGCCATCGTCGCCAAATAATTCTACCGAAGCTACATCAATAAAGAGATGCATACTAAGTATATCTCCTTCCCCTACCCGATCAGCCGTAAACCGACCGGAAAAGTCCTCAGAAAAATCTGTTTCCCCGGCATTGGTTCTGTCTACAAAATATTCTTGATCCACTAGATTGTAGCCTATAATTACCTCCTCACCTAAACTGTTCGATAATTTTACTCCTATTTCACGGGCAGTTGCTTCACTTATATCGAACTCTACTTTTAGCTCTAGTGTGGGCGATGGTTGAGTGAGTTGCGAACTAATACTTCGATTTCCTTGCAGCGTAGTAGCTTCCAGAGCAATGCTGTCTTTTCGCAGCACGTACAATTCATCAACTGGCTGGGAAGCCACTCGTAGACCGGCTTCGGTTTTTACCAGATGCAAAGTACGGGGCACGGTCATCGCGCTACGCCAAGTGTAGGTTGGCACTTCTTGACCATACTGCCAATTGCTCATCCAACCTAAAAAAATACGCCGTTCATCTGACTCAGGAATATCTGACCAGGTAACTCCGGCGTAGTTATCTTTTCCATAATCCAGCCAGAGCGACATATCATCAGGGTTATCGTTAGTAAATGTCGTTCCGTCGAAGTCACCGACAAAGTACTGGGTAGCTGAGCCGCCGTTCGGCCCACCCGGATTAATACTGAGCAACAACACCCACTTTTGCTCTCCACTATCGGCGGTCAACCGAAATAAATCGGGACACTCCCACACTCCGCCGTGGGAACCGCTATTTTCGCCAAATTCGCTCAGATAGCTCCACTCCGTGAGGTTTGGTGATTCGTACAAGTGGATTCGGTCGTCTACGGCTAGTACCATCACCCACCGCCCGGCGGCTCGATTCTGGTCAGCCTCGTACCAAAATACTTTAGGGTCACGAAAGTCTTTGATTCCCGGATTCTCTATTACCGGATTCCCCTCGTACTTCGCCCAGGTTCGTCCTCGGTCGTTACTGTACGCCAGCCCTTGCGTTTGAAGGTAGTTATCTTCATTCTCATCCGCTGGATCGTGATAAGTAAAAATCGCAATCAAGGGCGGATTACCGTCTGTGCCCAAACTAGAAGTATTATTATGATCTACTATAGCACTGCCCGAAAATATGTAGCCTAAACTATCGGGATACAAAGCAATTGGTAAGTGTTCCCAATGCACCAGATCTTCGCTCACAGCGTGCCCCCAGTGCATGGGTCCCCACACATTGCTATCGGGGTAATGCTGGTAGAATAGGTGGTACTCGCCATCGTAAAATACCATACCATTGGGGTCGTTCATCCACTGCTGAGGTGGAGTGAAGTGATACACCAACCGATACTGTTCGCCAGAGTCGGTTGAGTCGGCCTTAACAGCTTTAGCCGTTTCTGGAGTGGTCGGTTGGCAGCCTATTACAAGTGCCAGTAGCCTTACGGTAGCTATGTGTAGAAGTGTGTTCATTCGTGATAAGTTACGTTATGTAAAATGCCTATTCGTACCCAATGTTCGGTAACCAAATATAAGAAGACAATTAGTAGCCAGTAAAGAAGGTGTGCCAATAAAAAACCCAGCCGTAGCTGGGAAAAACGTATTACTCGCTAGTATTTTACGAAGAGCCTGTTTTTTACAGCTCCCCAAAGCAATACCTTGTTCACTTCCATAGCTTTGGGGGCATAAAACTGAAACGAAAATTATAATGAATAATTGAGAGATGCTCGGTCAAATATGGGCATAACTTACATGCTACACCTAATTTTTCTAAAAAATGAATGAGGTAAAAATTTGCTAAACTTGTTATTTGCCTCGGTTACCCAGCCAAACACCTACTGCGGAGAGAATGAAGACAACGGCTAGGCCAATAAGTAAAATTGTGTTAGTATCCATGAGTTCGGTTAGTTAGTCTTATCGTGCTGATTTTGGGCAAATATTATAAATTTTCTGCCAATTAATAAAAAAAGCGACACAGTTTTACCTGTGTCGCATCAACTAACTGTTGTTAATTGTAAATAAAAAGATAAACTCTGTGATTAGTTAAAAAAGTAATATATGCTTAATTAAGTTTAAAAAATTGAGTCTATCTACCAACCCTCACTTCGCCTATAGATAGACAAACCTATTGCCAGAAATCTTATTTTTCTAGTAAAATGGTTTACACCTCACCGTAATCAACTAATTATCAATTATTTATAATTTCAACTCTTCCAATAACTGCTTCTGCTTGGTCTTGCGCCAAAAAGTAAAATCACTCAAAAAAGGGTACATAATTCCCCACCAGTGGGTATTCCGAGCAACTAATCCACACTATTGAAAAAGCTACTGATCAAGCCATGTTCTGAAGGCTGATACCCGATCGCGACTTACCAGCACATCGCTATCGTTGCTGTGTCTGAGGTGAAGCTTAAGCCGACTGCTGGAGTAGGTAATAATATCATCGATAGCCGAAAGGCCGACAATGTATTTACGGCTGATGCGAAAAAATTGGGCAGGATCAACCATCTGCTCTACCTGATCGAGTGAGTAATCAATAATGTAGTGTTTGCCTTCAACCGTTTGCAAATAAGTTACTTTAGCTTGGCTGAAAAAATACAGTATCTTTTCCGAAGGAATGGCTTTAATACGCTCACCTATTTTCACCACAAAGCGGTTCTTGTACCCTGGCGATTGTAGCATCTGCAACGCTTGCTGAAGTTGAGTTAGGCCGGGCACTGCCGAAGTAGTTGTCTCCACCTGCTTTTGATGATAACTGCGGTATTTGTCCAAAGCCGCTTCTAGCTCCTCTTCGTCAATGGGTTTGAGCAGATAATCAATACTGTTGACCTTGAAGGCCTGAATGGCGTACTGGTCGTAGGCTGTGGTGAAAATAACCGGAACCGTAATCTGAACGTGTTCAAAAATCTCAAAACTCAGTCCATCCGCCAGTTGAATATCCATAAAGACCAAATCAGGAGCAGAATTGTTCTGCCACCACTCTACCGAGTGCTTTACTGAGTCTAACTGGGCAACAATTTCAGCCTCAGGAGCATGTTGCCGAATTAGTGCGGTAATGTGCCTTGCAGCAGCTTTTTCGTCTTCAATAATTAGAATGTTCATTCCGAGAATCTTTAATTTCAGGAAGGTTTATGCCATTTCCAGAGTTAGCAGCGGTAGTTTTACAATAAATTTATCCGGCCCATTTTTTATTTCCACTTCCCGACCGGAGAGATGAGCGTAACGCGACTGGATGTTTTTCAGCCCTAACCCAGATGAGTATTCGTGCGAAGTTTTGGGTTGAAGCGTATTTTCTATTACCAATGAATCATTGTTTTCTAAGTAGATACGAACACGCAGTGGCTGGTCGTCCGAAACAATATTATGCTTAACTGCATTTTCCAATAGCATCTGTAGTGACAACGGTAAAACCATCGCTTCGCTTTCCGGTACTTGAATATCAACTCGAAGATTATTTTCAAATCGAATTTTCTGAAGAAATACGTAGGCTTGTACAAACTGTAGCTCATCACGTAATGGCACTACTTCCTTTTGCTGGTTGTCGAGCACGTAGCGATACACGTCCGACAGTTTCTTAATAAACTTAGCTGCCTGCTTTTGATCTTCGTACACCAGTGAGGTAAGTGCATTGAGGCTGTTAAACAGAAAGTGCGGGTTCACCTGATTCTTTAGCGACTCGTACTGCGAAGCCACCCGCTCGGTTTTCAGCTTCTCAGCTTCAATAGCCGCTTGTCGCCAACTAAGTAAAAAGCTTCGGCTAGTCAGGAAAACCATAATTACAATAGTAATGCCCAGCGGTAGAAGCATATTTTCCAGATAGTACTCCTCCCAAGTAGCTGCACAATCACAACGTGGTTCCCAGATTAGTTTAGCCGCTACGAATTGCACTAGCAAAATGGCTACAAATGAGTAAGCAAACATCACTACCACTCCTAATATTAGCCGTTTAATTGGCTGGTCAATCCACGGTACTAATTGGGTTAGATACCTACTCAAATATCCGTTTCCTTCGCCAAGAAAAAAGGTGTAGGCAATAGACATCAGTACACTTGGCCAATGGCGTTGCAGAATCTCACTCCAGCTTAGTGAATCTGATGATTGCAGCGCAATAATCGGCACCATAATCAGTGTACCTACCAGTGCTGAGAATCGTAAAGAAGACCCAATTTGCCTATAGAGTGATACGCGCATGAAGCAATTTTTGACGAAATATAGTAAATTGCCTCCATAGCCCCTAGCCAGTTTAATCACCGGATGAAGCGTACCCAATTGTCCGGTAACTACTGAGCGCATCGCTGTTGAACTGCTTGAGCTGTAGCTTCTCCCCACTGAGGCATCAGGGTATTTTCAGTTTCTCCGTTTTCATACTTTACCACTGCTTGGTTGATAAGCCCGCAAGCTTCGGAAGTATCGCCACCAAAAAATTGAGCGGTGCCGTACTGCATTTGCCCCAGCAGCAAAAAGGCTCGAGGGTTATCAGGATTCATCTGAGCGGCTCGCGCCAGCGTTTGGGTTGCTTTACCCGCCAGCTCCGGTCCCCGACTGGTAGGGTCTACCGTTACCCGAATCATATGGATGTACCCTTGTAAAGTAACTAGTTCCGATTCATCTGAAGTCAGTTGCTTCGCCTGATCTAAGTATTCCTGAGCCTGATCCAGACTCTCATCTTTCTGTTCACCACTCTCGCTCATTGCTCCCTGAATGATGTAAGCGTAACTGGCGTAGTACAACGGTAGCCACTCGCTTTGCTCAACTTGGGCAATACGAAGAAACTGATTGGCTGCTGCCTGATAAGCATTGGGTGACTCGGCAGTTTCCAGTTGACCAATAGCTTGTTGCATCGCTTTTTCGTAAGCAGGGTTGCCCGCAAAACTTAAAGTAACAAACCAAAATAGGATAGTTGAAATAAATAAACGTTTCATAATTATTAGAATTTAAATGGTTCAATGGTTCGATTGCTAAATTGTTGAATGGTTAAACTGTCATTAGTCATTGGGTGACAAGTTTGTATGTTTCAGGCTAGTGTATACTACCACCTCCCAACTCTGTTTTAATGCCAAGCTATCTCCGGTCTCCAGATTCCGGTCTCCGTCCTCCGTTTACAGTGTATCCAACTGATTTTTCATTTTGTCTTTGCTCAGTGTGATAAACAGGCCGACAAAGAAAAAGCGAGGAGCCGTAGGACGAACCGGAACACGATGGTAGCTACCAGACTCGTTAGGCTGCGAAGCATAATTGTAGCCGAAAACATTGTCGCGCCCTAAAACATTAGTGGCGGCGGCATAAAGGATAATGTGTTGTCTGATCAGCCAAGCGGCATTTACACTTAGACTATGAAAGGCTTTGGTTCGGTCGGCGTGGAACTCCGGCTGCTCTGGGTTGAAATACGGTCGTCCGCTAGCGAAGGAATAAGCAGCTCCAAGCTGGGTTCGCCAATTGGTCATAAAGTATTTACCTACGGCTGAAAAGTTATGCTTGGAAGCAAAGGTCGGTACGGCCGCAGTTGGAAAATCTTGGTAATTACGCTCAGTGTCTAATAACGAATACGAAACCCAGTAGTCCAGATTGTTTACGGACTGGCGATCGCGCCAGAAAATATCCAGCCCCCGAGCGTAGCCCTCACCCTGGTTATTGTAAGCGAGCGGATTGCCGGGTTGCGCGGGATCAAACTTCGTAAGTTGCTGATATTGTTTGTGGTATACTTCCGCCCGGAAAGTACGACCGGTTTGTGTAATCTGGTAGTTGGCAATATAGTGCGCCGCCCGTTCATCCGTTAAGTCGGCATTGATAAGGCGATAATCGGGCTGAGAACTTTGGTTGAAGGTTCCGTAAGATAAAGAGACCTGACTATCTTTTCCGGTTTTGTAAGCGAGCGAAGCCCGGGGTGAAGCATTCCAAATGTCAGTGTGTTTGGCGTATTCGGTTCGTACTCCTAGGCGAGATACCAAACGCTTAGTAAGATACGCATCAGTTTCTACAAATTGCGATAGTCGGCGATCAACCAACGATAGGTTCGCCGAGCTTACGCCTTCAGAAGTTGGCATTTCCCAGTCGTACTGATCTTGGAAGTACTCCGCCCCTACGCGGATGGCTACATTGGAGTTTAGATCATATGTTCCCACTGATTTGGCGTGTACGCTTTGCTGTTGCTGCCGCATGGGTGCTTGATCAATAGTAACTTGTTGTTCATCATAAGTATACGATACTCCTGTATTCCAAATCCATTTTTTGCCCATTACTTCCTGAAAGGATGCATTCGCGTAGAGATTATCGTTTTCTAGCGATACTAAATTTGTATTGGGCAATTGCTCTACGTTGGGCTGATGCAATGCCAGTTGGCTACGGCTGGCCTGGGTGTATAGCTTCATCATTCCGGTAGCCGACGTTTTTTGGCGGTAAGCGGCTGAACCACTCCACGCTTTCGGAGCCGTCATCCACTGAACATCCTGCGGAACCGCCCACTGGTAAGCGGTTAAGTCAGTATAGCCACCTTCTACCCAAACTGACGATTGGTCCCAGCGGTGCTGATGCGATACGTTTCCACCTACCGTCATCAGCGATATATCAGTTTGAGTTTGCTCAGCTAGATCGTTAGTATTGAGTAGTAAGGCTGATGATAGAGCTTGTCCGTATTCAGCCGAATAGCCTCCGGTGTTGAACGTAGTTCCTTTGAACAGAAAGGGTGAGAACCTTCCCCGCGTCGGTATTCCCGGAACCGAAGCATTGAACGGACTATGCGATAACATTCCATCAATAAACACTTTCGTTTCGTGCCCATCCCCACCCCGAACAAATAGGCGACCATCTTCCCCTACGGTTTGGGTGCCGGGTAACGTTTGTAGTGCTCCGGCAATATCGCCCATCGCCCCAGCCGTAGTCACAATATCGAGTGGCTTCAAGGCGATGGCCTGATGTTTATCACCGGCTTCAAATGACCCAGCACTGATTGTCACTCCTTGTAGCGTATGACTAGCCTCCTGAAGTTGAATATTTAGCGAAGCGGTAGGGTCAGAAGCCATAACCAGTCGCTGTTGCGTTTGGTAACCAACCGCGCTAATAACCAGATAAGATGTATCCGTCGGCTCAGCAGTGAAGGAGTACGCTCCGGTAGTATCAGTAGTAGCTCCTGAGTAGGTATTCTGCAAATAGACATTGGCCCCCACTACGGGCTGAGCACCGTCAGTTACTACCCCCGACCACGTGGTTTGACCCCATAAATAGCTGCTATTGATGAGGATTAAGAGTATTAAACCGTAAGAAATGTAAGTGAAATTACGCATAGCCGTGTGATTTTGATGAGGCTAAGGTGCGTATTTGAGCCGATGCTAACGAATTAAACTAACCGAATGGTAGAATTTCGCGGACGAACCGTAAAAAACGATGACCTACCGGCATTGCATAGTAAATTACTATGAAACACTACGCTGTAAGTTCTACCGCTATTCCGGTTACTTGTTTCCGACAAAAAGAGGTTGCTTTGAATATGAATTGTTTCAAGTTCAATCAGCTTGCCCCCCAATCGCAGCTCCAGTACATTTATGACGACTGCCGATTACTTGATTTTATCATCGAGATTGAGGGTTCAAAACAGGACGCTCGGTGCCTCTATTACGACGGCCAATTATTTATTGAAGTGCATTTTGATGGATTGCAGGGCGATCGGGTGAAAGAAATCTGCTCCTATCCTACTGTTAATCAACTATCGCACTGGTACGAACAGGTTAATCTATCGGCGATATTTCAGAATGTTCCTAAAGACTAGCGAGGAATAGGCTCGTAGGTTGACGCTTCTACCAACGGTCGGCGCATCAGGTAGCGGGTATCACAACTATCGCTACTATACGCCTGTACCAACTCCCATCCTTGCTCATTCATAAAATTTAAGATATCTACTACCGAATTAAACTCCAGCGGACGTCGCGTCTCGGGGTCGCGTAATTTATCTACTAAACTTAACAGCCCCCGCCGGGGTGGTTGCCCGAAGTCCACGCGCACGTGGCAAAACGGCGAGCCAAAATTCCATTCTACATCTACCTCGCAATATTCCTCAGTTCGCAGTGGTTGATCTTGAGAATAGGCGATTAGGCTGGTGATAAAAAGCAATGAGGTGCAGAAAAAATATTTCATAATCGGAATAGGTTATGTTGCTATTCCGAAGAGTATCAAAATTAGTACCGAAATCGGGATAATCTCAACTGTTGCTCATACTTCATTCCAGGGTCGCACCTGGTATCGGGTGCGGTTCTGAATATCTTTTCCACCGTACACCAACGTTTGTGATTCCACCTTTCCTTTAGCAATAGATGAGAAGTAATCCATCCCCTTAAACATTTTAGGAAGAACAGTCTGAGATGACTTACTGACGCGGAATAATAGCCATATGGCAAACTTACGCATATTTTGAAATTACATAAACTTTATTTTGAATTTGCATAGCCTTATAGCCTAGGCGGTAATTCTGTAATCGAGATCGCCCTTGATTTATAAACTTGAGCCTCACCCCATTCAATCATAGTTTTAATATCATCTACCGAATGCTGGTGTATGGCTTTCATACGTTCATAATTTAGATATCGAGCGAATGTTGAGTTTCTGCCGTTAACAAATTTTTCTATTTTAGAAAAAATTACCCGGCGTGTCCGACAACAACCTAGAGTTACAGCAAATTTCCAAAGAATTTCCTGGCGTGAAAGCGCTAGACCAGGTTTCGCTGACTGTACAAGCGGGCGAAGTACACGCCCTATGCGGTGAGAACGGAGCGGGAAAAAGCACGCTGATGAACGTCCTATCGGGGAATTTGCAGCCTAACAACGGCAGCATTCGCTGGAAAGGGCAGGAGGTGCAGATTCTCGATCCAATTGAAGCTCAACGACTCGGTATCGCCATTGTATATCAGGAACGAAGTTTAGTGGAGACACTGAGCGTAGCTGAAAATATCTTCATCCGCAACAAGCCTCGCAACCGCTTCGGTCTGATTGATTTCCCTCAGCTTAACCGTAAAACCCAAGAGCTACTAAAGCAATTGGGGCTGTCAGATATTCGTCCGCAAAGTTTGATAAGCTCTTTGTCTACTGCTAAGCAACAGATGGTAGAGATTGCTAAAGCTCTCTCCCAAAAACCGGAATTACTAATTCTAGACGAGCCTACTGCTTCTATCACTGAAGTAGAGACCAAAATTCTGTTCAGCATTATCCAACGGCTAAAACAGCAAGATGTATCGGTCATTTACATCTCCCACCGCATGGCCGAAATCTTCGAGATTGCCGACCGAGTTTCAATCTTAAAAGACGGACAGCACCAGGGTACATTTGCTATTGGCGAAGTAACGGTAGATACGCTCATTCGCAAAATGGTCGGGCGTGATTTACAGGTGCAGGACACTCAGAACCACACCCAAGGCGAGGTAGTGCTGGAAGTAAAGGATCTGCAAGGAGAACGCTTTCGTAATGTGAGCTTTCAGCTAAGAAAAGGTGAAATTCTGGCGTTGGCTGGACTAGTGGGTGCCGGACGTACCGAAGTAGCCCGCGCTATTTTAGGTGCTGATCCTATTTTAGGTGGAAAAGTTTTGCTAGAGGGAAAACCTGTAAAAATAGACCATCCAAAAGACGCTATCCAGCGAGGAATTGGCTATCTGCCCGAGTCCCGTAAAACCCAGGGACTGTTTCTGGATATGAGCGTAGCTGATAATGTGGTAGCAGCTAACTTAGAAACAGTTGCGGAACGAGGTATTTTGAAGCCCCGGCAGATTAAACAAGAAGCCGAAGATTATATCCGGCAACTTCGCATTATTACTCCCAGCAGCCAGCAGAAGGTACTGAACCTGAGCGGCGGAAATCAGCAAAAAGTAGTACTCGCCAAGTGGTTGATGCGTCAGCCTAAAGTGTTTATCGTAGATGAACCGACGCACGGCGTAGATGTAGGCGCAAAATCCGAGATTTATGCTATCTTGAACGAGCTTACCCAACAGGGAGTAAGTATCTTATTGATTTCTTCGGAGTTGCCGGAAGTGCTGTTGCTTAGTGACCGAATTCTGGTAATGTGGAACGGTATCATTACCGCCGAACTCACCCGCGAACAAGCTACCGAAGAAGAAATTATGCATTACGCCTCCGGCACTAAAACTATGTACGCCTAAACTATGAATCGAGCCAGCATACTTCAAGGATTACAGGATCGCGTCGTTACGCTCACCCTCACTATCGTAGTGATGTTCGTAGTATGTAGTCTGATCTGGCCAACCAAATTCCCTACTTTTGATAATATCTCACTGGTGCTGCTCAATCTCTCCATTGAGTCAATTGTGGCGGTAGGTATGATGCTTTTGCTGATTTCAGGGATGTTCGATCTGTCGGTAGGTTCGGTGGTGGCGTTTGCCGGTAGCATCACTGCCTACCTGATGTACTACTACGGCATGTACACTCCGGTGGCTATTCTGGTGGGACTTGGGCTTTCTGCCGTTATCGGATTGGTAAATGGTTTGCTGGTCGCGAAAGTAGGCATCAACCCGCTGATTCAGACATTGGCGATGATGGGTATTGTCCGTGGACTAGCCCTGATGATTGCTGGAGCAGGTATCCAAAATCTTCCAGAAGATTTTAACGCTATCGGTCAGACCAAGATTTTAGGTATTCAGTCGCCCGTCTGGTTTATGCTGATTATTGTCGCGGTATTCAGTATTCTGGTCGCTCGCACTGTTTTCTTCCGCCAGTTCTACTACATCGGAGGCAACGAAAAAGCTGCGAACCTCTCGGGTATCCGAGTAGATCGGGTGAAGATTATTGGTTTTGTTATTATTTCTGCCCTGGCGGGTATCGCTGGGATTTTATTAGCCTCCCGTTTAGGAGCAGCATTGGCTACCTCTGGACGCGGAATGGAACTACGAGTAATCACCGCCGTAATTCTGGGCGGGGCTAGCTTGCTAGGCGGGCAAGGGAAAATCGTTGGAGCTTTGCTCGGTACGCTTTTTATGGGGCTAGTCAGCAACATTATGATTCTCGCTCGAGTCTCCGGCTACTGGCAAGAAATTATTCTCGGCCTAATTCTAATTGTCGCCGTTGCCATTGATATCATACTGAAAAAGCGAGCCGGAACCACTCCTAAAAAATACGTTCAACAAGCTACCTCGATAGCATCACCCAAACAAGTAGAAGCCTAACATGAGATATTATTTAGATTTAGTAGAGTATTTAACAAAATCTAAGAGTAGTCTAATCCCCCTAACCCCCTTGGTGAAGGGGGTTAGGGGGATTGTAAATCGCCGGCCTAACTACTCTAACCGAATCAGTTATCATCAAATCTATTTCTTTTCCTTGCTTCTTCTCACCCTGATTGCCTGCGACCCCGAAAAAGGTGCCAAGTACCGTGAACAACAAGCTGCCAACCAAGCCGTAGAAGTCAATTCAGACGAAGAATACGTGATGGTTACCACCGCCGTAAATATGCCATTGTACGTCAACCACGATCAGGCCGCCTTTAAGAAGTGGGGACAACGACGGGGCGTAAAAACTTCCATTCTCGGCCCCTCTGAGTGGGACGTACAAGCACAAATAGCCACCATTGAGCAGGTAGTTGGCACGCGTCCCACTGGCTTGCTAATCAACGGCACCGACCCAGCCATTGCTTCGGCCATCAATAAAGCCGTGGAAGCCGGAATTCCTACCGTCGTCTACGATTCAGATATTCCCCAGAGCCAACGTCACGCATTCTTAGGTACTGATTGGTACGAGATGGGACGTTTGCAGGGCGAAGCAATGGCAAAGCTGATCAACGGTAAGGGTAAAGTAGCCTGTATGGGTATTCTAGGCATGACCAACATGGAAGCCGGTTTTCAAGGATTGCAGGATGTGCTAGCGGAGTACCCCGATATTGAATTCATCGGTAAGTACGACGACAAAGCCAACGTGGAAGAAGCAGCGCGTATCACCTCCGATTTGATTAGTGCCAATCCCGATTTGGCTGGAGTCTGCGGCTTTGATTCCAACAGTGGTCCGGGCATCGGTTTGGCCATTAAAGAAGCCGGAAAAATGGGTAAAATTAAAGTAACCACCGTTGATTGGGAGCCCGAACATCTAAAACTGGTACAAGAAGGAGTGATCGATTTACTAGTTGGACAAAAGCGCGAACTGTTCACCTGGTATGGAGCCCAATTTCTCTTCGATATGGTACACCAAACCAACCGGCTCTCGAGTGACGATCAAGCTGCCGGAATCACCAACGTACCCTACCACGTCAATACCGGACTACTCACCATCACCCCCGAAAATGTAGATCAATTCATTGATTGATGAATAGCAGTAGTAGATATCTTTCTCATTTCAGAACTTGCGTCAGCTTTCTACTGATAAACCTCCTGCTGCTAGCTTGCGATCCTGAAAAGGGTGCGAAGTACCGCGAACAGCAAGCTGCTAGCCAGACGGTGGAAGTCAATTCGGACGAGGAGTACGTGATGGTTACTACCATTGTTAATTATCCTATGTACGTCAATCACGACCAAGCAGCGTTTAAGAAATGGGGACAGCAGCGGGGAGTGAAAACATCTATCCTCGGCCCTTCTGAATGGGACATACAAGCACAAATCTCGGTCATCGAGCAAGTCATCGGCACCAAGCCCACCGGCTTATTAATTAACGGCACTGATCCAGCCATTGCTTCCGCAATTGATAAAGCCGTAGAAGCCGGGATTCCTACTGTCGTCTACGATTCAGATATTCCTAAGAGCAAACGACATGCTTTCCTCGGCACTGACTGGTATGAGATGGGCGTACTAATGGGTGAGGAAGTAGTGAAGCTCATTGATGGTGAGGGCAAGATCGTTTACCTCGGTATTCTGGGCATGACTAACATGGAAAACGGCTACCGCGGCCTAATGGATGTAGTAAAGCAGTACCCCGATATTGAATTGATTGGTAAGTACAACGATCAGGCGAATGCTGAGGTATCAGCGAAGATTGCTGCCGATGTGCTGAGTGCCAACCCTGATTTATCAGCGTTTTGCGCCTTCACCCCCATGAGTGGCTTTGGCTGCGCCCAAACGGTGAAGGAAGCCGGAAAAATAGGTAAAGTGAAAGTGACTACCGTTAACTACGAACCCGAGCTGTTGACTTTGATGGAGGAAGGGGCTATTCAGCAACTGGTTTGCCAAAAACGCGAGCTATTTACTTGGTACGGAGCCCAGTTCCTCTACGATATGGTACATAGCACCAACCAGCTATCCAAAAACGATCAGGCAATAGGCATTGCCAATGTACCTTACTCCGTCAATACCGGCACCTTTGCTATCACTCCCGAAAACATGCAGCCTTTTCTAAATCGCTAGACAGAAATATCTTATCGATTATCGGATATTTTACTCCTCCATTTCTCGGCTTTTCCCTTTCTTCTTGGATTCTATCACTATATTTGAGCCATGAGTCAGGAGTTATCATTTGCAGTGATTGGCTGCGGGTTTTGGGCCCAGTATCAGATTGCAGCTTGGCAGGAACTGGAAGGAGCCAAAATAGTAGCCGTGTGCGACCAGGACGACGAGAGAGCCCAACAGACAGCCAAGAAGTTTGGTGTCTCTAACTACTACACTGATGCCAAGAACATGCTGGAGCAGGAGTCGTTGGATTTTGTGGATATTATCACAACTATAGATACTCACGCTGAGTTTACCCAGCTAGCCGCCCGGTATCAACTGCCAGCTATCTGTCAAAAACCGTTTGCGCCTGATATGGATACCGCCCGGCAGATGATTATGGCTCATCGGGCAGCCGGGGTTCCACTTTTTGTTCATGAGAATTTCCGCTGGCAAGCCCCCATCCGCCGAGTGAAAGCAATCTTAGACTCCGGCGAAATTGGTCAGGCATTTAAGGGGCGGGTCACTTTTACTTCGGCTTTTCCAGTGTTTGATAATCAACCGAATCTAGCGGAGCTCGATCGGTTTATTCTGGCTGACGTTGGTTCACATACCTTAGATATGGTTCGCTTTCTATTTGGCGAAGCGGCTAATCTGCGTTGCCTCACTCAGCGGGTAAATCCAACTATCTCCGGAGAAGACGTAGCCAACGTATTGCTGGAGATGCACAGTGGCGTGCATTGCTACGCGGAGATGTCCTACGCCTCGGTACTGGAAAAAGAAGCTTTTCCTCACACCTTACTGCTGATTGAAGGCAGTAAGGGTTCCGTTCGCCTAGATCATAACTATCGCATTATGGTTACTACCCGCGAAAGAAGTTATCGCAAAGTAGCTACTCCTAAAAAGTACGATTGGGCTAACCCCGACTACGCCCTAGTCCACTCTAGTATGGTAAACATCAATCAAGACTTTCTAACTGCCCTACAGAACGGCACTAAACCCGAAACCACCGCTATCGATAACTACCGAACGCTACAACTCGTCTACGAATGCTACCGCTCCGCTAAAATGAAGCAGGTCATTACGTTAGAAGAACCGATATTCTCTTAAAGTAGTATTATAGTGCTTGGTGTTATAGTGTTAGAGTATTAAAAAGTTCTGAGTTACGTTAACCTGAATTTTGAGATCTGACCCTAAAGCTCTATAACACTAAGTACTATAACACCATAACGCTACAACACTATGAACGTTTCTCGTCCAATTCACGCTACTTACCTGATTGAAACTGCTTTTCCACTGGAGCGGGCGGCGGAGATTATGGCGGGGGAGCAGTCTTCGGGTACTTTTGTAAAGACTCCGGGCGAGACAGATGAGCTGAAGGAGAAGCACGCGGCTCACATTGAAAGTATTGAAGTGGTGGGCGAAGCAGCTCAACCTTCCTTGCTGGGCGCGAGAGTACCCAAAGGTGTTTCTAATCCTACTTATCAACAGGCTAAAATTACGCTTTCCTGGCCAATAGAGAATGTAGGTACCAACCTTTCTAACCTAATGGCGACGGTGGCGGGTAACCTGTTTGAACTTGCTCCTTTTTCTGCCCTCAAATTACTGGATATTACCTTACCCGAAGCATTTCAGCAAGCTTACCCCGGTACGCAATTTGGCACGCTAGGCACGCGCAAGCTGATTGGTGTTGATAATCGTCCTATCATCGGAACCATTATTAAACCCAGTGTAGGACTTAGCCCAGAACAAACGGCTCAGCAGGTAAAAACCCTGATTGAAGCGGGACTAGATTTTATTAAAGACGATGAACTAATGGGCGACTCGCCCCACTCCCCCTTCGAACAACGGGTAGATGCGGTGATGGACGTAATCAATCGTTACGCCGACCAGCATGGTAAAAAGCCGATGTTTGCCTTCAACCTAAGCGGGGATATAGACGATATGCTCCGTCGCCACGATTACGTTTTACAAAAAGGAGGCACCTGCGTGATGGCGAGCCTCAACTGGGTTGGCGTTAGCGGAATTGCCAAACTGCGCCAGCACAGTCAACTCCCCATTCACGGGCATCGTAACGGTTGGGGATTGTACGCTCGCTCCGAAGCCATTGGGTTGGAGTTTCCAGTCTACCAAACGATTTTTTCGCTGGCTGGGGCCGATCATATTCACACCAACGGTATCCGCAACAAATTCTGCGAAACCGACGAATCCGTGCTTCGCTCTATCAAAGCTTGCCTAAATCCACAGGGCGGAGGCTATCCGGTGACTCCCGTAATCTCGTCGGGGCAGTGGGCCGAGCAGGCGCATGATACGTACCAGGCCATTCAAAGCGTAGATTTGATGTACCTCTGCGGTGGAGGCATTACCGGTCATCCTGGTGGGCTAGCTGCCGGAGTCCGCAGTATTCAACTGGCTTGGGAGGGGGCGATGCAAGGAAAAACCATCTACGATCTACAGAACGATCACGAAGAAATTCAACAAGCAATCGAACTATACGGGAGCCGATAGCAGGGTGCAATGTGCAAACTCTCCTAGAATCAGAGGGTTGCATTTAGTCGCACATTGTTAACTGTTCACTGCACATTGTTAATTGACCACCACTATACCAAGAGCTTCCAGTAGCTGAGGATCGTTTTTGAGTGCCATCTTGACAACCCGGATAAACTCCTACTGCCAGACGTACAATTCGGCTAATGCCTGATTGCGCTTCTGATTAAATGGTTCAGTTGCTATTTCCTAGAGAAGCTTTAGGAAGATTGATTGAGTATTTCGTAAGTTGCTCTTAATATGAATCATATAATGTGAGCTGTTGCTAACTATACATCAATATAAAATAATTAGCAGTCACACTACTATGAATTGAAGATGTCAGAGAGAACTACAATAGAGAAAGGAGACGATTTTGAGAATCGTTCTAGGCAAATAGTAGAGCGTATGATTGACGAATCTCAAATTCCTCATTTGCGTGAATACATAAGGATTTACGGGCGAAAAGAAAAAGGATATTACTCTAAATCCCGTGAAAAGAATATATATTTTGATTTAAGCATTGAGGTATGGCCTCCTAATTCACAAAGAGCTTCATTCACATATTTCATTGAATGTAAGAATTACGGAAAGTCTATCCCAGTTGATGATATAGAAGAGTTTCAATCAAAAGTTAAGCAAGTCAGTGGTCTGAATGTAAAAGCTATATTTATTACCAACGCACCCTTACAAGAAGGGGGATACAACATTGCCAAAAATGAAGGAATTATGTTCGTACAGGGAGAGTCATCTGAGAACTATCAAATCATCTTACACAAATCTAGCCTTGATAAAATAGAAGCCAAGATTCCAATCTTAAAATCCTCACTTGAGGAAAGTATTATTAATAAAGATAGTATTCCTCTTGAAAAGCTTGTAGACTCTGTTATTCTTAGCGCATTTAGAAGAATAGAAAATAGCAATTACGTCTCATACAATATAGACAAATTGAGCCGTGATAGAATTACAAAAATAGCAGAGGGGGAAATTCCTAAAATTGATCCTTATATAATGGAGGAAGGCCGAACTCTAAGCACTAACAAACTAAAAAAGTACTTAGACTCGCAATACAAAATAAAAGTAACGGAAATAGCTTCTAGCTCAAAGCTACTAGGTAGCTTCAATAGAGACAAACAGCTGATTTCTATCAACAACTCAATAGTTGGTACCGGAAGAGAATTATTTATTCTTGCTCACGAATTTGGTCATTATATATTACATAGTAAACTTAAAATAGGACAAACAACTTATGAGAATTTTGAAGATGCAAAAATGAACTTCAGAACTGGGAAATATGATTTACAGAATCCGAAGAACTGGATTGAGTGGCAAGCAAACCAATTTGCTTCTTCATTAGTATTGCCTAGAGCCTGTATTTTAGCATGGCTTTGGCGCTGTCAGGATGAGAGAGGACTAGGAAGGGGCAAACTATATGTAGACGATCAATATGATAATCAAAGAACTTTCTTTGAAATAATTGAACGATTGGCATACATTTTCAATGTAACCAAAACTTCTATCATTTATAAACTGAGAGAAATGAATCTACTGGAAGAAATTTCTCGTTTAAAATCAATTGGGCAAATTATTGATGAATACGATGATGAGTTAATAATCTAATTTATAGACTACCCGAAGCAAAGAATGCCAAAGCTATACGAATACTTGGGAATTATTATTTTCTTCTACTCTAACGAGCATGAGCCTATCCACGTGCACGCTCGTTCCGGTGAGTTTGAGAGTAAGGCGGAAATTATTGTAGTGGATGGAATCGTTGAAGAAATCGTCATCACTAATATAAGAGGAAGAAAACCACTAAAAGGCAAAGAGTTAAACCACTTAAAGAAGTTTATTGAGCATTATGCTGATGCTGTTGTAGACAAATGGGTTGAATATTTCGTATATCATAGAGAGGTAGATTTTGAGAAGGTCACGCAAAGATTATAACTTATGAAGATTACTGAGCAATACTCTGAAGTACAAAAGCGCGAAACCCTTAGTATCGTTAGAGCTAATTATATTGGTGACTTTGCTGTCCGTATATTCTTTAGCGATGGGCATCAAAAGTTAGTGGATTTTAAGCCTTTTTTAGAACAAGCAATGCATCCGGCTATTAAGAAATACTTGGACGAAGAGCTATTCAAAACCTATCAGATAAAAGGCGGTAATCTGGATTGGAATGATTTTGATCTGTGCTTTCCATTAAAAGACCTTTACAAAAACAGCATACTAAAAGAAGGAGAAAGGAATTACAACCTGGCGTAGTAGGAATTATTTAGCTTACCTCAAAACTATTGGCAGTGCTCTTGCGGAAGACTACAAAAAGTAAGTTTGCACTTGCCCATAGCATCTCTTAGCTTTGAGCAAGCTAAAATCTACGCCAAAACGATTATGAAATTGACTCGTTTTATACTACTCTTTTTAGTCTTGGTAATTTTGGGATTAGCGGGAGGCTACTTTTGGTTACAGCGTGCCTTAGATACCCCAGTAGCGCACGATTATTCTTCCGAGTATATCACTATTGAGCGGGGAATGGCTTCCAATCGGATTCTGAAAGAATTGGAAGACTACCAAATCATACAAGCACCGTTGGCTACTAAACTATATCTACGATTGTTTGCTACCGATCTACAATTGGAAGCCGGAGATTATCGTTTTCCTTCACCCATCAGCCCGAAAGAGGTATTAGCTACATTGGAGGACGGAAAAAGACGTTCCAAAGCACTTACTATTCCCGAAGGGTGGTCGCGGTTTGAGATGGCGGAACGCATTGCTGCCCAATTTCCGGTAGAACCGGCGCTAACCTCCGAGGAGGTCTTAGCCATGATGAATGACACGAGCCTTATCCAAGATTTTGCTCCTCAGGCTACCAACCTGGAAGGCTACCTCTACCCTACTACCTACGACTTTGAAATCGATACGCACCCTAAAGCTGTAATTGCAAAGATGGTGCAGCAGTTTAAGCAAGTCTGGCAACCAGAGTGGGGGCAACTGGCGAAAGACATGGGTAGAACCAAGCAAGAAATTGTTACTATTGCCAGCCTCATTGAAAACGAGTCTAAAGTAGATAGTGAGCGCACGCTGGTTGCTTCGGTAATTTATAATCGGCTGGAGCGAGGAATTCCCCTCGGCATTGATGCCACCAACGTTTATATTGCTAAGCTACTCAACCGCTGGGATGGAATCATTCATAAGAGTGATGTCGAGGTAGATCATCCGTACAATACCCGCAGAATACAGGGCTTGCCTCCGGGACCAATTTGCTCCCCCAGCCAATCAGCACTGGAAGCAGCACTTAATCCGGCATCATCTGACTACTTATACTACGTGCTTAACGTAGAAGCGGGCGATGGCTCCCATCACTTCTACGCCGATGCCGCTGGTTTTGCCAAGGGAAAAGCAGCCTACCAACGATGGCTATCTCGGCAGCGAGGCAAGTGATCTAAGTTCTATTTGGCATATTGAAAACGTACTTAAACTGGATTCGTTGGTTGAAGTGGACTGGCAGATACTAATGTTTATTAGTGCATTTTCTCAGCAAGATCAAATGCCCCCCTTACCCCACGCAGCAGTGGGCCTTCACGAAAGGGGGACATAGCAAACAAATAGAGCTACGCTCGTTATGCACATCAAAAATACTAGGCTACACCTCCCCCTTAGAAAAAGGGGGTTGGGGGGATTTGATATCTGCTAGTGAGAACGTACTATTGCTTTAACAGTAGTCTTCAATTATTAACTTCTCAAGAAAATAAAAGAGTAGCCCCTGACAGAAAATGTCATACTCAGTTGGTAATTTAACCGACAAAAAACATGAATCATCTGGCTAGGCTTCTATCCATCCTCACCATACTGAAGTCGAAGAGAATAACGACCGGGGGTGAGTTAGCTAAGAAGTTTGATGTAAGTCTAAGAACTATTTACCGCGACATTAAAAAATTGGAAGAATCGGGTGTCCCCATTATCACCATTGAGGGAAGAGGTTACTCAATAATGGATGGCTATAGCGTAGCCCCTATCATGTTTAACGAAGCCGAAGTGAATGCGTTGATTACGGCGGAACAACTAATTGCCAAGACCAATGACGATTCATTGATTAAGCACTTTGAGCAAACATTACAGAAAATAAAATCGGTATTTAAGAGTACTTTACAATCGCAGGGCGAGATGCTAAGTAGCAAAATGCTGGTGGTAAAAAGCAAGGCCGATGAAGTAAAGACCACCTCACTTTCGTACATACAAATGGCAATCGTCAACTTTAGGATCACTGAGCTGAACTATAAAGATAAGAATCAGGCAACTACTCGCCGTAAGATAGAACCACTAGCAATTTTTTGTTACGACGAAACGTGGATTGTGGTAGGGTGGTGCCGTCTACGGCAAGATTACCGATCGTTCCGATTGGATAGAATCCAGCACTTCAAAATCTTAGAGGAAACGTTTGAAGATCAGCGTTTTGATCTAGGAAAATTTTTATCCTGCGACGAATTTAATCGTAACCCCTGACATGCTCTGTCATTCACCCCCGCTACCTTTGGGTATTGTCTAACTAAAAACATTATCACGTATGTCAACACAAGAAATTGCCAACCAATGGGCTGAATACTGCCGCCAGGGTCAGTGGGGTAAAGCGCAGGAAGAATTATACGATGCTAATTGCATCAGTCTGGAAATGGAAGGAGCCCAAGTTTCTGCACAAAAAGTAGAAGGACTAGAAGCCATTAGAAAGAAAGAACAGCAATGGAGCCAAATGGTAGAAGAACTTCATGGTGTAGAAATTGAAGGGCCAATAGTAGCGGGCAATCATTTTACGGCTGCCATGAAAATGGATATTACTATGCAAGGGCGACCAAGAAATACCGATGAAGAAGTGGGAGTGTTTCGAGTGGAGAATGGCAAAATCGTGTCTGAACAATTCTTTTACGCCGTAGACTAATTAATTTGAGCCCTCACTTGTGGTAGTGTCCCACAGAGATGCTACCACTGTACCACATTTAGGAAGAACGTAGTGAATCACTTATCTTAACTGCTTCTGATAGTAAAGTAAAACTTGAAGCCGCCGCCGAAAAGATGATTGATTCCTACACTACTCGAAGAAGCTTACTGACGGGCAGCTTACTTTTGGTTTCCTTAGTCACTCTATTCGCGCAATCGCCTTCGGATAAAACTCCCTCAGCTCCTTTATTCAAAGACCCAGTATTTGATGCGCCCGCTGACCCTACGGTATTCTGGAACTACGAGGAACAAAATTGGTGGATGATTTACACTCAGCGACGGGCCAATGTTAGGGTTTCGGATTTGGCTTGGGTACATGGAACCGCCATTGGCGTTGCCTCTTCTACTGACGGTGGGCTTAATTGGACTTATCGCGGCACGTTGAACTTAGACTATGAACCGGGACACAACACCTACTGGGCACCCGATATGTACTACGAAGATAGTACTTACCACCTGTTCGTCAGCTTTGTTCAGGGCATACCTACCAAGCATTACGACGATAAGCACGATATTTTGCTCTTCACTGGCGCATCTATGTGGGATTTATCTTTTCAACAAGAGATAGATTTACAGTCGGACCGAGTGATTGACCCCAGCGTTGTTCGCTTAGCAGATAATACGTACCGCATGTGGTTCAAGCACGAAAATGCCGGGTACACCACCCACTACGCCGACAGTGAAGACCTACTCAATTGGGTTCCGAAAGGACAAGCCGTAGATACTACTCAGTGTGAGGGAGCCAATGTGTTTCAGTGGCGAGATAGCTACTGGATGATTACCGACCCCTGGTACGGCATAGAACTTTACCGATCAAATGACGCTAAGAACTGGGAAAAGCAAGGGGTGATTCTAGGCGGGGTAGGTCAGCGGAAAGACGATACGGCCCAAGGGCACCACGCCGATGTGGTACCCGCCGGAGAATACGCCTACATCTTTTACCACTGTAATCCCGAAGGAAGCTTTGGCCCCAACACCTCCTGGGATAAAATTGGCTATCGGCAACGGCGATCAGTCATTCAAGTGGCCCGGCTTCGGCTAGAAAATAACAAAGTGATTTGCGACCGCGACGAACCTTTTCCTTTGTTACTGAACCCTGCTGTAAACTGACTCCAGACCTGAGTAAACCCATTCATAGTCTTACTGTAAGCTGACGTATATCAGTAATAATGTGAGCCACAGTAGCTATGTTGCAAATAGGATATAGAGGGTCTACCTACTCACAGCGTAAAGCATTATGGAGCTTAATTATTTTGCAGTTATTTGTTTTGCTTGGGCGGTCATAGGTATCATTACTCGTATTATCATTGCCTACCTTGGCAGGCGTTGGAATGAATGGGAAGAGCATGAGGCGTATACACAGAAAAAGCCAGCGTGGCTGTATTTCGTGGCATTCGCTGCCGTAATACTGGTGGGTTACACTTGGTATATGGTTTTTGTATCTGATGTTCGGGCGTCGTGGCTAATTGCTCTGCTGTTGACTTTAATTCTTATTAAAGTATCTGCACAAATGCTGAACTATCAGAAATTCCGAGCCTACGTCGCTAGAGTTATGAACGACCCTAAGCTATTTCAACGAATAAATATTGGAGTAGCAATATATAGTCTGGTACTAGTAGCACTCGGTATTATGTACATGCTTTAAACTTATACGAGCCCGCACTATGTATAATGCTTACTTTGCTACTTCAGGAATGCCGTAGGGGCCGTCTTTGAGTAGCAGAATAGACGATTCAGATACATTGGATGAGCCGATAGCTCGCTGGATTGCTGCCTCGGTCATTCGGATAATTTTTTGCTCATCAGTCAAGGTCTGCCAATCGGTCGCATCTATTAATCGCCAACCTGGTACACCTGGTAAGTGCTCATATTCCACATCGGGGATTTCCAGGGCGCAGTAGATGAGGTTATCTTCCTGCTCAATACGAGTAAGCACTTTACTCCACATCTGCACCTGCCACTGCTCCTGAATCATCTCCCATTGGGGGTCACTAATCATTCGTAAGAACTCTTCCTTTCCGTGCTTCGCTAGCAATTTTAGCGATTGCTTATAGCCCTTTCCTCCTACTGGATCAGTATCAGTATTTTTGGCAATGATAATGATCTGTCCGCCAGGTTTCACCGCCCGAGCCGCTTCAATCGCCGCTTTTCCGGCTTGGTAATGATTGATGCCCACAAAGCCTGCCGGAATAATCACAATATCGTAGTGCTGCTCCAATGGAACCACTACGTACTCCCGGATCTTTTGTACCGCTGCCTGATGAGCTTCTACCAGATCACCGGTGTACACTCCAGTCATCCGTTTGTCGGCATCTAATGTGGTATTGACCAAAAAATCGCAACCCGCCATTTGCGCCACCTCCAATGATTCATCATTAAGCGGATTGCCTTCCAGCACTAAGTCAGCTGCTTTAGCCGAGCTGAGAAACTTGGCTCCGTGAAATATCTTGAGTGTTTTAATCCCTACAATACCCGGGCAAATACCCTTGCGCCCACCCGAAGCTCCGGCCATAAAGTGGCTTTCTACCAACCCGGTTACAATCTTCAAATTAGCTTCGTAGTACTGCCGATTGACCGTTACTTCCGAACCTCGGGAAGTGGTTCCCAGATAAATCAGATGATCGTCATTATCGTACTCATGGTTGGTAACTTTCACCTCACCTAATCCCGATTCTTGCAAGCCCAGCATTACTTCAATCTCATTTGCTTCCATATTCCGGTGCGAACCTGCCCCGATAATAATAGTGATTTGCGGTTGAGTAAATCCCGCTTCCAGCAAAGTACGAATGATGTAGCGCATGATACCATGCTCGCCCCGGTAGGGTACCGGACGGGTATTATCCGACACCACAATCACGGCCAAAGCATCAGTATTCGTAGCAATCTTCTGCTTACCAATTTCCAGTAATGAAGGAGAGTTGATAGGATTCTCTAAAGCATCGATAATCCCCCCTGACAACGCTATCGCCTCAGGATTTCCCGCCATCCCCCGTACATCTACTGGATGTTCACAGTTGATATTGATATACCCATCGCCGTATTCAATTTTGAGATTCATAGATTAGGGTGCCTCAGTTTTCACGATTACTACGAAACTTCAGAAGTTTACCACAATAATTGTGAAAGTAATTGATTATTCTTGAAACTTCAGAAATTTGAGCAATAGATGCCATACCGTGAATAATCTACGCGAATATACCACTCAACAGCTAGCCCTCCGCAACGGACAAGATCGGGAGGAAGTGTGGTGTGCTTACCAGGGAATAATTTACGATGTGAGTAAATCGCGACTGTGGAAAAGTGGGAAGCACTACGAGCATTGGGCGGGGCAGGACTTGACCCATGAATTAGGCGATGCTCCGCATACCGAATCAGTATTTAATCGTTTTACTGCCGTAGGCAAATTAAAAAATTCAAGCTGATGCGTGTCCGACGATTCATGGGTCTGGTTCTATTGTTGGGTATTCCGTTTTTTATCGGATATCACTGGCAAAACTGGACTACTTCGGTAGTACCCGAGCCATCTGAAGCCGAAGTCACAACCATGCTGATTACCGAAATTGAGGCTTTGGGTAAAATGGAGCTAGTGAAATATCGCTTTCAGGAAGTAACCGAAGTGAAAGAGCTGAGCCCGGAATTTTTGAATATTTTCAAACTGGATTCTGACTCTAAGGCTATTCTCATCACTCAAGGAGAAGCCGTAGGTTGCTTAGATCTTCTAAAAATCAGTACTACTGATATTAAAATTACGAGCGATACCGTGTGGATGCACCTGCCTGAACCTGAACTCTGCTATTATAAACTGGATTTAGAGAAGACCCGTCTGTATTCAGTAGAAACTGGTTTATTTGCTAATCGCGATCAGTTTATTTCCCGAGCGTACCGTCAGGCCGAACGCCAGATTCGCGATGCGGCTACTGGCTCGGAAATTTTGGATGAAACGGAAGTGAATGCTCATCGTATTTTACGACCCATGTTGGAAGAGCTTTCCGGGAAGACTATTATTTTCACCGAAAAGATTCCCACCACGCGAATTGCTCCGGCTGATTAGATTTTATTCTGGTAAATTAGCTACTTAGGAAATATATTCGAGAGGAACTGATTCCGAATATCGCGGTAGATGTAGAAGTCGGAGTCAATACTGGCTATTTCAGTAATCCCATAGTTCTCAGAGGCAACAATTAGGGAAGCATCAGCTAAATCCATAGGAACATCTGAGAATTGCCGACTTAGTTCAATTAAACGAGCTATATGTGACTGGTTTAGCTCGGTAATTTCTATTCCACCTCGACGAATCCATTCCAGAAAATCAATTTGTGCATTGATGCTAAAATCAAGCAGTTGTTTCAGTTTTCTGCAAATACGCAACTAAAGCCTCCTTCACTACTTGCGATTTGGTCTTCTGTTGTTGCTGGCAAAATTCACGCAACTTATCCTCAGTCTCAGTAGATAAACGAACTGTTAGCATGTGGTAAATATAAACGTAATACGATTGAGGAGGGCTTTAAGTTTTGTTAGCAGTAACCTACATCAGATCACTGCTCTATCTATTCGTAATCAGAACCTCTGGTCGTGAAATACCCGTTACTTCATTTCAAACGTTAGTGTAGCCCAGTTTGATTCGTACTCCAAGCTATCAGCATCACTCTCTACCATCCGAATGCAGCGGAGATACCATTGCCCGGCATGATCTAGATTGACGGTAAGCATTCCCTGGGCGTTGGTTTTAATTTGCCGTTCATCGTGTTCATGCTCTTCTCCCGAATGTGCGTGTTCGTTCTCGGCCGAGAAAGCAGCATAAACGCAATGGTTGGCTAGCGGTTTACCATTTTCTAACAATTGAAGTTGCAGTACATCACCCGTATTTAATTCGTAAGGGTTCTGCTGAGGCACAAACTCTACCGGATACCCCAAAACTTGGCTAAAGTGCAGTGATGGTTCATTGCCCACCTGAAAGATGGCTTTCACATGCTTAGCGTATAGCTCCCGAGCTGGTTCATCCAATTGCCCATTTTTCCTTCGTTCAGCGAGCACATCCAGCACTCCGTCGTGCTCCAAGTATTCGTTGAAGTCTTTCGCCGATAAATCGATAGTATTTGGTTTTACCGATACTCCGGCTACGTAAGTTCCAGCTTCACCAGTAGTGAATGATAAATAAGTTGCTTTGTTCCGGTCAGTCCACTGAGCGTCTTCCGGGGTTTGGGTACCGGCTGGGCCGACTATTTTTACATTTTGCATCCGCTCTCGGGCAATAATATTTTCACTGGTAGTAAATGTGCCATTAAATAGGTATAACTCAACGGGCTGGTTAGGCGGTAAAAAGTAAGAGTCTAACTTGAGAAATAGGTCGTGACCACTGAATACAAGATACACCAAGGCAAGAACAGCAAAACGCTTAATCATTAGTCGGAAGGTTAGGAATAAGGTGTAAAGTTAAGCAGGGATTCGCTTAGGAAGTAGTAAACTAATTCTTATTTTCTTTGGAAAAGTCCGTGTAGCAGCGGTTAATAGCTAGCACCAAATCGTATTGGCTAGACCGTTCAATAAAATCTTCTTCAAAGCGGCAGAAGATCATAAAATCATCCAGCGATTCGTCGGTTAACCCCGTAATTTCACCCACCATTTCGCGATTGTACTTACGGGAAAGCTGCCGTCGCCGATCATAATCCTGTTTGGCTTCTCTGGCCATACGCTCGTACTTGGCTCGGCGGCTAAACTGACTGGCAATAAACGATACCGGATTGAGGGGACTAGCTTTCGGTTCACGACGAGGACCATCGTAAGAACCGGGTACTGTCACCTTGGGGGATTCTTCCGACAGATCATCCAGTGCTAGTACGGCTCGTTTGAAAGATTCTACGTCTTTGAAAGCAAACACCGTAACATTTTCTAACTCATAGGTCTGTTCGCTCATCCGAATTTGCAAATCGTAGTTGTTGGCTTGGGCAGTATCACCAAAATAAATAAATGCCGACTCAAAGCCTACTGAGGAAATTCGGATGGTATCATTGCGCTGAAATGTTAAGTAGAAAAATCCATCTTCATCGCTGATAACTCCCGTTTCGGTAGATAAATTAGTTACTGTGGCGAAAGACAGTGGCTGATCCTCACCACTAATAATATTACCTGAAACCTTGATGCTTCCTTCCGGTGAACTTTGAGCAAAAGTCCAGAAAGCAAGTAAGCAAAAACCAATAGTTAGGAGAAGAAGGCGCATAATTAAACATCTAAATTACTGAAAAGCTACACGATACGCTAGCAATTAACATTTTTTAAACCCCACCAATGCAGTATAATTTTCAATTGGCAAGTTATCTCTATTTGATATTACATCCAACGCAGAAGCACTGATCTTTATTGACCACCATCTGGCAACAAAAAACTGAGACCTGATAATGTAATGAATGATTGTCAGTCCACTATTCACTATCTTTCAACGTCGGTTTTCCGACTCCGTTTTTTCACCCACCCTTCTTTTTCTATTATCAACTATCCATTGTCAATTATTCAACCGTCTAAAGCAATAAGAGCCATAAACTGATTCTTTGTAGCGATTATTAAAAAGTTTTGATATTTTGATCGCTATTACCTGACTGATAAACTTCAAGAAACACACTACCCGTAACAATAAAATCTATGACAACACCTAACTTCATACGGCACTACCTGGCAGTTCTTCTATCTGTCTTTACCTTCGCTGGCTACGCCCAACAGTCTACCGATTTGCCCAACATTGTTTTTATCTACGCCGATGACATGGGCTACGGCGATGTCGGCTGCTATGGCGCGGAAGATATCAAAACCCCCAACATGGATCAGATTGCCCGGAACGGCATTAAGTTCAGCGAATTTTATTCAGTCTCACCCGTATGTAGTCCCTCTCGCTACGGACTCATGACGGGACGCTATCCGGCTCGGGATGGGATTCACGGCGTTTTTTTTCCCACTAGCTGGACAGGTATGGACACCACCGAAGTCACAATGGCCGATATGCTGAAAAGCGTTGGCTACGCTACTGGTGTGGTAGGCAAGTGGCATCTAGGCCACCGCCAGCAATATTTACCCTTGCAACGTGGCTTCGATTACTATTTTGGTATTCCGTATAGCAATGACATGAGCGCGGTGGTGTATCTGGAAGGCAACAAACTGGTAGAAGAAGATGTAGACCAGCACTACACTACCCAAACCTACACTGAAAAAGCTGTGCAGTTTATTGACGATCATCAGGATGAGCCTTTCTTTCTGTACATTCCGCACTCCATGCCTCACGTGCCCATCTACGCCTCCGAGCAGTTTGAAGATTCTTCGGATCGAGGCTTGTACGGCGATGTGATTCAGGAACTGGACTGGAGCGTAGGAGAAGTGCTGAAAAAGTTACAGGAGGTAGGAGTAGATGAAAATACCATTGTAGTAGTTTCTAGCGACAACGGCCCTTGGCTTACCATGATTGAGCACGGTGGTTCGGCTGGGCCACTTAGAGCCGGAAAACAGACAACCTTTGAGGGCGGAATGCGCGTTCCCTGCGTAATGCAGTGGAAGGCGCAAGTAGAACCCAACCAAACGATTGATGGTATGCATAATATGATGGATTGGTTTCCGACCTTTGCGGCCATTACCGGAGCCTCGGTACCTAATGATCGACCTATTGACGGAGAGAATATTGCCCCGGTGTTGCTGGAAGGCGAAGAGCGAGGAGGCGATCAGTTCATGTACTACTCTCATCAAACTGGCAAGATCGCTGCGTACCGTAAAGGCGACTGGAAAATCAAGCTACCTATGGAAAAACCCTACAACGGACGGTATACTTATGCGGGCGAAGAACCCCACGGCATACTGCTATTCAATTTGGCTGAAGACCGGGGCGAGCAAACCAATTTGGCCGATGAGCATCCTGAGATGGTCGCGCAGATGCAGCAAGATATTGAACAGTTTAAGGAAGAGCTAGGCGAAACCCGCGAAACCCATCGCTTTAAGCCGGGGTCGGATAACAGTCATCATCATTACCTTAAAGAAAAGTACGGAAGCAGCCAATGATTGCCCGGGTTATTTCCGCCCTTGGTCTGCTGAGCTTACTGGCCTGTCAAACACCATCCTCCCTCGAAGCCAATGAAGGAGAGAGACCAAACATTGTCATTATTATGGCTGACGATATGGGTTACACTGATTTGGGCTGCTTCGGCTCGGAGATCAACACGCCTAATATTGATCGTTTGGCTGACAACGGGTTAATTATGACCCAGTTCTACAATACCGGGCGGTGCTGCCCTACCCGAGCTTCGTTACTTACCGGATTATATCAGCATCAGGCGGGTATTGGGCATATGGTGGGCAATATGGGGATTCCAGCTTATCAGGGTTACCTCAACCAACAGTGCGTGACTATTGCTGAAGTACTGAAAGAGGCAGGTTACTCCACACTCATGACGGGAAAGTGGCACGTAGGCAGTGCCCGGGAATACTGGCCGCTTCAGCGTGGCTTTGATCGGTTTTACGGAATTCCCCAAGGAGGTGGAATGTATTATTATCCATTTAACAACCGGGTAGGCCGGTTTGTAGTGCTGGACAGCACAGAGGTAGAATTAGATAGTGCTAACTTTTATTCTACCGTTGCCTTCAACGACTACGCCGTAAAGTTTCTAGAAGAACAGCGCGACTCGCCTAATCCATTCTTCTTGTACGTGGCTCACATTGCTCCCCACTTTCCACTGATGGCCCCTGATTCGGCGGTTGCTAAATACCGAGGTAAGTACCGGGCAGGCTTCGAGAAAATCCGACAGCAGCGTTACCAGCGCGCCCAGGAACTAGGCATTATTCCCGAAAATCTAGCTATGTCGCTACCGGATAGTCTGGTGTGGAAATGGGATAATTTGACTCCAGCGCAACAGGATACAATGGACTTGAAAATGGCTGTTTACGCGGCTCAAGTTGACGTGATGGATCAAGGCATTGGTAATATTATTAATAAGCTTGAAGAGCTGGGTGAGTTAGAAAACACGGTTGTTATGTTTTTGTCCGACAATGGTGCCACCCAAGAATATATTGACCGTAATCCTAGCCCGGCCGATACGGCAGCCATCGGTTCGCGCTTTAGTTGGACTTCCTACACTGCCTCCTGGGCTAACGTTAGTAACGTACCCTTCCGACTGTACAAAAGTTGGGTACACGAGGGGGGTATCGCTACTCCGTTCATCCTGCACTATCCTCGCCAGATAAAACAACCGCGCATCGACCGACAGCTAGGTCACGTCATTGATTTGATGGCTACCTGCGCAGATTTAGCCCAAACCGACTACCCTCAGCAGTATCAAAATCAGAAAATAAAACCTACCGAAGGCGTTAGCCTCGTTCCAGTTATCCAAGGTGATTCTATCAATCGTAGTCATCCTCTGTTTTGGGAACACATGGGCAACCGGGCTATCCGGGATGGTGATTGGAAACTAGCCGCCCCTGGCTCCACCAAAGATTGGGAACTATATGATATGGACGCCGATCGTTCCGAAACGCAGAACCTCGCCGAGCGATACCCTGAACGTGCTGAAGAATTAGCCCAAAAGTGGCAGAACTGGGCAGATCGGGTTGGGGTTGTTACCTGGGAAGAATTAACCAGTCATTAGAGAAAAAGTGTTATGGTGCGATGTGTTACAGTGAAGTGATTTAACGTTTTGAAATTTGTTTTACCAGCACTACCTCATTTTCAGCCGGTTGATGCAATGCTAGAGCGCGATTGTATCGCGTTCGGTACACCTTCGCTACAATCAGCACGCAACCTTGTTCTGATAATTATCTGCCCCCAGTTTCGTGACGTCACGAACCTTGGAAGTTTATCGGAATACCCTCTACTAAAAACGAGCATTCGTCTATATGGGGCGTTCCACGCAGGGTTCATTCCACGCAATACAATCACGCAGTAGGTCTTAAAACTTTAAATAGCTTTAGTGTTTGTGTTCATTATTTTCAAACTCAAAACCCAGAACTCATAAACAAAAACACCTAAACACCATAACACTTTAACACACTAACACCGCGCGACAGTCGCCAGCACACACTCGAGTATTCTGACAATCTGTCATAGCACGATGGCTTGGCATACCCATTGATACTATAGAACTGATGAACTAAAACTCCAACTTTATAAAATATATTTATGGGAAAAGTAATAGGTATAGACTTAGGAACCACCAACTCTTGTGTGGCAGTGATGGAGGGTAACGAACCCGTCGTCATTCCCAATAGTGAAGGTGGTCGGACAACCCCTTCCATCGTAGCCTTTTTAGATAACGGCAATGGTGAGCGAAAAGTGGGTAGCCCTGCTAAACGACAAGCAATCACGAATCCGCAAAACACTATTAGCTCGGTGAAGCGGTTCATGGGTAAGAAACATTCAGAAGTCTCGGAAGAGATGAAAAATATCTCTTACCAGATAGAAAAAGGAAATAACGACACGGTTCGCGTAAAGATTGGCGACCGACTGTACACTCCGCAGGAGCTTTCGGCAATGATTCTTCAGAAGATGAAATCAACGGCAGAAGATTACCTGGGAACAACTATTAACGAGGCAGTAGTTACAGTACCGGCCTACTTTAACGATGCCGAACGACAAGCCACTAAGGAAGCTGGCCAGATTGCCGGACTAGACGTAAAGCGAATTATCAACGAGCCTACTGCGGCGGCATTAGCTTACGGTCTTGACAAGAAAAACCAGGACATGACCATTGTGGTTTATGACTTGGGAGGTGGAACATTTGATGTTTCGGTTCTTGAATTAGGCGACGGAGTATTCGAAGTAAAGTCTACCAACGGTGACGTTCATCTGGGGGGAGACGATTTTGATGCTCGTATTATTAACTGGCTAGCTGACGAGTTTGAAAAGGAAAATAACATTGATCTCCGAAAAGATCCAATGGCCTTGCAGCGATTGAAAGAAGCTGCTGAAAAAGCCAAGATTGAGCTTTCCAGTGCTACCAGCACCGAAATCAATCTGCCGTACATTATGCCAGTAGATGGTATTCCCAAGCACTTAGTACGTAGCCTGAGTCGCGCAAAGTTTGAGCAATTAGTAGATGACTTAGTACAGAGAACGTTAGAGCCTTGCAAACAAGCACTGAAAGATGCCGGAATATCTGCATCAGAAATTAATGAAGTGATTCTAGTAGGAGGTTCTACTCGTATCCCTAAAATTCAGGAAGAAGCTGAGAAGTTCTTCGGCAAAAAGCCCTCCAAGGGTGTAAATCCTGACGAGGTAGTAGCAGTAGGTGCAGCGATCCAAGGTGGCGTATTCAGTGGAGATGTAAAAGATGTATTATTACTTGATGTAACTCCGCTATCATTAGGTATTGAGACTATGGGTGGAGTATTCACCAAGCTGATTGAGTCTAACACGACTATTCCTACTAAGAAGTCAGAAACATTCTCAACGGCTTCGGATAATCAGCCATCGGTAGAGATTCACGTGCTGCAAGGTGAGCGGCCAATGGCCAAAGACAATCGTACTATCGGCCGTTTCCATTTGTCAGACATACCACCAGCACCGCGAGGCGTACCCCAAATTGAGGTAACTTTCGATATTGATGCCAACGGTATCATGAACGTATCAGCCAAAGATAAAGGTACTGGCAAAGAGCAGAAAATCCGTATCGAGGCTTCTTCCGGACTTACCGATGAAGAGATTGAAAAAATGCGTAAGGAAGCGGAAGCTAACGCTGAAACTGACAAGCAAGAACGGGAAAAGATTGAGAAGATCAACGCAGCAGATTCGCTGGTCTTTCAAACAGAAAAGCAGTTGAGCGAGTACGGTGACAAGCTATCCGAAGGGAATAAAAAGCCTATCGAAGATGCACTAGCCGAACTGAAAACTGCCCACCAAGCACAAGATGTGAGTGGTATTGATGCAGCAATGGAAAAGCTGAATGCCGCTTGGCAAAATGCTTCTCAGGAGATGTATCAAGCAGCGGGTGCTGATGCTGCGGGTGCAGGAGGAGCTGAATCAGCGACAGCCAACGATCAGCAAGGTAGCACCGATGCTACCAGCGATGCCGACGTATCTGATGTAGAATACGAAGAAGTAGATGATAAAGACAAGCAGTAGCTTTTATCCTCTTTTAATTTTAAAAAGGCTCCAATTGGAGCCTTTTTTTGTTGTTGTACAGTGTGGTTTTTCCATAGCTTAATACTTTCTCTTAGCTACAATTCTACGGTTTTTCATTATTTCGCTACCATGTAATAAAATAGTTGATTTACGTATCTTTTTCTTCTCATCCATGTGTAGCTTACCATATATATTTAAGAGAAGTCTGTACAATATATATTCACTATTTTATTAAAAATTTATGCTAATCTTTTATAAACTAACACATGTTAAAGTACTACTAGCTGACACCATTAAACGTAAGAAATAGTATAAGAAAACAAAATTGCTTACGTAAGATAATTGATTCCTTCGTTAAGAAACTTGATAGTAATAACCCGAATAACCTACGTATTAACCTTTTTTCTAACATAAGGATAATATAAACTACTCCACCAAACCTACTACCTAAAGCGTTAGGTGGGTCTAAGATAAAATATGTCTTTGAGCATGATAAATACAATTCGAACTATATTAGGAAGCTGGCTAAGCGGTGATGGATTTATGCCCCACGGGCATTACTATTTCTGGCAACCTGATATACTCTGGTTACACACCCTATCCGATGCCATATCTGGCGCTTCTTATTTCGTAATTCCGTTCGCTATTTTTATGTTAATGGAAAAGCGCCAAGACGTTTGGAAAGCTAAACCGGTGTTTTGGTTATTTATCGCATTTATTCTATCCTGCGGGGTCACTCACTTCATGGAAGTATATGCCACTTGGCAACCAGCATACCGAATATCGGGTTGGCTGAAAGCAATAAACGCAGTTATTTCGTTGGCTACCGCCATCGCTATCTGGCCCCTCATTCCTAAGCTACTAAACACCCCATCTACTTCCAGCCTAAAAAAAGCTAATAACGAACTTCAGAAACAAATCAAAGAAAGAGAACGCGCTGAGCAGGAACTTCAGTTGCACAAAGATAATCTGGAAGTGCTGGTAAAAAACCGCACTAAAGACTTAGAAAATACGCTATTGCAGCTCAAGTGCGAAGCACGCGACCGCCAGAGAGCACAAGAGCAAGCTAACTTTCAGGCATCTATGCTAAACCAGCTCGATAGTAGCATTATTGCGGCAGATGCTAACCGCAGAATCGTTTACTGGAACCAGTATGCCGAGCACTTATTTGGTTGGAAAAAAGAGGAGGCCTTAGGAAAGAAAACCACCGAACTATTACTGCCAAAAAGTGGAAAACTTATCAATGAGGCTCATCATCAGGATTTCATTCAGAACAAACACTGGGAAGGTGAGATGACAATGCGGCATCGCGATGGTAAAACATTCCCCGTTCACGTTAGTGCCGCCACTCTAGCCAATGAGAGAGGAGAGTCGGTGGGTTATTCACTGGTCTGCTTCGATATGACCGATCACGTTAGAATAGCCAGTAGGCTGCGCCGCGATAAAGAAAAAGCTGAGCGAGCTGCACTAGCCAAGCAAGACTTTCTCTCTACAATGAGTCACGAAATTCGGACACCACTCAATGTGGTAGTTAACATGACGCGCCTCTTAATGGATGAAAGCCCCCGAGAGGATCAGTTAGAATACATGAAGAGCCTGCAATTCTCGGCTAACCACCTGCTGGTAATTATCAACGATATTCTCGATTTTGCTAAAATTGAGGCTGGTAAAATCAAGTTAGAAAAAATTAACTTTAGCCCACGCGAAGTAACTGAAGGCATTATCAAAGCTTTTAAGTTTAGGGCTGAAGAGAAAAATATCAGCATTCGTTCCGATTGGGATGATGCCATTCCTGAGTATGTGCTTGGTGACGAAGTACGACTTACCCAAATTCTTAACAACCTAGTTGGTAATGCGATCAAATTTACTGAACGGGGTTTTGTTTCGGTTCATACTGAGCTGCTTAGCAAGAAAAAAGATAAATGTAAGATTAAGTTCGATATACGAGATACTGGTATCGGTATTCCGGCAGATCGGATTAAATCTATTTTTCAGGATTATACCCAAGGCGCAGATGATACTACTCGTAAGTTTGGAGGAACTGGACTCGGACTAACTATTTGCAAACGCTTGGTTGCTATACAGAAGGGTGAGCTGTCAGTGAGAAGCAAAGAAGGGTTTGGCAGCAGTTTTAGTTTTATACTTACTTACGAGCACAACGCTAAAATCACGAAAGAATCGCAGCAAGCGAGGCAGAAAATCGATATTGAAAAGCTCAAAGGAATTAATCTTTTGCTGGTAGAAGACAATCCTTCTAACCGAATGGTTGCTACCAGTTTCCTACAGAAGGTGGGCATTCAGGTAACTACTGCGGAGCACGGTAAGCAAGCATTGGAGAAAGTACAGCAAACGACCTTCGACATCATTTTGATGGATTTACAAATGCCAATCATGAGCGGTTGCGATGCTGCTTCGGCCATTCGAAATTTAGGGGGCGATTATGAGAATTTACCTATCATAGCACTTACCGCTGACGTAGTGCAGGGAGTAAAAGATCGGGTGAAAGAATGCGGTATGAGTGATTACTTATCCAAACCATTCAACCCTGATGAGCTGCACTATAAAATTGCCCTCAATATGGGACTCATCTCCTCGAAAGAGGTTCCCTTCGTTCCTAATGAGGAAGAAGATGATATGGTGCAACTACACCGCCTAATCGATCAGTATAATGATGATGTTAAATTTGTAACTAACTTATTAGACTCACTGCGACGAAGCTTTCAGTTACTAACCGAGCAAGTGGCTAATTCAGCCAGCCAGAAAGATGTATACGAATTGCGTCGTCTCACACACAAGCTGCTGCCCTCTATCAAGATGGTAGGCAACCAAGAGTTACATACGCATCTTACCGGACTAAAAGAAGCCCTGGATCAAGATTCGGTAGATGAAATTGAGGTTAACCAATTTGTAGACGAAATCCGAAAGTCCACTACCGAATCAATTGAGTACATCGACGGGCTGGTTACGACCATGCAAGATCACAAAAACCATCTTACGTCTCAAGAGTAGAGAAGAAACAAACCTTTTGCTACGTATTCTTGTAAAGCTGCCTCTGTTGTTGGGGCAGCTTTTCTAGTCTCTAACATAATTGGCAAAAACATCTCCTTCTCTGAAATCTGCCAAACAATACGCGCACTTCCAATATTCATCTTCAATAGAAGTGAAAATTTAAACATGTACGTTAGCACCCAGTTGCATATATTGTACATTTGTACCAGAACGGTTTAACTACTGAGCTCTCTTCCAACAATACCTTTAGACAAAAACCACTACACCTATGCCCCGAATTATCGCCTTTTTGCTAGCTCCCTTTTTATTTACTGCCTGCCAGCCAGGATCAACTGCTGAAGACCAAGCTACTGAAATAGACGGCGCAGGGGTGGCTTATGCGAACCCTCCGGCTGAAGGTTTCAATGAAGCAGCTTCTGATGAGAAAGCAATGGCAATCGCCGATAGCGTAATGCAGGCGATGGGAGGCCGTAAAGCCTGGGATACTACCCAGTACGTAAGCTGGAACTTCTTCGATATCCGCACCCTATTGTGGGACAAACAGTCGGGCGATGTACGAATTGAAGTACCGCGCGACTCAGCTATTTATCTGATCAACGTAAATTCTGATCAGGGAAAAGTGGCGATGGGCGGCGAAGAGATTACTAACGCTGATTCACTAGCCAAGTACGTAGAACAGGGAAAAAGTATCTGGATTAACGATAGCTACTGGTTGTTTATGCCCTTCAAATTGAAAGACTCTGGGGTTACCCTGACTTATGTTGGCGAAGATACTATTCAGGGAGGTGATATGGCGGAGGTGCTGGAACTACGCTTTGAAGGCGTAGGAGTTACCCCGCAAAATAAGTATCAGGTGTACGTTGACCCTAACGATTATATGGTGACTCAGTGGGCATTCTACCCTACCGTAGAAATGGATACTCCCCGCTTTATGACTCCCTGGGCTGAATACAAAAACCACGGCTCACTCATGCTTTCCGGCGACCGGGGTGAGCGAGATATTACGGATATAGAAGTGATAGAAACTATTCCCGAAGGTACGTTCTCCAACCTGGAAGAATTTCAGTTGCTGAAATCATCCTGAAACACTACTGATTGATTTTCATCCAGTAGTCGAACGTAATCTATTGATCCAGCTCCTTGAAATCGATATCGGATTCCGGCTACTTTTCCGGCATCTTCTTCAAGGGTAGTCTGAAAAATTAATTGTTCGTTGCGGTATACCGACAGTTGTTGTTGCTCAACGGTTAGGCGGATATGCTGCCACTCGGAAAGGTCGCAACCAAAAGCTGATAAATCCGCCGCCTGTCCGTCAAGGAATTGTTCGCTGGCAGCCAAATAAAGCTTTCCTACACAACCAGGTACTGACCAAGGAATAGCAATGCGCCCTTTCGCACAAAGCACGGACACCTGACTTTCCTGACATACGGCTTCCCTGAGATTATAATCACTTTTGATAGCTGTTTCCAACGTAAAATTAGCCGAAGACACTTCTCCGAAGTCTTGAACATTATAATAAGCTAAGTGAGAAGCCTCTTCTTGATTAAGCAGATTCTCTCGTTGCAAATACTCCGGCGATACCGAAAGTATGCCATCTTGCTTAATATCATCAGTTAGATAATGTGGGATAGTTTCGCCCCCAATCAGGGCAAGCCAGCCATCAGTCGTTACGTACACATCATGTTCTTGTACGATTTGCTCTTCTACCAACAGCTTAGCCCGGAAGTAGCCCGGATAATAGTAAGTAGTCGTGAAGACACTATCTTGGTTGCTCACGGCTCGGCGCAATCTGGTATCCCATGATTGCTGAATTTCTATATTATCAAAAGGTAACTGAGATACATCGTAGTGAAAAATCACCGTATTAGGCAGCCCTTTTGTAACCGGTTCACTGGAAAAGGTAACCTTTGAAGCATCAATCTCTAGCGGACGGTTAACCCATCGATTAAACCCCAGTAACAGCAACACTAAAATCGGAATCAGCAGTAAGATAGCCAGCTTTTTGCTGATCGTCGGAGATGTCGCTTTTAGCTTCGGGAGTTCTTGTTCAGTAGTACTAGAAACGTAAGATTGGCTTCCCACAAAATCGCGCCAGTGCTCGTAACCAGCAAACTGGGCTAGAGCATTCAGGGTATTAGTGGTAGGCTGACTTTGGTAGCTCACCTTGCCCCACAACCGCTTCAGGGTGGTAGCACTTAGCTTGGTTTGGGTTTTCTGCCAGATGCGCTCACTAAGTTGCTCAAAGTCCTGGTGCGTCCACTCCTGACTATTGCCCCAGGCAACCTCATTTTCAATGATTTGCTTGAGAAGTTCTATCTGCGTTGTTTCTTTATTAGTCGCCTCCATGATGCTTGGCTGTATCACGAAGATAACGACTTTTTACCTATTCTGTGATAAAGATTGAAGGCTTCCTCTCCCCATAAATAGCATAGAGGTAAAATTTACCTCTATGTCTACTCAATGGATAAATTTCAAAAAAGCTTTATCGTAAACTAGTTACTCGCCTGTCCGGCACTGGCTACGTCAAAAGAAAGTTTAGTATCGGCCCACATGAAAGTTACTTCACCTGACTCAGCAATATCAAATGTCATTTTCTCGGTCATTGACTCAGATTTCTCGGGACTTACTTGCACTCGAAGAGCATCTTGAGATTCATCGTAGTCATAAGCCCCCCACTGTTCAGCTGTCTTATTAAAGATAACTGTCCAGTCTTCATTTTCCTGGGGAATAGTAAACAAAGCGTACTTTCCCTTGGGTAAAGCCTGACCTTCGATGGTTACATCACTGCTTACCTCGAACGTAGTGGCTTCGTTAGCTCCGGTGCGCCATACTTTTCCGTAGGGTTCTAGCCCGCCAAATATCTCGCGTCCCTTCACCGAAGGTTGGCTGTAGTCAATAATAACGGTTGTGCCGTCTACCGTTGCTTCCGCTTGAGCGGGAGGGCTAGGTCGGTTGGCTTTATCATCCTGCGCTAAAGCGGGCAAGGTAGTTACTACCGCGATAAATAAGGTGAGAATAGATTGTGCGAAATGGTTCATAATAAAAAGTTTAGAATGTGAAACATGAGTAAGGTAACGTAGCCCACCAGAAAACAGTTGTTCATACTCGTTCAAGTTGGTGCAACTTGCTCTACATTTGACTATTGAGCCACTTGACTTCGTTTTTAAACCTTTTGTAAAGTCTGACGATCAGACTGAATTTATTGACAAGCTCGTAATGGTCTTGTAGCAACTTGCACCGCTTTGCACCAACTTGAACAAGGCAAAACACAGCTTTCTACTGCCTTCGTTCGTGTAGTAAGCAGTGTTTTTAATCATTTCAATAAACCTTATTCTGATAATTATTTACCCCAAGGTTCGTGTCGTCACGAGCCTTAGAAGTTTATCGGAATGTCATCTAATTTACCAATATGAAAATTTCTGTATTTCTTAACCTATTCGTTTTTGCTACAACTTTAGCCTTTGCCCAATCACCCGAAGTAGTTGCCTTTTCCTCCGATCGTTGGGAGTTCTCTGGCGAGCACACCCTGGAAGAATATAAAGGGCAATCAGCAGTAAAGCTGACTAACGGTCGAGCTTACCTGTCTGATGTATCACTTAAGAATGGAATCATTGAATATGACATCGCCTTTAATAGCGAACGAGGTTTTGTAGGGGCAATGTTCCGGATGCAAGACCAGGAGAATTACGAAGAATACTATATGCGAGCGCATCAGTCGGGTAATCCCGATGCTATGCAGTATACTCCGGTTTATAACGGAATGGCTGGCTGGCAACTGTACTACGGAGAAGGCCACGGCACTCCTCACTTCTACCGTTTCCAGGAATGGATGCACGTAAAGTTAGTTATTGCTGACCAGCAAATGGAAGTCTACATCGATAATATGAATGTGCCAGTGCTGCACGCTTTTGATCTAAAACGAAAGGCTGAAGCTGGGTTTATGGGAATTTACACCGGAGGAAAGGAGGCTTACTTCGCCAATTTCAGCTTTCAGTCGGTGGAAAATCCACCCATCAAGAGTGCTCCCCAATCGTTTCCGGCAGCGAAAGAAGGCACCGTGATGCAGTGGGAAGTTTCTAATGCTTTTGGTAGTAAACAGCTTGAAAATCAGACTGAGCTATCCAAAGGTTTCAAGAGCAGACTAAATTGGCGAACACTGATGAGCGAGTCATCAGGTACGGTAAATCTGGGGCAGGTGAGTGCAGTGGCCGAAGAAACCAATACGGTTGTGGCTAAATTTACGGTAGATGCTGACCAAAAGCAGATAAAACCCCTACTTATTGGCTATTCTGATATGGTGACAGTGTTTGTAAACGGTAAAGCAGTCTACGGCGGTCAGCGCAACTTCCGCTCCCGTGATTATCGCTACCTAGGCACCATTGGCTACTTTGATACTGTCTATTTGCCACTTAACAAAGGGAACAATGAAGTCTGGTTTGCTGTAACGGAGAATTTCGGCGGATGGGGAGTTCGCGCTCGTTTTCCTTCATCAGAGAATATTTCTATAGCTGAGTAAGCGGAGGGCTATTTCATAGAGAAGACTTCCTCCAATGGTTTACTAATGGGGGAATTGTCTTCGTGGGTTTCCATGATGTCTTTCATATAAGCCCACCACTTTTTCATCACCGACTCATGCGCTAGTTGATCTACCTTACGGTCATCGGCCAACACGTAAGTAGCAAACAATTCGTGCGTATCCGGGTCATGAAAAATATGGTAATCGCTGATACCGCTTTGGTGCAGCAAATCCACCAGTTCTGGCCAAATGGCATCGTGCCGTTTTCGGTACTCTTCCGCGTATTCGGGAAGCAACTGCATTTTGAAAGCAACTCGTTTCATAGGCAATAGATTGACAAGTTAAAAAGTTAGTTTTGTCTCATTCGAGCTAGCGAGCAGCAATAGGTTCTACCGAATACCCTAATTCCCTTAGTTGCTGAACTAGCCCTTGTTTATACTGTAAATGCCGAAAGCCAACTGCTACAAAACAGCTGTTTTCTTTAAAAACTTCGTCCAGAACCGTCATCCATCGGTCATTACGCTCTGTTAATTCAAAGGGATGCTCATGCTCTTTCCTTTCTAACTGATAGTCAATATTAAGTTCTTTGTAATCTTCTACAAACTCACAACCTGATAAATCGCTGTTTAGCATTTTGGTCATTAATTCGACACACGCAACTGCATACGCAGAATCCTCTTCAGAAGTACTGCCAAGAGAAGATCGCAAAAGAATATTCGTTTGATTTTCATCCAGAGACCTTACTTCCCTCTTTTTGTTTAAAGCGGTCTTTTCTATGAAGCTATCCATCGTCTCGTAAGATTTACGACCATTATCATCACAAAAGAACCGTGTGTATATTTGAGTAAGATTTAATGTTAAGAGTAAAGGTGGTGACTCATAATACTCGGGACTTTCAGATTTTTCTACAAACGATTCAAATATCTGCTTTTGTTCTTTATCTAGAAGATTGTCCCACTGTTCAACTGTCCAATAATTGAGCTTGACCTCTTCTGAAGAAGATACATCAGTATTGATTGCCGTCTGTTCCACAAAAAGCACATCGACCTGCTCTAACTTTTTTACTGAACTTGATAAAGATAAAAAGAAATAAGGATCCACCTCATGAAATGTTCCGAACAGGTACGATGTATCGCTAACACCTACCTTACTTACCGCCCACAGAAGCGTACCAGGTTTATCTTGCCCCACCGAATAAAAAGCAGAAAGTAGAAGAATGAACGAAGCAAGTAGTCTGTACATAGATACTCTATTTGGTGAGGATGCTAAGCAATAATATCCTTCACAATGTGCCCGTGTACGTCGGTGAGGCGAAAACGGCGGCCTTGGTGCTTGAAAGTTAGCCGTTCGTGGTCTACACCGAGTAAGTGCATTAGCGTAGCCTGGAAGTCGTGGACGTGAACGGGGTTCTTTACGATGTTGTAGCCAAACTCACAGGTTTCACCGTAGCTGATACCTTTTTTGATGCCGCCCCCGGCCATCCAGATACTGAAGCAGCGCGGATGATGATCGCGTCCGTAGTTTTCTTTAGTTAGTTTGCCCTGAGAATAATTGGTGCGGCCAAACTCTCCGCCCCAAATCACCAGCGTATCATCTAGCAACCCCCGTTGTTTTAAGTCCATTACCAACGCAGCCGAAGGCTGATCGACACTCTTCGCCATAATCTGAATATCGTTAGGCAAATTACCGTGCTGATCCCAACCTTGGTGATAGAGCTGCACAAACTTTACATCTTTTTCAATGAGCCGACGAGCCAATAGGCAGTTAGCCGCAAACGTGCCTGGTTGTCGTGACTGCTCACCGTACATATCGTAAATGTAATCTGGCTCTCGCGAGATATCCATTGTATCCGGCACCGAGGCTTGCATCCGGTACGCCATCTCGTACTGAGCAATACGCGAGTTAATCTCCGGGTCGGCTACTTTCTCGTACTGAATATCGTGTAGCTCGTTTAGATAATCCAACATTCTTCGTCGACTGGTTTTCTTCATACCAGGTGGATCGTTCAGGTACAATACCGGATCTTTTCCCGATCGAAACTGCACTCCCTGGTGCAGCGATGGCAGGAAGCCACTACCCCAGAGTTTGGCGTACAGTGGCTGTCCACCCTCTTTTCCCCTTGATAATAAAACACAAAAAGACGGTAGATTTTCGTTATCGCTACCCAAACCATAGCTAATCCACGAACCGATAGACGGACGCCCATTTTGCTGAGAACCCGTTTGGAAAAAAGTAATCGCCGGATCGTGATTGATGGCTTCGGTATGCATGGATTTGATAAAGCAGAGTTCGTCTACAATTTTAGCCGTATGTGGCATCAGTTCGCTCACCCAAGCCCCGCTGTTCCCGTACTGAGCAAAGTCAAATACTGATCCAGCCAATGGAAACGATTTCTGTCCTGCTGTCATCCCCGTCAGCCGTTGCCCACCCCGTACCGATTCGGGCAACTCCTGCCCTACGCGCTCCTGAAGCGTAGGTTTATAATCGAAGGTTTCTAACTGAGATGGGCCACCACTTTGGAAAAGATAGATTACTCGCTTGGCTTTGGGAGCGAAATGAAGATGATTAATAGGGTTATTGTCGCTTAAGACGGATTTACCAAACAATTTAGTAGAACCTAGCAAAGAAGACAAAGCAACACTGCCTAGCCCTAAGCTAGTTTTACTCAAAAAATCCCGTCGGTCAATATGTTGGTTATGTAAGAGTTTCATGGATCTATTGTTCGATGGATCAATTGTTCTATTGCTCGATTGCGGCCGCCTATTCACCAAAAATATCCCCCACATCAATCTTCAACCCCTCAATCACTTTGGACTCGATAGTACCTTCGCCTTCTACATCCTGGAAAAGCGCGTAGCCGGAATCAATAAGTTCGTACACCTCTACGGTGAGATACTTAGGGTCAACAATCCAGTACTCAGGCACACCTGCTTGTTGATATATTTCCTTTTTGTGTACTCGATCGCGTACCACTGAGCCAGGAGATACAATTTCTATCATCAAATCAGGTGTTCCCATTACGCCCTTCTGCTGAATAATTTCTTGCTTCTTAGTAGACACAAACAGCAAATCAGGTCGAGGAGCACTGTATTCACCTAAAAATACACTGATAGGAGCGTACAGCACTCGGCCTAGTTTTTTCTGTTTAACATAGCTACCCATTATGAGGTGTAGATTAGCTGATGCTATTTGATGCTTAGATTCGGGGGCAGAGTATTTCACAATTTCGCCGTTCAGTAGTTCGTAGATGTAGTTGTCATCATCAGGGATTTCCATATTTAGGAACTCCTGATACGTAATCCGAGTGACGGTTTTAGTGGATTCCATAACCTTATTATTTTATTTTAGTGAACGCACTACAAGCGCGTTTTAATGCTTCGTTGATCTTATCGTTTATACACCGCTTCATCATAATTGACTAATGTATTCGCTACTATGGTTAGGGCAGCCAACTGATCCTTAGGAATAGCAAAATCGCGGGGATATTCACCCACCTGCAATAAGCTGTCTGCACTCACAGGTTCTTCGCTAAATACTGCTTTTTCTTCTTGGTACAATTGTTTTAGTAGAGCTAGCTCTCTCGAGTCTGGCTCACGACTAGTTAGGGTTTTGAAACCAAAGCGTATCTGATCATCTAGATCCTCTCCTCCTTCGGTAACCATTCGCTCGGCTAGCATTCGAGCGGCTTCTACGTACTGCGGGTCGTTCAGTAGCACCAAGGCTTGAAGAGGCGTATTGGTCTTTTGTCGCTTTACAGTACAGAGGTATTTATCGGCGGCATCGAAGCTAATCATCGATGGGGGCGGTGAGCTTCGCTTCCAGATAGTGTACATACCGCGACGGTACAAATCATCACCAGTATCTGGCACATATTCAGTAACATTTCGGGTAGCCAATTCCTTCCACAGTCCGGGAGGCTGATAAGGCTTTACACTGGGACCACCAATGGAATCATTCAGCAAACCACTGGCCGCTAAAGCATTATCACGAATCATTTCGGCGGGCATACGGTAACTAGGCCCCCGGGCGAGCCAAACATTGGCTTTATCCTGCTCTAATAGTTCGGGCGAAGGTACCGACGCCTGCTGGTAGGTGGCCGAAGTAACCAGCATCCGAAGCAGTGCCTTCACATCCCACCCTGATTCCCAGAATTGAATGGCCAACCAGTCGAGCAGTTCGGGATGCGAAGGAAACTCACCCTGATTACCAAAGTCGTTCGAGGTATTCACCAGCCCGCGACCGAAGAGCATTTGCCAGTAGCGATTTACCGCTACCCGAGCCGTAAGCGGATTATCTTCGTGAACCAGCCACTGTGCTAGTCCTAAGCGATTAGTGGGCAAGTCTTCGGGAAACGCCATTACAGATACGGGTGTAGTCGGATTAACCCGCTTGGTAGGCGCATCGTACGCCCCGCGGTCGAGAACAAAGGTCGGTCGAGGTTCGGCCAGTTCTTTCATTACCATTACCTCTGGTAGCGCACTCAGAATATCGTTTTCGTCGCCGCGCAACTCAGTGAGCTTAGCCAGCGTAGTGCGATAGCCCTGATCGTAGTTTTGCAAGTAGTAATCCAGCAGTGGTTGCTGGTCTTCTGATTCTAAGAACTTTACAATCGGGTTAGGCTCACCGTACAACTCAGCCACGCCTACCGCACTTAGCTTTTGGCCGAACACTTGAAATTCATCAACCTCAATACCCTCAATGGTTTCATCGTGTAGCTTACCGATGCGTAAGTTCCCCAGACCACCCCAACTTTCTTTGTCTTTGCCGTAAGTAATCATGCTACGCCTTAGGTGGTCAGTAACGATTTGGTGGCGCATTGGCTGCCCGTTAAGATATACCGTAAGACCACTGGCTCGGCTCGATCCGTCGTAAGTCATTACCAAATGGACCCATTCGTTAACCGGAAGCCTCTCTTCGGTATGAATCTCAATACTGTTAGCGGGCCAAGTATGGTTGAGACTCACCGAAAGGGTACGATCGGGGCGTAGCCAAAATACGTAGCCCCGGTTGCCATTAAAGTAGCCTCCCGAGCGGGTAAACACTGGCCCTTCAATGCTATCTTTCAGGGCTTTGTACCACAGGCTGATAGAAAATGGTTCATTGCGTTCGAAGTAGCCAATCTCTTCACCCATATCCACGTAGCTATCGCCCACCAAACGTACTGCCTTCCCGAATTTACCATCTACAATCTCTGGCTCCTTGTCTTGCTGACTTACCACCATTGTGGCGGGCTGTTTCGGGGCTGCCAGATTACGAAACTTATTATCTACTGGGTTATCTAGCGGATAATGTCCAATTCTGCTCTTCAAAGAAATAGTATGATCGGCAGCATGATTTTTCACCTGCGTTAGCCACTCAGCAAAGCCTTGCTGATAAGCTGTTTGGTCAGGATTCACCTCTGCTTCTTTTTCCAGAATCTTTTCCTCTAAGAAAGATAATTGCTGCTCAGCCTCATCATCCGTTAAAATTACGGTGGGGCTGGCCTCGCCCATGTAGGGAATCTGTCCGGTTTCGTTAATGCTGTTGAAGAAGGCATAGAGTGAAAAGTATTCTTCTTGGGAGATGGGGTCGTACTTATGATCGTGGCATCGGGAGCACTCTACCGTCAGTCCCAAAAATGCCGTACCCAGTGTATTGGCTCGGTCGGCCACATACTCTACTCGGTATTCTTCCGAAACAATTCCTCCCTCCTGGCTTTGCAGGTGGTTGCGATTAAACCCACTGGCTAACTTTTGTTCCTGGGTAGCATCGGGCAGCATATCTCCGGCCAATTGCCAGATAATGAATTGATCGTAGGGCATATTTTGGTTAAACGATTCAATCACCCAATCGCGCCAAGGCCACATGTTCCGCATTCCATCATCTTGGTAACCGTGGGAATCGGCATAGCGAGCCACATCCAGCCATTCGGTAGCCATACGCTCTCCGTAGCGAGGCGAGTTCAATAAACGATCTACCACCTTCTCGTAAGCATCCGATGAATTGTCTGCTAAAAATTTATCTACTTCTTCGATTGTCGGGGGAAGACCCGTTAAATCAAAAGTGACTCGGCGGATAAGTTTTTCTTTGGTAGCGCGATCACTAGGTTCAAAGCCTTTTTCTTCTAGTTTAGCCAGTACAAATCGGTCAATATCGTTATTTGCCCAATCTTCTTGTTGCACTTTAGGTACTTCCGGTTTTTCCGGTTTAATAAATGACCAGTGAGGTTCGTACTCGGCCCCTTCTTCTATCCAGCGGGTTAGTACTGCTTTTTCGTATTCCGTCAGGGTAAGATTTGACTCCGGTGGAGGCATAACCGTTTCGGGATCATCCGAAAAGATGCGGTCTACCAATCCGCTTTGATGAGGTTTACCGGGAACAATCGCGTGTTCGCCGCTTTCTAACTTAGCAAAAGCCAAGGTTTCATCGCTCAAACTTAATCCGGCTTCAATTGCCGCTTCATCCGGTCCATGACAGGCAAAGCAACGATCCGACAAAATCGGCTTAACGTGGAAGTTGTAGCTGACCTCTTCAGGCAACTGCTCAGCAATCTCCGGATCAAGATTTCCGCTCTGAGAACAGCTCCACAACAAAGAAATTAGTAAAAAAAGTATGAGGTTTCTAATCATAGGAAAAGGCGTTGCATTGATCCACCAATTTACAGAATTACTAGAAATTGTTGCTTATTTAACCTGACTCACAAAATATTAGTTTCTTGCGACTCAACGCCCCAAACCAATGGCATTCGGGTAAATTGAGAAATTATCGATCAGATTTCTTATCTTACAAAGCACCAAAAAATTAATCAACAGTAGCTTTTATGAACTCGAAAAGTTGGTTCATCGGATTGGGGGTCACCTCGCTAGTTGCAGTGATGTTCTTTACATTGCAAGATACTAATGAACCTATTAGCTACAACCAGCATATTCGTCCGATCATCAACAGTAAGTGCATTTCTTGCCACGGTGGGGTTAAGAAGTCAGCCGGAGTTAGTTTTCTTTTTCGAGAGGAAGCCCTCGATACCGCCGAGTCTGGTATTCCAGCTATTGTCCCCGGAGACGCCGAAAGTAGCGGTATGTACCAGCGAATTGTCCACCATGACCCGGAGTACCGAATGCCTTCGGATGGTGAGCCGCTCAACGAAGCAGAAATTGAGCTAATTAGTCAGTGGATTAATGAAGGCGCTCAGTGGGAAGATCATTGGGCGTACATTTCTCCCGACACTAGCATTAGTCCTCCTAAAGCAGAGATTGGTAACCTCAAAAACGATGTCGACTATTTTATCTACAATAAGTTAGAAGCACATAATCTTACTCCAGCGGCTGAAGCAGGTAAAGAAATTTTACTACGCCGTTTATACCTAGACTTAACCGGGTTGCCCCCTACGCCCGAAGAGGCGCAAGTTTTTTTAGCTGATAGTAGTAGTGATGCCTACGAGAAGCTGGTAGACCACTTATTAGACTCGCCTCACTTTGGCGAACGTTGGGCAGCTATGTGGTTGGATCTAGCCCGCTACGCTGATACTAAAGGTTACGAAAAAGATCTGGATCGCTCTATCTGGAAGTACCGCGATTGGGTAATTAACGCTTTTAATCAAGATATGCCTTACGATCAGTTTACGATTGAACAATTGGCGGGCGACCTATTACCTAACCCTACCAAAGATCAGTTGATTGCCACAGCTTTTCACCGCAATACTATGGCCAATGATGAAGGAGGAACCGATAATGAAGAATTTCGGGTAGCTGCTGTTGTAGAGCGGGTAGGTACAACCTTTGAAGTGTGGCAAGGTACTACGATGGCTTGTGTACAGTGCCATAGTCACCCTTATGACCCATTTCGGCACCAGGAGTTTTATCAATTTATGGCGTTCTTTAACAACACAGTTGACCGCGATATTTACAACGAACAACCTAAGCTATTTACCTACGAAGGGGAAGATGCTATAAAAGTACAATCTACCCTTACCTGGCTGAAAGATCATTTGGACAATGTCGATACTCCGCCTAACCAGAGTACTCAATTCTTGCATCAGCAAAAAGAATCTTTACTTCACCATTTAGGCTATCGCAAAGTAGAAGCGGAAGAATACCATGCTTCTAGCAAGCTCATCGAGTTACTGGTTCCTTACCAGGATGTAGTTTGGCAGATACAGGACAGCTCCTGGATTATGTTTGAAGACGTAGATTTGAGTGAAGTAGAGAAAATCTCTTTTCGCTGCGCTACCGCTCTTTCTGGCGGTTTTATTGAAGCACGGCTAGATTCAGTAAATGGCGAAAAGTTAGGGCAAGCCGAGATAACCACTACCGGCAAGTGGAACCGATGGGCGATGACCAAGCCCGAACCTGACAAGTGGCGGGAGTTTACTGTCTCGGTAAAGCCCAGGGTCGGAACACGGAATGTGTATTACCTTTTTCGTAAGAACCAGGATTTGGCTCAGCATCTCTTTCATTTGGACTGGATTTACTACCACGAACGAAACCCACGAAAGAAGCAATACAGTGAAGAGTTTAACCAGCGGCTGGTTTATCTATCTTCTATCCAACCGGAAGAAACTCCTATCATGCAGGATTTACCCCGCAACAAAAGCCGAAAAACTTATGTGTTTGAACGGGGCAACTGGACAACCCAGGGTCAATTAGTAAGTGCCGACGTACCAGAAATTTTAGGCGAGATACCCGATGGCTTACTAAATAACCGGTTAGGTATGGCCCAGTGGCTGGTAAGTAAAGATAACCCACTAACTGCCCGGGTAGCCGTCAATCATTTTTGGAAGGAAATTTTCGGAACTGGCATTATTGAAACCTCAGAAGAATTTGGTTCCCAAGGTGCTTCACCTTCGCACCCCGAATTGCTGGATTGGTTGGCAGTGCAGTTAGTCAACGAGTACCGGTGGAGCATAAAATCATTGCTGAAACTGATAGTTACCTCAGCTACTTATCGCCAAAGTTCGCAGGCTACCGATAAGAAAATAGAAAAAGACCCACTCAACCGCCTTTTATCCCGAGGTACTCGGGTACGACTATCGGCCGAGCAGATCCGTGACCAGGTGCTCGCGGTTACCAATTTATTAAACCGAAAGGTACTAGGCCCCAGTATAAAAGTTGCTCGCCCTGATGCTAATCGTGGTATTTGGAGCAACTGGATTGCCGATACTACTTCAGAACAATACCGCCGTTCGCTGTATATTTTCACTAAAAGAATCAGCCCGCACCCCATGCTGACGACCTTTGATGGTACTGCCCGTAATGTCTGTATCTCGCGTCGTATTCGGACTAACACTCCGCTTCAGGCACTAACTCTACTAAACGATTCTACTTTATACGCCGCTGCCAAACAGCTAGCTGAGTTAATGACAGAAGATAACCCGACTGATGTGACGACTGCACTGGTAAGAGGGTACGAGCGGGTAATACTACGTAAGCCCGATGATAAGAAAGTAGCCGTACTAATTGCGTTGTATCAAGATGCACTAGCCCACTACACATCAGAAGGACTAATACAAAATGTAGTAGGTACTGAGCTAGAACCCATCAATCTACATGCGTTAACGCTAGTGGCCAATGCTATGCTGAACTTGGATGAGTTTATTACGAAAAACTAACATGAAGAATATCATTACCGAAGCTCAGCACCAAATTGCTACCTATAATACCCGACGACATTTCTTACAAAAATGTATGTCTGGTTTGGGAGCAGTTGCGCTAAGTTCGTTGGGAGGCTGCCATTCTTCTGAATTTAAGTCAAAGAATATTCTACCTGACAATGCGCTTACTACTGGTTCTCCTCTGCACTTTCCAGGAAAAGCCAAAAATGTCATCTTCCTGCACATGGCTGGTGCCCCTTCGCAGTTAGAGTTATTTGACTACAAGCCCGTCCTCAACCGACTAGACGGGCAAGACTGTCCGCAGTCGCTGCTGGAAGGAAAGAAGTTTGCCTTCATTCAGGGTACGCCGCAAATGTTAGGAACCCAAGCGAAGTTTAAGCAGCACGGGCAATCGGGAGCATATGTATCAGATTACTTACCTCATTTTTCTGAAATAGTAGACGAGGTAACTTTCTTAAAAGCAGTGCATACCAATGAGTTTAATCACGCTCCGGCACAACTATTTATGCACACAGGCTCACCCCGACTTGGCCGTCCCAGCATGGGTTCCTGGATTACGTACGGATTAGGCTCCGACAATCAGAACCTACCCGGCTTTGTCGTACTAGTTTCCGGTAGTGAGCCTAGTGCGGGAAAAAGTGCTTGGGGTAGTGGTTTTTTACCCACCGTTTACCAGGGAGTACAGTGTCGTTCCAAAGGCGATCCGGTGTTGTATCTCTCCAACCCTAGCGAAGTAGATCCTTACTTACGAAAGAAATCTATTGATGCCATCAATGCGATTAATAAACAGGAATACCAGCAGGCTCGTGACCCGGAGATTTTGACTCGCATCTCGCAGTACGAGTTGGCCTTCCGAATGCAAACTGCCGTACCGGAGGTGATGAATATCAATGATGAACCCGAGTGGGTTCATCAGCTGTACGGCACCGAACCAGGAAAAGCTTCTTTTGCCAATAACTGCTTACTTGCTCGTCGGTTAGTAGAAAACGGCGTTCGCTTTGTGCAACTGTTTGACCGCCGCTGGGATACTCATGGAGCTGGACCTGGCAATGGGGTAGACAGTGGTCTTAAGAATGCCTGTAAATACGTTGACCAACCTATGAGCGCATTGCTGCTAGATTTGAAGCAACGTGGATTACTGGATGAAACCCTAGTAGTTTGGGGAGGAGAGTTTGGGCGCACCCCAATGATGGAAGCCCGTTCCGGTGCTGACTTTAAAGGCCGCGACCACCACGGTGATGCCTTCACCATGTGGATGGCAGGAGGCGGCATCAAGCAAGGGTTCACCCACGGCGAAACCGACGAGATTGGTTTTTCGGGCATTAGCGGACGAGTACACATCCACGACTTACAGGCTACTATTCTACATCAGCTCGGCCTTGACCACGAAAGACTGACCTACCAGTTTCAAGGAAGAGATTTTCGCCTGACCGATGTACACGGCAAAGTGGTGAAGGAGATTATTGCTTAGTCTGATTTAACGAACCAGCCACTAATTACAAAAAGACACTTATCTCACCTAGAGAGGCTTATAATTTTTAACTTTGCGTTTGTGGGTGGGGCGAGCATATTTGTACGGATCAACGCAGCCGAAGAGTGCGGATGTGGGAGTAAATCGGACTTTTACGCTCAGTATTCCGTACAAGTCGTTGTTAGCCGAATTGCCCCCTCGCAAAAAGGATTCTTCGTTAATTGCCCGCGCTTGCTCTTCCGACAGAGCCGCGTAGTACTCCCGCGCCAGTGGACTTAAATCATCCACTGTAATCATTTCCCTACGCATAGCATCCAGTCGGTCACTAAAAGTATAACGCAGGGCTAAATCAACTACTAGCGAAAGTACCGGAGTGAGTTCGTAGTCTACTCCTACCCCAAACGGAATCATTCCAACCAAACCGGGCACTCGCTCAGCTTCGGGTTCTACATCCCGCAAGTTAAAGTAACCCAGTCGGCTATCGCCCCGAGGGCTGGAAGTAGTTGCTCCCAAACCGGCGTAGGCAAACGGGGTAAAAAAACCTCGCTTAAATGAGTACATTGCGGAGGAATAGAACTCAAAATTAGTAGACCGAAAACTACGTAAACGTACCGGATCAGCATCTTGAGCGGAGAGTTGGTATAAACTTACCCCCGATTTAATGTGCAGATTATCCGTTAGTCGGTACCAGCCTTCGGCATTAATTGCCCAACGGTTGCCACCCAGTTTCTGATCATTTACGTCACCCAAATACTGTGTAACTCCTGGGCCAATAGCAAAGCTCCAGTCTTGAGCGTAGCCAGTTGATGCTAAACTGTAGGCGAGAAAAGCTATTACCGATAAGACTAATTCGCGCATACCGTGTAAGTTTGGGGTAGGGTTTGGAAAAATACGAAGCTATTTTGTTACTTAACAACGAAGGCTCTAATTTATTATTAACTAACCTACTCTTGCTCCCAACAAAAAAGTCTATGAACCGATGCATACTTTCCGCTGGGCTTGTACTTTTGTGTATTCGCTGTACACCATCCACCACCGTAACCGAACATTCCGTGAACACCGAAGAACTGAAGTCCATTGCCCAAGAAGATCCTAACCTGCTGCTGGAGGAATCGCTATCGCCTGACCAAAAAGTGGTGGTGTACCAAATCTTTACCCGCCTGTTTGGCAATACGGTAACCAATAACGTACCCTGGGGCACCGCTGAGGAAAATGGGGTTGGTAAGTTCAACGATATTGATGAAACAGCTCTGGCAGCTTTAAGTGAATTGGGAGCTACTTATATCTGGTACACCGGAGTGATTGAACACGCCGTACTGAACGACTACCGTGAATACGGTATTCCGCTCGACGATGCTGATGTGGTAAAAGGCCGAGCCGGATCACCCTACGCGATTAAAGATTACTACGATGTAAACCCTGATTTGGCAGAAGATGTGCCTAACCGGATGACCGAGTTTGAAGCGCTAGTGAAACGCACTCACGATGAGGGCTTGAAGGTAATTATTGACTTTGTGCCCAACCACGTAGCCCGATTTTACCAGTCAGATGCTAAGCCCGACGGCACCAAAGATTTCGGGGCGGGTGATGATACCAACGAAGCTTTTTTCCCAGATAACAATTTCTACTACCTGGTGGGTAAACCCTTTCAGGTTCCGGCCGATTATCAATCGCTGGGCGAACACACTTTCCCTACTAAAGATGGTACGTTTGATGAAAACCCGGCCAAGGCTACCGGAAACGATCAGTTTACGGCTCAACCCAGCGTGAACGATTGGTTTGAAACTGTGAAACTGAACTACGGAGTCGATTATCTGAATGATCGTAGAACCCACTTTGACCCCATTCCGAATACCTGGCAGAAAATGCTGGATATCCTGCTGTACTGGTCGGGTCGAGGTGTGGATGGGTTTCGTTGCGATATGGCCGAGATGGTTCCGGTAGAATTCTGGCACTGGGTAATTCCGAAAGTGAAAGATATTTACCCTAACCTGATTTTCATCGCCGAAATCTACAATCCTGAGCAGTACCGTAATTACATTGACACCGGACGGTTTGATTACTTGTACGACAAAGTACAACTCTACGATACGCTACGCGCGGTAATTGAAGAACAGGGTTCAGTGCAGCACCTCCCGGATATCTGGCAGTATTTGCGCGATAAGAATCGAAATATGCTTCGCTTTCTGGAGAATCACGACGAACAGCGCATCGCTTCCCGCTTCTTTGGAAATGATCCAACTCGAGCCAAGCCCGCAATAGTGGTTAGCACCCTGTGGCACTCCGGCCCGGTAATGGTTTATTTCGGTCAGGAGGTGGGCGAACCCGCAGAAGGTGAATCTGGCTTTAGCGGTAACGACGGGCGCACTACGATTTTTGACTACTGGGGCGTACCCGAATATCAGAAATGGGTGAATGATGGTCTGTTTGACGGCGGGCAATTGAGTGAAGAGCAGCGAGAGTTACGGGAATTCTACCGAGATTTACTGAACTTGGCTCAGGAAGAAGCGATCCGCTCGGGTTATTTTTACGATTTACACCCGCACAACCGACATTTCACCGAAGGGTATAACGATCAGGTTTATGCCTTTCTACGGTTTACTGGCAATCAGCGATTGTTGATTGTTAGCAATTTTGACGCTCATAATACGCACTCCTTCAACCTGAAAATTCCGGTTACCGCTACGCAGGCAATGGGGTTGCCGGAGGGCTCTACTTACTCACTTCAGGATATTTTTCAGACCGAAACTACCGCGACGATGAATACCAGCGAAGTGATTATTAGCGAAGGCGATGCCGGAATTCCAATGAACCTCCCGCCTCTGACTTCTTATATTTTTACCATTCAACCTAACGAATAAACAATGGATACTGGCACTATCTGGACCGAAGAAAATTCAAAAGACTTTATACAGTATGGCAACGATTTTGTTCCCTACCGTGATGAACAGCAGCGGATTATTGGCGAACTAATTAACCCACTGCCGTCTTCGGCCAACGTAGTCGATTTGGGCTGCGGAGCCGGACTGCTGAGTTATCACCTACTAAAAGAATATCCTCAGACGACAGTATACGGCTACGATGGTTCGCCCACTATGCTAGAACAAGCCACTCAACAATCTGGCTCTCACCGAAATCGCTTTCGTACCCAACAATTTGACTTAGCCGCTACTGACTGGCGAACGTTTTCGTTTCCGGTACACGCCGTAGTTTCGTCCTTGCTCATTCACCACCTGGATGATGCCGGAAAGCAGCAGTTGTTTCAAGACTTGTACCAAGCACTAGCCCCAGGTGGGTCACTATTCATTGCGGATATTATTCGTCCCGCAACGCCAGTTGGATTTGAGATAGCCGCCCGGCAGTGGGATACTTACGTACAGCAGCAACAGCATCCCGATGCCTACCAAACCTTTACCCAAGACCACTGGAACTACTTCGCCTACCCCGACGAAGACCCAATAGATCAGCCTTCCACCTTACCTGACCAACTCAACTGGTTGCGAGAAGCTGGGTTTGATGCAGTAGATGCTTACTGGATGTTTGCTGGCCACGCTATTTTTGGAGGAAAAAAGGAGTAATTACCCCCCAATCCAGACTTCTATGTTTCATCGCCTCTATCAATACAACCACAGCACAAACGAGAAGCTCATCCGCTACCTAAACGAAAACTCGGTAGATCACAAGCAGGTTAGTTCTTGGATGAGTCACCTGCTAAACGCTCACCTCACTTGGTTGAGTCGCCTCAGAGGAGAGGCATCGCCGTTTGCCGTTTGGCAGGAACACGAACGTTCGCAGTGGCTCGCTATCAATCAGCAGGCCTGGGAAACTACCCAGCAATTCTTAGACGATACTGACGACTTAACGCAAACTATCGTCTATCAGAATACTAAAGGAACTTCCTTTAAAAACCGGGTAGATGATATACTTTGGCACGTACTAAATCATTCCACCCACCACCGAGGGCAAATTAGCACCGTAATTCGCCAGCAAGGACTAACCCCTGAACCGATGGACTATATTTTTTATGTAAGGAAAGAGCGGGAGATATGAAATGTGAAACCGGAAGATGGAGAACGGAAAAGAATTTACAGTATGTACACATATTCAATACTTTCCGTCTTCCATTTTTCGATAAGAATCAACCATTGATGCGAATAACGGGTTGACGTATCTTATTAGAAATCATATGGTTGTACGAACATTATTAATCGCGCGGCGAACCGTTATGTTCCTACGAAATTTTATTATAAACGACTACTTTTCTTATGAACCCGTTATTCGCATCTTTGAACAATTGAACCATGAAAATTCTATTCTCCGAGCATCAAACTGATTATACTTCCTACACTTTTTCCTACGCGGTTTACTGCGTGAAGGAAGCGCAAGAAGAACTGCCGGAGATTTACGCTCGGGGATTTTTACCGTACACAGGCGACACTGACTGGAAAGACGATGTGTTCTATCTGGCCCGCAGCCTACGGGTAAATTTGGCTGAATTTAAAACTCTCTCAGAAAACCGACGAGTAGACCGGAAGATGGAACCGCTGCAAGCCGGGATGCTGGTGCAGCCTAAGGCCGAGTTTGATACCAATGACCCAGACTTTGTAACTTTTTGTACCGACTACGCTGAAGAGCGATTTGCCGGAGGCAATATGGAATCCGAACGTTTGCAATACGTACTAAGCCGTCAGTTAATTAGCCATATTTTCACCTTTCGCAATACCGACCGAATGCTAGGCTACGTATTCGCAATTATACAAGATAGTACCTTGCACTACTGGTTCTCCTTCTACGACACCGAATACATGCGGTCGCACTCCCTGGGTAAGTGGATGATGTGGAAAGTAATTGAATGGGCCCAGGAGCAAGGCTTAGGCTACGTATACATTGGCACCTGCTACCGCGAAAAATCGCTGTACAAAGTGCGCGACCATAAAGGAGCCGAATTCTTTGACGGCATCCGGTGGAATACCGACTTAGATCTTTTAAAAGATCTGTGCCGATCTGACGAACAAGATAAACCTGTGGACGCGCTGAAGTCAGAACGGAAACGCCAAATAGGAAAGAGCTATTTTTCGTAGAAGAATGAAGTTGTAGATGAATTCATGTGGTGGTAGGGAGACTTAGAGATTGACCACATAAATCTACCTAGAATCAAAAGCAGTCAAGTTCTTAACAAGCGCGTAATTAAATTCCCCTTTACGGGCTTCGCGTGAAAACCAGCTAAATTAATAATGCTTACTACATCGCGAGACTGAAGCCCTTCGTATCCCTGCACTACCAGTAAATGATCTTCGGCATGTATATCAATTGACCAAGCGATAATATCTTTCACATTATCCAGGTAAGACGCAATGCGATCTACGCAGTACATTTCCTGGATGTTGGTTTTAAACTTAAGTGTCCTCATACCAATTAGTGAGAATTAAATGACAATCTTATCAATTTGTTGCATACAAAGAAAGTTCCTAAGTCAAATTGGGTAAAAAATACTGGTGTAACGTTTGTTTTCTTGTACAAAAAAAAGAATTCATTTACTCACCATTAATATCTGTGAATATCTCTCATTAAAAAATTTATATTATAAATTTTCACGGAATAATACTATTAGGTGATCTCTTTCCTTCTACTATCTTTGTGCTATGAAGTGGTTGATCCAATGGGCCATCCGGTATGTGCCGCGTAAGTATTTGCAGCTAATTAGTCAGCCGTTGCTCCGCTTAATAGCTTTTTTCTATCAAGGTGATCGTCTATTTTGCCCGGTAGATGAACGGGGTTATCGTAAATTTTTGCCCTACGGCCGTATTGAAACCCGTCAAAACGCCCTCTGTCCTGGTTCGCTAACGCTAGAACGTCACCGTCTGCTTTGGCTTTATTTACAAGACAAAACTGACTTTTTCGCTAAGCCTCAAAAGCTATTGCACGTAGCTCCCGAAATCTGCTTTATCCCTAAGTTTTCCGAAATGCCAACGCTAGATTACACTACGGGTGATCTGGATTCGCCTTGGGCAGATATTAAAATGGATTTGCACGATATTCCTTTCGGTGATAATACGTTCGACATAGTGCTGTGCAACCATGTGATGGAGCACGTAAAGGACGATATTCGCTGTGCCAGTGAAATTTGTCGGGTGCTAAAACCCAATGGTTGGGCCATTATTCAGTCGCCCACCTACAATATTCCGGTCACGCAAGAAGACACATCGGTAACTGATCCTAAAGAGCGGGAACGCCTCTACGGACAAGACGACCACGTGCGCCGCTACGGCCACGACTACGGCGATCGATTGCGCCAAGGCGGATTTCAGGTTACTGAAGATGATTACGTAAAACATTTCACCCCCGAACAAATTCAGCGATACGCCCTAATGAAAAACGAGATTGTCTATTTTTGCAAAAAGCCTTCGGCCAGAGACCGGAATGCAGATAGTAAGACACTGAAATCAACAAAGTGAAATCTAGTCTATAAGCAACCATAGTATAAGCTGTTTCAAGAGTAATTACTCCGGGCTCCGGCCTCCGTTAACTATTGAACAATTAACCCATGAAAGTACTCATTTTAGCCGGAGGATTTGGCACGCGACTAAGCGAAGAAACCCATCTAATTCCTAAACCGATGGTGGAAATTGGGGGACGACCTATTTTGTGGCACATCATGAAGATTTATTCCAGCTTTGGATTCAACGAATTCGTTATTCTGCTGGGCTATAAAGGCTACGTAATTAAAGAATACTTTGCCAACTATTTTCTGCATCAGAATGATGTGACCATCGATATTGCTCACAACAGTATTGAATCGCACAGCCAGCACGATGCCGAACCCTGGAAGGTTACGCTGGTTAATACCGGACTCAACACCATGACGGGCGGTCGGCTCAAACGAGCTAAACCCTACCTGAACAACGAACCGTTTATGTTCACCTACGGCGATGGAGTGTCGAATGTGAATATCAAAGAATTGGCGAACTTTCATCAGAGCCACGGCAAGCTGGTTACCATGACCGCCGTGCAGCCCGAAGGAAGATTTGGAGCGATGAAGTTTGGCGAGAATCAGGTGGTAGAAAGCTTTGAAGAAAAACCGGAAGGCGAAGGCGGCTGGATCAACGGTGGCTTCTTCGTCTGCCAGCCCGAAGCACTGGATTATGTGGAAGGTGACCATATCATGTTTGAGCGGGAACCCATGCGACAGTTAGTAAAAGATGGTCAGCTAACGGCCTACAAACATTATCAATTCTGGCAGTGCATGGATACCTTGCGCGACAAACGTAGGTTGGAAACGATGTGGAACGAAGGGCAGCCCCGCTGGAAAATTTGGTAGATTTATGAAGAAAATTCTCATCACCGGAGGGCTTGGCAACCTCGGTAGTTGGCTCACCGACTATTTTGCTCAACAATCAGCGTACGAAGTACACGTACTAACGAGCCGTAAACGATCTATTATTACTGAGGCAAACTTTCAACTTATTACTTGTGATATTTCAGATGCCCAACAGGTAGAAGATTCACTTTCACCGCATCAATTTGATGCCGTAATTCACACTGCCAGTGTTAATGATTATTTCAAACCTAACTTTGCCCGAGATGCCTTGCTGGTAAATGCGCTGGGCACTCGTAATTTGCTGGAACATTTTGCTGGTTATTCAGGAGCTAAGCCTCACTTTGTGTACTTCTCTACTTTTCAAATTTACGGTAGGCGTAGTGGACTGATTACCGAAGATTTGCCCCCCGAACCTAAGAATGACTACGGAACCACTCACTTGTTCGCCGAATACTACGTAAAGCAGTTTTACGCCAATCAGCAGTTGCCCTACACCATTTTTCGGCTCACGAACAGCTACGGTTGCCCTAAAGATTACGATTCTTCTAAGTGGTACTTGGTGTTGAATGATTTGGCAAGGATGGCAGCCACGGAAGAAAAAATTGTGCTGAAATCGAACGGAAAGGCTACCCGCGACTTTATTTGGATGGGAGATGTGTGCCGGATCGTTGAAAAGGTACTACAACTTCCGCAGGCTCCGAACAATACGTTTAATATCTGCGGTGAACAAACCTATTCTATGCTAGACGTTGCTCAGGAGGTTCAGGCTGCCTATCAAAACGAGTACGGGAAACAGCTACCGATCACCACCAATGAGCAAGACACTGCCCAGCATCCCGACGATTTACAGGTTAGTGCTAAGAAACTCAAATCCGTAGTGAACTATTCGCTTAGCCATCGCTTTCAGGAAGAAGCGACCGCTATTTTTCACCTGCTAAAGAATAAACCATGAACGTACTGGTTACCGGCCATAAAGGATACATCGGAGCTCATTTAGTACCCTTGCTCATAGAAAACGGTCACACCGTTACGGGTTGCGATATTAACCTGTACGAAAGCACCGGCTGGGAAGAAACTGTTGCACCCCAAACCGAATGGATTCGTGATGTGCGTAACCTTTCGGTAGAAGATTTGCGAGGACACGATGCAGTAATGCACCTGGCGGCACTGTCTAACGATCCCATGGGCGATGTTGATGCTGAACTGACCTACCAAATTAATCTGGAGGGATCGGTGAAACTAGCCGAGATGGCAAAAGAAGCCGGAGTATCTCGCTTTCTGTTTGCCAGTAGTTGCTCTATCTATGGTAAGGGGGCCAAGCTGGATATGGACGAAAGCGACCCGGTGAATCCGCTCACGGCTTACGCCAAGTCCAAAATTGAATCCGAAAAGCGTATATCGGCCTTGGCCGACGATAACTTCTCTCCTACCTTTCTGCGGAACGCTACCGCCTACGGTCACTCACCCATGCTACGGATTGATCTGGTGGTGAATAATCTACTGGCTTGCGCCGTTTCCCAAGGAAATATTGCCATTAAAAGTGACGGTTCACCCTGGCGACCGCTCATTCACTGCAAAGATATTGCCCGTGCGTTTGTGGCTTTAGGCGAAGCTTCTCGCGACAAAGTGCATAACTTAATTGTGAACGTAGGGGGCAATAAAGAAAATTTCCAAGTGAAGGATGTAGCCGACGAGGTGCAGAAACTGCTACCGGAAGCTGAAATTGTGTACACCGGCGAGGTAGGCGAAGACCCGCGTAACTACAAAGTTAATTTTGATTTGCTTAATTTTGTCCTCCCCGATTTTCAATTGGAATACACATTGCAAAAAGGAATGCAGGAGCTACACCAAAAACTAACTGAGCACCAGTTCAGCGAACAAGATTTTGCGGGCGACCAGTTTGTGCGGCTTCGCACGCTAAAAAAACGACTGGAATTGATTCAGTAATTTGATTATGTTTTCCAAATTTGCAATCAGAACTAATCACCGACCGACTTCAGTTGAAGATCATTACGTCCGATGATCTGGACGATATTCATTATCTGCATTCTTTACCGGAAACTGATCGATACAATACGCTAGGTATTCCTGAAGACAGGGCGGTTACAGAAGCCATTGTGCAGCAGTGGCTGAATCAGCAGCAAGCCGAACCTAATCATCATTTCACTTGGCGAATTTCTGATAGAGCTACTCAGAACTTCATCGGGTTGATTGCCCTACACCTGGGAGAAGAGCGATTTCAGTTGGCTACAGTTTGGTACAAGTTGCTTCCAGTATTCTGGGGAAAAGGTTTAGCGACCGAAGCATTGAATGAAGTACTTAGGTTTGGTTTTAAAGAGCTACATTTGCATCGGATTGAAGCCGGGTGCGCCACCAAGAATATTGCCTCCGCCCGAGTGCTAGAAAAAGTCGGAATGCAACGCGAAGGCAGCAAACGAAAAGTACTACCCATCCGAGGCCAGTGGGTGGATAACCATGAATACGCAATTTTAGAAGAAGACTGGAAGAGGACAAAAAAGTGAAATTTGAAAAACGGGCGGGGCGCACGGACTTAGGGAAGTATAAATGCGAGGTCAAAAGTGTGGACGAAAAACACATACGCCAAGCTCCCTGCTCCAAGCCCAAGCTATTGAGCAATTGAACCATTGATTATATGATCTTTACTGAAACCAAATTAGCCGGAGCGCACATTATTGATCTAAAGAAGATAGAAGACGAGCGTGGTTTTTTCTCCCGAGCCTTCTGCGCGAATGAATTCCAGGAGCACGGGCTGAACCCGACGGTAGCTCAGTGCAATTTGTCGCTGTCTAAAGAAAAGTATACACTGCGGGGCTTTCATTATCAGGTGGAAGGAGCCGAAGAAGCCAAAACTGTTCGCTGCATTCGGGGCAGTATTTTAGATGTGATTATTGATCTTCGGAAGAACTCGCTCACTTACTGCCAGCACGTAGCAGTAGAGTTATCCGCTGAAAACCATCGGGCTTTGTACGTACCGGAGCATTTCGCTCATTCATTTATTACCCTGGAAGATAATTGTGAAGTCTTTTATCAGGTATCTCAGTTTTACGCTCCCGGAAAAGAACGCGGCATCCGCTGGAACGACCCTACATTTAATGTTGACTGGCCTACTCAGCAACCTATCGTATCGGAGAAAGACGCGAACCATCCTGATTTTCAGCCTTAGCTCAGATAAGTAAATAACTTCTAAAGTGCTTCGGCCGGATGTGTGTAGGGTTCCGACTGCTGAAAGTAATATTTTACCAGACCATAGCCGTAGCCCAAGAACACCGTAAAGGCAGTAAAAATGCTCAAGATCCCCACCCGAAGTGATTTATATCGTAACGCTCCTTCAATCACAACCGCAATCGCGTAGAACCCTAGCATGGCTAACAACCACTTTCCTAACAGAGGTATAGCAATTACTAGCAGCAGTGTTAAAATTAGGTAAGCGTAAAAGGCCAGTGGTAAAAAATAAATAGGTTTCAGGCTACCGGGAAACAAACGCGCCAGGTTGATTCGGGATTTACCGAACCAGACCATCTGCTGCCAAAAGCCCGCCAGCGTACGCTTACGTTTATGGTAGATAAATGCTTTAGGAATTAGTCCAACCGTAAAACCCTGCTGGTGAATCCGGATACTCAAGTCAATATCTTCCCCGCAATTGGGAAGGCGGTAGCCACCGGTGGCTTCGTATACTTCTCGCGAAAACCCCATATTGAAACTGCGGGGATGATACTCACCTACTTGTTTCTTTTGCCCGCGAGTTCCGGCGGTGGTCAGGAAGGAGGTTAAAGCGAAATCAACGGCTTTCTGCACGGGTGTGAAAGAAGCATGCCCGCGGTCTGGCCCACCAAAAGCATCTAACTGCTGCTGCTGAATACCTTCGTGGACGTGCTGTAAATATTCTGACGGAACAATGATGTCAGAATCTAGAATAATGAAGTAGTCGCCTTGGGCTTGTTCCATCCCAAAATTGCGAGAGAAGCCCTGTCCGTGGTTGCCCGTCGGCGCGTAGCGAACGTTCAAGTGATTCTGAAAATCAGCCACTACTTGATCGGACTTAATGGTAGAGCCACTTTCTACCACAATCACTTCAAAGTTAGAGTAAGTTTGCTGAACTAAGCCTTCCAGTACCTCCCGTATATCTTCGGGGCGATTATAAACCGGAATAATTAGCGAGTAGAACATGATTACACCAGTTTACTCTCGGGCTGCGGGGTTTTCTCGGCAATCAGGTAGTCGTTTTTCTTACCCGAATGAATAGTGACCATCTCGCCCAAAAAACCAGCAAGGAAAAGCTGTACTCCCAGTATTACCGCCACCAGAGCCAGATAAAATAATGGCTGGTCAGTAACTTCCCGCACTATTAGTTGATTATGGATTCGGTAGATCTTATCCACAATCAGCCAAACTGTCACAATTAACCCAAACAAAAACGAGAGCGAACCTAATGTGCCAAAGAAGTGCATGGGTCGCTTCTTAAATTTGGAAACAAAGTTGATTGACAGGAGATCCAAGAAGCCAAAAATGAAGCGTTCCAGACCAAATTTGGTAACACCGTACTTCCGTTCCTGATGCTGCACTACTTTCTCGCCGATGCGGGTGTAACCATTACGAGCGGCAATCATTGGGATGTAGCGATGCATTTCGCCGTATACTTCAATGTTCTTGATAACCTCCCGACGGTACGACTTTAAGCCACAGTTAAAATCGTGCAGTTTTACTCCTGAAATCATTCGGGTAACGGAGTTAAAAAACTTAGAAGGAATAGTTTTGCTAATGGGATCGTGGCGTTTCTTCTTCCAACCCGATACCAAATCGTACCCCTGCTCCTGAATCATGGCGTATAAGTCAGGAATCTCGTCGGGACTGTCCTGCAAGTCGGCATCCATCGTAATAATCACTTCACCTTGGGCGTGGTCAAACCCGGTTTGTAATGCAGCTGATTTGCCGTAGTTTCGGTTCAACCGCAATCCTTGCACATTAGGATTGGCTTCTGCTATTTCTTGAATTACCTGCCAAGAATGATCCCGACTTCCATCGTCTACCAGCAACACCTCGTAGCGAAATCCGTACTCGCCCATTACCTGAGCAATCCAGGCGCACAGTTCTACCAGCGATTCTTCTTCATTGTACAGTGGAACAACTATGGACAGGTCTTTCTTCATTAATCAAACTCCGGTTCTTTCTTCTTAATAATGGCTGCCACAACTAGTGAGATAATTAACCCAAAGAACAAATTTCCGGCTAAGCCTACCAGTTGCCAAGTGAGGCCAAACAGGTTGCGATCTTCCATCGCCGCCGCATTTTCGTCAATCTGCTCATCGCTCATACCAAAGCTCTCCCATACTGCCACCTGTTGGTTAAGTGCTTCTTTCTGAAGCTCCTGAGCAATTTCGGGAGTAAATACATTGTACTGTAGTACATTGTACGTCACCACCAGCACCGCCGCAATAGCATAAATGACAAAAGAGGATGCTAAAGCATTCTTGAAAGTAAGATAACCCCCGTTCTTTTTTCGTAGTTCAAAGCCCGCGATAAATAGAACAGCTATCGTAATTCCAAATATAAGAAAGCCTATCAGTGGATTCTGAATAAGTTTGTAGTCAATCAGAAAAACTCCTGCCGTGAATGCTACATTTAGAGCTCCGAGAATCAGGCCGTATCTAACCGAATGGTTCATAAAGCAATGGGTTAGTGTAGTGTACGAATTACAAAGATAATAGAACTTATGAGTTGGAAACGCTACGGGAACGCAAAGATGAAATAATATTAACGGCCAAGGCAATGGTAGCCGTTAGGAAAAAACCTAGCAATAGTTTCTTTAACAAATCATCCAGGGCAATTTCTACCGCCGTAATACTGCTCACCGCTTCGCGGGTTTGAGCGTACTGCACTTCACCGAACTGCTCCAGAAATTCTTGTTGTTTACTTTCCAGCGACTGGAGCGAAGCCTCTTGATAAGAAGCTACTAAGCTACTATCAGCCACCATAGCGATATAATCTATTGAAAATGTGCTCAAACAAATGGTTCCGTACACCACAATGCCTAGCACCAATCCGTACCAAAACTTCCATTTTCCTTCCCAGTGGTAACGACGAAATTCAGCCAGAGCCAGCAAGGGGAAAAGTATGAAGATAATAGAATAAACCACCAGCTTAGGGGTAGTCCAGATAAGCGGGTTTTCCCCTCCCCATTTCATGGCAAAGAATAAACCGATAGCGATAACGCTGCCTACCAATCCGTACTTTAGCCCTACGGAAAAAATCTCCCGGTTTGGTGATTCTTCACTCATGGAGCTAGATACTGTTCGCCAGCGTTAAATACTGCCAACACCCGCCCGGTCAGTGGATTACCCCACCAAGGATGATTGTTAGATTTGGAAGGACTGGTTGATTCGTTAAATTCCCAGCTTGCTGTGGGATCAAACACGGTTAAGTTCGCCGTTTCGCCTTCGGCTATTTTGGGTAGCGGTAGTTTTAGTAACTCCCGAGGAAGATGCGTACAGCGATCTAGCAACGACCACCAAGGCAATGCTTCTGATGCCACCTGAGCCAACGTCGGCAAAAACGTAGGTAGCCCAAGTATCCCGAATTCGGCCAGATCAAACTCGCAGCGTTTACTTTCCACATCCTGTGGCTGATGGCTGGATACAATCACGTCAATCGTCCCGTCTTTCAGCCCTTCCAACAAAGCTAACCGATCTGCTTCGGTACGTAGCGGCGGATTTACTTTATAGTTGGTATCAAAGTCAGCCAGTAGCTCATCGGTCATGACCAACTGATGCGCGGCTACATCGCAGGTGATCGCCAGTTCTTGCTGCTTCGCTTGGCGAATTAACGCTACTGATTCAGCAGTAGAAATATTACTGAGATGCAACCGAGGTGGATGAGCGTAAGTAAACTCGCTGGCGTACTGTAATAGCCGGATGTGCTGCTCTACCGCTAGTGTTTCCGACAAGCTGGGCATTCCTTTCATTCCTAGCAAGGTGCTTTGCACACCTTCGTGCATGGTACCAAACTGGGTAAGTTGGGTATCTTCCGGGCGGTTAATCAGCAGTCCACCAAATTTCTGCGTGTACTGTAAGGCCTTCAGCAGCACTTGTCGGTGGGTGAGCGCATTCAACCCATCCGAAAACGCAACGGCGCCGGCTTGATGCAGATCAATCATTTCGGTTAGCTCCTGCCCTTCGGCACTACGAGTAACCGCCGCTAGTGGATGAATCTTAACTAAATTTAACGAACGACCTAGCAAATAGTGTAAATCGTTCTTCGTATCCAGTACAGGTTCAGTGTTAGGAACCAGCGCAACTTCGGTAAACCCTCCGGCCGCTGCCGCCTGACTACCCGAATATAAATCTTCCTTATGCTCCAGACCCGGATCGCCAAAATGCGCCTGCATATCCAGCCAACCTATTGAAACCCGCACTTCATCACCTTCAATTATCCGATCCGCCTGAATATTAGGTTCAGTATCACTCGCAGCTTCCAAGCGAGCGATTTTTCCGTTTTGAATAAACAGATGAACCCGTTGCTGATGTAGTGGTGAGGAAGGTTCAAGAAGAGTGACAGACTTTAACCAGACGTTCATTAGGATGGTAGATAACTGCGGACAAAAATAGTAGATTCTTATTAATAGTCCACAGGGTTGGTAATGACTGATGCACAATGATGGATGATTTATACATGCCGTTCATCATTATTCATTAATCACTACTCATTAGATTGGACTGTGGACTATTATATTTGAAATATCAACCGCTTAATGTATGGCTCAAGACTACGACAAGATTCTGAAAGAAAATATGGAGGCACTAATCCTGCCGTTGGCTGATAAGCTGTTAGGTTTGCCTATCAAAACCACGGAAGAGCTACCCGATGATCTGCAAACCACGCTAGAGCGCAAGCCTGATTTACTAAAGCGGGTTACTGCTCATAAAAATGAACATCCCTCCTACTTATTGCACATCGAGTTTCAGGTGAAAGATGAAACCACCATGGCTAATCGGATGCTTTTGTATTACGCTATGCTCTGGGAGAAGTACCAGGAACCGATTAAGCAGTACGTCATATTTATTGGATCGCGTAAGCCTCGCATGGCTACTATTTTGAACCACGAACAACTAAATTACCACTTCACTTTGGTAGATATCCGCGAACTTGACTACCGTAATTTACTTAGCAACGCTACCCAACCGGAAGAAGCAGTGTTAGCAATCCTAAGTAGTTTTAAGAAAGAGGAAGTAGATACAGTAATTCCTAAAATCCTCAACAGATTAAGGCAGTTATCCAAAAACGAACGAAAATTAAAGAGATACGTTCGACAGATAGAAATACTGGCTAACTTACGCCACCTACAACCAAAAGTCATACAATATACCGAAGCAATGGCACTTACTTACGATATTAAGACTGACGTTCGTTACCAAGAGGGCAAAGAAGAGGGTAGACAAGAAGGTAAGGGCGAAGGTAAGGAGGCAATGATAATTGCAATGCTAAAGTCTGGATTACTTACGGATGAGCAGATTGCTCAGATTGCTGATACACCGCTAAAGCAAATTCGGAAGGTTAGGAAGTCAATTGAAAAGTAGCTGCTAGGCTTTACTGGAACTGATTCTCTACTCAGCTCACTTTTTCACCTGTTACAACCACTGGTCGTGGGCTGTAGATCGTCAACCGACAACTAAAGAAACCGAATCAGCAGAATCTCAGCAAGTAAGCTAGCCAAGGCTAATAACAAAGCATATTTCCACAAAGCTACCTGATCGTTTTTAGATTGCATCAAAGCAGTGAAGCCTTCTACATCGTCAGCTTCGTACAGAGAAACGCCTTCTATTCCTTCAATCTGCTGCTGAAGCTCGTCAACGGTGTAGGGCTCTACCAGTGATTCTGATTCGGTATTGTTAAAGGAAAGAGAAAGTAGCCCTACCGCACTATCGGCCGCGTTGGCGGCTTCTTCAGTACGTACCAGTTCGTAAAAACCGGCTTCAAGTATATTTTGCGGCACCTCCATCAGTAGCCGTCCGTTTACTGCTCGTTGCGTTGGGATTAGTTCTTGTTCGTCGCGGCGCAATTTGTACAAGTAGCGGGGACCAGTAGCTTCCCGACTGGCGGAGTCTAGTAAGCGTGAAGCTTCCAGCGTAATAGTATTTTCATCCATCGGGTAATACAGCGGTACATCCAGCGATTTACTCATAGAAGCTAACCGATACATCACCGGTACAAATATCGCGTGACGGTACAAACTGGTAAACTCCTGGCGCAACGGGGTGCTAAACACAAAAATCTGATCTCCCGAAGTGAACGGCGTTCGCAACGAAAGCAGATACGGATCGCCGGTTTTATAACGTAGCAACGAGCTACCCGGCAGATTGTGGTTCACCAACGGCACAGCGAAGGGCATGTCAAAATTATCGGCTTGCCCCTCGAACATATTGTCGAAGAAAGGATTTGCCAAATCAGGATTGGCCAAAGTCACTGTACGCACTCCGGTAGAATCAGTGTAGGTTTGGCGCTGAGCCGCTAACGATGTGTTTTGAGTAACTTCACTGAGAAAAGAAACATCGCCACTGGAGGGCAAAATAAATACCATATGTCCTTCGTCTTCCAAAAACTCGCGAATGTAAGGCAGTAGCACTGAAGCGTTTTGATTACCCCCTTCTATCTCGTTTAAGATTAGTAAGTTAGTGTTATCCAGCAGACTATAATCCAGATTATCGATACTGAACGATTGGAAATTGAAGACACTCTCGTTGGCGTATACCCGAGCTACGTTGGTAGCACTATTCACTCGGGTTGCCGCCAAATTAGAAGTAATTTCCAGCACATTAATTTTATCACCCAGGTTGAGTGTAAAGAAAAATTCATTATCGAAGGTAACGGGATAATCTTCGAAGACAACCCGACACTGATTTTGCTGCTGAAGCGGGAAGTTGAGCGGAAAATTAACCGTATTAGTCGCATAGGCATTAATGTCTACACTGCCGCTGCCCACCTGCTGCTCGTTAATTAGCAGACGAACAATAAGGTTTTCTACTGCTTCACCTCCTTCGTTTCGCAAAGCTACGGCTAGTTCGTTCGCCTGCCCGGCCATCATAAACGGGTTGGCCAGATACATAGAATCCACAAATACATTATGTTGATACGACGATTGCACCGGAACCAAATTCACCTGCAAGGTAGTGTCTTCGCCCAGTTTACTTCCCTGTATTTCACCGATGGTTGATTTCTGAAAATCAGAGATCAGGTATACATCCGCCCGTTGTATTTCGTTGCCTTGCATACCAGTTAGTTGCACATCACCTTGAATTTTCTGCAACACTTCATCCAGGCCACGAGCCACTCCGGTGAGCGATACGTTGGTAACCAAATCCGTGAGTTCCTCACCGCTTTTGGGTACGCGCGAAAAACTGCCAAAGCCATTGGTCAGCAGTTTATACTGAGTATTGCGGGGATAGTACGTAGCAATTTCATCAACAAAGCTCACTCCTTGGTCAATACCCCGCACTCCGTTCGCCAATTCGGATGACATGCTCAGTGAATTATCCAGATAGAGATACACCAGCGGATTTTCGCCTGACCCCGCCTCATCATCATTTTCTCCGGGTAGGTAGGGCTGGGCAAAGGTGAGCACTAGAAACGCAATAAAGGCCAACCGGGCTAAAAGAATCAGTAAGTGCTTGACTTTCAATTTGGAAGTGGTCGTTTCCTTTACATTTTTCAGAAACTGATTGTTGCTGAAGTATATTTTTTTGGTACGCCGAAAATTAAACAGGTGAATAATAATCGGAATAGCCAATGCTAGCAAGCCCCACAAAAACGACGGATAGACAAAGCTCATACGTTAGCTAATTGGAAAGTAACGGTCGACTAATTCTCGGAAACAGGCATCTCCCCCGCGCCGTTCCAAAACGATGTCAGCAATCTCTCGTATTGCTGGAGAAGCATCCGCTGGGCAAGCCGAGATGCCTACTTTCTGCATTACTTCACGGTCATTAATATCATCGCCCATAAACAGAATTTCTGAGTATTGAATGCCTAACGTCTCCATCCAGCCTTCCAGTATCTGCGTTTTTGGATCTTTACCCACGTAGCAATATTCTACGCCCAGCATCTTAGCTCGATACTCTACCGTGTTAACAGTAAAGCTCGCGCTGATAAACGCCACGGGTAATCCCTGCCGGATAAGTTTGGAAATAGCCATACCATCTTTGGCATTATATTTTTTGAAGGAATCTCCTTTCTCGGTAACGTAAATTCCACCATCGGTAAGCGTTCCGTCTACATCTAAAACAAGTAAGCGAATTTTATCGGGATCAATATTCATGAAAGTCTGGGTTCTGGGTTCTGGGTTCTGGGTTCTGGGTTCTGGGTTCTGGGTTCTGGGTTCTGGGTTCTGGGTTCTGGGTTCTGGGTTCTGGGTTCTGGGTTCTGGGTTCTGGGTTCTGGGTTCTGGGTTCTGGGTTCTGGGTTCTGGGTTCAAATTAGTAAACATATCGTAATTCAGAACTGTGAACCCAAAACTCTGAACTCTTAGGGCTTATTACTTTTCAACTCTGTACGAATTATCTGGTTTTTTCTTTCCTGTCTACAAAACAGTATCTACTGATTTAGTAGTGCATGTACTAAAAATGAAGTTTTTCCGCATGAAATCATTTTAGCCTTTCTTGAGTTTATAGTATATTCGTAAATAGAAATTTATAAGTAAATGCCGCATGAAGCGGTAGTTCTTTTACATATTGAAGGTTACCCGCTTGAGTCTAATCTCGTTTTCTAAATCCAACACTTAGACCATTACCGAGCCAAGTTTGCCACCAAAACCGGGCCTCACCCTAACTTTTGTTAGGGCATTCTGCTTTTGCAGGATGTTAACAGTGGAGGGTTGCGATGGCGTAACAGCTCAAATCCTGTTTATTCTGGGATTTAGTAAAACCGACAGACTCAAGTTGGGTTTTTTTCCAAACTTTCTTCCCGGCTTTCTTGTAACCGTTCTGCTTCCCGTAAAGCTTCATTTACAGAAACTCGTTCTCCATCTACCTTCGCCACTACAAAGGCATCTTGAATGCCCATTTGCTGCACATCTTTCTGAAAGGCCAAGGCTTTGGGCAAGTCCCTAAATTTTCCTAAGGTATACTGATCCAGCGGACCGTTGTAATCAATGTTCATCTTTACCAAATCTTCCTGGTAGTCAGCCAGATTAAAATTCTCAAAGGCACCAATTTGCACTTCGTAGAATACTCCGGTGTAGTAGGGGGAAAGTTCTAACAACAAATCGTTTACCCGGTATAAACTATCAACTTGTTCCTTTAGGTAGTGATTGTGCGCTTCGGCCCGTTGCAACGATTTTTGCACTTGCGGCCAGCGACCAAATAATGGAGTGAAAAACTCAATGAATATCAGGTAACCTACCAACAACAAAATAAGCCCTCCGCTAAAAATTAGTCCTTGTTTAAGTGCTTTGTTCTCTCGTTGCACCCGGCTCTTCTGTTTGCTAACTTGCTGAAATTGTTCGGCGAGGGTTTCCATATACTATATTAAACTTCGTGGTTGATTGCTGAATTTCAGCAGATTATCGGATAAATTTACGCTTCTATTGGGATTATCCACACGGACTTTTATATTTGTCGTTAAGATGAATACACAAATCAATATGTTTACTGCATGGTGGTGGCGCAAGAATATCTTCTTTGCGTGAACTAGGGGTAACTTATTGTACAAATAACTTAATAATCGCCTACTGTCTACGCAGTAGGCTTTTTTTTTACAAAAACTCAACCATTTACCAACATGAATACACAATCACCCCCCAATACCTTTCGGCTCGTTACCCGATCCGAGCGATTATTAGCAGACACTGTAACTCCTGTTAGCATCTACTTGAAGATTAGGGATCGCTACGAAAATCCTATTTTGTTGGAAAGCTCCGACTACCACAGTAGCGATAACAGCTTCTCGTTTATTTGCTGCCAGCCGATTGCATCTTTCTCGGTGAACCAGAGAACAGTTACCCAAGTTTTTCCCGACGGTACTAAAGACTCGCAGTCAGTAGAAAACCCTCAGGCAGTGGTCGAGATGCTAGCGCAATTTTCTCAACGGTTTGAAAGTGAGGAAAGCAATTATCGCTTCACTACCAGCGGCTTGTTTGGCTACATGGCCTACGATGCGGTACAATATTTTGAAGAGATTGATCTTTCTTCAGATGAAAAAACGCATTACAACGTTCCCGAAATATACTACGCAGTGTATCGCTACGTGGTTGTAGTAGACCACTTTCGTAACGAACTATACGCTTTTGAGCATCAGTACGAAGGCAATGATGGCGAAGATAGTGGCCTAACCAACTTGCTGGCACTTATCAACAATAAAAACATTCCCAGCTACCACTTCAAGCGTAGCGAAGCCGAGGGAAGTAATTATACTGATGACGAGTTTCTGGAGATTATTCGTAAAGGGCAGGAACATTGCTTTCGGGGCGATGTATTTCAGATTGTGCTGTCGCGACGGTTCCAGACAGCTTTTAAGGGCGATGAGTTTAATGTATATCGCACCTTACGCTCCATCAACCCTTCCCCTTATCTATTCTACTTCGACTACGGTAACTACAAGCTATTTGGTTCTTCGCCTGAAGCCCAGATTGTGATTAAAGGCGATACTGCCAGTATTTACCCTATTGCCGGTACTTTTCGCCGTACGGGTAGCGATGAAGCCGATGCCGAACTAGCACGTAAACTGATGGACGACCCCAAAGAGAATTCTGAACACGTAATGCTGGTAGATTTAGCCCGCAACGACTTAAGCCGCAACGGCGACGATGTAACGGTAGAGACTTTCAAAGAAATCCAGTACTTCTCCCACGTTATTCACTTGGTTTCTAAAGTAACCGGAACGCTCTCGAAAGAGACGTCACCCATTCGGGTAGTGGCCGATACTTTTCCTGCCGGAACGCTTTCGGGAGCACCCAAGCATATGGCCATGCAGTTGATTCATCGTTACGAAACTACACAACGGGGCTACTACGGTGGTGCTCTCGGCTTTCTCGGGTTCAACGGCGATTTTAACCACGCCATTATGATTCGCTCGTTTCTGAGTCAGGACAACACCCTGTACTACCAAGCCGGTGCCGGAGTTGTTGCCAAGTCAGAAGCTAAAAAGGAATTACAAGAAGTGAATAATAAGCTGGCAGCATTGCGGAAGGCTCTGGAGTTAGCAGAAACAATTGCAAATTGAAAAATTACGAATTGTTCAAAATGGGATTTACAATTGATCAAGTTGTTCCTTGGGGAAGGAATTTAGAGGAATATCAGCGTATGTTTGCGCTTCTACCAGAGAGTTTAGATAAAAAGATACTTGGTTGCGGAGATGGCCCTGCCAGTGTAAATGCTGAACTCTTCTCTATAGATAAGGACTACACATCGTTAGATCCTATCTATCAATTCTCAGCTCAACAAATCCGAGAGCGAATAGAAGCAACTGCTACGGTTATTAAGGAGCAATTAACAAAAAATCAAGCCGATTATATTTGGGATTACTATCAGTCGCCCAAGCAACTAGTAAAAACTCGATTAGCTGCGATGGAGCTATTCCTACAGGATTTTGAGCAAAAAAATAATACTAATCGCTACGTAATAGGAACCCTGCCTAGTTTACCTTTCGAGGATGACTCCTTTGATTTAGTCATTTGTTCTCATTTTTTGTTTGCTTATTCAGAACAGTTAGATGAAGAATTTCATCAAAAAGCTATACTAGAAATGTGCCGGGTAGGTAGAGAACTCAGAATATTTCCTTTGCTAGAGATCAGCGGTAAAGCCTCAAGACATCTGAATAGCGTAGTAAATTATTTGGAAAATCAGGGAATACATACTGAGATACTAACCGTTGACTACGAATTTCAGAAAGGTGGTAATCAAATGTTAAAGTTGACTAGTGTAATTGCAAACTAAAGGTTGGGAAATTTAAAATCGCAAATTATTTAGGATGGCGAAGAAGATTGAGCAATTTGAAAGTTTACCGATCTGGCAACAAGCATCTGATGTTGCTTCTGAGATATATCAGTTAAGTGTTCGGGAAGAATAGAAATATGCTTTTGGTATCAAAGATCAGATACAGCGTTCTGCCTTATCCATTTCAAGCAATATTGCCGAAGGTTTTGATATGATAACACCAAAGATTTTATCCGTTTTCTACGGTACGCTAAAGGCTCAGCGGGAGAACTGTGGAGTCGATTGTACGTTCTTCACCAATCGGGAGTCATTCAATGAAATGAGTATGATACTTTGCGAAATAGACTACTGGATATTTCCCAGCAAATATCAGGCTTCATGAAATACCTTCGCTTAAAAGTATAAATTTTCAACTTTACAATCTGTAATTTTTCAATTTGTAATCAACCATGAAAATACTAGTCTTAGATAATTACGACTCTTTCACTTACAACCTAGTGCATATCCTTCGGGAGTTGGGAATGGAAGAAAAGATGGATGTCATTCGGAATGATAAAATCTCGGTAGAGGAAGTAGATCACTACGATAAAATTCTGCTTTCACCGGGGCCGGGTATTCCTGAAGAAGCAGGTGCCATGATGGAACTCATCAAAACCTACGCTCCGAGTAAAAGTATACTTGGCATTTGCTTGGGTCATCAGGGTTTTGCCGAAGCTTTTGGGGCTGAGTTGTATAATATGCCGTTGGTACTGCACGGCTACGGCGATAAAGTTTTTGTTGAAGATGATGAAGAATATTTATTTCATGGCTTGCCTAAATCCTTTGGGGTGTGTCGCTACCATAGTTGGGCGGTGGTTGCTAGTTCGGTGAACGATGATTTGGTGGTAACTGCCCGGGATATTAAAGGAGAAATTATGGGGCTTCGCCATAAGCAATACGATGTAAAAGGTCTGCAGTTTCATCCGGAATCAATCCTGACCGAACACGGGAAAGAGATGATTAAGAATTGGTTAAGTGGTTGAATTGCTGGTTGCTGGTTGCTGGTTGCTGGTTGCTGGTTGCTGGTTGCTGGTTGCTGGTTGCTGGTTGCTGGTTGCTGGTTGCTAAAATTAATGAGATGTGATAAATAACAAGAAGCATTTACAACTAAATGATATTGAGGCATACAAAGCTGCCTTTCACCTGAGCAACAAGGTATGGGATTTAGTCCTAAAATGGGATCACTTTAGTAAAAATACTGTAGGCATTCAGTTCGTCCGTTCAGTAGACTCAGTATCTGCAAATTTAGCGGAAGGATTTGGTCGCTATAGCAAAAAAGATAAGATCAAGTTCTATCGCTATGCCCTAGGCTCAGCATATGAGTCCCTAGATTGGAATGAAAAGGCTAAAACCCGTAATTTGGTCGGCATGAAACAATATCAAGAAATTTATAGCGATTTGAAAGGACTGCCCAAATTGATCAATACTCTTATCAAGGTAACCAACACAAACCTATCAACTTAACAATCAACAACCATCAATCGACAATCAACTGATGAAAAACATCCTCAACAATCTCATCGAGTATAAATCACTGGATAAGCAAACTGCTAAAGATATACTGGTCCGCCTGGCTCAAGGAGAGTTTAATCAGAGCCAAATGGCGGCCTTTCTTACCGTATTTCTGATGCGAAGCATTACGGTGGAAGAACTAGAAGGCTTCCAAGAAGCGATGCTAGAACTCTGCGTGCCCTTGAATATTGCTGATTACGATGCCATTGACCTGTGTGGCACAGGTGGCGATGGCAGAAACACTTTCAATATTTCTACTACCGCCTCGTTTGTGGTAGCAGGTGCTGGGCAGAATGTTGCCAAACACGGTAACAACGGAGTATCTTCGGTTTGCGGTTCATCCAACCTACTAACCCATTTTGGCTACGAATTTACCAACGATACCAACCAACTGAAACAGAGCCTAGATCAAGCAGGTATCTGCTTTTTGCACGCCCCGCTCTTTCACCCGGCTATGAAGAACGTGGCTCCGGTGCGGCGCGAACTGGGCATGAAGACCTTTTTCAATATGCTGGGGCCAATGGTGAACCCTTCGTTCCCGAAGAAGCAATTGGTGGGAGTCTTTAACTTAGAACTGGCTCGCCTTTACGCTTACCTGTTTCAAAAGAGCGATAAGCAGTTCGTTATTCTGCATTCTTTAGATGGCTACGACGAAATTTCCTTAACCGGACCATTTCGCATGATTACCAATGCTGGGGAATATCTGTTACGCCCAAAAGACTTAGGGTTTCAAACACATGCGCCAGAAGCCATTTACGGAGGCGAAACTGTGGAAGAGTCAGCCAAGGTATTTCTGAATATTTTAAAGGGAAAAGGAACTCAAGCCCAACAAGAAGTTGTGCTGGCAAATGCAGGAATGGCAATTCACTGCGGCAACCCTTCACTTAGCTTGGAAGAAAGTATTACACAAGCAAACGAATCATTAGCATCAGGCAATGCACTGCAAGCCTTCCAAAAAATGGTAGGCAAACCCATTTCGGCCTGATGCTCTATTGGCTTACCGATGATTTGGTATTTCCCCTGGTTGAGCTTGCCGAAGATTGGGGTGGTTTGGCTCTAGGCGGCGACCTTTCCCCCGAACGCTTATTACTAGCCTACCGCTCCGGTATCTTTCCCTGGTACGACGAAGATCAGCCCATTATCTGGCATGCTCCCGACCCTCGCTTTGTGCTCTTTCCAAATAAGCTACATATTCCCCGTAGTTTGCGCCCGGTGCTCAACCAAAAAAAATTTACGATCACCTACAATCAGGCCTTTCGGGAAGTAATTGCCAACTGCCAGCAGATAAACCGCCCCGACCAGCCCGGCACCTGGATTACCGACGAAATGTTGGAAGCATATTGTGAATTACATACACTGGGGCACGCGCATTCGGTAGAAGCTTGGCAAAAAGGAAAACTGGTAGGTGGGCTATACGGCATCTCACTAGGAAAAATATTCTTCGGCGAATCTATGTTTTCTCAGGTAAGCAATGCCTCAAAAGTCGCTTTTGTTACTCATGTTTTAGATTTGAAACAAAAGAATTTTTTGCTCATCGATTGCCAAGTACACACTCCCCACCTACAGCGCTTCGGAGCAGAAGAAGTCCCCCGCCAGCAGTACATGAAGTTACTCAGTAAAGCACTATCTGCCGATGAGCATGGTCAATAGTCAATAGTCCACAGTCCACAGTCCACAGTCCACAGTCCACAGTCCACAGTCCACAGTCCACAGTCCACAGTCCACAGTCATTGGACTACAGAGTTAGAAGGTTGAAGGTTACAAAGTTTCGGGAATTATTCATCCGGTCTCCGGTCTCCGTTTTCAACTATCAATCAATTCATTGCTCACGCTGCCATACTAATTGTACTCTTTGCACGCTGATTTGGGGCTAAATATTACCTACGACAGCTTTTACCTAAAACGTATCGCAAACCCAGATACTAACTTTGTAGATTTATCCCTGTTCAAACCGCAATAGTCTTATTTAGTGAATGGATATAGTTTCCAAGGCAGATATATTTAATTCGCCTTCCCTCCTAATGCTGGATAGCTTACCTCTGCCTACCATATTAGTAGATACAGAAGGCAGAATAGCGCAAGTCAACCAACTTGTCTGTGAATTACTTGAAGAAGAGGCCGGGCATCTCATTGGGAGTCCTTTTTTGCGAGGGTCTTGGTTACTAATACGTACCGATAATAGCGTTTTGGAGGCTCCCGAAGAGCTACTAGTCAGTTCACCGCAAGATCAAGAGGCAATTAATGGAGTAAGAATTGGTCTTATTCTCAAGAAAAATACGGTTTGGCTCTCTTTTCACGCGAAATCGCTCTTTTCGGAAGAAAATGATTACCAGGGATCGGTAGTTACTTTTGTGGATGTAACTACCAATACTAATGCTGAGCTGAAAGCCTCTCGACAGGCCAGCCGGTTGCTCTCGGTACCCGAACACCAAACGAACTATATTATTCGTACCGACCTAGAAGGAAATTTCTTGTATCTCAACCAAGCGGCTCGAGTTCAATTTGACCGAGAGGATGAAGATGAAGATGTGTTCCGATCTTTAAATTACCTTACTGATCCTAAGTACGCCATATCATGCATTAAGGCTGCTGCCTATTGTATCGACCACCCGGGAAGTTACCGTCATATTGAGATACGGTGTTACAACAATAAACGAGAGTATTTTTGGACCGCTTGGGATTTGGTAGGCATTACGGACGACACCGGAGACGTAGTGGAGATTCAGGCAGTAGGTCACGATATTTCGCAGAAGAAGCGAATGGCCGACCTGTTGGGTGAAACCAGCCAGATGGCTCGCATTGGTGGTTGGGAAATTAGTAGCTTCTCCAAGCAAGTTAGTTGGACTCCTGAAACCTACCGCATTCATGATGTTGCCGAGGGAACGCGCATCTCCATGCGGCGTGTCATTCAGTTTTTTCATGAAGAACATCAACCCATTATACGGCGAGCGTATCGGGAGCTAATCAGTAACGGCGAACCTTTTGACCTCAGCCTGAAATTACACACTGCCCAACGACGGGAACTGTGGGTGCGAGTAATCGGTCAGCGAGAGAGCGTTCACGGTAATTTTGTGCGAGCCTACGGAGTTATTCAGGATATTACTGAGTCGCAACTTTCCAAAGAGCGAATTAAACACCGGGAATGGCTCTTCCAATCGGTATTCAATAGTACGGCCGATGCATTATTCATTATTGACCAGGAACGTAGAGTTATTAACTGTAACCAAAGTGCGTTACGTATTCTTGAGATTGATCAAAAAGAGGATGTGCTAGGAGTTGATGCCACCAGTTTTCAGAAGGATCCTTTTACTAAAGAAGAGGTTACCTCCATTCGCAAGGCAATAGATGAAACCGGACTATGGACCAGCGAAGTTGAGTTCGTATCTACTAAAAGCAGGGTTTTCTGGGGTAGCTTAGCAATTACCACTTTTCCCGAAATGGGTTACGGAGTAGTGAGAATAACCGATATCACCGATAAGAAGAAGGCCGAAGCACTTTTGCTAGAAAGTAATCAGCACTTAACCAAAGCAAACCAGGAGCTAGACCGCTTTGTGTACAGTGCTTCGCATGATCTTCGGGCTCCGCTCACCTCAATACTTGGCCTTATCAGTCTGGCCGAAACTGAAAATGGCTTAGAAGAAGTGCAGGGCTACCTTCAGCATATGAAGAAAAGTGCTCATCGGTTAGATGCTTTCATTAAAGACCTCATTTACTTCTCGCGCAATGCTCGCATGGAAGTAACAGCCGAACCAATTGATTTTAACGATCTTATTGGCGGAATATTTGAGCAGTACCAGTTCATGGATCATGAAGTTCCGGTAAAAACCTCGCTAGAGGTTAATCAGCATACTACTTTCTTCACCGATCAAAGCCGACTGCACATTGTTTTAGGTAACATTATTTCTAACGCCATGAAGTACCGCATGAATCGGCGCGACGCAGAATCTTATGTGAAGGTAGGCATAGAGGTCAATCAAGAAGAGGCAATAATTCGGGTAGAAGATAACGGCATAGGCATTCCTAGTGCTCATCAGTCCAAAATTTTTGAAATGTTTTACCGAGCCGACGACCACAAACCAGGGTCAGGGCTGGGGTTGTATATTGTTAAAGAAACGATAGAAAAACTAAAAGGCTCGATTAAAGTGCGCTCTAGCCACGAGCTGGGCACTGAGTTTACCTTGCATCTTCCCCAACTTCCTCTAAAATCCTAGAAGCAGTTTTAGTTAGTTTTTAGGCAGGAATATTTCAGCCATCATACAGCGGGCACTGCCTCCCCCACAGGCTTCTATGGTACTAAGTGGGCTGTGAACAATATCAGTGTATTGCTCAAGCTGATTAAGTTGATTTTTAGTTAGCGAACGGTATGCTTGACTCGACATAACCAGTAGCTGTTCGTTTTGCTGATTTTTTACCTGAAGCATGTTACCAGCAAAGTGATTACACTGCTCTTCGCTAATAAAAATCACTTCTTTACCAGTATCACGTATAATCTTCACAATGTCTTTTTGCTCCCAAGTATTTTTCAGCGCATCGGCACAGAATATAGCAAAGTCTTCACCAATACTCATCATTACGTTGGTATGATAGATTTCAGCAAAGCCTTCGTTAATCATTTGCGAGGCGATGAATACAATGGGACGATACCCAAACTCCTGACAAAACTCCGACAAAAGATGTAAGTGCGTGCGGGGTGATACGCAAGCGTAGGCAATCCGGTTCTGCCGATCAAGTACCATGCTTCCGGTTCCTTCCAGAAATTTTTCTTCCGCCTCAAAGTAGGAGTAGTCAATTTTTCGGCGAATAGCGTAACGGTGCTCCTTAATAAGGGTAGATAGAATATCGTCACGCCGCTCTTTCCGACGATTAGGTGCCCACATAGGATACGTTACTACAGTACCATCTTGATGAAAGGAAATCCAGTTATTCGGAAATATTGAATCAGGAGTTTCCTTTTCAGCGGTATCATCTACCGTAATCACGTTAACGCCTTGCTGCCTAAGTACATCTACAAACTGATTAAACTCCGCTAATGCCCGATGCTGAATTTCCTCCGGTAGCACATCGCCTAATTCTCGCTGGTAATGATTATTTATGGCGGTCTCTACATTGTACCCGAATTTTACCGGGCGAATCATTAATAATGTATCCGTTAGTTGCTGATTGTCTTTCAATGGCTCAATTGTTCGATTGTTGAATGGCTAATTAGTCCACGGTCAATAGTCGACAGTCCATAGTTAACTGTGGGCATTGGGTTACAGGCGACCATCGCGCGGGTTAGAAAGTTCAAGGTTACAAAGTTTTGGGTTTAGGCTCCAGAACCTGTCCGGGGTTAAAAGTTTTGGAAATTATTCATTATTTATCCGTACGACAGTCACAATTACTTTGCTTTCGGAAGCGATCAATTTTAAATCCCGTGCTCCGTCAAACCAACACATCCACCTCCTCGCGCAATAGCGGCATACTCATGCAGTGGGTGCCACCCCGCGCCCGGGAAAGCTCGCCCGAAGGTAATAAAATGAGGGTATCTCCGGTTACTACTTCTTCAATAGGTTCCCCCTGCTCTACCTGCTCAATAATTTCGGCAGAGCGCATCACGGCAAAACCCCGCTTTCTGAATTCTTTTTCAGTTTTTATATTACGATCATAGCCAATAATTACTCCTTCACGCACTGCTAAAAAGTTGCAAGCATCCGTCCACTGCTCTCGTTCGCTGTAGGGAAATTCACCTCCAGCACTCGGAATAATCTCGCAATGTTTTGCCCCAAAATCTTGTCGGCTAATCTGCTCCAACAGATCATCTAGATAGTCCATTCGGTTGGTCGTGATGCTGTACGTATCTTCGGTTTCTTGCTGGCGAATAAATTGGATAACTTCAACTTCATGCACCGACTCTATGTTTCTTTGCCCTTGAATAGCCCCAGTCACGTTAAAGCCTCGGTTCCGATTGATTTCTTGTTTCGTAAACGGACTAAAGACAATCCAAGTGTCTCGCTTTACCTGCGTAAAAACCGTATCAATATGCATATACGCCCGGCGGCGGGGTATTTTAACGACCGAAACCTTCTGAATTAGATTCCGCTGAAACAGTTTTTCTACCAATTGTTCTACCGCCGGTAAAGAGGTGCGTTCACTCAGTCCCACCAACAAGTGTCCAGGACTTATCATCATCACATCGCCGCCCTCAACCGTTACTACCTTCTGCTGGGTTTCTTCTTCACTAGAGATGTAGAACAAGTTAGGTTCTTGTAGTTCTATCACCTGATGAGCTAGTTCATCAGCCTCCTGACTAGTTTTTTGCCTTAGCAGTTCAAAATGAGCGATATACTTGAAAATCAGGGCTTCACGGTCGCGAGCGTTTTCGTAAGGCTTACTCAGCAGAATGTGATCATGGATGGTAATGCCAATATCGCGGGTGAAAATCAAGTTGGGCACCGGAGGAAACAGAATAATCTCCTGACCATGTTCATCTTTCAAAATACCGGTAATCAGCAGCGAAGCCAATGTTTCGGGCGACATGCCCAGCATTTGCTTTTGCGTTCGCAGCCCACATTTTTCAATGGCACACACCGAAGGAACCAACAGGTATTTAATATCTTCGTACTGAAGGATTCGCACTAGCATTCGTTCCACATTCAGTACTTTATCTGACTCAAACCAGTTGTTTTTTACTGAAGCTTGGTAATCAGGGTCGTTCGCTTTTCCCTGAATTCTCTCAGAATCAAGAAAACACAGTAAGATACGTAAGTACTCACTGTACTCCTGCTGCATCTTTTCCAGGTACACAATATCATCGTACAGCAATTGGTCTTTAATGCGGGGAACGATTTTGCCGATACCGGCGTCGGGGCTATGAATAAGCAAACGTTTCAGTCGGCCAATCTCCGAGTTTACATAAATATCGTGGATCATATAGTAAAGATAATGATTAATGGGTAGTGACTGATGACAAATGACCGCAATTCATTGTTCATTAATCATTCACTTATTCTATTACTATCTTTGCAACGTTAATTTAAATGAAATTATGAGCATTTTAGATACAATTGTCGTCCGAAAAAAAGAGGAAATAGCCGAGCGTAAATCGCTAAAAAGCGCAGCTGAACTAGAGCAAAACCCGCTTTTTGATCGAAAAACGTATTCGCTCTCGCAAGCCTTACGAAATGCCAGTCCGGGTATTATTGCCGAGTTTAAGCGTAAGTCGCCCTCCAAAGGAATTATTAACGATCAGGCTGATGTGGCGCAAACTACGCAGGGCTACGTACAAGCCGGAGCAGCCGCCCTTTCGGTACTCACCGATATTGACTTTTTTGCCGGTAGCGATGAAAACCTACGGATTGCCCGGGAGCATAATCAAATACCGATTTTGCGGAAAGACTTTACGATTGACGAATACCAAGTTACCGAAGCGAAAGCACTGGGTGCTGATGCTATTTTGTTGATTGCAGCTATCCTTCCCCCTCCTCGCGTACTAGCAATAGCCCAACGTGCCCACCAGTTAGGGTTAGAAGTTCTTTTGGAAGTTCACGACGAAGATGAACTTCGGCAAACGGCTCTAAATGAGACAATCACTCCTTTCATTGATGTAGTCGGGGTAAACAATCGCGATCTAAACACTTTCAATACTACTATTGAAACGTCTATCCGGTTAGCTAATCTGATGCCTCAAGACCTCGTAAAAATCTCCGAAAGCGGCATTAGCGACCCAGCTAATATTCACACCCTAATGGAACATGGTTACCAAGGCTTTTTAATTGGTGAATATTTTATGAAGCAACCGAACCCAGGCGAAGCCTGCCATGATTTTATTCAGAAAGTAACCACGCCCACCACATGAAGCTTAAGATTTGCGGAATGAAGTACGCTAAGAATTTACGCGAGGTTGCCACATTACAACCAGACTATCTGGGTTTTATCTTTTACGAGAAATCTCCTCGCTATATGGCAGACTGCCTTGCTCCCGAAGAAGTGAAGGCCATTCCTGACCGTATTCAGAAGATAGGAGTATTTGTAAATGCAATAAATGAATACATACTTCAGCAAGCCCAGCATTTTGGCTTAAACGGAGTGCAGTTGCACGGCGACGAATCTCCCGTGCAGTGTCGGGAACTGAAAGCTGCTAACTATACTGTCATCAAGGTGTTTCGCTTAGGGAGTGTAAACTTTGATTTCACTCAGTTAGCCTCCTACGAAGCTCACGTAGATTATTTCTTATTTGATACCCAAACGCCGAACTACGGCGGATCAGGCCACACTTTCGATTGGTCACAGCTAGAAGAGTATACACTCACTACCCCGTTCTTCCTCAGCGGTGGCATTGGTTTAGACAATCTTGAGGAAGCTCTCAGCTTAAATCACGATCAATTTATCGGCCTGGATGTCAACAGTCGCTTCGAGATTGAACCAGGACATAAAGATAGCACTCGCTTAAAAAAGCTAGTGAACAAAGTACGCAACCCCCATTCAGAAGAATGATTGACTCATTCTTCGGTTCTCAAAAGCACTATCTTCAAACTATTTACGAAGCGGCAGTTCAGTTGCGAAGCGCACTGTAAACTAAGGGGTAAAGTGTTTTATTAGTACCGTCATGGCGAGGCTCTGCGAAGCCATTTCACGGAGTGGGGCACTTACACATGTACTTATTCCCACGGGAGCGCGAGATGACTGCTTCGGAAGTCCGATTTACTGATTCGCCGTGACGCAGTGAAGTAAGTAGCCCATGAATTTAGTTTGCAGTCTACTCAAAACGAGTTTATCTGTATCTCAATCTGGTTCACGCCGGGTTCAAGGTGGATAGAACCAAACAAGGGATTTACCGCTTGACCGTTTAGGCTGATAGCTGCGTCCGATATGTTGGGAAGAGTAAACTCGGCGACGGTATTGCCCGGCAGTTCAATGGTATAGCGTTGCAAGCGATTATTGACAAACTGGTATTCTCCGGTTATCGAACCTTTAATGGTGGGCATTTTAATGCTACTGTGCTTTAGTTTGCTCATTTGCGGTTCAATACTGATGATGCCAAAGCCGGGAGTTTTGGGTTGGATGCCCCAGAGGTAGCGGGGGATAATATTAGCCGGAGTGGCACCCCAGGCGTGGTTCCAGTCCAGATTAGGCTTGTACTTCATGTCCCAAGCTTCCAGGGCAACGGTAGACCCGGCGGCAATCATATTCCACCAACTGCGGTCGTGAGTAGCCGTCATCAGTTCCAGGGCGTAGTCACTGGCTCCGGCTTCGTACAAGCCTTCCAGTAAAAACTGAGCACCGTACACACTGCAGGCCATCCCGCGCGACTTAATGAATTCTACTACCGTTTTTTGATGTTCGGGTGGTACTAATCCGAAAGCCAGTGGCATCATATTAGAATGCAAGGATGAGTGCGTAGCCCCTTCGCCATCCAGGTAGATTCCTTGCTCTTTATCAAGCAACTTAGTATTAATTGTTTGCTTCACCTTGGCCGCCATCAGAGCAAAGTGGCTTGCATCCTCTGACTTACCTAGCACTTCGGCTAGTTCAGCCATCATCTTCATATTTTGGTAGAAGAAACTGTTCACTACGGTGTTGATGGGTAGCATCTGGTGGCCATCGCGTTCACCTTCTTCGGTAGAGAGTTTCCAGCCGGTATCTTTCTGGGCCGGAGGCCAGTCTACAATGTCTTTCAATCGATTGGTAGTATCGGCAAAGCCCAATTGCGCCATGTATGGCCCGGTCACTTGGCCGGAGGTAGAGCTAATTAGTCCGTCTTCTCGCGCTAAGTCAATCAGGGTTTTGCTTTTTAGCGGTTCGTAGTACTTTTCAATCAGTTCGGTGTTCCCGCTGTAGTAATAATCTTGGTACATCATGAGGGCGGTATGCAGTAGCCACTCGGTAGGCCAAGTAGGATTATTCATGAACCACTCAATGGTTCGCTGCGCCATTGCGTATTCCCGATCGGTGGTATAGTGCCCTAGTTGGTTAATGTAGGCATCCGCCTCGTAGGGAATTCGTTCCCGATCGCCATCTACGTATATTCCCGCAAAGGAAGTCGCCTTCATGGTATACTTACATAAATCCCAAACTTGGTTCAGCAACGTATCTGATGAGGTGAAGCTACTTTCGTTTTCATTCCAGTAGTTGAAGTAAGCCAGTTGAGTAAGATCGTCAGGTTTTAATTCGGTTTGCACGCCCTCTATTTCCGCGTAGCGAAAGGGCATAACAATACCAAAGGAGTCGGGTAAGGCTACTGCCACGGGCAACGTGTTACGCTCGTTACGTTCCAACTCAATTTCGTAGGTCTGTTGGTCAGGGCTAACGGGTGCCCTTACTTCTTGGTAGCGTAGGGTGCCACCTGGCTCCCGATCAATCTGACCATCTTTCAGCTTTTCACCCAAGCGAACGGTTAGGGTAGTCGCTGCTGGAGCTTGATAGCGTAGCTTCAGCTTACCGAAAGCATGTTTCCCAAAATCAGCGAAGTAACTATTCTCGCTGGTCTTCTCTAATACTGTCGGATGAATTCTTTCCAGTTGGAAGCTTCGCCCCGGAGCATTACCCGACTGAAAGTTCGTAGTTTGAAAGGAGTGAGCTTCCGAGTAATCGGTCACCCGATTGCCTTCATCCCAAATACGAACTTTCCAGAAGTACTTAGTTTGGGGAGCCAGTGGATTACCTCCGTGCTCTACGTTTGCCGATATACTCGCTTTAACTTGACCGCTATTCCACACATCACCGATATTTTCGGCTAAGTTTTCTTCCGAAGAAGCTACTAATAGTTGATAGCCCTGTTGCCGAACCGCTCCCTGGGGCACCGTCCAACTGTATTCTGGCAATTGGTCATTCACCGTAGAAGTACCGGAGGGGCGAATAAATTCTACCATTAACCCGTGCGGAGCTATCGAGAGCGAATCGCTATGTTCTCGGATTAGCCGATCGGTAGCGGAGGATAAATCAGCCAATACATCCTGATAATTCGGATCCTTAGCTAAGTTATTAGTCTCCTGAGGGTCGTCGGTTAAGTGATACAGCTCTTCACTGGACTTGTCGTTTACATAGCGAAAGTACTTCCATTGCTTGGTTCGTACTCCCTCGCTAGGCGGAATATACTCAAACTCCCACAGGTGTTCAATTAGCGCAGTGTCACGAGCTAGGCCTGTAGTTTCTCCCGAAACAATGGGCAGCAGACTTTTCCCCTGATAAGTATCGGGAACGTTAACCCCGGCCAGAGCAAGCATCGTAGCGGGCACATCTACGTTAAGTGCCAGTTCATCGCTACTTTGGTGCTTATCAACTCTGGGATCAAAAACAATGAGGGGAACGCGCACCGAGTTATCGTACAGCAACCATTTACCAGCCAGTTGGCGTTCGCCCAGAAAATAGCCGTTATCACCCATCAGAATGATGACAGTATTCTTATCCAGTTTCTTTTTCTTCAGTTGTTGGCGGATTTTAGCAATCTCCCGATCAATATCTGAGATCATACGATAGTAGCCCTTCACGCTATGCTGATACTTCTCGGGCGTATCGTAGCGCCAATGCCAGCGCGTGCGATTAAACCCCTCTCGAACGGGTTCGGGTAATTCGTTAAAGTAGCGATCGTTACCCAAATTTGGCTCGGGCATTTCGGTTTTCGCCAGCAACTTATCAGATTCCGACTGCCAGAAGTACTGATCTTCGGCGGGGTCGTGGGCGTGAGGCGCACTGAAGCTAAGCGATAAGCAAAAGGGAGTTCTTGAGTCTGCCCGATCAATAAAGTCCAGGGCTTGCTGTCCGGTGTAGCGAGTAAGATGAACCGTATCTTCACCCAGTGCCTTATAGTAGTAGCCCCGCCGATCTTTGAACTTGTTATTGCGGTCGTAGGATTCGTATTCGTCAAACAGCGCATTCAAGTCAGGGTAGTTTACCCCAAACTTACCGTAGAACCCGGTGCGGTAGCCCGCTTCTTTTAGTAGTCTTGGGTACGCCTGCTGCATATAATGCTCCTGCATGGGTCCCGACTGGAAATTGTAGCGATGTGTGCGCTCGTACAACCCACTCAAAATGCTCGCCCGGCTTCCCGCACAAATGGGCGTAGTCACCATCGCGTGAGAGAAGTAAGTGCCCTGTTTAGCCAATTTATCCATTTCAGGCGTATGAATTAGCTCATTGCCCGCGTAGCCCAGCGCATCCCACCGCTGGTCGTCGGTGAGAATAAAAATAATGTTGGGACTGGTAGCATTCTGGGTAGATTGCCCAAAAGACAAAAAAGGCTGAGCAGCGAAGACTACGAAGAATCCCAATAGTAAAATAGATTTGATCATGTTGGTTGTGTATCGTATTAAATCAAGTGCCACAACTTCTCACTAATTGATGAGATTTTCAAATTTGATGCGGTGTAATATACCTCGCATTTTGACTGGTTACTTATCATAGTTTGGCTTACTGCTTGATAGAACATGAAACAAATGAGCAGCATCACTACCATTATTCAATATCTGAAGGATTGCTACCAAGCTGATAATCGAGAAGTTGGGCTCTCCAATTTCTTTGGCAAAAGTGTAGAACATCAGTGGCTATTACCTGATGCCGAAATTTTAGCTGAGAAATTACCTATCTATCCGGTAGATCCATTATGGGGTGAAAAAGTAGCCAAAACAACCAAGGTATACGCGAAAGAAAAGGAACTAATGATGGCCTACATTTTTCTGACTGCCCAACTCTCTGTAGGTAGTAGAAATAGCTCAGTGGCCACTCCACTTTTCCTAATACCAACCACCCTAGAATTACGGGACGAAAATTACTTTATCAAACCTTCTACTGAAAATGCCTCAGTGAACCCCATTGCCGTAAACTTACTTAATGCTACAGTAGAAGAAGATACCGATAGTGCTTCGGTTTTACAGAATTGGATTACCAGAGAGAAGTTTGGGTTTGGTGATATAGGCATCTTACGAGAAGTTTTGGCAAAGCAAGTCCCTCACTTGCAAACCGAAGAGATGTTGATGTACCCTTCACTCCTGGAAAAGAAAGCAATTCTCAACTTCAAGAAAAAGAAGAAGAACTACCTTTTACCTGCTGCCGGTCTGGGGGTTTTGCGTAAATCTACCACCACGCTAGGTATCTTAAGCGAACTAGAGACTCTCTGTCAAACTGATGATTACTCCACTGCTTTACTCTCCCTTTTTGACAAATCGGTTTCGGCAACTTCTATATCCATGCCTATAGAGCCTCCTACAGTTCCGTCCGTTTTAAGCCAAGCGCAGGTTAAAGCTTTTGCTGCAATAGAAGAAAATTGGCTAACGCAAATTACCGGGCCACCCGGCACAGGAAAATCCTTTATTATCGCTTCAATGGCGATTGACTGCATGAGCAAAGGGAAGTCAGTGCTAATCGTCTCCGCTAATGACCAAGCAGTTGATGTAGTTCATAATAAAATCCAGTCTGAATTTCAGTTGGAGCAGATTGCCGTAAGGGGTGGAGGCAACAGAGACTACAAAAGTGTGCTTAAGAAGCGATTAGAAAACTGGCTGAATGGGATGAGTGTAGAACCTGTAGACCAGAAGGTTATCAAACTACTAGAAAAAAATGTAGCCAAACTTAGTAACAATCTTCATAAACTGGAACGCGAGTACACTAAACGGGCTAAACAGGCTTACCGCGAAGGAGTATTTTTGACCACCCCGCAAAACTCCTGGATGTATTCTGTCAGAAAGCGTTTCATAGGGTGGCGAATAAAACGTACTCAGTCCATCGGAAATTTCACCGTAGTATATCAGGATCAGTTAGCTACTAAACATCGGAAAATTAAAGAGTTACTAGTATCAAAGTTTAACTATCGGCTACATCAGTCGCTACTTTATCACCGGAAAGAGCTTCAGAGATTTTTATCCGCCATCCGAGCCCGCACTAGCAGTAAGCAAATCGCCCTATTCAACAAAATCAACTTCAATCACCTAAGTCAGACTTTTCCAGTATGGCTGGTGAGTATCACCGATATAAGCCACATTCTGCCGATGAGAAAAGAAATGTTTGATGTGGTGATTGTGGATGAAGCTACCCAGTGTGATATGGCTTCGGTGCTACCTATTTTGCAACGGGGAAAAAAGGTAGTAGTAGCCGGAGATCCTAAGCAGCTTCGGCACGTATCTTTTCTCGCTAAACATCGTCAGCAACAGCTTGCTGAGAGAAACGGGTTATCTGCATTGCTAGCGGGGGAATATAATTTCAGAGATCATAGTCTGCTGGATATTGCCAACCGAAACCTTCTTTCTCAGTCTGCACTCGTGTTTCTGAATGAGCATTACCGTAGCCAGCCGTCAATTATTCAATTTAGCAACCAGCATTTCTATCAGAATCAGCTACGTATTATGACGGCTCAGCCCCAGAATGAGCGAGTGCAGCATGTTCATCTTATCCGGCTGTCCGGCAAACGCCATAAGGCTGGTCACAACCAAGAAGAGATAAATTTTATACTCGCTAAGATTAGCGAGATAGCTAATACTGAATTGCCTTTAATGCCTGCCGCTTGTCAAAGTATTGGGATTTTATCCCCCTTTCGGCAACAAGTAGATTGCCTTCGGAAACAGGTTGCTGAAAAAATTGACATTAAATTACTGGATAGACACCAGATACTAATTGGTACTCCTTATACTTTTCAGGGGGAAGAACGGGATATTATGCTCATATCGCTTGCCGTAGACGAAGAGGTACATCCTTCTACCTTTCAAATTCTCAGTCGGGAAGATGTATTTAACGTCAGTATTACTCGGGCACGTTCCGAGCAGTGGATCATCACATCTTTACATCAACCAACTGGTTATGCAGCAGCATCTCAACTAGAGAAGTACATTAATCATATTGAACAAGCCGATTTACGACTTATGTCAGGGGTAACATCATACTATCATGATACATTTCTGGCATCTGTGGTAGCATGGTTGCGAGAGCAAGGCTATCAAGAAATTCACCAACAATATACCATCGCTGGGATTGAAATTGACATTGTGTTGGTACATCAAGAGACTACCTTCTGTATCAACCTAATTGGCTATCCGGGAGAAATGGAAGAGGCCATGTCAGTAGAGCAGTTTAATATTCTTCAGCGAGTTGGCATTTTAGCTTACCCTCTATCATACAGCCGTTGGTATTTTAATCAAGAAATCTCCACCAAATATTTAAAAAGATTCTTAAGTAGTCCAGGCCAAAGCATGTACCCTTAAATACTGGATTTTACGATTCATCTTTACTACTTTTGCTTACATAACGCCTAAAATCAGTTGCTTAACTATTTTTAACATCGGTAACATTTACTGATAAAAAAGGTCTATACCGTGCTAACCCATTTTTTAATTGCATTTGCGCTGGCATTTTTTGGTTACCTTCCCTTCGGAACGGTCAACATGGTGGTACTAAATACAGCTATTACCCGAGCACTTCGTCCGGCAGTTTTCATGGCTCTTGGAGCGGCTTTGGTAGAAATTTTTTACACGTACTTAGCCATTACGCTTAACCAGTGGGTAGGCCGCGAGTTGGTTAATAACATTTATATAGATGTAACCGCTCTGATAATTCTACTTGTGGTGGGTCTATATTTCTGGTTTTCCTCTCCTCAGCAAAAGAAAAAGCCTCAATCTCCCCAACGAAGCTGGGGGTTTTTCAGTACAGGGTTGGCATTTGGTATTATTAATCCGCAGAGTTTACCCTTTATCACCCTCGGACTACTTTACACAATATCACAGGGCTGGGTATTTCTATCGGAATTTAGCAACTGTTTGGGACTAATGCTGGGAGTATCGGTAGGACGGTTTCTCTCTTTATTGCTATACGCCCAAGCAGGTCAGTGGCTTTCTTCCCAATTAGCCCGCTTTACCCAATGGACCAACAAAATTACTGGTGGTATTCTTCTATCGCTCGGAGGGTATCAGGCGTTTCGAGTGCTCGCTGAAGTATGGTAGCAATGTTGTGTTTAAGTATTCCAGCGTTAGCGTTTTATGGTGCGAAGTTCTAGGTTTACGCTCAGCAAACTTTGAACTCAGAACCCTGAACGCAAAATTCTAGACTATACGCTAAAATATCATAACACCGTTTTAAGACGACCTGAATACATGAACACGCCAACTCTAGCTTTAAAGAGTATTTTGCAGTAGATTAGGTGCTCAACCAACCTAACACCGCACAAATATGCACCGAAGAAACGCGCTTAAGGGGCTAGGGCTGGCCGGACTAGGTCTTACTGCTTCCGCGCAAACCACTACGGCTCACCCACATAACTTAAACCGAGGCATGAAACCGATCACCATTACCAAAGTAAAAGCGATTCCTACTTGCCCGCACGGAATTGAACTCATTGTAGTGAAGGTAGAAACCAGCGAACCCGGCTTGTACGGGGTAGGCTGCGCCACCTTCCGGCAGCGAGCCCACGCCGTAGTATCGGCTATTAATGATTATTTGGATGACTTTTGCCGGGGAAAAGATGTAGACAATATTGAAGATATTTGGCAAACGGCTTACGTGAGTTCTTACTGGCGCAATGGGCCGGTGCTCAATAATGCGCTTAGTGGTCTGGACCAAGCCTTGTGGGACATCAAAGGGAAGCGAGCGGGTATGCCGGTGTACCAATTGTTAGGCGGTAAGTGTCGCTTTGCGGTAGACTGCTACGCCCACGGGGGTGGAAAGACCATTGAAGAAGTAGTAGAAAATGTGCAGCGTTTTACCGAAGAAGGGTATCGCCACGTACGCATTCAGTTAGGAGGATACGGAGCCGCGCAAATGCTGGGGGGCTACGGCAACACGGTAGATCAAACGCCTGATTTTAAAAATGCGGGCTTTGGGACGGAGGACGACAATTATATGAATCCGTACCTGTATATGAAGTCGGTGCCTAAGCTGTTTGAAGAAGTGCGGAAAGCCTGCGGTGAGGAGATAGAACTGCTGCACGATATACACGAGCGACTACAGCCGCTGGATGCGATTAATCTAGTGAAATCGCTAGAAGAGCACCGTCCGTTTTTTATTGAAGACCCTTTTTCGCCGGAGAATATTGGCTACTTTCCTATGCTACGGCAGCAGACTACCGTGCCTATTGCAATGGGTGAGCTGTACAATAGTCCGCACGAGTGGGTGAACCCGATGACGGAGCGATTGTTCGACTTTATCCGTATTCATATTTCGCAGATTGGCGGGATAACTCCGGCAGTAAAAGTAGCTCGTTTGGGCGAATGGTTTAATGTACGGACAGCTTGGCACGGTCCGGGCGATGTTTCTCCGGTAGGTCATGCGGCTAACGCCCATATTGATTTTGCCGTATGGAATTTTGGTATCCAAGAAGCAGTAAGTTTTTCCGATACCCTGCGGGAGATTTTTCCGGGCGCACCGGAGATGAAAGATGGCTATATGTACGTGAATGAAGTACCGGGATTGGGAGTAGATGTAAATGAAGCGTTAGCATTGAAATACCCACTACCCGAGAAGAACAACTACAACTGGACACAACTACGCAAAGGAGACGGTACTCCGGTTCGCCCGTAGCACGTACTACCGCTTTTGTGAGGACGTTACCCTTAGCTCTTCCACTAGGTTTCGTTCAGTCTGAAGCTCCCGGCGCAAACGGCGTTCTTTTTCTAGCGAGGTCTTACGGAACTCTTCTAGCTCATGCTGAAGCTTTCGGTAATCCTGGCGGGTACGGGAGGTAACCTTTTGGCTATTACGATACTGATAAATAGCTCCGCCGAGCAGCAGCACCAATACCAACACGGCAATCCAGAAGAAATTCAGAAACCCTTCCTTCGGAAAATCAATGCCAAGCACCGAAATATGAGTACTATCGTGTTCACTCGCCGCAATAATGGCATCCTTCTCCCGGATACTAGTGTTCATAGAGTTAAGATCCGATTCCTGGGTTGCCACCCTTTCTTGGGTTTGCTGTAGATCCTGTCGAACATTAGTTAAGGAGTCCTTGGCATTACCCCAGAACCGATTCAGCCGATTCCGGCTCACCACTCGGTATTCGGCTCCTGACTTGGATTTTACTGGATTGGAATCTTGAACCATTTCGCTAAACTGCTGCTGTAAGGGCTGATTGGTAGGTGTGCCATTCCCTTGCTGAGCCACAGCCGAGCCAATAATAAAAAGCATAATTCCGACAAAAGAAACAGCAATAAAGATGTTGCGTAGGTTAATTGTTTTCATAGCAGATACTCGCAGTTAATTAATTACGCCAGTAACAGGGCTACAAAGGTAGCGTAAGTCTTATCAATTCAAAAAAACAGCCTAGCGTATTCGTAGGTTCAGTTGATTGAGGTAAATTTAATAAAAACTACGCATTCTAAGCATCCCATCTTTTTAGATACATTGATTCTGGCGTAAGAAATAACAGAAAATTATGGGTTGAGAATGGTCAATATCTTTATTTGTAACGTCTAAATTAGCATTATATTTTCGCCGACGTTTATAGACATATTCGTAGCCTTTTCGTAGAAATAGTCTGTACAAAACCTTGGCAATTTTACGCGCTGATTTTCTCGGAAGGCTGTGTCATAGTAAGTCGGTCAAGGCAGGGTCATCCCAGGCAAAATGAAATAATTAGAATCTTGGGGACTGACCTATTCGGTAATTGAATTGATAAAACCAGCAATATCCTTCTCTAAATCTTTGCTCTTAGCTAGAGTTTTAATGAACGCACTACCGATAATCGCTCCCTGCGCGTACCTACAAGCCTGACTGAAGGTTTCGTGATTGGAAATACCAAAGCCGATCAACTGCGGGTGGCGCAACTGCATAGCCTGAATACGATTGAAATAGGCAATCTGCTGCTCGGTAATATTGCCTTTCGCCCCGGTTACGCTGGCTGAGGATACCATGTAGATAAAACCGTGTGAATGCTCATCAATCAGCCGGATACGCTTCTCGGAGGTTTGGGGAGTAATCAGAAAGATATTGTACAGCCCGTAGGATTCAAACATCGCTTTGTATTCATCCAAATAGGCTTGCATGGGTAGGTCGGGAATAATGAGTGCGTCTATTCCAATTTTCTGACATTGCTCACAAAACTTCTCTACTCCGTACTGAATTACTGGGTTTAGATAACCCATTAAAATCAGTGGTATGTCTACTTTTTTCCGAATATCTTGCAATTGCTGCAACAGTACTTTAATACTCATTCCATTGTCCAGTGCCTGCTGGCTACTATCCTGAATGGTCGGCCCATCGGCTAAAGGATCAGAATAGGGCATACCAATCTCAATCAGGTCCGCTCCGGCTTGTTGCAGATATTCGGCAACGCGAACGGTATCGTCTAATTGAGGAAATCCGGCCGTGTAGTAAACCGATAAAATATTTTCTTTCTTCTGCTGAAAAAGCTGATCTATTCGGTGAGTAGTTTGAATCATAAATAACAGTGTACAATGTGCAATTAACAATTAGCAGAATTAGCTAAACCGCTCATGGATTGCTTGGGCAAAACGGTAGGGCGATTTAGCATCGGTGCGAAAATACAACGAAGGTTCGATCAATTCTACTTCCATCAGCGCAAATTCATCGTTCGATAAGCGAACCAGATCAATGCGGGCGTAGAGAGGGTTGTACGGAACCGCTTCGTAAATCTGTTGAGCTGTTTTTAGCAATTCTGGCGATGGCTTAGCCGCTTGAATTAATCCACCGTGCTCTTCCTGCACCCGGAAGTCATTGGGTTTCGGGATTTTGACAATAGTATGGCTATACGATCCACCAAAGAAGAACAGTGAATACTCACCTTCTTCCAAAATAGCCGGAATAAAGGGCTGCACCATAAACGAACGCTGCTGAAAGGTTTGAGCTACGGTTTCCCAGACTTCTTCATTAGTCTGATGAGTAAGCCAGAAAGTATCATCAGCATTGGCACTGACCGTAGGTTTAATAATCAGCTCGGGAGTATTCCAGTCTTGCCACCAACTTTCAATTGTTTCGCGCTGAAATGCCTTACTCCACTGGGTTGATACAACTCGGATACTTCGCGCTTCCAAATCACGCAAATAAGTTTTATCAATATTCCAGCGTACCAAGTCCAAGCTGTTTTCCAGCGGAACACCGCAAGCAGTTATATCTTCCAAAACTCGCAGAAACTGCTGCGGAGCCTGCTGATAGTCCCAGGGAGTGCGGATAATTACGGCATCGTAAATGCTCCAATCGGTGTTAGTACTGCGCCAGGAAACTGGGTGTACTTGCCAGCCTAGTTCAGCCAGCGGTTGGTAGGTGAGCGAATCGTCGCTAACGAAGCCTTCCAGGCTATCCATCGTAAGAAAAACGCAGTGGTTCGGCATTCCGAGTTGCATCAATTATCAATGTTGATTAGAGTAAATATAATCCAAGTCTGAGAAAATTCGTTACATTAAAGTATGGATACGATACGAATTGATATATTAAACCCTAAGGCCAAAAAGCTACTGGAAGATTTGGAAGCTTTAGAACTTATTGCTATAAAAAAGGATGAAAAGGTAGATTTTCAGAAAGTTATAGAAAGACTACGTAAGAAGTCTGAATCTACCCCCTCTTTAGAAGAGATTGCCAAGGAAGTGGCCGTAGTAAGAACTAGTACCCAGCGATTATAGATGTGCATGTAATAGCAATTAAAACATATCCTGCTGCTTCCCACCTTTATAAGCTGCAAGAAGGCGATTCTTAGCTATTTCTGAGTAACCTTTGTCCATCTCGTAACCAACAAATGAGCGATGCAGGTAAACACAAGCTACTCCAGTACTACCACTACCAGTAAAGGGGTCCAGTACTGTACTTTTTTCGTGAGTGATCAACTTGATCAGATGCTCCATTAGCTCTACCGGTTTTTTAGTTGGATGGTAGTTGTATTCTTCAGCGTGCTGACGAACTTTAGGGACTAGAAAGAATTTATCATAGCCATCTTTAAAAGGAAAAGTACGAAGTACATTACCCGTAACTCTACCTTTGGAATGGGGGTTGTGACCGACTTTACCTTCGCCTTCTTCGTAGGGCATACGAGTGTCTTCAAGATTTAATGCTCCGGTACCGTGCTCCAGCATATTTTGGGCGACATTTACTCCGTTGGGTAGAGGCTTCTGTACCATAATGATCGGTTCGTAACAAGGTTTAATTCCCATTCCCCAACCTTGATAGTACTTTCCTTCTTCACTAGCAGGTTCATAACGATACTTCTTTTTACCTGCGTAATAGTTATCAGCGCCTCCTTTCTTATAACCTTGTACGTAGTTGTATGTCCCAACTTTAGTGCTTTCTACCTCTAATTCCTTATCAATATCCAGACCTACATCACGACTCTTAGGCATGCCGTTCAGAAACGCCCACATCAACACATCTTTAATACGAAAACCAGATTTTTCTAGATCTAGCATCAAATGGTGCATCAAACGAATAGAAGAAAAAACTAATGCATAACCACCCGGCTTCAATACTCGATAGCAGTCTTTCCAAATTTGACGCTCAGGTAAAGCTTTATCCCATTCATGCGCCTGAAACCCAATTCCGTAAGGAGGATCAGTAATTATGGCATCAATACTATCATCGGAGATACCTTCTAATCCGTAACAACTTTGGTTATAAATCTTGTAAGGTTTTGACTGTGTAGATGTTGACATAACTTCTAAATCTCTTGTTCTTATTTACGAATAAATCTACAATAAATTCTTTGGTTTTGTCCGGTGGACAGTAAATATTAAAGCCAAATTCAGTGATTATTTTCCAGAGAGAAATCGACTGAGTTGACCTACTTCCCGAAGGACGATTGTCCATCAGGCGTTTTAGATATTCACCAAGTTTTGGATTTTGTCCGTATACTATTGCCTGCAAATCGCTTGCTCCACGCCACAAAGCAATCGCTGTGTATAGCCTATTGTCAGAGAAAGCTAGTGCCTTTTCATCATTAGTATCGTTCCAAGTGCCTCCCCAAGAGGTAGAGTGTATAGAGCACTGCTTAACTTCTAAATAATGCTCATCTGAACTTTTCCTAGCATCAAATCCATGTTTATCAAAATTTACCAAATCATAGCCTAAATATCTAGCTACGATAGAGTCTCTTATAGTATTAACAGTAGTGTCCGTATCGTATTCTCCGAACTCTTCTTGAAATTTAGTAAGCTCATCTAATGCCTTTTCGCCAGAAGTTGTAAAATTATCAGGGGGGATTTTATAGTTTCCTTTGTCAAAGAGATCCATTATGAACAAATAGGATAAATCTATTAACAACTAAGCTTGCTTCTTTATTTGAGGAGTTGCTTAGAATAAAAAGTATTCTGCCCATGCAGATGTATCAATCAACATAATTTAGCTGCGCATTTCATCTAGGTCACCTTCCCAGCAAATTTTTCCTTTAAGTTCCAATATACTTTTCTGTTGAGATAGTTTGACGTATATCCGCAAAGCTTCGTCTACAACAGCCTTTTTGGATTTGGCCTTACTAAATTTCATTGCCTGCCGTAGCAGGGTATCATCTATGTCAATATTCGTTCTCATATTCCAAGATAGCCATTTTTCCTAAAAACGAACTTTGTACCGCTTCAGTTTCTCAGTTTAACTTCTTCCAAAAGACCACCTTATCTTCTCCTTCCTGATAAAAATCGCGAATGATGGCTTCCCGAACGTAACCGCAGTTATCGTAAAATTTTCTAGTAGGCTTGAACTCGGGCAAGCCGGAAGTTTCTACAATCAATACTCTGTGCCCATTTGTTCGCAGGTGCTCTTCAATATAGCGCATCATTTCGGCACCAATGCCCTTGCCCTGATACTCTTTACGAACGGCAATTAAGTACAGATTATACGTTCCTTCCGTCATTTTTTCGGGGGCGCAATAAGCTACGGCCACGGGAGTGTTTTCTTCATCTTTCGTGAGCCAAATATCTTCTGATGATGGGGTATTGAAGTAATCGGCGATCATATCATCCAGTAGTTCCGAAGGAAATAGTTCGCTAGAATCTATAACTGCCTTCAAACCTGGTACGTCAGCTGGGCTAATGTTTCTGATGGTTGAGTTCATCTGGAGTAGGTATTTTTGTTTGCACAAAATTCTTACTTTTTACTCAACTAATCTTGTAACATTCTGCTATTATACGCTTCGGACGGACTTATGCCTAACCTTTCTTTGAAGGTCTTGCTAAAGTGGGCTTGGTCATAAAATCCGCAAGTTAGCGATGCTGAAAAGCTGTAAATTCCACGATAGGTATCAAACTCCCGTACCGTCATCGTTACTTGTCCTCTACCAACTGGTTATCAAGCACTGCTCAATTGTTCACTGCAATCTGCTCATTGCTCATTGCTCATTGAACCTAATATTTTCCCCACTTAATGTAGGTTTCCAAATCTTTGTCACCCCGACCCGATAGATTGATAATAACTACATCGCTGGATTTTAGATCCATTTGGGCAAGAACGCTGATGGCGTGAGCCGTTTCGATAGCCGGAATAATGCCTTCCAGTCGGCTGAGTTGAATACCCGCTTGCATAGCTTCATCGTCGGTTACACTGTAGAATTTAGCTCGTCCGCTATCAAACAAGTGAGCGTGTAGCGGACCAATGCCCGGGTAATCCAGTCCGGCCGATATAGAGTGCGGTTCTACCACCTGACCGTCTTCGGTTTGCATCACCAGCGAGCGGCTGCCGTGCAAAATACCGGCTTTCCCCAGCGCAGTGGTAGCGGCTGACCTTCCTGAAGCAACTCCTAATCCGCCCGCTTCTACCGCAATCAGTTCAACATTAGGTCGATCTAGATAATGGTAATATGCCCCGGCTGCATTGCTGCCTCCACCTACACAGGCTACCACGTAATCCGGGTCTTCCGATCCCGTTTTTTCTTTGAGTTGCCACTTGGTTTCCTCACTAATGACCGATTGGAAGCGAGTTACCATGTCGGGGTAGGGGTGGGGACCAACAACTGAACCAATAATATAGTGGCTATCAATGGGGTTATTAATCCAGTGACGCATGGCTTCGTTGGTGGCATCCTTCAGCGTTTTGCTACCACTGTGGGCAGGAACCACTTCGGCACCCAGAATCCGCATACGCTCTACGTTGGGTTTTTGTCGTTCAGTATCTAGTGCCCCCATAAATACTTTGCACTCCATCCCCATCAGGGCACAAACGGTAGCCGTGGCTACACCATGCTGTCCCGCTCCGGTTTCGGCAATGATGTACTTCTTATTCAGCCGCTTGGCTAAAAGTATTTGCCCAATAGTATTATTGACTTTATGCGCTCCGGTATGGCATAAATCCTCCCGTTTTAAATAGATATTTGCCCCGTATTCTTGTGAAAGCCGCTCCGCAAAATAGAGTGGGGTTGGTCGACCTACGAAATCTTTCAGTAACTGCTGAAATTCCTGCTGAAATTCTTCGCTTCGTGTAATGGCCAGATAGTTTTCCCGTAACTCCTCGATATTCGGATGCAGCATTTCGGGAATAAACGCTCCACCAAACTGGCCGTAGTAGCCATTATCGCTTACTTGAAATAGTGTTTTTGTCTGTTCTTGTACCTCGTTCATAAGTCCTCTGAGTTAAGCCTGAAATTTACGAAAACGTTTTTATAATGAACAGTTCGCAATGAACAATGTACGATAGAGTTAAAAATTCGCTTTTTTCAACCTGTTAGCTTTCTCATTGCTCCCTCTAGTGGCCCAGTTTGATTAAACTTCAGCCAATAAACAGCAAAAAGTACGCAACCTATAGTGAATAAAATAGCGTATATGATTGAAAACAGCATCGAGTAATGTACCATCTTAGCGGGATTGACCAGTTCCACTACTCCCATTCCTACCACCACATGGGCAACATAAAACGTTAAAGCTAGTTTACCCGTTTTTCTTAATGCTTTCACTAACCTATTATTTTCATAAGATTTGGCCAGCAAGATACAACCTGAAATCACAGTGGAAGCAATGGCAATACCATTGAACATATATATTGGTAAAGGTGGCATCGGGCTGGTGCCTATAATTTCGGTTAACTCTTGAGCTACTTGCGGGGTTCCCGCGGAGAGTACGGCGATCGCTCCGTAGGACAAGCCTTGAATAGCGAGGAAAACGCCTAAAGAAATCCAAAATATCTTCTTGACTACTCTATCGTTATGTAAATCTTGCTTACCCAACCAGTAGCCCACCAGCATAAAGGATGCCCAAGGAATGACTGGGTGAAACCCGTTGAAAAAGAGGTTTCGCATAAACCCGCTGAATGTCCAGAACCCTTCGTACTCCAATGCTTTAAAGTCCCAGCCAGTCTCGTAAGGCCACAGTATCATTAACAAGGGGTAAACTACAATGAGTAAAAGACTAACGAATAAAATTATGCTCGCACGACTCCTCAATAGTAACAAGATGATAAGCATATATACTCCGTAAAAGTGAAGAATATCCGCGGGCCAAATCAACAAGTAGGATAAGCCCAATACGAATAAGAAGACTGCTCTTTTCATGATCCTTTTGCGAGCTACGCGCAGCCTTACTTTATCGTTGTTTCGTAAGGCAGTATTAGTCATAAAAGCCATTCCTACCCCGGCCAATACTACAAAAGTCGCCGCCGCTTTTCCATCCAATACACTTACTGTACGTTGTAACCACGGTGCTCCATCATCACCGAAAACTAATTTAAAGTTAACGATGATCATTCCGATAACGGCTAACGCCCGGGCAAGGTCAACACCAATGATTCTTTTTCGTGCTGAAGTCTGATTCGTCACCATGATAATTAAAAGTTGACACCTACCTCTAGGCTCAGTCCCAGATCATAACGAACGGCTCTGGAGTTAGAGAGTCGCCCTAGGGCGTTGGCACCAAACACCAACCCTAGTTCCTGGAAGGGGACAAACAGCAGGCCTATCTTTGAGGTGCCACCAATTAGAAACCGATCTATCCTTTGTTGCTTAGTCGTTTCGATAGACTCTAGACCGACTATTGTGCCCAGTCCGAGATTCAAATAAGTGCCTTTACCCAATCTTTCATACCCGTCAAAACCCAATCCTAAAGAATAGGTATCTAGCGAGGCAATGTCTTTCTTTTCCAGCAGGGCCTGGTCAATACGGGCACTTCCAAAGCTGAGCGTAATGGGAATGACAAACTCATCGGTACTACCATCAAATTCCCGGTACTGGATAGACCACCCTTGGTAGTGTTTACTAAAAGTTTTGGTGTAGGTAAGCATGTGTATGTTGTCAACCGTCGCTGAATCCAAAGACGTTTGGGCTTTGGCTAAAAAGGGGGCAATAACGAGGGTAATGGTCAGGAAAACAGAACTGCTTTTTATATGCTTCATCGCTGGTAGGCATTTTGCTTACCACGAAGTACCTACAAAGCGAAATCAAAACATTTGACCTACGTCAAATAATTACTTTTTTGCCCGGATGCGACTCAGTGTTTCCAACGAAATACCCAGATAAGATGCAATGTGCGTTAGCTTGATGTGTTGCAATAGATAAGGAGTTTGTTCTAGCAACTTCTCGTACCGCTCGGTGGCTGAAAGAGAGTGATGGTCAAACAGGCTTTCTTCTAGCCAACCGGCATACACCTCAGTAAGCAGTAAGTCTAGCTCCATCAGCTTAGGAAAACGTTGTTTTGCTTGTTGAAATGCCCGGTAGTCGGTCACGCTCGCTGAAAGGTCGGACAAGCAATCGATATACTCTCGACTTGGTTCTTGAAAGGCATAGCTACTAAATGCCACTGCCAGGTCATCTTCAAAATAGAATTCTGTAGTTACTTCTTTGCCATCCTTCAAGTAGTACTTTCGGGCAATACCGCGAGTTAAATGAAAACTCCTACGGCATATTTCCCCCTCCGCAAGCAGAATATCCCCTTTTTTAAAATGCTTAACCACGGCTATTTCTTCTAAAACCCGTTTTGTAGGCTTGTCAAACGAGTTAATAAGCTGCTCGATCTTGGAAAAATGCTGAAGCATAGGTGGAGAAGTATTTTTATACCGGGGGTAGCTTATAGTTACTTATTCCCCTTGTTGCCGACTGGTAAAACTAAGCATTTACTAGATTTCTTCCAGAATTGGTAACAATCAGCAGTCGGCTGACTCTCGTTCGCTAAGTTTTGCTTATTTTATCATCGGACTAAAATTATACAATGCCCGACCAACCGCTGTACGTGCTAGCGATGCTTTGCCTGAGTGTGCTCATTTGTGAGTGGCTGGTGCGTACCACTTTCTTGAGACATCTGAGTACGGCCTTGTTGGTTATTCTGTTTGTAGCTTTACTGGCAAACTTAGGAATTATGCCTTCGGCCTCACAGGGTTCACCCGTTTATTCAGGTATTTTCACTTACGTGGCACCGCTATCAATTTTCTTTTTGCTACTGGATATCAATTTGGAAAGTATCCGTCGGGCGGGAGCACCGATGCTGACTTTGTTTGGAGTAGGCATCGTCGGTACAGTGTTGGGCGTACTGACTGGGATGTACTTGATTGGCGGAAGCGAGCAGTTTGGGGAGCTATACCCAGCCATTAGCGGGATGTTTGTCGGTACCTACACCGGAGGTAGTGTTAACTTTAACGCAATTGCTCTTCATTACAACGTGATGGAAGAGGGAGTGCTATACGCCGGAATGGCGGCGGTTGATAATATTATTACCGCGTTGTGGATGGTAGTTACCCTACTGGTTCCAACGCTGTTCCGTAAGAACGCTAATCGTCCCGTAACAAATATCACCAATCAAGCTACTGAAACCATTCATCCCGAACGGGAGAAAGAAACGGTTGGCATCATATCACTAAGTATTTTACTGAGCCTGGGCTTTTTTAGCTTGCTAATTTCCAACCTATTAGCTGAGTGGTTAGCAACATTGGGAATCGTAATTCCCTCCATTCTTATTCTAACGACTATCGCCTTGCTGCTAGCGCAAATTTCAGCGTTGCACCAGTTACCCGGAGGGCATTTGCTGAGTTTATTCAGCGTCTATCTATTCCTGGCAGTAATCGGAGCGTACTGCGAGTTTGCTGCCCTCAGTCAGATTGGTGATTTGGCGTGGCGGTTACTGGTGTTAGTCGTTACTATCGTACTGGTTCACGGGCTTTTTACATTCGGGACAACCGCTATTGGGAAATTGGATTGGGATGTGGCGGCGGTTGCCTCCCAAGCCAATATTGGGGGTTCTTCATCGGCACTCGCCTTAGCTAAGAGCTTGAACCGGATGGATTTGTATTTGCCGGGAATTCTAGTCGGAGCTTTAGGCAACGGATTAGGTACGTATCTGGGTTTTTTGATTGCCGGGTGGTTATCATAACAATACAGATGTATTCCTATTTACTCTTTGCACTGATGTTAATTCATTCGTAATTGCATTTCTCAATACTATCATTTTCTATGAGTAAGAAAGCTCTACTAGTTTTTGTAATATTCATTTTTATTGCAACTAGTTCTATTGCACAATCAAGTGAATTCAAAACACAAAGAGCGCAGTTAGCCGTATTCAATATTGGTCTAAACGGATTGATAGGCGGGGTAGGAAGTTTAATTAATAACAATGATGGTCAAGCTAACTTTCGGACTTTCGCGAGGGGGTTTTACAAAGGTGCTATTGGTGGTGGCATCAGCCATATCGGTCTTTCCATGGCTCACCAAATAGACAAGCAACAGAGTATGGCACTAGCTTGGCCCGTTAGAATGGTTAACTCCTTAGGCAGTTCTATCATTCAAAATGCTGCCGAAGATAAGAGAATGTTTGAGAGATTACACTTCAACTTATACCTGACAAGGCTTGAATTTTTTCCTTATCAAAGTCAGAAGAAATTCAAAGCAAGGCTCTTCACTTCTTCTGTTTACGGATTGCTGGTGGTAGGAAAAGGTGCGAGGTTTGATTTGGGGAAGACCTTATTATCAGGAATTATGTATTTTGAATCCGATGGGAGATTTTCTTCTTCAATAGGCAGTGGACGAGCAACGGGTCAAGTGAGTTCTATAGGTATAAGGTCTGACCTGGAAGGTGCCGAATTCTATGATACGTTTGCCGAAGAAGTAGCTCACATCATGCAATACGATCGTAAAGTTGGCGGAAATGCTCTGATGAAGAATATTGATACAAAATGGCGAGAGTCTTCAACGTTTTATAAGAGCCTTTCAAAGTACATTTACTTAGATTTGAACGGACCAGTATTTTGGCTTGCCTACACAATTGAAAACTCAACTTCGTGTAATTTTTTCGAGCAAGAAGCTGTAAATTATGCCAATAAGCGTCTTGATGATTGCAGATGATCTGAGCTATGAACTTAAAGGTGATTTGCAAGGACATGCTCACTAAACCTATTCGTTTGTATATGAATAATTCTATTCAGATTTTTCTCTTTCTGTGGTTAATCAGCTTAGCTACTGTGGTAAATTCTCAGCCCAACCCAGCCCTAGTTCCGGTAATTGAGGGAGATTGGTGGACAATTGCTGGAAACCCTGATTTGGGCGAACTGACTTCGGATGAGCAGCAACCCGTTGATTTCGGTATCTGGCAAGCGGCGGATAGCACTTGGCAACTGTGGTCGTGCATCCGTAAAACCAAAGCCCCGGGTAAAACTCGCTTATTTCATCGCTGGCAAGCCGCCAACCTTACTGACCGGGACTGGACTCCGATGGGAATCGCGATGCAGGCTGATCCAAGTTTAGGAGAAGTGCCCGGCGGAATGCAAGCTCCTTACGTTACCCGTATTGACAATATGTATCAGATGTTCTATGGTGACTGGAACCGAATCTGTCTGGCAACCAGTCCCGACGGAATTACTTTTGAACGAAAACTGCGCGATGGCTCCCCGGCTTTGTTTGGCGATCCGGCAGAAACCAATACCCGCGATGCGATGGTATTGCACGAAAATGATACTTTTTATGTCTATTACACCGCTCATCCCAATCAGATTGGAGCGGTTTATCTGCGTACTTCAACCGACCTTACAACCTGGAGTGAATCTACTAAAGTAGCTTACGGTGGACAAGCTGGCGGCGATAAATTCTGGCTAGCCGAATGCCCGTTTGTCGTGAAACATCCTTCGGGTTATTACTATCTGTTCCGCACCCAATCTTACGGAAAAGTAGTAGATGGGGTGACCGAAACTGTACCCAAAACCAGTGTGTACCGTTCTAAAAACCTGTATGACTTCGGTGTGGATGATGACCAGTACCTCGTCGGTACCCTGCCCGTTGCTGCTCCCGAAATTTTCCAGCATCAAGGACAGTGGCACATTGCAGCTTTGTTACCAGATTTACAAGGAATCCGCGTAGCTAAGTTAGGTTGGGCGACGCAGCCTTAGTTCTCCGCAACCGCCTTCGGTAAGAAAAAATCCGGGTGCTGATCTTCAAATTCGGTGGCTTGCTGGTAAGCGTGGGCCACTTCCAGGATGGAGGCTTCGTCGTAGAGATTACCAATGAAGGTGATACTTTGGGGATGCCCATCTTCGTCAAATCCATTCGGAACAACTACCACTGGATGACCGGTCATGTTGGTAATCAGCAACTGATTACCGCCTCGGGTGGGGGTTACAATTACGTCGTACTGTTGCATCAGCGAGTCCATTGCCTGAATAAGTTGGTAGCGGTAGCGATTAGCTTGAATATATTCCACCGCTGGAATAAAGCGGGACTGACGTAGGGCGTTCGGTCGTGAGCGTTCGTCTTGGCGCACTAAAGAATCATCGAGATTACTGCGAGTGAGATCATCAAATGCCGCTCCGGCTTCAGCAAACATAATTAGGGAAAGTACCTTTACCGGAAGCGTAGTACTATCGGGTAAACTAACAGGCTGAAAGTTTGCGCCTAGCTTTCTTAGTACTTCTAGCGTTTGTTCATTATGTTCCTGGTTGGTTGTATCGTCTTCAAAGTATTTTTCTACTATTCCAATGCTTAGTGCGGATACATCTACTTTGCCGTCGTAGTCGAAAGAAGCCTCTACAGTAGTTCTATCTTTGGGATCAGCTCCGCGAATGGCATCAAAAACTAAAGCAGCATCTTCGGCGGATCGGCAAATCGGACCGGCTTTATCCAGACTCCAGCTAAGAGTCATTACCCCGTGGCGGCTCACTCGTCCGAAGGTAGGTCGCAAACCACTCGCTCCGCATCGGGTAGAAGGCGAGCTGATCGAACCCATTGTTTCGGTACCAATCGCAAAACCAACCAGTCCAGCCACTACGGCTGAAGCTGAACCTGCTGACGAACCACTCGCCCCCTGTGTCAAATCCCACGGACTTTTGGTGGTACCACCAAACCACACATCGCCCCGGGCTAGTGCCCCGGAAGTGAGCTTGGCAATAAGCACGGCTCCCGCTGCTTCCAGTTTTTTTACGACGGTAGCCGTCTGGTCAATCGTTTGGTTTTTGTGAGAATTAGCTCCCCAGGTGGTTTTGTAACCTTCTACCGCCAGTAAGTCCTTCACGCCGTAGGGAATACCGTGCAGAGGTCCTCGGTATTTTCCTTGCTGAATTTCTTCATCGGCTCGGCGAGCTTGCTCCAGTGCTAATTCTTCGGTGACGGTAATGACACTGAGTAGCGTGTCATCGTAGCGGTGAATGCGATCCAAATAAAGCTGAGTAAGCTCAGTGGACGTAATTTTTTGATTTTTTAGTAAGGAAGCTAGTTCTAGCACGCTGTAGAAGGCTAGTTCATCCTGGTTGATCGGCAGGGCCACATCTTCGGGAATATTCCACTCAGGTGAAAAAGAAGCTGTGTCAATTGTGAAATTGTGCGGAACAGGATCAAATAATAGGGCAGGCGGGACTTCATTCTTCAGTGTGTACTGATGCATAAGAGCGTAGTTCTCCGCATTTCCCTGAACATCAGCCAGTAGCGTATCAATCTCTTGATCGGTCAAATCAAGGCTCAGTAGCTTTTGAGCTGCTTGTACATCGTTATCTGAAATTTTTCCGGATACCGCCTTAAACCAAAGAAAACAAACTAAAGCGGTAATGACCGCTGTAGTAATAACAATAAACAAATATTTCACAGAAAGACAGATTAGATAGTAGCAACGCTAATTTTTTCCAAGTTACCCAATCTATTGGGAATTATGCGGAGATACGCCCATCAAAAGCCAGTAAAAAAGTGATTTTGATGAAGTTTGGGCTAAGAAACTTTAAATAAATATTTGTACTTTTACTATATGGCACTATACACTGAACTTACTGAGATTATTACTGAATTAGATAGCAAGCAGAACTATCCCTACTCAGCACCAGAAGGTTTGTCGCATCGTTTTTGTCGCTTCCGAGAGGCTATGCAACTGGTGGCAACTACCCTGAGTAACCAAAGAGGGAGAGCTTTTCTGCGTAAGTACGAAACAGGCAGCCGCGGTCAGCAACTCGACCAGCTAGAGGATGCGAAATCGTGGGAACGAGATGACTTAGTACTAATGCTGGGGTTCTGTCAGGACGCTAATCAGTTGGAGAACTATCTAAAACGTACCTGGAAAAGCTTGGAGAGACAGATAAAATCGCAATAAAGCTAAATATTCGCTGGTCATTGGAATTGGGTACTATGAATTAGACATTGGTCACTATCCACTTTCAGTTGTCAGTTCTCAACTGTCTGTCGCTCATTGTTTCCAAACTTCCGCGCTCCTAAAACGATACCACCGCTTTAATCACTCCGGTTTCAGGTTTAAGCCAGTCGTCAAACTCATTTACCATTTCCTCGAAGGAGCTACGGTGGGTAATCCATTGGCTCACGTCAATTTGCTCTTCTTCCATCATGCGGATAATCTGCTTAAAATCAGACGATAGCGCATTACGGCTAGCCATCAGCGTAAGTTCTTTCTTGTGAAAGTAGGGGTCGTGAAAAGAAAAATCCCCTCGGAACAAACCGACGAACACAATTCGTCCTGCCGGAGCGGCGTACTCTAGTGCCTTCGCCATAGAATACTGATTTCCGGTAGCATCCAACACCACCGTTGGTAAATCTCCGTTAAATTGCTCTTGTAACTTATCAATGGTATCATCACGCCCGGCAACCACTGTTCCGTGAATGTTGGTGACTTCTTGAGCAAAGCTGAGACGGTCTTGGTTAACATCCATCACTACGGTTTTTGCTCCCTGCGCCGTGGCGAAGATTACTGTTGCCAAGCCAATCGGTCCGGCTCCTACTACCAATACCAGATCATCCGACTGAATATTAGCTCGGTTTACGGCGTGGCAACCGATGCCCAAAGGTTCAACCACCGCCAACTGTTCATAAGTAAGCTTTTCCGATGTATGCAAGTACTTAGCTGGTAACTTAAACCGCTCCCGCATTCCCCCATCTTGGTGAACACCCAGTACGGATAAATTCTCGCCACAGTTAGTATACCCTCGGCGTACTGCCTGATCTTGCGTTTTGTTTAGATAAGGCTCTACCGAACACTTATCACCTACGGCTACGTTGGTTACCTCCTCGCCCACGCTCAGTACCTCTACTCCCAGTTCGTGCCCTAATATTCGTGGATAGGTGAAAAAGGGCTGATTGCCCCGGTAGGCATGAAAATCGGTACCACAAATACCAATTCGGTGTACTTTCACCAATGCTTCGTTCGGTTGCAAATTTTCAGCTGGGTTGGTATCAGCATACTTAAACCTACCGGGTTCTTCCAGCACTATTGTTTTCATAGTATTCTATCAGTCTTCTTAGATTAAAAATAGTACCCGTGGGTTTCGCCCAGATTACACGTGAGCGTCTTTAGCTTAATGGTACAGTACGTTTACTGATAATTATGCTTATTTTTATAGGTAAATCTAGAATCTCTCTACATGAATTCAAAAACGGCTTGGCTTATTTTAGGATTATCAGGATTGCTGGTATCTGGCTGTGGAATAGATAAACCAGAAGAAGTTGTTCAGGCCGAAAAGTCTTTGCCCAAGAGTGTTGACTTCAACCTTCACGTTAAGCCTATCCTTTCGGATCGTTGTTACGCCTGCCACGGCCCGGATTTAGCTAACCAAAAAGCCGGATTACGATTAGATACTCCCGAAGGAGCTTTTACGGCTCTGGAAGAAAGTGGTAACACCGCCATTGTTCCCGGTGAAGCAGCCCGAAGCGAATTGGTCCACCGTATTCTTTCGGAGGATAAAGAGGAACTAATGCCTCCACCCGAATCTAATCTGACCCTAACGGATTACGAAAAAGCGGTGCTAATTCGGTGGGTAGAAGAAGGAGCAGAATACAAGAAGCATTGGGCGTTTATTCCCCCCGAGAAGCCGGAAGTACCCGAAACCTTTCATCAGACCCAAGCGATGAATGAGATTGACCATTTCATTTTCCGTACCCTGGAACGAAATGATTTACAACCCCAGGCTGAGGCAGACAAAGAAACGCTAATCCGACGAGTAAGCTTTGATCTCACCGGACTACCACCTACCCTGGAGGAAATAGATGCTTTCCTGACAGATGATTCGGAAGGTGCCTACGAAAAAGTAGTTAATCGTTTACTAGCCTCGCCCCACTACGGCGAGAAGATGGCTACCGACTGGATGGATGCCTCCCGCTACGCCGATACCCACGGTTACTCGGTAGACCGTTACCGCCCTATGTGGCCTTGGCGCGATTGGGTAATTAAAGCCTTTAACGAAAATAAACCCTTCAACCAGTTTGTTACTTGGCAACTGGCCGGAGATTTGATGCCCGAGCCTACTCGGGAGCAGATTCTGGCAACGGCCTTCAACCGAAACCATGCTCAAAATATGGAAGGCGGTATCGTCAATGAAGAATTCCGAATAGAATACGTAGCTGACCGCACCAATACCCTAGGAAAATCGCTAATGGCCATGACTCTAGAATGCGCTCGCTGCCACGATCATAAATTTGACCCCATCTCCCAGAAGGAATACTTTCAGATGTTCAGCTTCTTCAACAACATAGACGAAGCCGGGCAGATCTCTTGGGACGATGCGATGCCCGTACCTACTCTACTGCTAACCGATGAAAAGCAAGACAGCATCATGCAGTTTCTTGACGAGCAAATTGATCAAAAAAAGCGTGAAATCAGTGCGCTGGTAACCCACAAAAGTGAAAGCATCAAATTTGAACAGCCTGTCAACATCGAGAAGTATTTGAACGATGGACTGATCGCCCACTTTGACTTTGAAACCGCAGTTAATAATCAATTTGCTAACGTAGCCCGCCCCAGTCAGAAAGCACAAATCATCTTAGCCGAACCCCGTAAAAACCCGGAGGCATTAGAACCCAGTCTAGAAGAAGGAAAATTCGGTCAGGCGTTGCTTTCCAACGGGGATGATCCCCTTTCTTTGGGTTCTATTGGTGCCTTTGACCGGGCGCAGCCTTTCACCATTGGCCTGTGGATGCAAGTACCCACTGCATTGAAAAATGGTACCATTTTCCACAAAGGCCAAGGAAAAATTATCTATAACTTTCGCGGCTACTATCTGTCGATTAAAGACAATAAAATAGATGCGTTAATGGCCCACACTTGGCCGTACAATAATATTTCCAAGCATTCTACTATTGAAATACCCAAGGACGAATGGTTTCATCTGGCTCTCACTTACGATGGTTCCAGTAAAGCCCAAGGACTGAAAGTATACCTGAACGGCGAAGCGATGGAAATGGAGGCAGAGAAAGACAATCTTTACAAAGATATTTTGCTTTCTGCGGTAGATGAAGAACCCGGCCTGAGTTTCGGCGCACTGTGGCGCGGAACCGGAACTAAAAACGCTTTGCTGGATGAAATCAAAGTATACGACCGAGAACTATTACCCGCCGAAGTTGCAGCTTGGTCGGGAAAAAAGGAGCTAGACCAGCAGACCCAGCAAGCACTGGCATCAGTACACGCTAATCTGGGTTACTGGCAGAAGAAGAAGGAACTGCAAAAGTTGAGAACTGAGCAAAACGCGTTGGTAGAATCCGTGCCCGAAATTATGGTGATGGATGAGTTAGAAGAGCCTCGCCCTACTTTCCTCCTGGATCGTGGTGCCTACGATGCTCCGAGTGAAGAGGTGCACCCGGCAACTCCCGAGAGCATACTAACTTTTCCTGACACTTTGCCCCAAAACCGATTGGGATTAGCCCAATGGCTATTTTCTGAGCACAACCCGCTCACCGCCCGGGTAATTGTAAACCGCTACTGGCAATCCTACTTTGGCCGAGGTATTGTAAGCTCGGCAGCCGATTTTGGTAATCAGGGCGAACTGCCTACCCATCCTGAACTGCTCGACTGGCTGGCTATTCGTTTTGTGGAATCGGGCTGGGACATTAAGGCGATGCAGAAGATGATTGTACTATCAGCGACCTATCGGCAATCTTCTCAAACCCCACAAGAGCTATTGGAGAAAGATTATGACAATAAACTTATATCCCGCGGGCCTTCTCTTCGGCTTACCGCCGAAATGCTACGCGACAATGTGCTACACGCTAGCGGTTTGCTGGTTGATAAAATCGGAGGAGAAAGCGTAAAACCTTATCAGCCCGATGGGCTATGGAAAATTAGTGGAGCCAGCTACGTGCCCGACACCGGAGAGAAACTGTACCGCCGTAGCCTGTATACGTTGTGGAAGAGAACCGTACCTCCACCGTCTATGAACACCTTTGACGCTCCCACCCGCAGTTACTGCGAAGTTACCCGCCAGAAAACCAGCACTCCGCTGCAATCATTAGTACTGTTGAATGATCCGCAGTTTGTAGAAGCCAGCCGGGCACTAGCTGCGAAGGTGCTGACGACAGAAAGCAATCACAAGACCCGACTTACGAATCTATACCGGAGCCTTACGGCGAAGTTTCCTAGCGAACAAGAATTGACCGTGCTAAACACTTTCTACCGCAAACAGAAGAACGATTTTCAGGAAAGTCCTGAGAAAATGACGGGCTGGCTAGCCACCGGGGAGTTTGAAGCGGAACCATGCATCGATAAGCAAGCATTGGCAGCGTATACGGTGGTAGCGAGTACTGTAATGAATGCGGATGCCACCGTTATGAAACGATAAACCATGAATCATTTAGATAAAATATCCGATCATTTTAACCGAAGGGAGTTTCTCCGCAAGTCCGGTATGGGATTGGGTGCTTTCGCCTTAGGAGCGATGCTCAACCCAACGAGTGGCTTCTCAGCTTCCCCGCAGGTTTCGGGCGGAGTGTTGGGTGCCCCCCATTTTGCGCCTAAAGCCAAGCGGGTGATTTACCTCTTTCAAAGTGGTGGTCCCTCCCAGTTTGAGACCTTCGACCATAAGCCACTGCTAGAAAAGATGAATGGTGAAGAATTGCCCGATAGCGTGCGAAAAGGGCAGCGACTCACCGGGATGAGTGCCGGACAGTCATCGCTCCCGTTGGCTGGTTCTCAATTTACATTCTCTCAGTACGGCAACAGCGGTGCCCCCGTAAGTGAGCTGATGCCGTATACGGCGGAGGTGGTAGACGACCTTTGTTTTATTCGGTCGCTGCATACCGAAGCCATCAACCACGATCCGGCTATTACTTTTTTTCAGACCGGTTCGCAGCAGGCCGGACGGCCCAGTATTGGTTCGTGGCTGAGCTACGGTTTAGGGTCCGATAATGAGAACCTTCCGGCGTTCATCGTACTAGTTTCTAAAAATGCCGGGGGGCAACCGCTGTACGCCCGACTGTGGGGCAATGCTTTTTTGCCGTCAACCCACCAAGGGGTACAGTTCCGTTCGGGAAAAGACCCGGTATTGTTTCTTAACGACCCTAACGGATTTCATCACCAAGATCGGGCGCAAATGTTAGACTATTTGCATCAGCTAAACGAATTGCAGTATGAAGCCTACGGCGATCCCGAAATTCTTAATCGGATTGCCCAGTACGAAATGGCGTTTCGGATGCAAACCTCCGTACCGGAAGTGACCGACATGCGCGATGAACCTGATTGGGTATTTGATATGTACGGCCCAGATGCTCGAGACCCCGGTACGTATGCCGCCAACTGCCTGTTGGCGAGAAGGCTAATTGAGCGCGATGTCAAGTTCGTCCAACTCTACCACCAGGGTTGGGACCAGCACGGAAACCTTCCGGGCGGTATTAAGCATCAATGTAAAAATACCGATCAGGCTTCGGCCGCTCTGGTGAAGGACTTAAAACAACGAGGACTCTTAGAAGATACGCTGGTGGTTTGGGGCGGTGAATTCGGACGAACCAACTACTCTCAAGGAAAACTAACCAAGGACAACTACGGGCGCGATCACCATCCGCGCTGCTTCACTGTCTGGATGGCCGGGGGCGGAGTAAAATCTGGTTTCAGCTACGGTGAAACTGATGAGTTTGGCTATAATATCGTCAAAGATCCCGTACACGTGCACGATTTTCAGGCTACGCTGCTGCACCTGATGGGTATCGACCACGAGCGCTTAACGTTCAAACATCAGGGAAGAAGATTTCGGTTAACCGATGTTCACGGTCACATAGTAAAGGATATTTTAGCCTAAAAGAATGAGAAAAGCCCTGTCTAATTCCTTAGGCAGGGCTTGATTAAGAAGTGAGGGGCAGTATTTATTTTCCTAACTGGCTGAGGATCGTCGGATCGGTAATCTTATGATCTTCAGCTAGTAAAAATGCCTTACTGAGTAAAATCGCGAAGCCTCGGTCACCTTCAAAGGGTAAAAACAACTTATCAGCACTGGAAGCCGAACCACGCGACGGGACAATGCACAGATACTGATCGTTAGGCTCCATCAAAATATTGGTGCTACCAATGTGAATTTTGTAGGTCTTATACGTTCCTTTTACCTTCAAGAACTTCCCATCAATGCTGGCTACTTTACTGATCTTCAACCGAGGTAATACTTTCTCCAAAACTGCCTTACGGGTTTTGGCTACCTCACTCAGGTTACCAAATGAATAGGTTGTCCAGTACTCGCGAAACTGAGGAGTACCTCCATTGTCTTGCCACTGCGGATCATTACCTACGCTGGTTACCCCCACGAATAAATCCACATCCCGCATAATCTCGGAAAAGATCAAAGGAGGAACATCAATGAGATTGAGCACTTTATCATCTTGGGTGAAGCGTACCTGATCGGTAGCCACGTAAAGCCAGATTCCCGTATCGTTCATGGCCTCTTCACTCAGCATTTCGTTAATCCAGAAAGAAGCTTGCAGGTTATGATCTGGTAGATTAATAGCTACTTCAGCCCGGTCGCGCCCGTCGTCAAAAGCTCCCATTAAACTGTACTTCCAACCTCTAACTCCCGCCAGGGCATTAAGTTGGTGTTGCTTCAGAATATGCGCCGCCATCCGGTTGCTGTAGAAGCGGGTATTTACTTCAGCATCGGTTAGCAAGTAAATCTCTCGGTAAGCCTGCTTCAGAGGCTGCTGTATCTCTAAATGCTCCAGTCGCTCACGCCACGCCAATACCTCCTCCGTTTTAGATTGAATTGGGTGCCAAAGAGTAACCCGAGTAATATCATTGATTCCGTTCAATGGATTCCCATCCACATCTTCCCAATGGTTATTGCGCCAGATAGCCGGAATAGTTTGTTCGCCAAGTTCAAATGACCAAATAAGTCGTTGGGCTAGCCAACCCACTAACCCGTGGTGAAGGTAGTACTGGCAGAATTTTTCGTAAGCCCAACTCCGGTTCTGCACATACGATCGATCAATCCGGTCTCGCTGCGTTGTCAAATTCTTTTTGATTTCCTTGATTTCAGCCCGGACGGCAGTTAGGCGGGACTGATGCACTGTAGATTGCTTCACAAAACTGGGTACTGATTTTTGCGTTGAACCATCAGACTTCCGCCAAACTTGGTTAATCTTACCAATGCCCTGAATAGAAACCTCTAGTGTATAATCATCGAATATAATCTCTTTTCTACCCGCTGTAAGGTCGTAATGAGGCACCACCATTTCCTCTACTTCATGCGGACTAATTCCCAACTGCACTGATTTCTGTTCAATACACTGCTGTATCCGTTGGCGGATATTATTTTGTGACATTTTAGTCTTCAAGCCTGAAAGGTAGGCTACTCCTTCGGTACCTTCAGAATGCGCCAGCAGATAAAGGCAGGCATTACCTAACGCCATCGCCGTTGCCCCGACTCCCGGTATCTTCCGAAAAGCCCGCTCAGCCAATTGCCCAATCGTCACCAACGTTATCGGATTGCTAACTTGTACTAATGACCAAACCAGCCCTTTGGCAATGGTAGCGTTCTGGTGCTGAAGAAAAATATGGGTAGTGTAAGTATATGTTCGGTTTTGCCAAGTCTGATGATATTCTTCTTCAATATTATCCATGCTAATCAAAAAAGCCAGCCACGTTCTTACTGTCTCCCGAAGGTGAATTGCCCCGGTTGCTTCCACAATTTTCTCTATCGCTTTACTATATTTTTTGGTAGGCTTAGCACCCGAAGCCGTCGCCGCCAAGTGAAGTAGTTCGTAATAGTGGGGACGCATTTTGCCAGAAAGGCTGTTTACCGATTGGTTGACTAACCTCCCAAAGCTGTCTTGTTCGCTCAATACTAATGGAGGAACTGTGGCATTACCGCTTCGAGCTCGATGCAATAATGTTTCTATCTTTAGTTTAACTTGCGGTAAGTTAGACCCCCAGTAGTACCGCTTTTGGTCAAAATCCGCTTGCTGAATATATTGAGTAAGGAAAGCTTGAAAGTCAGGGCTGAGTAGATTGTTAGATGCGAAACGTTCTAACTGTTTTACAGTATACCCTACCGGCCAACAATTCAAGTGATAGTAGGCTCGGTCTGGAACGTTAGCGTAGGTATTAAGTAGAAAGATAAAATCATCTTCCCGTAAATCTAATTTCTGCCGGATAAGCCGTTCTAGCAGTAGACTTCCCATCCTTTCCAAGCTAATATCCGGATCACTAGATCTATAAGAGCTCCGTCGGGCCAGTCGGCTTTTCAGCTTAGGCAGCATAGCCACTAGTTCTAATACTAACTCTCGCTTCTCAGCCGGGTTTTTCGCCTTTATCTGCTGATAAGTAGAGGTTTCTGAAAGATCTCGGTCTATCCACATCCACCCGTAATCAGTCTTCGTCCGCTTTTCCTGATCTATCTGATTCAGTAATGATTGTAGTTCTGAGTGGCCTTTAAGTATAAAGTTACCAAAGAATATCTTACGTAAAGTCTGTATTGCCATGATTTTTTTTTAATTGAAAATGGATAGTGGATAATGAAGAAAGCTCTGTCTATCAGTGTTCTATAAAATTATCCGCCGACTAAAGGAGTCAGTTTTAAAAAGCTAATCTTGGTTTCGGAATGAAGGGTAACTTCCTGGTCGAGCGATTCAGCCTGTACGTCGTCAATCAGAACGAAGTACTGGTTTTTCAGAAAGCTATCTAGCGCTAAATAGGTATGCTGTTCAGGGTCAATTTTTTGACATCTCTTAAGCCGAAAACCGTTAAGAGTTTGCTCGGCTCCGGTAGGCTGCACTAACCCCTGAAAATAATGGGCTTGGCGTTGGTTGTAGCTACTTACTTCTGCTTCTACCCGAGCGTTGATAATCTCTCGCACGGTAGTGACTTTGTTACCTACAATAATCTGAACCTCTCCTACCTGCTCTCCGAAAAATGTGCGGTCATAAATTGTTAATTTCTGCATAATATGTTCTGTTAAATCAATCTATGACAAGAATACGACCCCGGAGTTGCACCCTCTGCAACTGGAAAAAAACTTTTTATGGAGACCGGAGACGGGAAACCGGAATCCGAAATTAAGGAACTCGAGTATCGTATTGGATGATACTAGGAAGCATAATCAAAAAAAATCTACTATCATTTTGACCTCTAGCTTTCAATCTTGAAATTCCGGTCTCCGGTCTCCGGTCTCCGGTCTCCGGTCTCCGGTCTCCGGTCTCCGGTCTCCGGTCTCCGGTCTCCTCAGATAGTATTACGCTTCCAGAAAGTCTGCAAATGCTCGCGGAGCTGGGGTGGGGATACAACTTGCACTTCATCGCATAAGCTCAAAAGCAAGCGATCAATTAGTTTGAATTCACGATTGACAGGTGCTGAAAAAATGGTTGAATCACCTTGCTGCTGTAAATAGGGCTCGGTAGCCGGGTATAGCTCCTTCATTTGCTGAGCAGCGGTGGGAGTAAGTTTTACGGTAACGTCAACAGACTGTAAGTTAGCCACCCGGAAAGGGTCGGTCTGACTATGACGGTGCTCACCTTTATGCTGGAAGTAGGTTTGGCAACGCTTTACTTCGGCAATTCGTTCGATCCGAAAGTGGCGCATTGCTTTTTTCTCCACATCATACGCTTCCACCAAAGTATCCCGATGCAGAAAGCCGATGGGCTCTACCCGGCGGTCACCAATTTGCTGGCTATTCATGGAGACGTATTGCCGCAAAATTACCTGCCGTTCTTCCCGAATAGCTTCTTTGAGAATGCGGTAACGCACCGATTGCTGAGCATCGGCTAGGCTATCAGCCAGTTCGGTTAAAGTAGAGTGCGTGTAAATCTTGTTGAGCAAATCCTGCTGAATAGGCGAGTCGTAGCTCCGCACTAAGTCGCCCAGTACTTGTGCCTCTTCTTCACTAAAGTGTAATTCAGGATGACGACTGCGAACTGTACTCCGATCTAAGTAGTATTGGTTTTGATCGTCTAACAGCAGCGCGTAGCCCGCTTCCTCAATCGTGCGAAAGTAGCGGTAAATAGTAGTTTTATTTACTTCCAGTAGGTCAGCATACTGCCGCACCGTCCGTCGCAAGGGGGAAGATAGCAGGGCAATCAGCTTGAGTAATCGGAGTAGGCGTTGTTGCTCATTCACCCTTGCAATATCATAAAATAGCTAAAACCAATCAACCAAATAGGTAAAATGAAAGGTTCGTTCTGTTAACAGTTAATAAAACGGTTTTTTCAACCTACCATCTGCCATCAGAGTTTATTATATTAGCGTAACCCCGTTTTTTGCAAGGGTGAAAGAAAGACTATGCACTTACTCAAACTACGTTTATATACTCCACTATTATTTCTCACATTCGGCTTGTTCGCGATGCTGTTCGTTCGCTGCGGTGCGGACAAGCCAGCGCAGATTGTAGAGGCTGAGAGGAAACTACCAGATGTAGTTGATTTTAATTTTCACGTCAAACCTATTCTTTCCGACCGTTGCTACGCCTGCCACGGCCCCGACAAGGAAAATCAAGAAGCTGATTTACGACTAGATACTCCCAAAGCAGCATTTGCTGCCTTGGCATCGGGCGAAGGACACGCGATTGTACCAGGCAAACTGGGAAAAAGTGCAGTTTATCACCGTATCATTTCCGATGATCCCGACTTTGTAATGCCTCCTCCCGAATCTCACCTACAACTTACGATAGAGGAAAAAGCTATTCTTACCAAGTGGATTGAGCAGGGAGCCGACTATAAACCGCATTGGGCATTTATCAAACCAGAGAAACCGGAGCTACCGACTATTGAGAATGAAGAATGGCCTAGCTCCCCCATCGATCATTTTGTGCTGGCTCGATTAGAGCGGGAGAAGCTTACTCCATCTCAGAAAGCAGATAAAGAAACACTCATCCGACGGTTAAGCTTCGACCTGACTGGATTGCCACCGACGCTAGAAGAAATTGACCATTTTCTGGCTGACGACTCGCCTGATTCCTACGAAAAAGTAGTTGACCGACTACTGCAATCACCCGCTTACGGAGAACGAATGGCAGCCAACTGGATGGATGCTGCCCGCTACGCCGATAGCGACGGCTACCTAGACGATAAGCACCGGAACTTTTCACCCTGGCGCGATTGGGTAATTAAAGTCTTCAACGAAAATATGCCTTACAATCAGTTTGCTACCTGGCAATTGGCGGGTGACCTTATTCCCAATCCTACGCAGGAAAGTATTCTGGCTACTGCCTTCAACCGTCTGCATAAGAAAAACTCTGAGGCGGGCATTGTATTTGAAGAATACCGACAGGAGTATATTGCCGACCGGGTGGGAACAGTTGGGCAGGTTTTTATGGGGCTTTCGCTGGAATGCGCCCGCTGCCACGATCACAAGTACGACCCCATTAGTCAGCAGGACTTCTACGAAGTTTCAGGTTTTTTTAACAGTACCCGCGAGATCGGCACTCCGGTATATGGGCCTGACCAAACCCCTGGTCCCTCGTTACTGCTTAGCAATGAAGAACAAGAAGACATCATTCAATTCGTCAGCCAGAAAATTGAGCACTTCGAGACCAAATTGGATCAACGAAAAACATCGCCTGACGAGCAGTACCAAAACTGGAAAGCAAATACTAAGCTCACCAAAGCTGGCTTGCGGCGACGAATTAATCAGGGTTTAGTAGCCCACTATCCGTTTGATCAGATTCAGCCCAACGATGATGCATTCACTTCGCCTAACCTAGTTGATAGAAGTAAACCCGCTACTTTGAAAGAACCTATCATCAAGGAAGGAAAAAAAGGAAACGCTTTTTTCATCAGTGATTATAACTCCGTACAACTAGGCGAAAAAGTAGGTTGGTACGAACGCACTGAGCCGTTCTCTGTCTCACTTTGGCTACATCCTGATACGACTTATAAAGAAATAGGAGTGTTCTACCACTGCGAAGATTTACGGCTGGGTTACAAAGGTTACTCGCTTCACCTGACCGATAATCGCTTGCAATTTATCATGGCTCACTCTTGGCCTTACAACAGCATTCAGCTCACCACTCAGGAGGCATTGCCCGCCAAAGAATGGTCACAGGTAACAATTACTTACGATGGTTCCAGTCAGGCGGAAGGAGTTAATCTCTACATAAACGGACAACCTGTTTCAGCCAGTATTGACCAAGACAATCTGTACAAAGGTATTCTCTACGAGCCTAATATCCATACTTACGGTTTTAATGGATTTACTTTAGGACAACGAACCCACATTATTCCCTTCAAGAATGGCGGTATTGATGAGATCAAAGTGTACGATCGAGCACTCACCAGGCTGGAAGTATTGTACTCGCACAGTCCTGATGATGCTACGGAGGCGATAAATCAAGAAGAGTCGCTTGTGCAGGAATACTACTGGGCGCAGTTAGACGAGCAAGCCGAAATGCTGCGAGATAGTTTGCACCAACACCGAGTGAGGATTAACACTGTGGTAAATGAGATCCCTGAGATTATGGTAATGGGGGACTTAGAAGAACCTCGCCCCACTTATATTTTGGATCGAGGGTTATACGATGCCCGCTCTACCGAAGTAGAACCGGGTATACCCGAAGCGGTACTATCTTACGATGAGGAGTTTCCCAAAAATCGCCTGGGACTTACCAAGTGGCTGTTTGATGAAGAAAATCCGCTCACTGCCCGGGTGTACGTAAATCGTATCTGGCAAATGCACTTTGGACAGGGGCTAGTTAAAAGTGCTGAAGACTTCGGTAATCAGGGCGATTTGCCTTCTCACCCAGAACTACTGGACTGGTTAGCGGTCACCTTTGTGGAATCGGGTTGGGATACTAAAGCATTACACAAGCAGATAGTGATGTCATCAACCTACCGTCAAAGTTCGGTCGTCACTCCTGAGTTAGCTGAGATGGATAAAGAAAACGTACTACTGGCACGAGGTCCTCGCTTCCGTCTTTCGGCCGAGATGATCCGCGACAATGCTTTGGCAATTAGTGGGCTATTGGTAGATACCATTGGTGGCACCAGCGTCTACCCTTACCAACCCGCCGGATTGTGGGATGAGCTAAGCAACAAAGGTTGGCGCTATCAGTACTTACAAGAACCAGGTGACGGACTATACCGACGTAGCTTATACACTATTTGGAAGAGAACAGCTCCGCCACCGTCCATGCTAATTTTTGATGCTCCCGAACGCGGCGTTTGTACGGTACGTCGACGTACCACTAGTACTCCGTTGCAAGCCTTGGTTTTACTAAATGCCCCTCAGTACTTAGAAGCCTCCCGTGTGTTAGCCGAACGATTGATCGAGAAGAACCAGCAAGGCTCAACCCAACAACTGGAGCAAGCATTCCGGCTAATTACCGGACGAAGTCCCGACGAGCAGGAAATGAGTATGCTTACGGAGTTTTACCAAAAGGAAGTTAACCGATTTGAAGATGATCCGCAGGATGCCCAGGCTTATTTGAGCATAGGAGAGTACGAGCGAAACCAGTCCTTACCTAACGTTCAGGTGGCAGCGTTGGCTACGGTTTCTAACGCTATTATGAATACTAACGAGGCGTATACCCGACAATAGCATTATGGAAGAAATAAAGCGCATACAACAACGGCAATCCCGCCGAGATTTTTTGAAGCAAGGTAGCTTAGGGTTTGGTGCTCTAGCGTTAGGAAACTTATTAAACCCCGCTGACGCATTAGCTAAATCAGCTACCTCCGGCGGCATCATTCCCGGGCCACATTTTCCAGCGAAAGCCAAACGGGTGATCTACCTGTTTCAAAGTGGTGGACCATCTCAAATTGAGACTTTCGACTATAAACCAGAATTAGCCAAGTGGCACGGACAGGAGATTCCCGATTCGGTAAAAGGCACTCAGCGTAATTCGGGAATGGTTACTGGACAGTCTACCTTTCCGTTGGTAAAATCAATCTACGATTTTAAGCAGTACGGTCAGTCGGGAGCTTGGGTGAGTGAGTTATTTCCGTACACTTCGCAAGTGGTAGATGAGATGTGCATTATCAAATCTATGTACACCGAAGCCATTAATCACGAGCCAGCGGTCATGTTTGTGCAAACGGGTTCTCAGCTTAGTGGTCGTCCCAGCATTGGTTCCTGGCTAAGCTACGGTTTGGGTTCAGATAATGAAAATCTGCCTCACTTTATTGTTCTTATTTCTAAGGGAGGCGGAGCCCAACCGCTGAGTTCGGCTGCCTGGGGCAATGGTTTTTTGGCTTCTCACCACCAAGGTGTACAGTTTCGCTCGGGTAAAGACCCGGTTCTTTATCTCAACAATCCCTACGGAGTGCATCAAGACGATCGTCGCCGAGCACTGGATTACATTAAGGAGATGAACGAGCATCAGTACGGTCTATGGGGCGACCCGGAGATCCACTCCAAGATTACTCAGTACGAAATGGCGTATCGGATGCAAACCTCGGTACCTGAAGCAGTGGAAGTAGGCAAGGAACCCGATCACGTTTACGAATTGTACGGAGAGGATGCGCGTAAACCCGGCACCTACGCCGCTAACTGCCTTCTGGCGCGCCGACTAGCCGAACGAGATGTGAAATTCATTCAGCTCTACCACATGGGCTGGGATCAACATGGCGAACTTCCGAAAGGTATCAAACGTCAGGCGTTAAGTACCGATCAGGCTACCGCCGGATTAATTAAAGATTTAAAGCAGCGTGGTTTATTAGAAGACACCCTAGTTGTGTGGGGAGGAGAATTTGGGCGAACCAGCTTCTCGCAGGGGCGGTTGACCAAAGATAACTACGGGCGCGATCACCATCCGGGTTGCTTTACCATGTGGATGGCGGGTGCTGGGGTAAAACCCGGAATGGTCTACGGCGAAACCGATGAATTTAGCTACAACGTAGCCAGCAACGGCGTTCATGTCCACGATTTCCAGGCTACCCTACTGCACTTAATGGGTATTGACCACGAACAGCTTACTTTTAAGCATCAGGGACGACGTTATCGCCTAACGGACGTTCACGGACACGTGGTGAAAGATATTTTGGCTTGATTTCTTAGGAAGTATTGGTATCTTCAACTTGATAAATAATCAATGCTATGCCAGCCACTACTGTTCAAGACCTATCTAACGTTCACCATTTAGTATCTGATCTATTCAACCAGCCTCAAACTCCCGAAGAGTGGGAACAGTATCGGTTGAGCGATGAGCAGGTAGCGTTCTTTCAGGAAAATGGCTATTTATCTAATATCAAACTGCTAGAAGATTGGCAAGTAGATGCGCTTAGGGATGAACTGGAAGAGCTTACCGACCCCAATCATCCGGGGCACTCGCTATTTTACGAGTTTCATTCTAACGAATCGGCCGACCCAAATACCACGCTGTTTCATTCGTTGGGTCACTGGCGAATCAAACCAGGTTTTCACGATATTTTGTGGAACCCAGCTTTTGTTATGACCGCCAGTCAATTGCTAGGTAACAACTCAGTGCGCTTCTGGCACGATCAATTGTTCTGTAAGCCCGCCCGCCACGGGGGAGTGGTAGCTTGGCACCAGGATTATTCCTACTGGACCCGCACCATTCCGATGCAACATCTCACCTGCTGGGTAGGGCTGGACGATGCTTCTACTGAAAACGGTTGCTTATATTATGTGCCGGGTAGTCATCGCTGGGGCCTACTAGATAAACCCGAGCTGGCCGGAGATATGGAGGGCTTGATGGATTACCTCACGGAAGAACAGAAAGGTGAATTTAAGCCAGTGCCGATAGAGATGAAGCGAGGTCATGGCTCGTTCCACCATCCACTGACAGTACATGGCTCCTACGCTAACCATTCGGAAAGATCTCGGCGAGCGTTTGTGCTGAACGTATTCGCCGACGGCACCCAGTCAGATACTGACGAGGAATTACTAGCCGGGGTACCTCCGGTCAGGAAAGGGGAAAAGATGCAAAGCCAATTCTTTCCTTTGCTCTATCGAGCGTAATTTAAACGATTCCAATTTTTTTAGAGTGAGCAATAGCCTCTTGGCTATTTTTGAAGTAGCAAGTTGCTACGTCTAAATCTTGAATGTTAGCAAGCACTTTCTCTACCTTTTTCTTGGGGCGATGCCCCGTTTGGCGAATGTAGATGGCTCGTACATTCAGTGGAAAATGCTTGCTCACCCGCTCGTACAGATAAGGATCGTGCTGAGAGTCATCACCCAATAGCACGTAATCCAGATGAGGGTAAAAGGTGATAATATCTTTAATCTTGATGAATTTATGATCGTGGTTACCCCGGCCGGTCATCAGAAAATCAGTTAAACTCGTTTTAATTTTCTTCAGTTTAATCACAGCCTTGGGTAGATGATGAATCTCCGCAAAGCGAGTGATGAACGAATAAAGATTCCATTCACTACTGGATACATAAAAAAAAGCATTGGACGCTTCTGCACTATCTTGTCCGGCTTTACTCAACGCTCGATAATGGTCTACTACGTCATCAAAGATTTTACGGCGGTTCACATTGCGAAACAACATGACGTATAGTTTTTTGAAAACCTTATTGCTGTAAGAGATCAAGAAGGTATCGTCAATATCCGAAATAATTCCAAGCTGACTTGGATAGGGTTTCAATAACTCTCCCTGCTCTTCTAGCTGGTGCCCATCTATTTGACAACAAATTTTAAACGGATGCCAACCGCTGGGTAGTGATTCTTTGAGTGGGAGATTGAACCGAAAATATCCGTCCTTCGTCGTTTTAGAAGAAACTTCCCAATCGTTAAGCTCAAACGTAACTTTTACGTTGTTTAAGGGGTTAAGACGAAACATACGGATCATCGCCAAGGCGTAGCTGAGTTTGCCGTTCTCCATTGTAGAAGTAGTAGGTGTATGAGAGCGGAAAATATGACCGAAGACAATCACCTCTTGGTCGTTGGCGTAGCCGCGATACAGCTTTAGTTGTATTTCTTTCAATGCTATTAATCGTTAGGTGAATATTTTTTACTTACTATGAACCAACTTAGTAACATATTACTAGTCGTTAACCCTATCTCTGGCAATACTGATAAAGGCGACCTCATTCAAAAAATAGAAAGCCGTGTGGCTCAGAAAAACATCCACCTTAAAAAGTACCATACCACCGGCAAGGGCGACGTGGAAAAGATTACTGAACTACTTAACTCCTTTGAGGCCCATCGGGTTTTGGTAGCAGGGGGCGATGGTACTATTAAAATGTTAGCCGAAACCTTGCGCGACCAGAACATTCCACTTGGTATTCTGCCCACCGGCTCGGCTAATGGTCTGGCGCATAACTTGGGAATTAGTGAAATACTGGACGAAGCCATTGAAACCGCCTTAGGCGATAGGCTGCAAGAAATAGATGCCATTTGCATTGACAATGATCTTTGTCTGCACATAGCCGACTTAGGTCTTAATGCTGAGCTGATTAAAAACTACGAAAACGGCCAGATTCGGGGGAAAATAGGCTACGCACTCCAGGCGGTTCCGACCTTAATAAACAGCAAAATGCCCTTCTCATTTGAGATAACCACCGATGAAGGAACGATACATCAAGAAGGTATTCTGTTAGGAATAGCTAATGCCTCGCACTATGGCACCGGAGCCCGGGTAAACCCCGATGGAAAGATCAACGATGGTAAATTTGAGGTTTTAATCTTTAAAAAGTTTGATGTGATTGATATTGCCCAAACTCTTCAGCCTGAAAACGAACCCGATGCTGACTTTATGGAGTTTGTTGCTACCACTCGCGTTAAGATACGCTGCAAGCAGGCGATTCCGTTTCAAATAGATGGGGAATACTACGGTGAGGTAGACCAAGTAGAAGCCTACGTTTTACCTAACCATTTGCAGATAGCCGTTTGAAGATAATATACCTTACGCCCACATTTACCGACCTTCCGCGTACTTCATCCGTTGCAGTTGGAGAAACCTTCAGCTCAAACGCTCTAATTAACAATAAGCTTAAACTGCGTTATGGGAGCCAATGCTTGGTACAAGGAAGCTGAGGGCATCTTGGCTGGGCTTATTAGTAACGCATTTTTGCTGTAGTCTACCATAACTGGTAGCATATGCATAGATTGGTGATCGACTCGGTAAACTGCTAGGTGGGCAAAGTGCAATTTTAAGTATTCTATCCAGAGCTTTTCTTCCTGGGCAGACACATACTTATCTGACGAGCGAGCAATAAGTAAAGTGGTAGGAGTGGCTAAACAAAGCCTAGGCAGAAAACAGGCCATTCGCTTAATTTGCTGATAGGTGCTAGGTTCGCCATCGTCTACTAAAATAACTTGCTCTACTCGATCCTCCGCTGTAGGAATAACCAAAACCGGGCAAGAAAACAAGGATGAGTAGGCTGACTTTTTGGTACCATATTCATCGTAGAGCTGGTGATAATAAGATTCATCTATCACCAGTACGTCTGAGAACAGTGACTCTCGCCGAATGTCTCTAAAAGTAGCCTCGTAGCCTCGAATTGAACTTTTAGATCTTGTTGCTTGACTTACCACCGAACGAGTGCGCCTGCGTGTAGGGCTAATAATGGCGGTAGATGATACTTCCTCCGACAGTAGTGGACTTGACTTCAATCGTAGATCTACCAATATGTTATTGTTCGAGTTGAAATAATAAGAGGTAAAACCTAGCAGAGGGTCAAGGCCTTCAGTCTGGTTTCGGCACAGTAGAATTCTTTTTCGGTTCATAGCAAAAAATTTAATCTTCTGCCAAAGTACCGAGAATGCTACTTACGAAAAATGACGAAAGTCAGACTAAAGACAGATAATACCCAGCTTTTTCAAAGATTTACCGCCTAGTACAAATTAGCGGTTCGCACCAAACCTTGAGAATCTTCTACCCGAATCTTACGTCCTTGTGTAGAGACCAAACCGTCCTCCTTGAATTCGTGCAGCAAGCGAATTAGTGTTTCGGTGGCGGTGCCTACCATATTGGCTAAATCGTCGCGGGTGAGATTGATCTCAATTGGCCCATCGTCCTGAGCATCCATTCCGTAGGTGTCTTTGAGTTTAAGCAGGGTAATAGCCAAGCGTTCCCGCACCGTGCGTTGCGCCTGATTAGTAAGGTTTTCGGTCATTAGTCCTAACTCGTGACACACCTGCTTCATAATCTGCTGATTAAAATCGGAAGATTCTTGCAGTGTTTGTAAGAAAGTAGATTTGGGCAGAAAGCAGATGGTACAATCTTCCAGTGTTTCGGCTGATACCTGATACGTTTCTTCAGCCAACAACGCTTTGTAACCTAGCAAGCCACCATCATTAGCAATGTGAGTAATCTGTTCTTTGCCATCGTAGCCCAGCTTATAAACCTTTACCTTGCCCCGGTTAATACAAAATACCCCGAGTGGGCGCGTGCCTTCGTGAAATAGCACCTGCCCTTTTTTGTACAGCGTACACGATTTATTATCGGATATATTAGTGAGTTGGTGGCTGCATAGTGCCCCAAACAAAGAGTTGCCTCGAGAACCACAAGCCTCACAAGCGATAGAAGGATGACGAGCATTATTTTTCATGGTCAGTAGTGTTAGTTTCTACTATATCAAACGAAATAGAAGATAGCGAAGTTGATGAAAACTACCTACAAAAGCTGATATAAATCAATTTTTAGTATGATTATCGTCACACAGTAACCGCTAATTCTTATGCAATTTTACTTCGCATAAGGCATTGAGAAATGGCAGAGACAATAAGTATGACACCCCCGGCTGAGGCGCCCCCGGTTAAGGCATCCCCAGCCTGTTTTCACTGCGGAGAGGATTGCACCGATGAGGTTGTTATACAAGATAATAAAAGTTTTTGTTGCCGGGGTTGCCAAACGGTTCACGATATTCTTCAGAGTAGCGGACTGGATACTTACTATGCTTTAGAAAACACTCCTGGAGCTTCGCAAAAGCAGTCAGTAGTGTCTACCCAATGGGCTTCTTTAGATTTGCCGGAAGTACAAACTTCGCTGCTCGATTTTCAGGAGGGCGAAATTAGCCGAGTTACGCTGTTCTTGCCAGCCATTCATTGTAGTGCCTGTATTTGGTTATTGGAACGCTTACCCCAGCTCAATGCTAATATTATGCAGGCTCGGGTTCACTTTCTGAAGAAAAAAGTAAGCATCACCTTTCGCCACGAAGATCTTTCGTTGCGCTCGTTGGTGGAGCTGCTGCAATCGGTAGGATATACCGCCGATATTTCGTTAGCTGCACCAACCGAAAAAAAAGCAAGTACGCGTAACGATCTGATCTTAAAAATCGGGATTGCCGGGTTTTGCTTCGGCAATGTAATGCTGCTGAGCTTACCCGATTACCTGGATGCCGACTTTTCACTAAGTCCGACCTATCGCACGCTCTTTAGCTACTTGACTCTCCTATTATCCTTACCCGTTTTTTTCTATTCCGCATCTTCTTATTTCTCTGGAGCCGCTAAGGGACTACGCCACCGGATGTTAACGCTAGATGTACCGATTGTGCTAGGATTGCTCACCCTCTTCGGACGAAGTAGTTACGAAGTGATTACCCAGACGGGCACTGGCTACTTTGATTCACTTACCGGGCTGGTGTTTTTTCTGCTCATCGGCAAATGGTACCAGAACAAAACCTACCAGGCACTGTCTTACGACCGCGATTATGCCTCGTATTTTCCCATTGCGGTCACTCGGCTAGTTAATCAGCAGGAAGTAACTACTCCGCTAAAAGGCATTGAAGTGGGCGACCAATTACTAATTCGCCACCAAGAGCTTATTCCGGCGGATGCTATTTTACTTCGGGGTGAGGCTCGTATTGATTATAGCTTTGTAACGGGTGAGTCTGAACCAGTTGAGAAAGTAAGTGGTGATTATCTGTACGCCGGAGGAAGGCAACAGGGCGGCCCACTGACTATTGAGCTACGCAAGCCCGTTACGAACAGCTACCTAACTGATCTGTGGAACCAGCGAGTGTTTACCCAACCTATGAATGCCAGTCTAAGCCCACTGGCAAATCAGGTAGGAAGGTACTTTACTTGGGTTATTCTAGTAATCAGTGTAGCTACGGCAGGGTACTGGTACCTTCACGATAGTAGCATGATGATGAACGCAGTAACCTCCGTACTCATCGTAGCCTGCCCCTGTGCGTTAGCACTATCCATTCCATTCACCTTCGGGCACGCCCAACGTCTGTTGGGTAAGCGAGGATTGTATCTAAAGAATACTGAAACGTTAGAAAAGTTAGCCAGTATCGATCATGTTGTCTTTGATAAGACCGGAACAATTACGCAAGCTCAGCCCTCAAAAATACCGTTTGTCGGCGAACCCCTCAGCTTAGAAGAGCAATCGTGGATTCGCACCGTAGCGCGTACTTCCACTCATCCGCTCAGCCAGGCGATCTACCGCAGCTTGCCCAATCATTTGCCTCTACAGCCTCTCACCCAGTTTCAAGAACAAGCCGGGCAGGGAATAACTGCCGAAGTGGCTGGCGTAGAAATACGGCTTGGATCAGCTTCTTGGGTCGGCCATTCATCAGAAGCAGATACCAACACAACTCAGGTATACGTCCGCATTGGCAACCAAATACGCGGTTATTATCGCTTTGCTAATCATTATCGTCCGGGCTTTACTGCACTAATGCAGCAATTACGAAAGCAGTATCCTACTCATTTACTATCGGGCGATCAAGATCGAGAACGAGCTAATCTGGCGCCGTACTTTCAGGAGTTACATTTTCAGCAGTCGCCGATGGACAAACTAAACTATCTAAAAACGCTGGAAGAAAACGACAATCGCGCGCTAATGGTAGGCGACGGTTTGAATGATGCCGGTGCCCTCAAACAAAGCCACGTGGGCATTGCGGTAGCCGATAATGTGTATCAATTTTCTCCGGCTTGTGATGCCATTCTGGATGCCAATCAATTGCCAAATCTCAGCCGCTTCCTACGCTTTTCGCAGGTTAGTTTACGAATCGTAAAATGGGCCTTTGTACTATCTTTTCTTTATAACCTAGTCGGTCTATCGTTTGCGATAAGTGGGTTGTTAACCCCCCTGATTGCCGCTATTTTAATGCCACTCAGCTCAGTAACTGTAGTGGGCTTCATTACCTTGGCAGTGAACGGGTGGGGGAAGATGATACTACGTCGCTAACACTCGGTAACAACCGACTTGGCGATTGCCTTACGCGGATTAGTGAAAAGTTATACCACCAAACCTACCATCTTGAAAGCAGTTATTATCACCCTCAGTCTTTTAATGTTAAGTCTGGTTGCTCAGGCGCAAACCGAAAAGCAAATTATTCAGAACGACCATGCCTGGATATCGGTGAACAACCTTTATCAACTGACCAATCGTTGGGGAGTACTCAGCGATACGCACATTCGGCGCACCAATTTTATCGGCGCTCCCAGCTTCTATTTTATAAGGGGGGGAGTGCAATACTCAATTAAGCGAAACTTACGAGTGGCCGGTGGTTACGCTCATCTGTGGCTTGCTTCGTTGAATGAAGAGCCTTGGGAAAACTATCTCAACGAAAACCGTATTTACCAGCAAGTGAGCTTCTCGCACCGTTACCCAGGAGTAAACACCCTGTTTCGGGTTCGTAACGAGCAGCGCATTTTCAACACTCGAGTTAACGGAGAATCACTAAACGACCACTACATAATTCATCGGGTACGAATGCTCCTCAGCGCCAGCATTCCTTTTCGGGAAGGAGGACGCACCCAGTTTTTGCTTGCTGATGAAATGCACCTCAATTTCGGCAAAAAAGTGGTGTTTAACACCTTCAACCAAAACCGCCTTACCGTCGGAATTAAGTACCGAATGAGTCCTCAGTGGAGCTTAGACACCGGTTATATGATGGTGTTTCAGCAGCGAAACTCCGGCTTTGAGTATAACCTCAATCACACGTTTCGCCTATTCTTCTACGGCACCTTTGATTTCAGAAAAGACAAATCGAAAAAGCTGGATTACGTACGACACTCGGAGGAATAGCTGCCATTTGTTTTCTAGCGGATACTGAAGTTATTTCTACTTACTCATTCCTCAACGAATCAGCTGGATTAGCCATAGCCGCTCGCCAAGACCGCAAGCCAACGGTAAGCAAGGCTAAGCCCAACGCCGAAAGGATGGTCAGCAGAAAAGTGAACACTCCCAAGTCGGTACGATAGGCAAAACCCGCAAGCCACTCCTGGGCAAAATACCAAGCTAAAGGTGCAGCAATGATAAAACTGATTAACACCAGCTTCACAAATTCCTGAGAGAAAAGAGCAATTAGCTGGGCAACCGTTGCACCCAGCACCTTCCGAATGCCAATTTCCTTCACCCGCTGGTGGGTAGCAAAGGAAACTAAGCCGAGTAAACCCAGACAGCTAATAAAAATGGCAAGACCAGTGGTTACGTTGATCAATTTGGCTGTTCGCTGTTCAGTGGCATAGAAGTTAGCGATTGTTTCGTCATAGAACTCGTAATTGAGCGACTGATCGGGATAGAACTTACTGTAGATTTCTTCAATCTGGGCTAAGGCATATTGTACATCTGAAGCATCTTTGCCCTTAGTAGCCAACAGAATGCTCGTGCTTCCAGAGTTATGCCGATTGCTACCCATCATCACCGGACTAATCTTCTTATGCAACGGCCCATCGTGAAAATCTCGTACAATTCCCACTACCGGAAGCTCCTTATTTTCGTTAATTCGGATTAGCTCACCCACTGCATCATTAGGATGCTCAAACCCGAAAGCCTTAACGGCAGTCTCATTGAGCAGCAGTTCATTGGTCGTGTCACTCGGAAAATAGTTGCGCCCGGCTAACAAATCGATGCCGTATACGCGAAGAAAACTAGTATCCGCTTCTTTGATAGTGATGCTAACCTCGGTCTTTATCGTATCATCAACATAAGAAACCGTTCGGGTGCTCCAACCAGTAGAGGCTGGTAAGCGACCACTGAGACTTACTGCTGATACACTGCTAAGTGTACGAAGTTCATTGGCCACTAAGAAGCGGTTTTCCGTAGTATCTCGCCACCAGTTCTCCGGACGATAATGGATGACCGCATCTTTTTTGAAGCCCATGTCTTTGTTAAGCAGATAGTGCAGTTGACTATCAATGATGAGCGTTCCCAAAATAAATGCCTGGGCAACGGCAAACTGAAAAATAATCAGGGCTTTCCTAAAATAGGCTTTTCTGGTTGCTCTGGAAGTTCTAACTACCTGACTTTTTAGTGCTGAAACCGGAGAATAAGCAGATAGTACCCAAGCCGGATAGGTACCGGCTAAAAAGCTTACTACGATAATAATTGTTAACAACGCCAGCCATCCCTGACCTTTCCACAGTACGCTAAGTGATAAGTCAGTGGGTAAACTTTCGGCGAAATAGTTCATGCCTAATTTGGCTACCAGAATAGCTAATACTGCTGATAGCAAAGTGATTAGAAAAGTTTCGCCCAGAAACTGTTGAACAAGCTGTACTCGACTGCTACCCAGCACCTTTCGAACTCCTACCTCCCTAGAGCGTAGTACCGACCGAGCCGTTTCCAGATTAATGAAATTCACCGAAGCGATCAGCAATAAAAACAGTGCTACTAAGGCTAATCCGTAGAGCGTGGGTTTATGTGCAATCTGTTGTTGATCAAGACGATAGTCCGCATCAAAGTGCATTTCTGTGAGGGGTTGCAAACCGAACTTCCACGTAGTATCATCCCCTTCTTTCATCATATATTTCTCGATTAGTAACGGAAATTTCTGTTCAATATCTTGGGGAGAAGTTTCTTCAGAAAGCTTTAAAAAGGCTAGGGAACTACTGTTTGTGCTTCGCCAACTTTCCAGCCCGTAGTTTCCAGCCAACTGTTCGTTGGAATATAGTGTGGTGTAAGAAAGATAGTCGGTAAACGGAAGATCGGTGTTGGACGAATTATCCTCTAAAATTCCTGATACCACAAAATCTATTGAATCAAAATAGACGACAGTTTTTCCTACTGCTTCTTGATGGCCAAAGTATTTATTCGCCTGACTTTCGGTAAGTACCACCTGGTAAGGTTTAGTCAGTGATTGTTCAGGGTTACCTATCTTCCATTGATAGCCAGATAATACTTTGAAATAGTCTGGCTCGGCAATAACGATATGCTTTTGCTCACCCAGACTGCTATCGTCAGGAAGTTTTACGTTAGTAGTGTGTACGGTATGAGCGGCAGTTAACGCTTCCCATCCCGAAAAATCCTCTCGGATAGCTTGAGGAACCGGAGCCGGTATTCCTCCATTCGGAAACCACTCGTCGGTAAATTTAGTATGGGTCGTCACCCGATAAATACGCTCAAGGTCAGGATGGTGGCGATCGTAGCTAAACTCATGTTGCACAGTTAGCGCAATGACCAAACAGGCAGCGATTCCTACCGCTAGGCCGAACACGTTAATGGCGGTGTGAAGTTTACTCTTTTGTACCTGACGCCAGGCGGTTAAAAAATAGTTGCGAAGCATAGCTCGGGAAGTAATGGGTAAAACATAGCCTTTCCGCTTGATAGCGAACAGACGGAAGAAAAATAGAATATTGAAAAAATACAGTGCTTGCGCTTTTCGTAAACCGTACCGCTTTACCCAGCGCACGTACAGTTCATGTAAATCGCCTTGAATTTCGGGTAGCAGTTCTGCTCGGCAAAACCAGGCAAGTAGCCGGTTAGCAAACTTAGGAGGTTTAGGTGTCTTTTGCTTCATACTTAGGTTGGTCGATTAGAACGATTACTACCGAATTAAATGTGGTCCCAGGCTACTTTCGGAATCAATTCCCACATCCGGTTGCGTACTTGGCGACTTTCTTCTAGGGCTTGCTTGCCGTAGGCAGTAATTCTAAATAATCGTTTGGGACGCCCGCCTCGCTCTTCTGTAGCTTCTCCCATCCACGAAACCAGAAAGCCTTTATCTTCCAGCCGATTCAGCGCCGCATGTACCGTGCTGAGCGTCACCGTTCTTCCAGTTTGCCGTTTTACTTCATCTTTGATACTCACCCCGTACGCCTTGTCGTACAATAGTCCGACCGTGAGCATGACCAGTTCCTGAAATTCACCAAGGTTTGTTCCTTTCATCAGATATGTTTCGTAAATGACGATAATATAGAAAACTCAAGTTATACTTCCTATTTTATAGTAAATTCATTTCAACTAAGCTTCTCAATTGATGAAAACATATTGATCAAAAGCGTTTACGTAATTTACAAATATGGAATTCAACTCCATATTTGTAAGAAAAGCGTATATTGCTCTATGATACATCGTACATTATCGCAGGCAGTACAGAAAGCGGCAGAAAAGCTACCGGTAATTACCGTTACCGGCCCCCGGCAGTCGGGCAAAACAACCTTAGTACGGTCAGTTTTTTCCGAACATAGCTACTATAATCTGGAGTATCCTGATACCCGGGAATATGCCTCTACTGACCCCCGGGGATTTCTGCAATTAGCCCCGCGGATGATTATTGATGAAGTACAGCACGTGCCCAACCTCACATCATACATGCAAGGAATGGTGGATGAAGAAAAAAGGGCGGGACAGTTTGTACTCACGGGGTCACAGAATTTTTCGTTGGCCCAATCAGTATCACAGAGCTTAGCGGGGCGCAGTGCGATCTTTCATTTGTTACCACTGTCAATAAATGAATTGCAAGCTGAAGGCTACACCGTTGATGACTATCTACCTTGGCTATACCAAGGTTTCTACCCTCGCTTATACGACCAGAATTTAGCCCCCCAGGATTGGCTTCCTGACTATATCCAAAGCTACCTGGAACGAGATGTACGGCAGATTACCCAAGTGAAAGATCTTACTACATTTCAAATCTTTCTGAAATTATGCGCCGGACGTACCGGACAGTTACTTAATATGGCATCGCTAGCTAATGAAACCGGAGTTGATACTAAAACAATCAAGTCGTGGGTGTCTGTATTAGAGGCCAGCTATATTGTTTTCTTGTTGCGTCCGCACTACCGGAATTATGGGAAGCGACTAGTTAAAACGCCCAAAATTTACTTTTACGATACTGGCTTGGCTTGCTCATTACTAGGAATTAAAAGTTCTGATCAGCTAAGTAGTCACTATCTGAAAGGTGAACTATTTGAGTCTCTCATTATCGCTGAACTGCAAAAGCACCAGTATAATCGAGGACAACGGCCTACTGACTACTTTTGGCGCGACAACACTGGCCATGAAGTAGACTTTCTTTCTGAAGATAGCGAGCGGGTTAGAATCGCCGAAATAAAATCAGGCAAAACCATTCGTCCTGAATTTTTCCGAGGATTAGATTTCTACCAAAAAATTGCCTCTACCGAAGCTTCCTCATACCTGATTTACGGCGGCAATGCCTCGCAAAACAGATCAAACTACACTGTACTTCCCTGGAACAAATGCACTGATCTATTCTCCTAAAAAAACCTGACGAAAGTCAAGTTTTTAGCTGATCCGCATCATTCTCTGCCTCTCTTTCTTACTCTTTCTTTGTAGGGAAAATGCAGCCTGAATGAGTGTATTGATTCTATTGATCGGAGTGAGTTTGACCGTAGCCTTGGTATTTTTGCTGGCTTTTTTGTGGGCCAGCACCAGCGGGCAGTACGAAGACGACTACACTCCTTCGGTGCGAATGCTGTTTGACGACAATTTACCCACCAAACAAAAAAAATCCAGTTCTCCTACCCCTTCAAAGAAATAGCCTATGTCTACTACTACTGTACGGACGTCGGATCGCCCCCCGATAGAGCCTTCTCAACAACTAGAAACGTTTCGCTACGACAACACCATCGTCCGGCTGTTTTTAATTGCAACCACCGTGTGGGGCATTATTGGCATGACTGTCGGCCTACTGGTAGCGTTGCAGTTTGTGTACCCCGCCCTGAGCTTTGATTTGCCTTTCCTAACGTTCGGACGGATTCGACCACTGCATACCAATGCGGTGATCTTTGCTTTTGTGGGCAATGGTATTTTTGCCGGAGTATACTACTCCCTACAGCGACTTTGTAAAACCCGCATGTTTAGCGATACCCTGAGTCGTATCAACTTCTGGGGTTGGCAACTTATCATTCTGTCGGCAGTGCTTACGCTGCCATTGGGTATTACTACTAGTAAGGAATACGCTGAGCTAGAGTGGCCCATCGATATCGCCATCACGCTGCTGTGGGTAGTATTTGGCTGGAATATGTTCGGAACTATCCTGAAAAGGCGCGAACGACACCTGTACGTGGCTATTTGGTTCTACATTGCCACCTTCGTTACCGTGGCGGTACTGCACATTGTTAACTCCTTCGAGCTACCGATTGCTCTGTTCAAGAGCTACTCTTGGTACGCCGGGGTGCAAGATGCCCTAGTGCAGTGGTGGTACGGCCACAATGCCGTAGCGTTCTTTCTAACCACTCCCTACCTGGGGCTGATGTATTACTTCGTACCTAAAGCGGCTAATCGCCCGGTGTACTCCTACCGCCTATCAATCATTCACTTCTGGGCGTTGATCTTTATCTACATTTGGGCCGGGCCGCACCACTTACTCTACAACACATTACCTAACTGGGCGCAGTCGCTGGGCGTAGTTTTCTCAATTATGCTGATTGCCCCCTCCTGGGGCGGAATGCTTAACGGTCTGTTCACCTTACGCGGTGCCTGGGATCGGGTGCGCGAAGATGCGGTACTCAAATTTATGGTAGTCGCTATTACCTGCTACGGCATGGCCACTTTTGAGGGCCCGATGCTCTCGCTGAAGAACGTGAATGCTATCGCTCACTTCACCGACTGGATTGTAGCCCACGTACACGTTGGTGGATTAGGCTGGAACGGTTTCTTAACCTTCGGGATGCTCTACTACCTAATTCCCCGGCTGTACCAAACTAAATTGTATTCTAGTAAGCTGGCCAATATGCACTTCTGGCTGGGAACGATGGGGATTATCTTTTACGCCCTACCAATGTACTGGGCCGGTTTTACCCAGAGCTTAATGTGGAAAGAATTTACTCAGGAAGGTTTACTAGCGTACCCTAACTTCTTAGAAACTGTAGAGCAGATTCGTCCCATGTATATGTTACGAGCCGGTGGCGGTGCTTTGTATATCACTGGGGCACTTATTATGGCCTACAATCTGATTAAAACGGCCTACAGTGGTTCTTTCCAGCGAGAAGAGACCGCTCAGGCTATGCCGTTGACTAAAAAATACCAAAGTCCGAAGAACGAGCATTGGCACCGCAAGTTGTTTGAGCACCGTCCGATAGTTATGCTTGTGGGCAGCCTGATCGTTATTCTTATCGGAGGGCTAGTTGAACTGGTTCCTACCTTCCTGGTGAAGTCAAATGTACCAACTATCAGTAGTGTGCAACCCTATACTCCACTAGAGCTTCAGGGGCGTGACCTGTACATTCGTGAAGGCTGCAACAACTGCCATTCGCAGATGATTCGTCCGTTCCGCTCCGAGACTGAGCGTTATGGGGAATACGCTAAAGCTGGTGAGTTTGTGTACGATCATCCGTTCTTGTGGGGTTCTAAACGTACTGGCCCTGATTTGCTGCGCGTAGGGGGTAAATACCCGGATTCTTGGCACTACCACCATATGTACGATCCCGAATCCATGTCGCCCGGCTCCATTATGCCACCGTACCCCTGGCTGCTGGAAGACGACCTAGATGCTAGCAATACCGCCGATATTATCAATGCCATGCGGACGCTAGGCGTTCCCTACGAACCGGGTTACGAAGATCAAGCCCTAGCTGACCTGAACCAACAATCAGCAGAAATTGTGGCGCGCCTGAAAGAAAGCGGAGTTGAGGTAAGCCCCGAAAAAGAAATAATCGCCCTAATTGCTTACCTACAACGATTGGGAACCGATATACAAGTAAAAAATAATGACTGATGAATAGTGAGTAATGATTAATGAACCACTAAGCTAACAGTCATTACTCATCAATCGTCAATCATTAGTCATCAATCATTACAGTTATGCTCAAATTCATTAAACACCATATGGAAACGATTACCGGGATTGAGATTTTTCCGCTGATCTCGTTTCTTATCTTCTTTGCTTTCTTTGTTGTGCTGCTCATTTGGGTATTCCGCTCTAGTAAGGAATACATTGCCGAAGTAGAACAACTTCCTCTCGACCAAGAACCTCAGACCGACTCACTATGAAGCGTTTTATCAACCATCGTAAAAGAATACTACCCTGGCTAATTGGAGCATTGCTTCCTTTCTTGCCCGTAATCGCTACTGCTCAGGAGGCTGCTCCTGCTTCAAACATGGGCATGAGCAACATTGAGCAGTACATTGTCTGGGGACTGATGGGACTGGAGGTGGTACTACTCATAGTGGTGGTTATTTTATTGGTAGTCATCAAAATGATGAGCAATGTACTGTTCCCTACTTCGAAAGTAAGTCCGAGTGGTGAATTAGTAGAACCGGACAAACCTTGGTATCAGAAGTTTTTAACCCAAGTAAACGATGCGGTACCGATTGAGCGGGAAGCGGAGGTGATGACTACCCACGAGTACGACGGTATCTACGAACTAGACAACAACCTACCGCCCTGGTGGAAGGCCATGTTTTACGTTACCATTGTATTTGCCGTAGTGTACCTGCTCTACTTCCACGTATTTAGTTTAGGCTCGTTTCAGGAGGAGGAATATGAGCAGGAGATGGCGCAGGCTAAACTAGAAGTAGACGCTTACCTAGCCACCGCGGGCAACAGTGTAGATGAAACTAATGTAACCTTCATCAGTGATGCCGGCCGACTGGATGCTGCACAGAAAATGTTCGCCCAAAAATGCTCGGCTTGTCACGGTATGGCGGGCGAAGGCGGGGTTGGTCCCAATCTCACTGATACCTACTGGATTCACGGAGGTGACGTGAAAGATATTTTCAGAATAATCAAGAATGGGGTACCAGAAAAAGGTATGATTCCCTGGAAGTCGCAGTTGAGTCCCGTGGAGATGCAAGATTTATCTAGCTACATTATTACCCTGGAGGGCACTGAGCCACCGAATGCCAAAGAACCTCAGGGCGAGCCGTACGAACGAGACGAAGAGTTGGCCTTAAACTAAAGGGAGCAGAACACCCTGCCCCTTGCCCCCAGAACCCCGCTAAAAATATGAGCGATCAAACAACCATAGAACCTGACCAGCCGTCATTCAGAGATAAAGTATCCACGGTAGACGAGCAGGGCAAGCGAATTTGGATTTATCCTAAAAAACCGAAAGGGAAATTCTACTCGGCTCGCATCTGGGTTAGCGTTGCTTTGTTAGCTTTTCTCTTCGCTGGCCCATTTATACGGATTGGCGGAGAGCCACTGCTGTTACTCAATGTATTAGAACGAAAGTTCGTCATCTTTGGACAGGTGTTCTGGCCCCAAGATTTTTACCTGTTCGTGCTGGCTATGATCACGCTCGTAATTTTCATTGTGCTCTTTACCGCCGTGTACGGACGATTATTTTGTGGTTGGGTGTGCCCACAAACTATCTTTATGGAGATGGTCTTTCGCCGAATAGAATACTGGATTGAAGGAGACTATACCGCCCAAAGGGCCTTAGACCGTCGCGATTGGGATCAGGACAAGATCATTAAGAGAGTGGGCAAGCATTCAATTTTCTTCGCCATTTCTTTTCTCATTGCCAACACTTTTCTGGCCTACATCATCGGTAGCGAAGCGTTGATTGAGATTGTGACTGATCCACCTAGCGAGCACTTGGCGGGTTTAGGAGCTATTCTGATATTTACCGCAGTCTTCTACTTTGTTTTTGCCCGACTACGCGAGCAGGTATGCACCAGCATCTGTCCCTACGGTCGCTTGCAGGGAGTATTACTTGACCGGCAGTCGGTGGTAGTAGCTTACGATCATCAGCGGGGCGAACCTCGCGGTAAGTTCCGCAAAAACGAAGATCGGGACGAAGCTGGAAAAGGCGATTGTATTGAGTGCCAGCAGTGCGTTCACGTGTGCCCCACCGGAATTGACATTCGCAATGGCACCCAGCTGGAATGCATCAACTGCACCGCTTGTATTGATGCCTGCGATGACATTATGGAGAAAGTAGGGCTGCCAAAGGGGCTGGTGCGCTACGCCTCGGAAGAAGGAATTGCCGAAGGCAAAAAACTACACTGGACTACCCGAAGTATCGCCTACACCGTAGTGCTGTTCGTACTGACGGTAGTCATGACCAGTTTACTACTAATACGTACTGATGTAGAAACCAGTATACTCCGCACTCCCGGCATGATGTACCAAGAGCAAGACAACGGCCAAATTAGCAATCTGTACAACATAAAGATTATTAACAAGACGAATGAAGACCTGTCAATTCACCTTCGTCTGATGGACGAGCGAGGCGAGCTGCGGATGGTTGGTCAGGAATATCTAGAGTTAGCGCAGCAGGGCACGGCTCAAAGTGCGGTGTTTGTCATACTAAATCGTGACGATATTCAACAGATGAAAACCGATATAAAGGTAGGAGTATACGCCGGAGATGAGCTACTGGAAACGGTAGAAACTTCGTTTCTAGGACCAAATCAATAATGAGTAATGATTAATTCTCATCTAATTAATCATTACTCATCAATCATTAATCATCAAATAATAAAGGTATGAACTGGGGATGGAAAATAGTAGTGGCATTTAGTCTGTTCGGTATCTTTATCGGGGTGCTGGTATTTCGTAGCTTTCAGCAAACGATTGACTTGGTATCGGAAGATTACTATCAGCAGGAGTTAGGGTACCAAGAGCGAATTGATAAAATTGCTAATAGCCAGTCCCTTGACTCACCGCTTACTTTTGCTCAGCAGGCTCAACAATTGGTGGTGCAGTTTCCCGATGATCTAACGGCTAACGTAGAAGGGAACATTCAACTATTCTGCCCTTCCGATATGCGAAACGATCGCACCGTAGCGATCGCCCTAAATTCAGATCAGCAGCAGATTATTCCAACGAATAAACTAGCTAAAGGCTATTATAAGGTCAAGGTTGATTGGGTAAGTGGCGATGCGGCCTACTTCACCGAAGAATCTATTTTTATTCAGTAATGATTGTCACCGCCTTCGCCATCGGATTATTAGGAAGCTTTCACTGTCTCGGTATGTGTGGCCCCATTGCGCTAGCCTTACCCGTTCGAGATCAGGCAAGTCTGCGTCGCTGGTTAGGCCGGTTAGCGTATAATTTAGGACGCATCACTACCTACGCTTTCCTCGGTGGACTATTCGGATTATTAGGACAGAGCCTAGCGATGGCCGGTTTGCAACAAACCCTTTCGGTGGCGTTAGGCATACTGATTGTTTTGGGCGTAGCATTACCCACTACGCTACTACTTCGAGTAAGCCCGAATCACTACATCGCCCGAATGATTGGGCGGGTAAAAAAATCAATGCAGCGGTTATTTGCTGTTCGCACCTACCCTGCTATGTTTGGGCTAGGCACCTTGAATGGCCTGTTGCCCTGCGGTTTAGTTTACGTTGGTTTGGCGGGCGCTATTGCCACGGGTTACGCCACCGAAGGTGCCGTGTATATGGCTGCTTTTGGGCTAGGCACATTACCAATGATGCTAGGGGTCAGCTTTTTAGGCCAGTGGATCAGCGTGCCACTGCGCAACAAAGTGAGGAAAGCGGTACCCGTGCTAGTAAGTGCTGTAGGAATATTATTCATTCTACGCGGCCTATCCCTCGACATCCCCTACGTTAGCCCAGTACTAGCCGGAGAAATGACCGTAGGTGAAATAATTACCATCTGCCGTTGATAATGGATAATGATTGATGAATAATGAGTAATGACTGCGGACTATGGACTAAAAAACAATCGAACCATTGAACCATTGAACCAAGAACTAATCAGAAAATACAACGTACCGGGACCCCGCTATACCAGCTACCCCACCGTGCCCTATTGGGACGAAACTCCGCCGAGCAAAGCAATCTGGCGCACCCAGGTGCAGCAGACCTACCAAAAAACCCGGCAGCGAGGTATCAGCCTGTACATACACTTGCCATTTTGCGAAAGTCTATGTACCTACTGCGGCTGTACTACGCGCATCACCGTGAATCACCGAGTAGAGGCACCCTACATTGAAGCCCTATTGCGCGAATGGAAGCAGTACCGCGATCTGCTGGGCGAGCCGCCCCTTATTCGGGAGCTGCACTTGGGCGGAGGTACTCCTACCTTTTTCAGCCCGTTGAACCTACGTAAACTCATACTAAGTATTCTGCAAAGCGGACAAGTGGATGAGAAGACCGAACTAAGTTTGGAGGCTCATCCTAACAGTACTAGCGCGCAACATCTCCAGACACTCTACGATCTGGGCTTCCGACGGCTGAGCTTGGGTATCCAAGATTTTGGTCCGGAGGTGCAACAAATCATCAACCGACGGCAAACCTACCAGCAGGTAGAGCAGGTGGTGACCCTAGCTCGACACATTGGTTTTACATCAGTAAACTTTGATCTGATCTATGGCTTGCCCAAGCAAACGATCGAGACGGTACAGGACACGATCGAGAAAACCTTACAGATTCAGCCCGACCGAATCGCCTTCTACAGCTACGCCCACGTGCCTTGGATGAAACCCGCCCAACGGTCGCTGGAACCCTACTTGCCCTCCTCCGACGTGAAACGACAACTATACGAGCAGGGCAAACAGACGCTACAAACGGCCAACTATCGGGAAATTGGTATGGATCACTTCGCGCTAGATACCGATGCGCTAAGCCAAGCTAGTCAAGCGGGTAGACTACATCGCAACTTTATGGGCTACACCACCCAAGCTACGCGCCTGCTCATTGGACTGGGTGCTTCAGCGATTAGCGACACCTGGACAGCCTTCGGGCAGAACGCTAAAATCGTTGAGGCCTATATCGCATCCACCAAAGAATCACTGGCGGTACAGCGGGGCCACGTACTGACCGATGAAGATTTGCAGTTGCGTGAACATATTCTCAACCTGATGTGCCGGGGCCGTACCCAGTGGAACCGGCAGTGCGCTGAACAGGAAGTACTTCAACAAGGTGTGCAACGCCTGCTGGAGATGGAGCGCGATGGTTTGGTGAAGTTAGGCGAGGGTACCATCCTGGTACTTCCCGAAGGCAAACCCTTCGTCCGCAACGTCTGTATGTCGCTAGATGCTCGCCTATGGCGCCGACGGCCCGAAACTAACTTGTTTAGCAGTACTATTTAAATGTGAAAGAGGAGCCGTAGGAATATTTGTTTCTTTAAGTAGCTTCGGACGAGCGTCTTAGGACAGCATCACACCATCAGAGTGCTTATGTTCTCATGATCTACAGCTCAGATTAGCCGCCACCTCATGATTGGTATGGCTAAGCATATCTCCGAACCACTAAGCACTTACGATTTCTCATAGGTACTTTTTTTATTTCCGTTATTTCTCTCCCCCGTTTGAATGCTAGAAAGCCTGACAAAAAGCAATGAGTCAGGTAGGTCGTAATTTCTCAAAATTTTGTAAGTTACCACTGACAACAACCTTTCGAGGCTATGTATTATTTTTCTTCGCTACAAGAAGTAATGTATTACGGCGGCGCAGCCCATCGTCCTCCCACGGCGGTTGAACTGGTAGCAGGTAAGGTTGGGTGCCAGTACGAAGAAGGAAATTTGCGGTACATCAGAATAGGCGATGCGGAAATAATACGCATGATTTACTCAGCGGTGCGCGATCATAATTGGGATACGATTGCCCCAGTAATCAGTCAGGAAAAGATTATAAATCATAATAACCATTTCACGGTTACTTATACCTGCCGCTATCAACAGGGTGAGATTGATTTTTTAGCCCAGTACGCTATTCAAGGCAACGCCGACGGCAGCGTACGCTTTACAATGTCTGGTGAAGTACTCAGCACTTTTCAGCGCAACCGGATAGGATTTTGCGTATTACATCCGGCCAGTGTAGCCGGAGCTGCTTGCCAAATTGAACACGCTGGTGGCACAAAATCTGAGGGGCGATTTCCTGCCAACATCAGCCCTCATCAACCGTTCAGAAATATTCGCCAGATGCAGTGGTCACCTGCTGATAAAATCACTGCTTCGCTAGAGTTTACCGGAGATGTTTTCGAGATGGAAGACCAGCGTAACTGGACAGATGATTCATTTAAAACCTACTGTACTCCACTGGATTTACCTTTTCCGGTTACGGTACAAACCGGAGAGAAAATTCGTCAGGAAGTAGTACTACGATTGGAACAAACTTTCCCCAGCATCATTGTTGATAAGCAACCATTGCACTTCACGCTATCAGAAACGCTTATTCCACTGCCTGCTATCGGCATCGGACAATCAACGGAGATTGAAGACTTAGCCTCTCGGGATATTGATTTGCTAAAAGCAGTACCTTTTGACCACTACCGGATAGATCTTCAGTTGTACAACCCTGATTGGCCGAAGAAATGGCGACGGGCAGTGGCTAAAGCAGGTACATTAAAATGGCCGTTAGAGGTAGCTCTTCACATTGACGTTCCAGAGCAAATCTCAGAGTTTGTGGAAATAGCTACGGCAGCCACCATTGATGCCATTCTTATTTTTGAGCAGTCGCGTAAAGTTACTTCACAAGAAATACTTAATCAGGTACTACCTAAGCTTCGTCAGCACTTCCCTACTACAAAAATCGGCAGCGGCACCGATCATTTCTTTACCGAATTGAACCGGGAACGGTTATCAGCCGACAACCTGGACTTCCTGTCATACTCGATCAATCCACAAGTGCATCACTTCGACAATCAATCACTGGTAGAAACTCTGCAAGCTCAGGCTTATACCATAGCCAGTGCTAAGCAGTTTGCCAAAAACATTCCGATTAGAGTATCTCCGATTACGCTAAAGATGCGACGTAACCCTAACGCTACCGATGCCACTTCGCTGCCTGCCTCTGATGCTTTACCACCATCTGTAGACACTCGTCAACTATCTTTATTTGGAGCGGGATGGACAGTGGGGAGTTTACGTAATTTAATTCAGGCTGGCGCGGAGGCGATCACTTACTTCGAGACTGTTGGACGTAAAGGTATTTTAAGCAAAGTAACGGCTTCTTCTGAGTTATTTCCTGCCCAACCGGGTGCCGTCTATTCAATGTATTTAGTATTTCGGTTTTTACTGGAAAGAGAAAACTGTTTGGTACTGCCGACTACGGTGAGCAACCCATGGCAGATAGAAGTGCTAGCGTTTCGCAGTGGCAATGAGTTCCGCGCTATTTTGGCGAACCTTCAGCCCAAAGCAGTGGATGTAGAACTTTCCAAAAATTTATTTACCCGAATGAAACTACTAGACGAAACAAGTTTTGAGGTAGCCACTCAGCAACCCGAAGAGTTTTTAGCGACTGATTACAAGAAATGCCATAATACTATCTCACTGCCTCCGTATGCTTTAGTATTTTTAACCTCAACAGAAACTACTAAGTAAAATACCGCAAAAATTTGCTGTTGTACTTGAAACACTACCTTAAACAACCTATTAGATGAAACTTATTCTTACTCTGCTAAGCTGCTTCATGCTCATAAATGCCTTCGCCCAATCTACCCCGGATACCTTGCAACTGTGGTCCGACAGTGCTCCCGGAGCTACCGGATCTGAAGCAAAAGATCAGCCCTCGCTCATTCGCTATCCAGCCCCTGAAGAAATAGCTACTGGAGCCGCTGTAGTAGTCTGTCCCGGTGGTGGTTACAACATGTTAGCGATGGATCATGAAGGGCACCAGATTGCTAAGTGGCTCAATTCTTTTGGAGTCTCAGCCTATATTCTGACCTACCGTTTAGGAAAAAATGGCTATAAGCATCCTATCCCGATGAACGATGGCAAACGAGCTATTCGTACCGTACGGGCTCATGCCGAAAAATGGAGTATTGACCCCAACCGAATTGGCGTACTGGGCTTTTCTGCCGGAGGGCATATGGCCTCTACCCTTGGTACGCACTTTGATGCCGGAGATGCCAGTGCCAACAATATGATTGAACAGCAAAGCAGCCGCCCCGATTTTATGGTTCTACTATATCCGGTAATTTCTTTTACCGAAGATTATCAGCATGCGGGTTCCCGACGGTCGCTATTGGGGGATAACGCAGATGCTGAGTTAATTGCTTCTCTTTCTAACGAACGGCAGGTGAAAGCCGATACGCCACCGACCTTCCTAGTACATACCAACGAAGATACCGGAGTACCTCCGGAAAATAGTATTTACTTTTATTTAGCCCTGCGAGAGAACAATATTCCAGCGGAGTTACACGTATTTGAGAAAGGCCGTCATGGCTTAGGCATGGGCAGTCGCTACTCAGCATTCTCTGCTTGGCCTGAGCTCTGCGAAGCCTGGATGCTAGAGCGAGGGCTGCTGGTGTCAAATCCGTAGGAGATAAGGTTTAATCCTGCCCCACCAGAAACAATGCATTACTGAACAGCAGTTTTCCATTTTGCCAAAAAGCCCGGAACAGTGGGTTATCAACTAGGTAAACTATAGTGCCATCTCCCACTTCTTCTACGCCAAAGATCAGCGAGTTGGGGAGCCTCTTCTGAATTTCGGCTCCGGCAAACCCGCTTATTGGAGCTGCCATGCTTTCTAGTGTCGCCACATTTTCTCCCTCCTCAAGGTAGCCGTAGCGACTGCTCCCCCGCTTAAGTGTGAAGTAGTGCTCAGGGTAACCCAAACCGAGTGGGTGGGTGTTGTCAAGCCGTAATTTAAAAATACTGCCGGAGATATAGTTGCTTATGTTACGACGCTCCTGATCTTCGTAGGGTGAAAGTTGGTGTTGCGCTTGGTAAGCATCTCCCTGTTGCTCTAATCTATCTTTCTCCTGAATGCTAGAATACTCTGATAGTTGGTATTCTTCTTTTCTCTTAAAAGAGGTTAGCGCACTTTCCAGGGCAATTACCTTTCCACCCTGCTGAATCCAATTCTTTAAATCAATATTTTCTAGTATTTGAGCGTAGCGTCCATCGGGTAAAATCAGTGTATTATAATCTGACAGATCCGCTTCTTTTAGACTTTCCGCATTAATCACCGATACTGGATACGTAATCTCTTGTTCAAAGAAATACCATATTTCCCCTAGTCCGTAGGGCGATACATCTTCGCCAGCCGCCAGTAGCACTTTAGGTGGTTCTATGTAGTGAATTTCACCTGACCCCAGATCAAAACCACTTTCTACGTAGCCTGTCCGAATCGGAGTAACTTCCTGTTGCAAACTGTTGGCGAGCAATACAACCTTTTGATCAAACTCCTCACCTAATGCTTGATTATTGGCTCGAGTAATAATGAGGGTTCCGGCATCAAAGGCTTGACCAGCAACCGAAAAATCGCGCGCGGAATAGCGGACTTTAATACCCTGCCGAATAAGTTGAGACAGAAATCGAGCATCTTGAACGCCGTCCCACTTACTCACGTAAGCGTAGGCTGGTTCTTCTACCGACTGGGGAGTAAAAGTAGCTTCGGGAAATTCTTGAGCAGAATTAATATCAGCCGTCAGCGCATAAGCATCCAAGTCGTAGGCGTAGGGAATGGTCCAAGCCGTAATATCGTAGGTGATAGAATCGGTTAGTTCCGCCTCTGGCTCAAAGAGTGTTTGCAGTAGTACTGACTTGGGTTGACTAGTAGAAATAATCAAATCACCTTGCTCTACTCGAAAATCACGCTCTCCATTCTGCTGATAGCTAAACCCTGACAAATTGCGCGAAGTAGTGCTTTCACCGTACTGAATTTCGTGGGTGTCCAGCAACGAGCGTAATGCTGCTATTTTTTCGGGATTACTGTCCTTCACCACATAGCTCTGGTAGTTTCCAATCTTACCTTGCTGCGATTGCTGATAAAAATCTGAGAACTCCCGCACAATACGTTCGGCATTTTGTGAAGCCACTTCAATGGTAGACAGGCTCGTGGTCACGTGATGAGCGATACGATCTTTTAAAGTGAGGGTATCGCCCTCTTCGGTAAGCACTGCCAAACCCGCTCGTCCCGAACCACCTTGCTCATAGGTCATGCCAATCGCCCCACTGAACATAGGATACGTATCACCGTAGCTTGGGTACAGCAGATCGAACCGCTCTCGGGTAAAATACAGCCAACCAGCCTCATCAAAGTAGCGAGCGTTATTTTTCCCAATCATGGTTTGTAGCTCACGCTGCCATTCGGTGATAATCGCGTGGTAGGGTTCGGCTGCAGGCGCAAAATAGTACGGACTGTTCACGCCCTGCTCGTGGTAATCAGCATGAATGTGCGGGAGCCATTGGTTGTAAAGCGTTAATCGCTGGCGAGTTTCTGTTTGGGTTGCCCAAGCCCAGTCGCGGTTTAGATCGAAGAGATAGTGGTTCATACGGCCTCCGGGCCAAGGCTCATCGTGCTCCCAAGAATCTGGCTGGACATTCGTAATCGTATTCACCTTTTGGTTATACCAATTCACGTAGCGGTCGCGCCCATCGGGATTAATGCAGGGATCAATAATTACTACCGTATTTTTCAGCCATTCTGTCGCTTGTGAGTTGTCTCCGCTGCTAAGTTCGTACAGCAGCTGCATAGCGGCTTCAGTAGCTACCGCCTCGTTTCCGTGTACATTGTAGCTGAGCCACACAATAGCCACGTTATCAAACGCTTTATCGTCACCTTCGCGCAGTCCGGCACGGGCTAGGTTAGCTGCCTGAATCGCTTCCAGTTGAGCCGTATTTTCGGGAGAAGTTACGTAGGTTAGCACCAGCGGGCGGTGCTCATAGGTTTCGCCGTAGGTAACCAGTGATACTTGATCTGCGGTTTCTGCTACTCTTTCAAAATAGTTGATAACCTGAGCGTGGCGAGTGAATCGCTTTCCTAGTTCGTATCCTAAAAAATCTGCTGGGGTGGGTATCTGACCGAACAACAGGCTTGTGGTTAGTGAAAGTAGTAGTCCGATAGAATATCTCATGAGTACTTTAATAATCCAATAAGTCAGAAAGTTAGTTTTTTTGCTGATAAGTCAGGCTATAATTTTGTGAAGATTCCGCTGTAAAACACAAAAAACGGTTAGCCAGTAGCCAACCGTTTCTTTTATATTTTAAATTATGTCTGCTTAGCTAATAGAGTCTTTAATGGTCAGTATCAATTTCCTGCTGAACCATTCCATCTTCTTCGGGAAACCGTTTCTTGAGCATCAAAATTTGCCCTAAGTGACTAGATTGATGCTCCATTACGTGAAACCAAGAAAAGTGATTATTTGTACCGCGTCCTGGTTGTGCTTTATTGAGCCAAGCATCATCTCGCTTCTGTAGTTCTTCAATTGTTTTCTGACGTACTTCTTTGTAAATGCCTAAATAATAATCAATACTTTTACCTTTAAATTGATTTCGGACTTTTTGTCCTAGGTTTAGAGCTACTTGCCACTTCTCTTTCTCTTCTTCATTAAAACCTCGCCCCTCAAAGGTAAAAACCTGATAGTAGGCTTCAGCCGCTGCCAGATGCATTACTAGCGCACCAATTGAATTGGCTTTGTCATCTAGCAGAAAGTCGGTCTCTTCTTGATCTAAAAGTTGAACCGTCTGCTCCACCCGGCTACTTAAGTTATTAAGCATTGTTACCAGTGTTCCTATTTGAGGGCTAAAACCATTAGCTGGTCCAATCATATATGTTGTGTCCGGCTCTATTCCCTTTCCTTCTACCAGCAGCGATTGATTTTTATGAAAGCTACTATCGCTGGAAGAGATGGTAAACTCCTTCACCCTAACGTCTCCTGAGTACCCGCCTTCAGTCCAATCAGAAATTTGATTATTTTCAATTTTTTGCTCAAAACTGGCATTCTCTATTTCTACTGGATCAAACTCGCCTTCTTTTTCTTTATTCTCAACATAAAGTGCAAAATTATCAAAGTAGAATTGTCCGTTCTGAAAGCAAATACCGCCAAAATATAGTTTATCGGCATTCTCATCGGCTTCACCCTCTATCACATACGTATACCACTCATCTGATTGTATTGGGCGATTGTACATATTATCAAAAAAACCTTCCTCCCCATTCTTGTTTACTACGTATGCCCACAAGGATGCTGCCCCAGTTGAATCGTCGGTGACAACCTTTACAGAGGCAGTTAGTCTAAACTTGGTTTCTTCTGTAAAGTTAGCGTCTAGAATTTGGTAGAAAGATGTCCAATCACGAGATATTTCCTTATTTTGAGCATAGGAGGTAGATGCCATGCCCATACATAGAATCAAACACCAGCTTTTCATAATCAGATAGAACAGATTAGATAGTTTTACAAAAATTACGATACACTAAAAGTAAATAAAAAACCTGTTAGCCCGCATTTGCCACGTGTAGCATAGATTCATCGCGAGCCTCCAATTTAGATTCACCCATCAGGTAAATGTCTACCGCTCGGGCCGCTTCTCGCCCTTCAGCAATGGCCCAAACTACTAGCGATTGACCCCGACGAGCATCTCCGGCAGCAAACACATTCGGCTTGCTAGTCTGATAGTCACCCTCCTGGGCTTTGATGTTGCCTCGGTCATTTAGCTCCACTCCCAAGTCTTCTAGCAATCCGTGCCGTTCGGTATGCAAAAAGCCAATGGCCAACAGAGCCAAATCACAAGGAATCTCGTATTCACTATTAGGAATTTCATCGAAATACGGTCGCCCCTCTTCGTTTACCTTCCACTCTAGCTTGGCTAGTTTAAGTCCTTTTACATTACCCTGATCGTCGCTGGTAAACTCCTTCGTCATGATCGACCAGTTACGCTCGGCTCCTTCCTCATGCGAAGAGGAAGTGCGTAGAATCATGGGCCACTGCGGCCAGGGGTTATCTTCTCCTCGTTCGGTGGGTGGTTGGGGCATCAGTTCTATTTGCGTAACTGAAGCAGCTTGGTGGCGATTGGATGTTCCTACACAGTCGGAGCCAGTATCGCCTCCACCAATTACTACTACGTGCTTATCAGTTGCCCAAATGTCGGAATCGTCAGTTAGGCGGTCGCCCGAAACCCGCTGGTTCTGTTGAGTGAGAAACTCCATCGCAAAATGAACTCCCTTCAGCTCACGCCCGGGAATGGGTAAGTCGCGGGGCACTCCCGCTCCAGTACTCACTACAATAGCGTCGAACGCTGCTTCTAGTTGCTTGGCTGTAATGTCTTTTCCTACGTGTACTCCGGTTTTGAAAACCACTCCTTCTTCCTCCATTACCTTCAGTCGGCGATCAATTACCCACTTTTCCATTTTGAAGTCAGGAATACCGTAGCGCAGTAGTCCGCCAATGCGCTGATCTTTCTCAAACAAAGTTACCCAATGACCGGCTTGGTTTAGTTGAGCAGCAGCAGCTAACCCGGCCGGACCGGAACCAATTACGGCTACTTTTTTGCCCGTTCGGGTTTCCGGTAGTTGAGGTTGAATTAATCCTAGCTCAAACGCTTTCTCAGCAATTGCTTTTTCAATATGCTCAATGGCCACCGGAGGTTTAATAATGCCCAGTACACAAGAAGCCTCACAAGGAGCCGGGCAAATTCGGCCAGTAAATTCAGGAAAGTTGTTGGTGGAGTGCAGAATTTGAGTGGCTAGCTCCCAATTTCCCTCGTATACGGCATCATTGAATTCAGGAATAACATTGCCTAACGGGCAGCCATTATGACAGAACGGAATACCGCAGTCCATACAACGAGCAGCCTGCTTTTTGGTCTTTTTATCGTCAAAATCGAGATATAACTCCTTATAATCTTTAACGCGCTCCTTCGGGTCGCGGGTTGAAGGTAACTCACGATTGTATTGTTTAAATCCAGTTGGTTTTCCCATGGTATAGTAGGTTTTGGGTGTTAGGCTTTGAGAATTAGGCGGGAGCCTATCCTCTAAATTCTAGCTCCCAGATTTACACTTTCACTTTTTCTTCAGTCACTTCCTGCTGAGCCTTTTTCTTCATCAGCACAGCTTTGTACTCCCGAGGTATTACTTTAACAAAGTGGTGATGAATATTATCCCAATTGCGAAGTAAGCGTTGAGCAACAATGCTGCCCGTATACTCAATATGCTTTTGAAGCATAGCGTATACCGTGCGCGCATCACCTTCATCCATACGCTCTAAATCTACTTGCTCAGGATTACAGTACTTTGAGAACCTTTCTTCTTGATCGTAGACAAATGCCAATCCGCCACTCATACCAGCACCAAAGTTGCGTCCGGTACGCCCGAGCACAACCACGGTTCCACCCGTCATATATTCACAACCGTGATCGCCAATGCCTTCTACTACCGTTTTCACTCCTGAGTTACGGACACAGAATCGCTCACCAGCTTGTCCGCGAATGTAGGCTTCACCCGCTGTAGCCCCGTAGAACGCCACATTACCAATAATCATATTTTCTTCGGGCACGTACTTCGACTCACGGTGAGGGTATATGATTAGCTCACTGCCGGATAAACCTTTCCCAAAATAATCATTGGCTTCGCCTTCTAGCTCGAACCGAATACCTTTAGCTGTGAATGCCGCAAAGCTCTGACCAGCGGAACCCTTAAATTTAAAATGGATGGTACCCGGAGGTAAACCAGGACTGCCAAACTTCTTAGAAACTTCGTTCGAGAGCATCGTTCCTACCGAGCGGTTGGTATTAATTAAGCGGAAATCAGCCTGAACGGCTTCTAGTTCTTCCAAAGCGGGCATCGCTGCTTCAATTAAATCCCAGTCCAGTACTTCATCAATACCATGATCTTGCTCCTGTTGCTTGTAGATACCTACGTTCGGGGCAGTTTTGGGCTTGTACAAGATGCGAGAAAGATCAATTTTTTGGGCTTTCCAGTGATCAATATCACTGCGCTTTTCCAGCACGTCTACCTGACCGATCATCTCATTGATGGTTCGGAAACCCAACTCGGCCATAATCTGCCGTAAATCTTCGGCTAGGAAGGTGAACAGATTGATAACGTGCTCGGGCGTTCCGCTAAATAGTGCTCGTAATTCAGGGTCTTGCGTCGCCACTCCTACCGGACAGGTATTCAGGTGGCACTTACGCATCATAATGCAACCTTCGGTGACCAAGGCTGCGGTAGATACGCCAAACTCTTCGGCACCCAGCAGAATGGCAATCGCAATATCGCGCCCAGTCTTGATCTGACCGTCGGTTTGCACTGTGATTCGGCTGCGGAGATTATTTTTTACTAGAGTCTGGTGGGTCTCGGATAAACCAAGCTCCCAAGCTACCCCCGCATGGCGTACTGAACTAAGCGGTGATGCTCCCGTTCCACCGTCGTGACCAGAGATGAGTACTACATCGGCGTGGGCTTTGGCTACTCCGGCCGCAATGGTTCCTACTCCGGCCGAGGCTACTAGTTTTACATTGATGCGCGCTTCACGATTGGCATTCTTTAAATCGTAGATTAGCTGGGCTAAATCTTCAATAGAATAAATATCGTGGTGAGGCGGTGGCGAAATTAAACCTACTCCGGGAGTAGCGTTTCGTACCCGTCCAATCCAATCATCTACTTTATGGCCCGGCAATTGCCCACCTTCACCCGGTTTAGCCCCCTGAGCCATCTTGATCTGAAGCTCGTTAGCATTGGTCAGGTAGTTACTGGTTACACCAAACCTACCGGAAGCCACTTGCTTAATAGCCGACCGTTCCCAGTCGCCATTGGGTTTGCGTTCAAAGCGGATTTCGTCTTCACCACCTTCGCCACTATTACTTTTGCCCCCAATGCGGTTCATGGCAATGGCTAAGGTAGAATGAGCTTCGTGCGAAAGTGATCCGAAAGACATAGCCCCGGTAGCAAACCGCTTAAATATGCTTTCCTTCGGTTCTACTTCTTCTAGTGGAACCGAATTTCTCTTCTTAAACTGCATCAGCCCCCGCAGAGTAGCCAGTTGTCCCGAACGTTGGTTAATGATGTCAGCGTACTGCTTGTATAGCTGATAATCATTCTTACGGGTGGCTTGCTGGAGTAGATGAATGGTTTGCGGATTCAGCATGTGGTATTCGCCCCGGCGCTTCCATTGGTACACTCCACCAGTTTCCAGGTGAGAATGTGAAGTTGCTTCTTGAGGAAAAGCCAAACGATGACGAACTAATACTTCCTCAGCTAAATCGTCAAAATCCACTCCGCCAATGCGGGTAACCGTCCCGGCAAAACACTTATCCACTACCGACTGACTAATGCCTAATGCTTCAAAAATTTGGGCGCCGTGGTATGATTGAATAGTGGAGATACCCATTTTAGAGAATATCTTCAGAAGTCCGGCATTCACCGCTTTAGCAAAAGCAGTGTATAACGTATCTGGCGATTCTTCGCTGTGGACAAGTCCGCGCTGCTGTAAGTCAGCAATACTAGCAAAAGCCAAGTACGGATTAATGGCGTGGGCACCGTAGCCAATCAGCGTTGCTAAATGATGCGTTTCCCGTACATCTCCGGCTTCTACTACTAGACTAGTTTTAGCCCGTAGTTTATTACGGATCAGATGATGGTGCACTGCCCCGGTTGCTAATAGGGAAGGAATAGGTGCTTGCTCTTTGCTAAAGGCACGATCAGAGATAACCAAAATATTGGCTCCATCTTGCACTGCCTGCTCAGCTTCAACCACCAGTTGCTCAATAGTTTTTTCTAAAACACCAGCTTTACCCGTTGCTGGGAACACCGCCTTTAGCACGTGAACGTTAAATGCCGGGTGTTGCAAGTATTTAATTCGCTTAAGCTCCTGATTAGTAAGCACTGGGTGCTTCAGTTTAATCTGCTGGCAGTGCTCGGGCGTTTCATCTAAAATATTTTTAGTAGCTCCGAGTTGCGTAAACAGTGACATCACCAGTTTCTCCCGAATAGGATCAATTGGCGGATTACTTACCTGAGCAAACAGTTGCTTAAAGTAGTTAGCAATGTGCTGGCTTTGGCTGGAGAGAGCCGCCAGGGGAGTATCCGCTCCCATAGAACCAATGGGCTCCTTGGCTTTGTCTACCATTGGCACCAGAATAACTTTTAAATCCTCGCTGGTATAGCCCATTGCCTGCTGGCGAGTAAGTACCGGAAGGCTATCCGATGGTTGAGTATCTTGCCCATTTACATGCAATGGCTCGGGTAACTCATCTAGAAAGTACCGATGCTCATTGAGCCAATCTTGATAAGGTTGCTCCGAGCAGATTCGCTCCTTAATTTCCTTATCGCTAATAATGCGCCCTTCAGATAGGTCGGCTACGAACATTCGTCCGGGTTTCAGGCGACCTTTAAGTAGTACTTTAGATTCATCAACCGGCAGTGCTCCGGCTTCAGACGACATTACTAATTTTTGATCTTCAGTAAGCAGATAACGTGAGGGACGAAGGCCGTTACGATCAAGAGTAGCTCCTACCAAATCGCCATCGGTGAAGCAGATGGAAGCGGGACCATCCCAGGGCTCCATCATGGAGGCGTAGTATTCGTAGAAAGCTTTTTTGCTTTCTTCCATCAGCTCATTGTTCTGCCAAGCCTCCGGAATGAGCATCATCATCACGTGAGGAAGTGAACGTCCGCCCATGTGCAATAGCTCTACTGCCAAATCCAGATTCGCCGAATCCGAAAAAGCCGAGTCACAGATAGGCATCAGCATATCCAATTCTCCGTCGGTAAATAGCGTAGACTTTAGCAAGGCTTCTTTAGAGCGCATCCAGTTTACATTACCCCGAATAGTGTTGATCTCGCCATTGTGGGCAATAAACCGGAAGGGCTGCGCCAGCTTCCACTTAGGAAAAGTGTTGGTCGAGAAACGGGAATGCACCAGAGCGAGAGCCGAATCAAATGAGGGGTGCTGAAGGTCAATGTAGTAGGGCCGTAGCTGGAAGGTGGTAAGCTGCCCTTTATATACAATGGTTTTGTACGAGCAAGATGCAATGTAGAACGTGTCTACCGTATTGGCTACTTCCCGATGCACAGTATGCAAAACATAGTGCTTGAATACGTAAAGCCTTCTTTCCAGCGTCATAGGATCATCAGAGTGTGCCTCTTTCCACCGGATGAAGGCTTGCTCAATACGGTGCTCTACTTGCTTAGCCGAACGTCCCAGACTTTGATTATTAGTAGGTACCTGCCGATACCCTAATAGTTCTAACCCGAGTTTATCAATAGCTCGGTTAAATCGTTCCCGGCATTCTTCACGCAGTTTGGTGTTGGCCGGGAAAAATATCATAGCTACGCCATACTCGTTAAATTCCGGTAGCTCAATGTCTCCTTTTTCTTTAAAGAAACGATGAGGTTTCTGTACTAAAATACCGGCTCCGTCGCCAGAATCCGGTTCACAACCACACGCACCTCGGTGCTCCATATTCTGAAGCATAATAATTGCATCATCTACAATACTGTGCGATTTCTTACCTTGTAAGTGGGCTACAAATCCGATACCACAAGCATCGTGTTCAAATGAGGAATCATATAAGGAGGATTCATTATTTCTCATCCGCAAATGTTTAGTATATCTCTTCGACAAATAGATAATAGTTTAATATTTGGAATTCAGAATAAAATTCCTGAATTTTACTTTAAAGCAGTTTATTATATTGATTATACTCTTTCAGATAGAATATAACTGACTAACCGCACGAAGTATTAGGTGTTGATTTTTCGCAAAATTTTATTCTGCGAATAAGCAATATACTTAATTTTTAGCACATCTTAAATCCAGCTCTTAGGTAGAATATGAAATGTTAGCCACCATACGGATAGGAAGTGACGATTACGATGAAAATCTCGCTGCCGTAAAATATATTTGTTAATAATCTTACAACTGTAGCCCAAATCTTACATGCAAAATTAACATTTTGTTAAATTTCACAAAACACTGGTTTTATTAAAATTTTTTCAAAAAAAATTGAATTATTACTAATTCTAGCTAATTCTACTCCAATTAAACGTGTTTTCTCGCATTTTATCAATGTGCATTCGTATTGGCTGATGTTGCGGCAACTGTAGCTCTGGATCATCCTGGAGAATTTCAGCCGCTGAAAGGCGAGCCTCCTGAAGAATTTTACCGTCTTTGCCTAAATCAGCAACTAGTAGATCAAGCACTCCGCTTTGTTGGGTGCCTTCAATGTTGCCCGGGCCGCGTAGCTTCAGATCAGTTTCAGCAATCTCAAAACCATTGGTAGTGCGTACCAGTGTTTCTAGTCGCACTTTACTGTCTTTGCTGAGTTTGTAGTCAGTCATTAGAATACAGTACGATTGCTCAGCACCGCGCCCTACCCGGCCTCGCAACTGATGCAATTGAGCTAACCCGAACCGGTCAGCATTTTCTACTACCATCACTGTAGCGTTGGGTACGTCTACTCCTACCTCAATTACGGTGGTAGCAACCATAATTTTAGTTTTACCCTGAACGAAAAGATGCATCTCGTAGTCTTTATCGGAACCACTCATCCTCCCGTGTACGCAGCTTACCGGAACATCTGGAAAGGCGCGACGAATGGATTCATAGCCGTCTTCCAAGTCCTTCAGGTCTAACTTTTCTGATTCTTCAATGAGTGGATACACAATATACACCTGTCGGCCAGCTTGAATTTGCTCCCTCAGAAAACCAAACACCCGCAAACGATTATTCTCAAAGCGATGCAGTGTTTTAATGGGCTTTCGTCCCTTGGGCAATTCGTCAATTACCGAAACATCCAAATCACCGTAGAGAGTCATCGCCAGCGTGCGGGGAATAGGCGTAGCGGTCATCACCAGCACGTGCGGGTACGTTTTACCGGAATGCCGGCCACCAGCATTCTTGTTCCAGAGCTTGGCTCGTTGAGCTACCCCGAAGCGGTGCTGCTCATCCACTACTGACAAGCCCAGATTTTTAAACTGTACCCGATCTTCTAGCAGCGCGTGGGTTCCCACCAAGATAGGCAACGTACCCATTTGTAACATTTCATCAATAATGCGTCGCCCTTTTCGTCGGGTAGAGCCGGTGAGCAGAGCAATTTCCAAACCAAGCGCATTAGCAAAAGGAGTAAGACTGCGGTAGTGCTGCTCCGCCAGAATCTCGGTAGGTGCCATTAGGGCTGCCTGAGTTCCGCTGCTAATAGCGATGAGCATACAAATGAAGGATACGATAGTCTTTCCACTACCCACGTCACCCTGCAATAATCGGTTCATCTGCTTACCCGAATGTAGATCGGCGTAAATTTCTTTGATAACCCGTTTTTGGGCATTGGTTAGCTCAAAGGGCAAATGGCTTTCGTAGAACTTGTGAACTAGCTTAGTATCACCGAATACCTGACCGGGAAATTTATCAATACGAGCAAGCTTGAGCTTGAGCAAGCGAAGCTGCACATAAAACAGCTCCTCAAACTTTAGCCGAAAGGTTGCTTTCTCCAGATAGTTTATCGACTCGGGAAAGTGGATACTTTTTACGGCATCGGGTTTAGCCATTAATCGGTAACGATCCGCCAATGCTTCGGGCAGGGTTTCGGGAATGTGCGAGTAGGCTTTTTCCAGCAAACGCTTTTGCAAACGAGCAATAGTCCGACTATCAATTCGACCTCGTTTGAGTTTCTCAGTCGTGTGGTACACTGGAAAGAGTTGTCCGTTTTCCCGATCAATACTTGCTAGCAGCTCCATTTCGGGATGCGCCATATTAAACTTCTGCCCGAAGCGACTGGGCTTACCGAAAGCCACATAATCCACCTGAGGTTTGAGTTTACCCGATAGCCACTGAATTCCCTTAAACCAAACCAGTTCCATCTCGCCCGTATCGTCGACAAATACGGCAGATAGCCGTTTCTTCGGCCCATTACCGATAATCTCCGCCTTACGGATATGCCCCACCACCTGCACATAAGGCATCTCTTCGTGAATATCCGCAATCTTATGAAACTGCGAACGGTCTTCGTGCCGGAAAGGATAATGCTGAATGAGATCACCGAAGGTATGGATGCTCAGTTCTTCGCGCAGCAGATTGCCGGTGCGTTCGCCTACGCCCTTGAGGTAATCAATCTTGGTGTCGAAGAAGCGGTTCATATTAGTTCTCTGTCACACACTTAAAGCGAATATTGAGTCTTCTAATGAACTCAAAATCATCAATACACTCAATATTCATATTCCTACAAACATCTGGTATTTTAACTTTGCGTTGATCTTTGCTACTGGTAGAGAATTCTTTTGTTACTACAATTGCTTTTTCGGCCATTGCATGAGCTACTACCCAAGGATCGGCTAAGGATCGCCCTTTTATATTATTGGCAAGATACTGATGAGCTTTATTATTACTGTATAACTGTTTTAGGCAGTTTTGAACATTTGCATCAATTTGTTTAACCAAAAAATCTTTATCTACAAACCACTCTTTCAGACTATCATCGACCTTATCAATCTCTTTTTTTACCTCATGTGGGACGAAAATTGTTCCGTTCTCACCTAGGTCTTTGATAACATCCCAATAATCACTACAGAAATTAGGAGAATAATACTTATTCCAGCCCTCTATAAAAAAATTTGTATCTAAACAATAAACTTCCATGGGCTAGACATATAGCTTCTCGGCTAGTTTATTGAAATTACTAATCTTGATATCGAGAAGGCTACTTGCATCAAACCCAGAGATTCTTCCCCCCTTATAAAAGGAATACACATACTCTGTAAATAACCTGCTATTTTTTCTTATTTGAAGGGCATAGTAGTTAGGCCCTCCGGTCGGTTTAGGTTTTGTTTCTTCTAATTCTAAAAACTCTTCATATTTCTTTTTCAGAGTTCTTTGGATACGCTGAAAATTTTGGGTCGGTATTTTATTCAAGTTGAGGAGGCGAACTGCGACAGCATAAGGGCTTACACGAAAGTATTTTGCAGTGATCTCGATTGTATTAATCCCCACACTCACATCACTCACGATTCTTGTAATTTTATCTTTCGGCATTAAAATCTCAGCTGCAACTTCGTTACATAATTTCTCGATAGGGGAAAACTTGTCATATTCGTCTCTGAAAACTAAAGAGTCAAAAGCAGAAATACCTGACGAATCGACCCACAAATGAGCTAACTCATGAATAAGAGTAAATAATTGACCATTCTTGGTATCGTCACTGTTCACATAAATAAAAGGTGCATACGAATCACTAATTGCAAACCCTCTCACCTCGTCACGACTGATTGTTAAATGACTATGAATATTACTTGTTAGCGAAACAAATATTCGTTGATCTTCTATTTTCTTAATCCAATAATTCAGAATGTTCTCATTAGCTGAGATTTTAGTAAAATAGTCTTTTCTAACGTTAAGAACATCTAAAATATCCTGAGCAATCTCTTTAGCTTCAGAAGCCACATAATACTTTCCAATAAATGGTAGTCTTTCTTCACCTTCATCCTCCAGAAAATTACTTAGCCAGTTTTGCTTATTTTGTATCTCACGGATCATGAAGGTTAGCGCTGTACTATATTCTCTTTTATCTTGCTCTTTTCTAAAGTCTCTTAGTGTTTGAAAATCTTCGGGTGGCTCGGGTAAATAGAAAACTGCTAGAGGACGTCTGTAATGCTTGGATAATTTCTCAGCTTGATTGATAGTAGGTGCATCTTCACCTTTTTCCCATAATTCTATCTTTTCACTTTTTACCCCAAGTTTCTTTGCTACTTCTTCAATTGATAATTTAGAAGTAAGACGAGCCCACTTAATAAGTTCAGGTGTTACGTATGCCTTATCCTTCATACTGCAATATACTTATTTTACGAATGTTGGGAAAGTTGATTAAGAAGGATATCAACCTTCTCTACTCCCCCTCCCACTCCAAAGTATTCAGCAGATGCACCATATCAATTTTTATGAACTCAATGACTGGAGCTAAAGAATCATTCTGAGTGGCAGTACGAAAGTATAACGCACCTCGTAAAAAATGATTGGTAGAATCGGTAATATAAAACTGAAACTGGCTGGGTACTTCGCCACTAAGTTCAGCAATTAATGCTTTCTTTCCGCTGGGGGTACCCAAGACACTTTCATCAATAGAGGATGCCCGAATCTGATGGTTGGCGGTCAGTTGATACGAATCTTCCAGTAATGTTTCCAACCGCTGTTCACTTTGGTTGACGGGCTTATAAGTAAGCTGCACATCGGCCACAAAATCGGGATAATAAATATTGAGCCAGTAACGATCCGTATTTGCTGATGTATCAGGACGAATGGTCGCGTGGGATGAATACTCAAAATCGTAGGGTAAAGTGTCGGGTAAGCTGGTGTAGCTATGCTCCGGTAGGTCAATACGATTGTAGCCCTGGGGCTTAGGCACGTAGTCGGGAGAAGTACACGCCAGCATTCCCACCAAAATTATTACACTGAAGCTACTGTTTTTTACGTTCATTATCATGAGACTTCGATGTGGCTGAGCGAAGGGTTTAATCCTCAAAGTTACAATTCACAGAAGTACGAACACCAAAACGAAATAGGATGCTCGTGTAAAAATGAGAAAACAACTTCAATTTATTGAATCTTACACCATGCCGTAAGTTTTCTTAAAAACCTCTTTAGTATATCTCATCAAACATACCGATTATTGTAGTGAATCGCGAAAAAGTTAACCAATACCCAAAAACAAACCACATATGGCAGCAAATAAAAAAATTCTGATTACGGGCGGAGCGGGTTTCATTGGCTCGCACGTAGTACGCTTGTTCGTTACTAAATATCCGGATTACCAAATCTATAATCTGGATGCGCTTACCTACGCCGGTAATTTGGAAAACCTAAAAGATATTGAAGAGCAGGACAACTATCATTTCGTGAAGGGTGATATTACTGATGAAGCTGCCATGACTGAGCTATTTCAGGAAATCAAACCCGATTCGGTTCTGCATCTGGCAGCGGAATCACACGTGGACCGCTCCATTAAAGATCCGATGGCGTTTATTCGCACTAATGTAATGGGTACGGTAAATCTGCTGAATGCTGCTAAAGAACTGTGGAAAGAAGACATGGATAATCATTTATTCTACCATATTTCTACTGACGAGGTATACGGCTCGCTAGATGACGGAGGCTATTTTTTGGAAACTACTTCTTACGACCCTAAGTCACCTTACTCGGCTTCTAAAGCCAGCTCCGATCATTTTGTGCGGGCGTATCGTAATACCTACGGTTTGCCCGTCGTAATCAGTAACTGTTCTAATAATTACGGTCCCAATCACTTTCCCGAAAAGCTGATTCCGCTCTGCATCAATAATATCAAGCACAACAAGCCGCTTCCTATTTACGGTAAAGGCGAAAATGTGCGCGACTGGCTCTACGTAGAAGATCACGCCCGAGCGATTGACACGATTTTTCACCAGGGAAAAGTAGGCGAAACCTACAACATTGGTGGTTTTAACGAATGGAAAAACATTGATATTGTACGCCTACTCTGCCAGGTAATGGATAAGAAGCTAGATCGTGCCGAAGGTACTTCCGAAAAGCTAATTACTTTCGTAACCGACCGAGCCGGGCACGACCTGCGCTACGCTATCGATGCCCACAAGCTCATGAATGAACTCGGCTGGGAACCCTCTTTGCAATTTGAAGAAGGCATCGAAAAAACCGTAGACTGGTACTTAACTAATGAAGACTGGCTGGATAATGTCACTTCGGGGAATTATCAGAAGTACTACACAGGGCAATATGGGTGATTTTTTGGTGCTCGGGTGCTTGAATGTTAGAGTATATAGAATCGGCAAAGACTGAATGGGAAGGAGAAAACTAATAACTAAGGAATTTTTCTATTCCAGCTTTTTGATTTTCATCCTCGCAGTTATTGGTTTACCTACAAATATTTCCACTTTCAATGAGGCTTTAGAATTATATGGTGGCAAAGGGAATATCATAACAGGAACTATTAGTGGCTATGGCAGTGAGATATCCTCTAGTGGCGGTATTAGTCACTATTATACTGTGGATTATGATTTGAGAGACAAAAAGCTAAGCGATAGATTCTATACAAGCTTCGGGTACATAAAACCGAAAAATGTAGGCGATCAAATAGAACTACTAGAAACTTATGAAGGAGGAGTAGTCATTAATTCTATTGAACAGATACTATTCATGCCATCATTCTACTTACTATTCAACGCATGCTTACTGATATATGGAATGTTATGGATATATCTTTACCTTCAATGTGGATATTTCCCTTTGAAAGACGGTTTAGAAAGACTACTTAAATGAACACCCGGAAGATCAGCTATATTGAACTTGATGAAGACTATCTGGAAAAAGAGGTAGAATGGGCATTGAGCAAAACAATGGAAGAACGGTTCGTTGAGTATTGTAAGCACATCGTTCGTAACTACGCATTGGCAGGAATAGATGTCACCACTTCTCCCACCAAACGCACGATCTACTACCTAGAACCCGATGAAACCTAAAAGTGATGACTAAAAAATATAAGCGAAATATCTCCTGGAACCCAGACGTAGACCCAGAAACGGAAGATAGACTTGCTTATTTAGCCTTAAATGGACAAGAGCGATGGGACTACATGATGACCCTAATATTAGCTACTTATCCGAAGAAGGTGGTAACCTATGATAAACGTTAGATAGAGTGGACATAAACAATTCTTTTTGTGTTTAGATAATACGTAAAAAAGTAATACTGCTATGGAAACGCTAGCCCCACCCAAAGTTACTGCCGAAGCCTACCTGAAACAGGAGCGTCAGAGCGAAGAAAAACACGAGTACCACGATGGAACGATTATACCTATGTCTGGAGCCAGCATCCCTCACACAATTATTTGCGGAAATATCTATGCCTTGATTTGGTACTTTGTCCGAGAAAAAGACTTTACCGTGCATACGAGTGATCTACGGACTTTTGTACCTAAAACTCAACGCTATGTATACCCCGATGTAGTAGTGGTTCAGGGTGAGCCAACAGTTACTGATGAACAGAAAGATACCGTTACTAACCCTCTAATCGTCATAGAGGTTCTATCGGAAAGCACCGAGGCTCGCGATCGCGGGGATAAGTTTGAAGCCTACCGCACCGTAGATACTTTGAGAGAATATGTATTAGTTTCTCAAGAAAAGCCTCACATTGAAGTATTTTCTCGCAACTCAGCCCAAGATGTGTGGAAATTAACTGAGGCAAGTGGATTAGATAGTAACATTAAATTACCTGCCCTCGATTTAACTTTATCGCTGACTGATATTTACGCCAAAGTGAATTTTGAGAAGAAAGCATAGCGACACTCTCTTTCCTTTTAATCGAGTAGAATCAATTCCCACCAATAATTCCAGCCTTTGGTTATAAATCCGTGCGGGGCTTTTCTATCTTTGCGGCTATGGCAAAGAATAAATCCAAAGAAGCAGCTCCGCACGAACCCGAAAGTTCGCTCAAGCAAGTAATCGCCCACGCGAAAGAGTACGGTTTTGTATATCCTTCCAGCGAAATTTACGATGGCTTGCAAGCCGTCTACGACTACGGTCCTTACGGTGTAGAGCTTAAAAACAATCTCAAGCAATTCTGGTGGCAGGCCATGACGCGTCTGAATGATAACATTGTCGGGCTGGATGCTGCCATCTTTATGCAGCCCCAGACCTGGAAAGCCTCCGGTCACGTAGATAGCTTCAACGATCCGATGATCGATAACAAAGATTCTAACAAAAGGTACCGAGCTGATACACTGATTGAAGATAAAGCAGCCCAACTAGAAGCCGAAGGTGAGATCAAAACCGCCCAGTTGCTGCTAAAGCGCATGAATGAATTGCTGGAAGCCGAAGACCTAGCCGGAGTACGTGATTTAATTGTTGAGTACGATATTACTTGCCCCGAATCAGGTACAACCAACTGGACCGAGGTGCGACAGTTCAATCTAATGTTTTCCACTCAGGTAGGTTCGGTAGCCGAAGATTCTAGTAAAATATACCTTCGTCCTGAAACCGCTCAGGGTATCTTTGTCAACTTTTTGAATGTGCAGAAAACTGCCCGGCAGAAGGTGCCTTTTGGTATTGCCCAGATTGGTAAAGCTTTTCGAAATGAGATTGTGGCGCGACAGTTTATCTTCCGAATGCGAGAGTTTGAGCAGATGGAAATGCAATTCTTCATTCGCCCCGGAACTCAAGCGGAGTGGTTTGATCATTGGAAGAAAATCCGAATGCGCTGGCACGAGACATTGGGTATTCCGACTGAAAAGTTTCGTATTCACGAGCACGAAAAGCTGGCCCACTACGCGGATGCAGCCATCGATATTGAATACCAGTTTCCGTTCGGGTTCAAAGAAGTTGAGGGAATTCACTCGCGAACGGATTTTGACCTTACCGAGCATCAGAAGCTTTCTAAGAAAAAGCAGCAGTACTACGACCCGGATGTGTCGGAAAGCTACGTGCCCTACGTGATTGAAACCTCCATCGGAGCGGATCGCCTGTTTTTGATGACACTCTGCGAAGCTTACACCGAAGATACTGGCGTAGACGCTAAAGGCAACGAGAAGAAACGAGTCTATCTAAAAATTCATCCGGCTTTGGCTCCAGTAAAAGCTGCAATTCTACCTTTAATCAAAAGAGATGGATTACCTGAAAGAGCCAAAGAAATTTACGAGTCGCTAAAGCTGGATATGAAGGTGGTGTACGAAGAAAGTGCCGCCATTGGTAAACGCTACACCCGGCAAGATTTAATTGGAACGCCCTACTGCATTGCGGTAGACCACCAGACGCTGGAAGATAATACCGTTACCATCCGCGAACGCGACAGCACCGAGCAAGAACGTATTCCGGTAAGTGAACTTCGTTCTACCTTGCTAGAGCGACTTTCTCTGCAAAACGTTCTCCGCACACTGGTTTCGTAGCTAAATTCAACTATTTACTAATTCCCCACCTATACAATTAGGTACGCGACTTAGAAACTGTTTTAGAATTAGTTTAGCCGCCTAATCATCAGGGGTAGTATAGCGAGATAGACCATGCTTTTCGAGTTTTTTCTGGTCTTTTCATAGTCTAGGTTCAACTTGCGCCAACAGAAAAGCGCAAATATTTTGAATATTGCGCTTTTTAGCTGGCTTCTTGTGAATCGTGAAAGGGCAAAACCAGCTTGAGCTGGCCCTCTTCACAGATGGTTATTGTAGTATAATCTATTCTACCGCAACTAAGATATCTACCTCAGCATCGCTGGGGTTCGTCGCCTTTGTACCGTATACTTCAAAATCGGCGGTATACCTTCGGGCTAGTTCTGTAGCCCATATTTTTGACCAGTGGTTGATAATTAGCCCTTGAGCCAGATCGCCTTTGGCAGTAGTTTTCACATAATTACCACCATCAAATGATCTTCCGGCCATTTCCTCTGGAATTTCATCTAGGCTATTGACCTTGCAACCGAGTATAGTTGTGTAAGGCTGGGTATGGTCGCCCTCATAGTCGGTATACAACGAGTAGACGGTATCATCAACTTTGTTGGGAATTTTACTCAGCATGTTTTCTGCCATGAATTTGCTCCATAGTTGGCCAATATCTTGCGCGGCTTGCCCATTTTCGTTGGTGGTTCTTACCGAGATGCCAATAAGTTGAAACGGTTCAATTTTTACGGTTTTCATATTCAGATGATTTTGATTTTCCGCTAAGTTCGGGGAGGCAGATGACAAGGGGATGTCAGGGGTGGGTAAACATTTTTTACGACACTGCTCGAAATATTCCTGAAGGGTAATAGGATGTGGCTCAAATGACTGGTTGGTAACATGTAATGACTGTATGCAATCCAGGCGAAACGCCCGAAAATCGCTTCTTAAGCGGCAAAAAGCGACTAGTATCCAGTTTCCCTGAGTGCTGTACAATGCAAAAGGCTCTACCGTTCGCTGACTACGCTGGTCGGACAGTGACTTATAATCTAACGCAGCCACTTGATAATTGGTAATGGCCGACTGAAGGTTCATAAGATGATGACTCGCTTTTTCTAGCGGGCGATCAGAACGAATCTGGAGGCGGGCAGTCAGCAGCTCAGTTTTCTCCTGCTGCGTATGCTTGAGTACTGATTTGATTTTGGTAATAGCTCGGTGATACTGCTCCGCTAAAGATTGATCTTGATTTCGGGCAATCAGTTGTTCGGCAGTAATCAGCGCATTAGCTTCTTCCTCACTGAACATCACCGGGGGGAGATTATAACCATCTACCAACGAATAGCCTTTTCCTTCCTCTGTTACAATGGGAATACCTGATTGCTCTAACGTTCGGATATCGCGGTAAATGGTGCGGATGCTCACTCCGTGCTGTTGAGCCATAGCCCGAGCCGTAATTATCCGGCCTGCTTGAAGTTGAGTGATTAAAGTGGTTAATCGAGCGAGGCGAGGTTTATTGTCTTCAGTCATTTCTGACGCTGCTGGTTAGTATTTGTTTTTCCGCCGTTCGGTTTGAATGGCTTTATAGAGTTTATCCTGCGCTTTACCTTTCTGTCGCTTCTCCCGAACGGTGCTTGAGAAATGTTCTTGCTCACGCTTAAGTTTGAGGTAATTGTTGTAAGCCTCTTCCGAAATGCTTCCTTCGCTTACGGCTTCCGTTACTGCACAACCTTGTTCGTGAGTGTGAGTGCAGTTGTTGAATCTGCAGTTGCGAGCCAAGTCGGTAATCTCATCGTAAGTCTGCTCCAAACCTGTTGCTTGGTCGGTCATACCTACCTCGCGCATACCAGGAGTATCTATGACAATGCTCTGATTAGGAAGCAGTAGTAGCTCTCGGTGGCTGGTAGTATGCCGTCCTTTGTTTGTGCTGTAGCTAATAGCACTGGTTTTAAGGGTTGGCTGAGCGTTTAGTCGATTAACGATCGTAGATTTACCTACTCCCGAAGATCCCAAAAAGCAATAGCTCTGGTGAGGCTGCATAATTTCTAAAAGTTGGTCGAATCCTTCCCCAGTTTCGCTGCTAAGCGCAATTATCGGAATCTCCTTAATCCGGTCGTTCAGTTGACTGATCAGCTGCTCGATAGCTTTATTTTCTACCAGATCAATTTTAGTAAGGATAATGATCGGCTTTATGTGAGATGCATGACAGATAGTTAAGTAACGCTCTAGTCGCTTCAGGTTAAAGTCATGCCCCGTGGCCTGTACCAGAAAAGCGTAGTCAATATTGGTAGCAATGAGTTGAGTTTCGCCGTGTTGACCCACTGCCTGCCGTTCCAGTACGCTAGTGCGAGGCAGTATCTTTAGTATCACAACCGAGTTGGCATCCATTGGAGCTATTTTTACCCAATCTCCCACGGCGGGAAAGTCTCGGCGACTTTGGGCTACAAACCGCAAGTTACCGGTAATCTCCGCGCTAAAGATCCCTTCGGTAGTTTGTACTACGTAGCGTTCTTTATGTTCTACCACCACCCGACCGATGGCTGATTCGTCTTCAGCAGCCAGGTCGACGAGTTTTCGTATTTTTCCAGTAAATCCTAATTGGGCGAGTTCCATTTTATATCATGGCAAGATAGTGGAATCAGCTAAGGATTGAAAGATATTGCTGTTCTGGATCATTCCAAGATTTTGGCCACTGAATCCAAAAGATGGGTTAGCTACCGCTTGGTAATTAGTGGTAGGTTTGTATAAAATCAACCAAGATACAACCATGAACAAAAAAATTGTCTTAATCACTGGAGTAAGCCGGGAAGAAGGAATTGGGTACGGGGTAGCTAAGAAAATGGCCGAGCAAGGGTTTGACGTTATCATCACAGCCCGTTCTCAGGAGAAAGCCGAAACCTTATCTAAGAAGATCGCTACCGGTAGTGTGAACGTAGTTGCCGAAGCATTAGATGTAGAAAACGCCGAAAGTGTAAGCAATCTAGCCGACTTTATTCGCTCCCGTTACGAACGGCTCGATGTACTCATTAATAATGCTGGAGCTGGATTTGACTTTGGAGTACATCCGCTAGAAACAGACTTTGACAGTACAAAGAAAATATTCGAGACCAACCTTTTTGGAGCCTGGCGAATGATTCAGCAATTTCATCCTATGCTAAAAGCTTCTGACGAACCCCGAATTGTCAATATTTCTAGCGGAGCGGGTTCTTTTGGCGATCCGCAATTCGGGCTGGGAGTTCACCCAGCAATAGTTACTTCCTACGGTTTATCTAAATTGGCACTGAACGGATTGACGGTAAAACTAGATCGTCAGTTCCGGAAAGCGGGTGAGAAAATCAAAATTAATTCAGTCTGTCCCGGCTTCGTAGCGACCTATCCCGGAACGGCGGAAATGGGTGCCCGTCCGGTGGCTGAAGCTGTTGACGGCATTATTTGGGCAGCTACCTTGCCCCCCGATGGGCCTAGCGGTGGATTCTTCCGAGACAAAGCTCCTTTACCCTGGTAACACATTCTACGTCGATAGCTGACGGGAGTAACTCGCTTTAATTCTAGAACTTCTGTGTAAACCATTACCAACAGTTTAAGAATTGTTGGCTCGGTACGTTTGGGGAGTGACTTCCGTCAGCTTTTTAAAAAATTTAGTAAAATGGGTAGGTTCCGAGAAGCCCAGATGAAAAGCAATTGCCGAAATAGGTTGGGTGGTGTACGCCAATAAGTACCGAGCCTCCTTCACTCTTCTCTTACTGATAACGGTCTTAGCCGTTCTGCCCAGGTTATTAGAAATCGTCTGGCTCAAGTGATTAGCCGAAATGTTCAGCAAGTCGGCGTACTCCTCAATGGTGGTTTTAGTCAGAAAGTGCTCGTTTACCAAGTATTGAAACTGAGCGGTGATTACCGCCCCGGCCCGATCACGCGGATTATCGCCAGAGTGTATTTCGTAGATTCGTCGCACTTTCCAAAGTATGGCCTGGAAGTGCGATTTGATAACCTCTCGACTAAATTTTTCCTCACTAGCCTGCTCTTCAATAATAAGTTGAAACAGCAGTTTCAGCGGCTCAAAGTCAGCGGCCCCTACCGAAATAAGGTTGGTCTCATTGATGTTGAAAAAAGGATACTGATGCAGAAAATTAACCTGTTCGGAAAAGTCTAGAAACTCGCTTTTGAAGAACGTACAGAACCCAAACCAATCACCCTGTTTCTCCCACTGGGCAATTTGCCCGGGGGCTACGCAGAGAATAAAGTTATCCGGCTGATCAAACGTAGTTTCGTTGAGGGAATACGACAAGTTTTTAGTTCCGAAGTTAAGGGCTAGCGTGTAAAAACTGGTTCGGTGGGGCTGGGTGGTGGTTTGTTCCAATTCATTTGCTTCCGCCATATTGAAGCAGTGAAAAAGCGGGTTACGGGTTCGGAGATGCGATCCCGTTAATCGGTGCAAATCATTAATCTCCTGGTATAAGGGTATTCCGTTCAATAGTTGGTAGTTACTCGCTGATTAATTAACGCTATTGCTAACCAGAGACTCAGCATTCTCGGTGGCAATCTTGTAAGAGAGAAATGCTTACTTCATACTAACCCGTTTGATCAAGTAATTCCGTAAAACTTGATCAAAACCCTGATTAATGTCGGCAGTTACAAAATCAATCTTGGCTTGTCCGCAGCGAATTTCTAGTTCTCGGAAGTATTCGGCCACGTACTTTTGGTAAGCATCTTTCACTTGGGAAGGCTGTAACTTTAGCCGTTCGCCCCGCTCCATATCAATAAACTCGTAAGGTCGCTCTTCAAAATCAAAGTCAAGCTCAGTTTTATGATCGATTACATGGAAGAGAAGCACTTCATGCCGATTATGCTTCAAATGCTGCAAGGCTCCGAATATCTGATCGGTTTCTTCCTGGTTCTCAAACATATCACTGAAAATAATTACCAGCGATCGCTTATGAATTTTCTCCGCCACTTGGTGCAGCACATTGGCTACCGACGTTTGTCGGGAAGAGGATTCTTCTTTTAGCAGATTTTCTAAGACCAAGAAAAGCTTATGCAAATGTGAAGCCGTAGACTTTACTTGGGTTTGTTGGTCAATGTCTTCAGAAAATACGCAGAGCCCCACCGCATCGCGCTGTTTCTGTAATAAATGAGCCAAGGCTGCGGTAGCCATCACACTAAACGTGATTTTACCCTTGTTCTTCTGCGGATAATACATAGAAGACGAATTGTCTACCACCAATTGGCAACGTAAGTTAGTTTCTTCCTCGTATCGTTTCGTGTACAAACGGCCCGTTTTGGCGTATACTTTCCAATCAATATGCCGGGTGCTTTCGCCCGTATTGTAGAGGCGGTGCTCAGCAAACTCTACCGAAAAACCGTGGTAGGGTGATTTGTGGAGTCCGGTAATAAATCCTTCTACTAATTGCTTGGCTAGTAGTTCAATATTACCAAACTCTCTAATTTCGGACAGATTAAGCATAAGCGAAGAGTGGATTTACGGATGTATGTTTGCAAGGTACAACGAAGGAAATTATAGGAAGGTTAATTGGCCTATTTTCTGCCTGATAGAGAAAATTACTCGGCCGTAATACCGGTGTGCGAGAACAAAAGTTTAATAAAATTGTTTTGTTTGCTCTTTTTCCTTGTAACATTTCTTGCATTTATGCTATATTTAGGACAGTTTAGTGTTGGAACTATTTATAATAACTTAAAACGGATTACCTACATCTTAAATTTTGGACGTTGTGGAAGACAATCAAGGAAAAGATCGAGCAGAAATTTACTCTCAACGGGTACGAGCCGGAAAGCGCACGTACTTTTTCGATGTGAAATCAACGCGCTCTAACGACTATTATTTAACCATTACCGAAAGCCGAAGACGTTATAAGGACGACGGGTACTTTTACGAGAAGCATAAAATTTTTCTCTACAAGGAAGATTTTAACAAGTTTATGACCGCACTACAAGAAACTGTAGGGCACGTAAAAGAAGAGTTAATGCCCGAATATGATTTCGATCAGTTCGAGAATAACAATCACGAAGAGGTAACTACCACCCAGGAAGCTCCGGCTCACGCGACTACTAGCGTAGACGAAGAGTTGAAATGGGACTAGTATTTCAATAACGCATCTCTTACTGAAGCCCGTACGCAGCCGGGCTTCTTTCTTCTGCTGCCTTAACTGTCTAATCGTATTTTTTAGCATATCTTGCAGACATGCTAAACCGAAGGCTCCTCTATTTTTTACTAGCACTAATCGCAGCCGTTTTGGTTGCTTGGATATTCTCCGACATCTTCTCGTACGTGTTGATTAGCTTAGTGCTATCTACTATCTTCTCCCCACTCACCAATTATATTCATCAGTTTCAGTTCTACGGGGTACACTTCCCCCGCTTTTTGGCAGTCTTACTTTCATTTACCATTATCTTCGGGGTGATATTCTTATTTGTGCTGTTATTTATTCCGTTAATTAGAGATCAGTCAGAAATTATTGCGAAGATTAACTATGAAAGTCTGTATGCCCGCGCCAGTGCACCTTTACAAAACCTCGAGCAGTTTTTACGAGATAAAAACATCACTGAAAAATCTCCGGGTTTTTTGGTGGATGACCTACGGAATAGTCTACTAGGCTTCATTACTAAAGTTGAGTTTCAGGATATTATCAATAGCCTAATTTCTTTTACCGGTAACTTTTTTGTAGGAACCCTTGCGGTAATATTTATCACCTTCATTTTTATGTACGAAAAAGGCTTGGTTCGTCGCCAGGTCATTAAGCTAATTCCTAACCAGTACTTTGAGGTATTTATTGCCGCAATCTACAAGATTGAAACATTGCTTTCCAACTACCTCATTGGACTATCTTTTCAGGTGTTTGCTATTTTTTGCATCGCTTCACTAGGCTTAAGTATTTTAGGAGTAAAGTACGCCTTCACCATTGCAATTTTCGCCGCACTCGCCAATCTGATTCCTTACGCTGGGCCCATACTAGGAGCTACCTTTGGTATTATTGTAGGGCTATCTACCATAGTTGCCGATGGCAATACTCAACAAATAGTGGTGTTGATTATTAAAATCTTATCGGTGTTTGCCGTAGTACAACTCACAGATAATTTGCTACTTCAACCGCTTATTTTCTCTAAAAGCGTGAAAGCCCATCCTTTAGAAATTTTTATTATTATTTTTGCGGGCGCTACTGTGGCGGGTGTCATCGGCATGATTGTCGCCATCCCCGTGTATACTATCTTACGTGTGGTTACTATGGAACTCTACATCGGCTACAAGCAATACCGAGTGTTTAAAAGTTAATAATAGACAGTACACAACGAGACCGAAATTTAGAATCAATCGCTACCGAAACTAAGAAGCCAACTCTCGTAATCTACTGAATCTTGAAACCTATGAATCTTCGTGACTAGTGACCAAAAAAAGAAAAGACTGTGGACAGTCGCCTATTGACTATAAACTTTTAGCAATTTAAGAAGATATGAGCTTACAGTGTGGTATTGTAGGACTGCCTAATGTCGGTAAGTCAACCTTATTTAATGCCTTGTCTAGTGCTAAAGCTGAGGCAGCCAATTTCCCTTTTTGTACGATTGAACCCAATGTAGGGGTGGTCACCGTACCTGATTCTCGCCTCAAGACACTAGAAGGCTTAGTAAACCCCCAGAAAGTAATCCCAACAACTATTGAATTTGTGGATATTGCTGGCTTGGTAAAAGGAGCCAGCAAGGGCGAAGGGCTGGGCAATAAGTTTTTGGCTAATATTCGGGAAGTAGACGCTATCATTCACGTAATCCGGTGTTTTGCCGACGATAATGTGGTGCATGTGGCGGGCAGTGTCGACCCGGTGTTCGATAAAGAGGTGATTGATACGGAACTACAATTAAAAGATGTAGAATCCGTAGAGAAGAAAATTACCCGACTAGAAAAAATTGCTAAGTCCGGCGATGCCAAAGCAAGAAAGCAGTTAGCTACTCTACAAACCTACAAGACCCATTTGGAGAGCGGCAAAAATGCTCGCTCCATTGACGTGCCAGCGGAAGATAAAGAAGCGGTAGCCGATCTTTTTTTGCTAACGGCCAAACCCGTAATCTACGTAGCTAACGTAGACGAAGCCTCCATCACTTCTGGCAATGCGTACGTGAATGCCCTAAAAGAGGCAGTGCAACAAGAACAATCCGACGTTTTGTTGATTAGTGCGGCTATTGAATCGCAGATTGCCGAACTCGATCCCGAAGAGCGAAGCTTATTTTTGGAAGAATACGGTCTACAGGAGTCTGGTTTGGATCAGCTTATCCGGGCTTCGTACCATCTGCTGAATTTAATCACCTACTTTACAGCAGGTGAAAAAGAAGTACGAGCCTGGACCATCGTAGATGGCTGGAAAGCTCCCCAAGCAGCGGGGGTTATTCATACTGACTTTGAAAAAGGGTTTATTAAAGCTGAAGTTATTAAGCTGGATGATTACCAGCAGTACCAATCAGAAGTAGCCGTGAAGGAGGCCGGAAAAATGGCCATTGAAGGCAAAGAATATACGGTGCAAGACGGCGATATTATGCATTTTCGGTTTAATGTCTAATAAAAGTCTTACAAACAGGCGATTTAAAGCGTGGCAAATCCTCTATTTTTTATACTTTAGAGTAAAATTGAGTATAAATACGCATTTTTTTTAGTTATTGTTAAACAATTTCATCGCTCATCCATTTTCTAGTAATGGATAAGTCCATACACATTTTTTTTAACTTTTTTCAACATCAAAACTAGGCATTTTTGAGGGTTCGTATCGTTTTCATATTGAAGAATAAAGGATCTCACGTCCCCTTTCACCATCAATACTTGTTAGCGCAATTAATCAAAGGTATTATGGTGCGTGGTGGGGAAGAGCACTTTATCAACACTAATGTTTATAACTTTTCGGGGCTGAAAGGCCAGACGAAGATTAGCCGTAATGGTTTGCACTTCTACTCAAGCCGGGTTACGTTAGTGTTTTCAGCAACCGACCGGGAGTTAATTGATTATTTTTTGAAGCATTTGTTCTCTTTTCCGCAAATTGATGTGGGGAGCATGATGTTAATTCCGGAATGTGTAGAGATGGAAGGAGAGGTAGAGTTGGGCGACGTAATGAAGTTCGTTTGTATCTCACCTTTAGTTTTGGTAAAGCCTTCTTTTAACGATGATCGGGGTAAACGGTTTATCCTTCCTACCACCGACACGTTTTCTGATCTGTTATATGAGTCTTTGATGATCCGCATGGAGAAGTCGGGACAGTTTGTAGCAGAAGAACTAGAGCAATTTTACAAATTTCAGTTAGTACCCGATAAAGACTATCTGGCTCGTATTCAAGATCAGCAGAAAAAGTTTGCGCGCATTTATCCCCTCTACGATCAGGATGTAAAATATGAGGTGCGCGGGTATACTTTCCCGTTTGTACTGTATGCTGCTCCAGAGGTGCAGAAGTTCATTATTACTAACGGGTTAGGTCTGTACACCCACAAAGGGTTTGGTATGCTTGATATTGCTGGAGCTGATCCTGGTAAAAAAACCCAGAAATACGAATTTGATAATTCCCTAGCTCAATCATCTGGGCAGTAGACCTTAGCGTCCGCCTAGTTGAGAAGATATGCGCGTGTAACCCGCTAAAATATCACCTCGAGTACCAATAGGTCGGGTATACACTAAAATATCGTATTCACTTTCTACTTCAAAGTAACTCCCTTCAAAAGGATAAGGGTAATCATCCTGGCTATCTACTACGTAGTACTGGTAATTGTAGAATCCTTGTTTTAGCAGCAAATCAGCAGTATAGCTTTTCAGCGTTGAGTCGTAGACCATTCGATTTTCAGGAGTTAGTTCTCGATTGTTGAACGCGCCCACTACGTATACGTCTCCCGCAATTTTCTGGTTAGCCTCAAGAAGAAATTGGGTTTGCACATAATCGGCACTCAGTTCATCTCCCCGGATATCGAGGTTACCTAATACGTAAGCTCCGTTCAAATCTTCGTATTGGCTGTAGAGTTCTGTGCTCCGATTACGGTCGGGTAGTAAGAAAGCTTCTACCGGAACCTGATCGCGACGAATATCGCCTACGTTTTGCCCTAGCGCGTTCAGCGTTCGTAAGTCAAAAAAGCGGTACTCATTGCCCGCATAAAAGTTGTTTTGTAAATCGAAGTGTTGGTACTCTAGCTGTTGTCGTTCCTGACGGACAAAGGTAGGTTCCAACCCCTCAATAGCATTAAACCATCGGTTATTCTGCCGGACTACTACGTAAATATCTTCCAGCGGATTAGGAATATCGACACTGCCGTAATCGACAAAAAATTCAATCTGATGGCTAGTTACTCGCTCAGTGACCCCGCTGGACTGTATTACCTCCGCGCCTACACCCATCATCTGGTCGTACACCATCAGCCGTTTAGTAAGCACTACATTGGCTTCGTTACCATCTTCGTAAACCGAAATAATGTAGTTGCCCGGCAATTTTACCCGAGGAACGGACATCCGGTATTGGGTATACGGCACTTTGGTGTTATAAGAAAATGCTTCGTTAGTAATAGGGAACTCGTTGTACTCAAAAAGAAAGTCTATGTTTGACAAATTAGATTTGCGCCAGTCAGCATTGCAGTGAATAAGTTTCGCCCGGTAGTCTGTGCTAATATTTTCACCTAATTCTAGAATATCGAAAGCTAACACTAACGGAGTAGGATCGCCAATACGAAGGGCTGACGACCACAGCACGCCATCGGGCAAAAGCAAGCGAATGGAGCGGGCATTAGAGCGAAAAGCTTGGTCGTAGAAAATTTGGTCGGGTGATGAAGCAGCGGTATTAGCAGCAGTGGAGTTGCCCGTAGGAGCTATCGGAACGCAGGCGGGAAGAGTAGATAGTATGAAAAAACTAAGACTGATAAAAAGTTGAGTAGTGTAGCGAATCATATCTGAGTAACGTAGGCTATGACTAATCGTTGTTCAACTTGGCTTCTATTTCCTCTACCTGCAATGCTAGGTTTTCCCACTGTTGGTTTGCTTCGCTTAGCTGCTGATCAACTTGCTCAAACTTCTCAGTTTCTTCTGCTAGGCGTTCTACATTACCAAACACCAACGGGTTGGCCAACTGCTGTTCTACTGCCTTTTTCTCTTTCTCTAGACTACCAATCGTTGTTTCAACCGTTTCCAGTTCTTGCTGCAACTTCTTTAAGTCTCGCTGAAGGTTACGCTGAACATCAGAAAGGCGCGACGAACTAGGTTCTTTTTTTGGTTTAGGCGCAGGCGGCTTCTTTTCTAGAACCGTGGGCTGACTCGCTTCCCGTTGAGATTGCCAGTAGCTGTATTCCTGATAGGTGCCCGGGTATTCTTTTACCTCCTTACTTTCAATGTACCAGATTTTGTTGGCTACTCGTGAGATAAAATGACGGTCGTGAGAGACAATTAAAAATGTACCCTGATACTGCTGTAACGCCTGCACCAAAATATTTACCGACTGAATATCGAGATGGTTAGTAGGCTCATCGAGTAGCAGAAAATTAGACTCACTAATGAGCGTACGAGCTAAAGCCACCCGTGATTTTTCCCCTCCCGAGAGCACCTTTATTTTTTTGAATACATCTTCGTCTAAAAACAGAAAGCAACCTAGCACATTACGAAGCTCCTGCTCGGTTTTTTCGCTTCCAGCCTGTTTGAGCTCTTCCAGAATCTCATTATCCAAGCTAAGTGCCTCTAGCTGATGTTGGGCGTAAAACGCCATTTCTACATTGTAGCCCCAGTCTCGTTCACCTTTAAACTCTTCGGTTCCGGCAACCATTCGCAAAAGCGTTGATTTGCCTTTTCCATTGGCACCAATAAGTGCAATTTTATCACCGCGCTCAATAGAGCAGTGGCTATTCTGGAGGATAGTTAGGTCACCGTAACGTTTAGTTGCATCTTTAATGGCTACTACCTGTCGTCCGGAGGGCTTATTGAAGGTAAATTTAAAGTTGACGGTAGCATTTTCATCCACTACGTCGCTCACCTTATCCATTCGGTCAAGCATTTTCACCCGAGATTGTACCTGCCTAGCCTTAGTGGCTTTGGAGCGAAATCGCTCAATAAAGCGTTCGGTTTGCTTAATTTTCTGTTGCTGATTCTCAAAGGCATTCTTTTGAATCTCCCGGCGTAGCTCCCGTTCTTCCAGATAGAAAGAGTAGTTACCAGCGTAAGTAGTTAACTGGGCATGAGATACTTCTACTGTAGTATCAATTGTATTATCCAAAAACTGCTGATCGTGAGATACAATGATAAACGCGCCTTCGTAAGAGCGTAGGTAATCTTCTACCCACTGAATCGATGGCAGATCCAGGTGGTTGGTCGGCTCATCTAGCATGAGTAATGATGGTTTTTCTAGCAGTAGCTTCGCCAACATTACCCGCATTCGCCAACCTCCTGAGAATTCCCGAAGCGGACGCCTTAGGTCGTTAGTGCTGAATCCAATTCCTTCTAAAATCTCTTCAGCCCGAGCTTGTAAAGTATAGCCTTCTAGTACTTCAAACTGCTCTTGTAAACGAGTAAGCTGGCTGACTAACTTATCTTCGTAGTCAGTTTCCATCTTTTTGAGCACCTTTTCTATTTTATGCTCAATCTCCAAAGCTTCCTCAAATGCCTGCATTGCCACATTCAGAATACTATCGTCAGACTGAAAAGAAAGTAAGTCTTGATTTAAGAAACCGATGGTACAATCATTCGCTTTGGTAATCTCACCTCCATCGGGTTGATACTCACCGTCAATTAAGCGCAGTAAGGTAGACTTTCCGGTTCCGTTCAAACCAATCAGTCCAATTTTGTCTTTGGGTTTAATGTGCAAGTTGGCTCCGTCGTACAGTGCCCTTCCTCCAATATGATACGATAAATTATTGATTGCCAGCATATCCGCAAAAATATAAAATTCATCAGATCAACATAACACCACTTAGGCAGAAAATATTTATAAATATTGGCTAGTAAGTTGAAAACATTATACTGCGCTAGGTAGTGAATCAGAACAGAGTAAATATGAGCTACGTTATCATATTTTTCACCTTCCCAGATTGGGAATATCGCTACTGTAATTTCCCATTCAGAGACACTTTCCCGAAAAGAAAGATTTTTCTTTTCTATGTAAGAAACTGATAATCAATATTTTACAAATAAATATGCTAAAAAAATTAGCCTAGCACTAATTATGCAATTATTGATATAGAAATATTGAAAAAATACTATTATGAATACTTTAGCTTCTTTCAAAATCACAGTTCTTTTACTAACTTTCGCTATCATTAGCATTACTAATACTGGTTTTGCGATTACTCCTAAAGCATCGGTTACCCTAGAAAATAGCATTCAGAACGAAAATGTAGCCCTTATCTGGAGCATTGATGAAGATGCAGAGGGGCAAATATTTGTGCAGCGAGCTGGCATAGATATGCAGTTTGAAACCATTGGTCAGTCTGAAGAAGTAAAAGACGGTCAGTTTGAGGATAAGCAACCGAAAGCAGGTATATCATTTTACCGATTGGCTGTTCAGCAAGCGGATGGTACGGTAACCTATCATAATACTATTACGGTAACTCACTAATTAGTAAGTAGTCATCTGGATAAAAGTATTCATAAACGTTAATAACGTTAATGCAGAAGGTGGTCGTTAGATCACCTTTTTGTTTTTTACCACAAAGGATAACTAGCTTTACGAGTAGCCAGAGGTATAATTTCTCAGCAAATAGCGAAATAGGCCAACCAAACAAGCTAATAATGAGTCTGGGTAATAACCCTAATAACGATTAAACATGAAATATTTTATTTTCAGTCTGTTGCTATTATTTACTGCTTGTTCAACACAAGAAGATGCTGATTTGGAAGCATCCGCCCAAGAGTCAGACTCTGAACAAGAGGTTCAGAAGTGGCAATTGGTAGAAATGTCGGGAAACATTGCGAATGTACCGCCTACTACGGGAGATAACATGAGCTGGCAAGAATTTTACCTTTTGCAATCAGACAATACCTTTAAAAAGGTTCGTGAGCAATATGGTGAAACCAAAGAAGCCAGTGGTACCTACGAGTATGTTACACTATCAGACGGAGAATATCTGGAACTGACTTACTCATCAGAAAACAACTTGATTGGTAACTGCTCTGGCGAAACTAATGAGCTATTATTTGTTGAATCTGAAAATACGCTAATTGGCACTTGGCGCGCGTGCGATGGTCCGGGTTTAGTATACGAAAAAGCAGGAAGCAGTCCTACCCAGTAGTCGTCTTTGCTCTTCAGGCAGGCTACTCCATCTCTATCTCCTGAAAATCAGTAGGGTTTACCCATCCGGCATTGAGTTCTTCTCCATCCATATAACGCTCGTAAAAACCTCGGGTACTTTCATTGGCGTAGACATATTCGTCGAAGATTTCACCTCGACCAAACATGCGGGGGTCACCCTGAGCTTTGAGTTCAGCCACCATCTGAGTTTTCATAGCTTCCATAATAGGGGCTACTTCCGGATCAAAGGCCAGATTGCGTACACAATCTGGGTCGTTGCCAATATTGTAAAACTCTTCGGTAGGACGTTGACCAAAATTCATCTTCCAATACTGCTCCATACCCGGCGTTTGGCGATTATTAAGAATGAATGTTTTGGTAGGGCTACCATCGGTGTTTAAGTATCCAGTTTCAGGGTTTCCGGCGGGCCAACGGTCAGGTTCGTAGTTGCGAATGTACAGATAATCATTTTTGACAATTCCCCGAATGGGGTATCCCCAGTCATTAGGACGGCCAATATCGTGGCGTTCCTTGCCAAGGAGAACATAATCCCAGGTAGCACTATCGGCAGATTGTTCTTCAAAGAAGTAAGAAAGACTTCGCCCCTGCATCGCCTGCATTCCGCTTTCTTCCGTTGAGACTTGGGCTAACTCCATCAACGTAGGCGCAATGTCAATGAAGCTGATATATTCTTCTACCTTCTTTCCAGATTGTTGAATTCCTTCGGGCCACATAATGGCAAACGGAAGGTGGTTAGAAAGTTCATAGGCTTGCCCTTTCACCCGAGGAAAAGGCATTCCATTATCGGCAGTGACAATTACAATAGTGTTTGCTAATTCACCGGCTTCTTCCAACATATCCAACATGTTAGCCAGATGCTGATCGAAGTACTCAATCTCGAAGGCATAATCTAACATATCAGTACGAACTGTATCGTTCTGTGGCCAGAAATTGGGAATATCATCAATGTCAGACAGTTGCTTTCCTCCTTTTTCAATTCCCACTCCGTATTCGTAACGGCGATGCGGCTCCAGGGAACCATACCAGAAACAAAATGGTAGTGAATCAGGCTTGGCAGTTAGAAAGTCTCGAAAGTTCTCGGCGTAATCGTTATTGCTAATATGTTCGGCCGGAGGATCGGTCTTTTTGTCGTTAAAAGCCGGGCCGGTAAGTTGCCGTTTCTTTCCGTTTATTTCACCAACCTGACCAGGTGCCCAGCCTTTGGCGGTATGCCCCACAAAGTATCCATTCTCATCTAAACTTTCCATGAACGTAGTGAACTTATCAGGGAAGTAGGGGATATGATTCGCAGCTTCTTCCAATTGCCAGGAGTTGCGTCCGGTCAAGATACAAGAGCGTGATGGTGCACATTTAGCATTAGGAGTGTAAGCGTTCGTAAAAAGTAAGCCATTTTCTGCAACCCGATCAAAGCCCGGAGTGTTTACCCAGGTGCAGCCATAAGCACCCATGTGGGGAAATGAAGCATCATCAGCAATAGCAAACAAAATATTGGGGCGAGGTACTTCTTCAGCTGTGGGGGCGGATTGACACGCACCCAAGATGATTCCCAAGATAGCTAGGTAGCCTAGTGGTCGTAGCATAAAAAATTTAGCGTAGGTCGTCTGGCAAGATAAAGAAAAGAAAACGAAAGGTGAAAGGTAGACGGCAAAGGGTAGAAGGTTTTATATGCTATGTACTACAATTGCCACCTTCAACCCTTCACCATGTGATCTATTCACTTCGTAGTGATTTCACCGGATTAGCTGAAGCAGCTTTAATGGATTGCCAACTTACGGTCAGCCAGGCAATTAGTAAGGCGGCACCTCCTGCTAAAATAAAAGTGCCGGGACCGATGCTAATTTTAAAAGCAAAGCCCTTTAACCAGGATTGCATAATAAAGTAAGCCAGTGGAATGGCCATGATGAATGCAACGACCACTAGTTTAGTGAAGTCCTTAGAGAGTAGTACTACTACATTGGCTACTGAAGCGCCTAGCACTTTTCGGATACCAATCTCTTTGGTACGTTGCTCAGCCATGAACGCCGCCAAACCTAACAGTCCCAAACAGGCTACTAAAATAGCTAGTCCGGTAAATACCGAGAAAACCTGTCCTAATCGCTGTTCAGCTCGGAACAACGCATCAAAATCTTCGTCCAGGAAACTGTATTGGAAAGGTTCTTCAGAAGCATACTGACCCCAGAGTTCTTCAACAGTAGCAAGTGTAGCTGATACATCGCCTGGAGCAGTTCGCACGGATATTTTACTTCCTTGAGTGGTGAGCATTAAGGCTAAGGGGCGAATGTTATTTCGTAGTGTCTCGAAGTTAAAATCTTTGAAAACACCTACTACCTTTAAATCCAAATGTGAACCATACTCGCCTCCACCGAAATACCGAATCTCTTCACTCAATGGATCATCGAGTCCGAATTCTCGAACCGCAGCTTCGTTAAGCAGTATAGCTGCTGTATCAGTCGGGAAATCACGGGAGAAATTACGCCCTTCCAATAGTTCAATCTTCATGGTGGGCAAATGATTATAATCTACATCGTAGGTAGAAACTAAAATATCCTGCTCTTCCCCCTTCTTGCGAAAGATAGTCGTATTGTTTACCCCCGGAGGTACATTGTTAGAGATGGAAGCATCTACAATAGCCGATTGACTGGCTAAATCCTGCCGTAGAGCCTCTTGCTTTCCCTTATCGAGACGCCAGGCTCCGTCAATGATGATCATATTTTCCTTTTCAAACCCTAAATTCTTGGTGCGCGTGTACTCTAGCTGCTGATAGACCAATAAAGTACAGATAATGAGTGTAATAGAGATGAAGAACTGAAATACCACTAGAACATTTCGAACTCCACTGCTCTTCATTCCCGCTTTCAATTTTCCCTTAAGCACTTCTACCGGACGGAACGAAGACAGGTAGAATGCCGGATAGCTGCCAGCTAGTAACCCTACCAGGAGCATCAGGCTCAGTAGGCTGAGCAGAAACCAAGGTTCGGCGAAGAGTGCCGAAGAGATTTCTTTGCCAGCCAGATTGTTGAAAGGAGAAAGTAGCAACCCTGCACTTACCAAAGCTAACACAGTGGCAATAAGACTGAGCAGCACCGATTCGCTCAAAAACTGACGAATCAGGTGAACTCGCATGGAGCCTAGTGTTTTACGTACTCCAACTTCTTTAGCTCGATTGGCCGAACGAGCCGTGGCCAGATTCATGAAATTGATACAAGCTAACAGAATAATAAAAAAGCCGATAGCGGCAAAAATATAGATATAGGTGATATCACCATTAGGCTCTAGTTCGTCTTGTAGATCGGAGTGCAGATGAATATCTAGCAACGGTTGCAGAAAATAACCATATTTATTTCCCTGCTCGAAAAAATCTTCTAACGAAACTCCTAAGAACTGCTGAACTTCTGGCCCTACATATTTAGCTACCAACCCTGGTAACTTAGCCTCCAATGATTCAGATGAAGCTCCTTCATGCAAGAGTAAATAGGTTTGAAAACTATTGTTGAACCAGCCGTCGTCGCGACTGTATTCTACTGCGCTCATAGAACGAAGCATGCTAAAGTGAACGTGAGAATTATCAGGCAGCTTTTCCAATACTCCTGTGATGGTATGCGGAGTTTTATCGCTACCCAATAATAAGGTTTTGCCCAAGGGTGGTTCATCACCAAAGTATTTGCGGGCTACATCTTCGGGTATCACAATGCTCGTGGGGTCAACCAGTGCAGTAGCTGCATCGCCAGCAAGTAGCGGAAAGCTGAATACATCAAAGAAGGTTGAATCGGCCATATACACATCTTCCTCAGAAATAACGGTTTCGCCGTAGCGGATTACCTGATTTCCCCAATGGGTATAGATGCGAGTAGCATTCTCTACTTCGGGGAATTCTTCCACTGCGGTGTAGGCCAGTGGCGGAGTAGTATTCGTAGTAAATACTTCCTGATCAGCAATTTTTCCGTTAAGTCCAACCCGGTAAATACGCTCGGCTTTCTCGTGGAAAGCATCATAACTAAGCTCGTGATGAACGTAGAGTAAAATCATAAGGCAACTGGCAATGCCAATACTCAGTCCCAGTACATTGAGAAATGTATACAGTTTCTGGTTAGCAAGATTGCGGAGGGTAATTTTCAGATAGTTCCTAATCATAATACTGGTAGCATAAGGTTGGCAAAAAGACGGAATTTCATCGGGGATACGAGTCCTGTATAAGTTAGATGTCGATGCTTAGAAAAGGTTGCACGGGTAAGGAGTTACCTGTTACACATTTATTCAGGTAGTGGAAAGGAAGTATTTTAGTCTGGTTATGGATGAAAAGTTTCGTGGTAAATACCGTACTGTTTCTGCTCGTGCTTCTTGGTGGGATTATGGAAGCAACGCAGCTTATTTTGTAACTATCTGCACCAAAAATAGGATACATTATTTTGGGCAGGTAATACAAGGTGAAATGCAATTATCGGAAATTGGTATAATGGCCGATACCTGCTGGCAGGCCATCCCCGAACATTTCCCATTTGTTAAATTGGGGAACCACATCATCATGCCCAATCACGTGCATGGAATTATCATTATTGATAAAATGGATGATGAACGAATGGTAGAAACGCAAAATCTTGCGTTTCTACGGGCATCGTCGACCAATACACCCAAAAACAAATTTGGCCCACAATCGCAAAATTTGGCATCCATTATCCGGGGATTTAAAATTGGTGTTACCAAATCGGCGCGGCGGGTTCAACCAAATTTTACCTGGCAATCCCGGTACCACGATCATGTAATCCGCAACGAAAAATCGTTTCGTAACATCTCGAGATACATCACGAATAATCCGCGAAAATGGTCAGAAGACAGATTTTTTGCCAAAAACTGACTCCCTGCACCCCGCTCTTAGCCCCTCGCTATATTATTCGCTCCTTAGTGCGTCTACTGGATTAGCTAGGGCAGCGCGAGTAGTTTGAAAGCTAACCGTCACTAAAGCTACCAGCAGCGATAAGAATCCGGCAAAGGTGAACACCCACCAACCAATGTTGATACGGAAGGCAAAGCCTTCTAGCCAGCCTTGCAGCAGATAGTAAGTAACAGGCACAGAAATAAGAAAAGCAATCAGAATAAGGCTGACGAAATTTTTGGACAGTACAGCCAGCAGTTGAACCAGCGATGCCCCCAGCACTTTGCGGATACCAATTTCTTTGGTTCGCTGTTCCGTAGCGATAGAAGCCAATCCAAATAAACCTAAACAGGCAATGATAATAGCTAATCCGGCAATTACCGATACCACTTTGCTCATCTGTTCATCAGTCTGATACAATTCCTCAAAATGTTCATCCAGGAAGGAATATTCAAAGGGGCGGTTAGGAACCAGCGTTTCCCAGGTGCTTTGCACAGCGGTGATGGTTTCGGTAAGATTATCGGGACGTATCTTTACCGAAAGCTCGCTGAATCCCCACTCGGGGTGTACGTGGATAGCGAGCGTGTTTACCGAATGGTGAAGGGAGTTGTAGTTGAAATCATGAGTTACACCGACAATAGTGCCTAGCGTATCATTATCGTACCAGCCAAAACCAAACTGCGCTCCAATGGGATCTTCCAACCCCAATTCTTTAGCTAAAGACTCATTGATAATAAAGCTAAAGCCTGCGTCGTCAGCATACTCACGAGAGAATGCCCGTCCATCTTTCACTTGAATGCCGTACACCTCCAGGTAGTCATAGTCGACATTCACCTGAGAAATGGTTAGTTCGTGGATTGAGGTATCGGTTTTTACTTTTCCTCCAGTCTGATGAAAATTGTTACCAATCCGTTGCCCCGAGGCAGTTACCCCGGCTACTCCCGCGTGAGCGAGTAATTCGTTACGGAGCGCTTCGTACTGCTCGTTGGCCTCATTGCTCATCGGAATTAGCATCATCTGCTCCTTATCAAAACCAATGTCTTTACTCTTCATAAAATTGAGTTGCTGGGTAGCCAGTACCGTACCCACAATCAGCGCAATAGCGGTAGCAAATTGTATCACTACTAACCCACTTCTCAGCAACGACTTCTGGTTTAAGCTCTCCAGTTTTCCCTTTAGCACTTTAGCGGGTTGAAAGGAGGATAGAAACAGAGCGGGATATGAGCCAGATAATACTCCTACCAAACAAGCCACAATCAGTACTCCCACTATTACCTCCATATGATCGAGGATCGTCAGCAACGATAGTGAACGGTTGGAGATAGCATTAAGATAAGGAATGAAGGCAGCAGCAATTAGCAGTGATAATACTAGCGCAATCAAAGTAAGCAACACGGATTCACCCAAGAATTGCCCAACCAACTGTCGCTTCAAGGCTCCAATGGATTTGCGGATACCAACTTCTTTGGATCGGGTGGTAGAACGCGCTACCGAAAGATTCATGAAATTGATACTGGCGATAATCAGGACAAAGAAGGCCAGAATAGAAAATGTTTTAATGTACGAACCATCAAATTTGCGGTAATTCTGATAGTCGTGCTCAATATTCATTGATCCTAGATGTACATCCGAAAGTTGCTGAAGAAAAAGCGTATAGTAGGTAGTTGCCTCTTCGCTCATATGCGATTCCAAGAATTTGGGAAACTTACTCTCCAACTGCTCAATATCAGTTTGCGGAGCGAGTACCAAATAAGTCACCATGAAGTTGCTTCCCCACTGATCGTTAAACTCCGGTCGTTCTCGCGTAACCGTATTGATAGAAATCAAGGCTTCATACTGCAAGTGAGAGTTCTCCGGCACATCGGCTAACACTCCAGTAACTGCATAGTTATCATCGCCAATCACAAGTTGTTTTCCCAGAGCTTCGTCATCATTAAATAACTTTTGGGCGGTAGTTTCAGTAAGTACAATACTATTGGGTTTATCCAATACGGTACTTGGGTCGCCTTGTAGTAACTCAAAATCGAAGATTTCCAGAAAGGTAGAATCTACTACGGCCGTACGGTTAATAACCAGTTGTAAGTCATTCCGCTCGTACAAAAGATCTCCCCAGATCCAGAAACGGGTGAAGTTAGTGATCTCGGGCATATCGTTGAACAGATTGGGCCCCATGCCTGGCATGGACAAAGCCACATTCTGCGGACTCATTCCTGGAAACGATTGCACTTCGTCGAGCCGGTAAATTTGCTCTTTTTGCTGATGAAAAGTATCAAAGCTTAGCTCATCCGAGATAAAAAGAAAAATAACCAGACAAGCCGCCATACCAATCGCTAGACTCAGCACATTGATAAAGGAGTAAACTTTGTAACGACCGAGATTTCGTAACGCGATTTTGAGATAATTCTTCAACATAATAATTAATGACTAGTGAGTAATGATGAATTGACGGTAGTGATGAGAGGTAAGGCACAAATCTTGAAAGTAGATTGTACCTACTATGAACGGGAAGAAGAATATTATTAAAGAAAAGTCGTATGGCTTTGCACTTCAGATAATAACGCTCTATAAGCTGCTTACTAAGGAGAGAAAAGAATACGTACTCTCTAAGCAGATATTGCGGAGTGGCACCTCTATTGGGGCAAATGTTACTGAAGCCGATGCGGCTATCTCCAAAGCTGAGTTTTCGGCCAAGATGTCCATCGCCTACAAAGAGGTAATGGAAACAAGCTACTGGTTGAACCTTTTGCACGATAGTAGATTTATTAGCTCAACAGAGTTTGACGATCTGTATGAAGAATGCACGTCTATCTGTAAAATACTTTTCTCTATTCTCAAATCTTCTGGCAGAATTAATAGAGAATGATTGATGATGAATGAATGAATAATGCCCTTCATTAATCATTAGTCATCAATCATCATTCATTCCTAAGTGAATCAACTGGGTTAGCAGTGGCGGCTCGGAGTGATTTGTAGCCTACGGTTACTAGGGCAATTAGCATGGATGCGACTAGAGCTAGGACAAAGTAGCCAATACCGAGCGGAATTTTGTACACGAATGTCTCTAGCCAGGCTTGCATGGCAAAGTAGCCCAGCGGGGCAGCGATGACAAAGGCTAGTATCACTAACCAAGCAAATTCTTTGGTGAAGAGATAGAGAATATGGCTGACCGTTGCACCCAATGTTTTACGTACTCCAATCTCCTTCCGCCGTTGCAAGGCTAGGTACGATACCAATCCGTACAATCCCAGACAGCCGATGATAATAGAAAGGAAGGCAAATAAACGGAAGCCTTGGTACATTACATCCTCAATCACGTAGAAAGCACCGTACTCGAAGTATTCATCCAGCGACATGGCCGAATAGTAGTAATCGGGGTAGAGTTCTTTCCAGCTTTCTTCCACGGCGGTGAGTTGTTGTACGGGCTGAGGGGTTGCCATCTTTACGGCAGCCATCCACACACTTTCACCTTGGCTATGGAGCATCACGGGGTGAATTTCATCTTGAAGGGGGGCGTTGAAAAAATCTTCTACTACCCCTACAATGGTTGCTTTAGTCTCACCGTAGGTAATCATGGTTTCACCCAAAGCGTCTTCAATATTAGTGAAACCTAGTTTGGCTACGGCTTTTTTGTTGAGCAGAACATTGTATTCATCTGAAGAATCAGCAGGCAACACTCGATCTTCTTCCCGCAAATTGCGTCCGGCTACTAATTCTATGTCAAATACCGATAAGTACTGCGGGTCAACCCGTTTTCGCTCAATGCCAAATCCTCGCTCGTCCCCTTGCGCCGGATTGCGAATGCCGGTCCAACTATTACTACCCGACATGGGCGGTCCAGTGCAGAACGATACATCGGCTACGGCAGCTTGAGCAACAATTTTGTCGCGGAAAGTATCCAGATTTTGCTCTTCTTTTTGTGGGATAAACACCACCGCAATATCTTCTTTGGCAAATCCTAAATCACTCTCTCGCACGAAGTTCATCTGACTGGACACTACGATAGTACCAATGATGAGTAATTGAGAAATGACGAACTGGGTAACGACCAAGGTTTTACGAAGCGAGAACTTTCCAGCGAACCCGGTATTCTTGGCAGTCATTGATTGTTTAAGTGCTTCCGTTGGTTTAAACCCGGCTAAAATACGAGCTGGATAATAGCCCGCCATTAGCGTAACCATCAGTACCAACCCGACTAAAAAATAAATAACACTGGTGTCCAACGCCAAACCATAGTCTAACACTACTAGTAAAAACTGATTAAAGGCATCAACGAACTCTCCGGCTATGACCATCGCTAACAGGGAGGCCACTGCCGTAATAATGAATGTCTCGCCCATAAACTGGAGCACTATCTGCCTTTTGCGGCTACCTAGTGCTTTGCGAATGCCAATCTCTTTCGCCCGCTTCACCGACTGAGCAGTTGATAAGTTGATAAAATTGATACAAGCCGTAAGCAGTACGATAATTCCCATCGTGATGAAGGCTACAATGAGGATACTAGGAGTAGCATAATCAGTACCTCCGTAGCGTTCATCGGTATGCACTTCGGGCAAGGGTTGGAGATGATAGCTACGACGAGCGGCTCTATCTTCAGTATAATTTTTCTCTACCAGTATTCCCAAACGACCCTCCAGTTCTGTAGGATCATACCCTTCGGGTAACGTAACAAAAGTGGCCCAGTCAGAACTTCCCTGATTCCAATCGTAGATCCAATTATCGCTACGCTGAATGTAGTCTTGCATAGACGTCAGCATTCGGAACGTCACATTGGTGTTACGAGGGGCATTTTCCAGTATACCACTAATCTGGTAAGGACGCTGCTCCATAACGATGGTTTTACCCAGTAGCTGCTGATAATCGCCTTTTACCTCATTCCCAAAAAACTTATCGGCTAATTCTCGAGTGAGGACTACTTCATCTGGTCGGCTAAGTAAGTTCGTCGTCTGTCCAGCGAGTAACTCATAATCAAAGGTCTGTAAGAAGTGTTCATCTACGAACACCGCGTTATCTTCCTCAAAAATCGCGGGGGTGCCGCTTTCTTTGTCTATTTTCACATTGACGTTTTGCCCCATCACTACCCGAGTGGCTGTTTCTATCTCAGCAAACTCATCGCGAAGCGCTTCGGCCATTGGAAAAGCAACGTGACCCTGATAGCTAATTCCACTTTCTCCTTTATACTGACCAACTACCCGAAAGGTACGGTCAGCTTTCTCATGCCAAGTATCAAAGCTATGCTCATGCTTAATGAAGGCATAAATGGAAATACAACAAGCTAAGCTAAGTGTGAGACCTAGAATATTGATGACGGTGCTGAACGAATTACGGCGGAAATTCCGCAGGGTGGTGATGAGGTAGTTTCTAATCATGATGAATAATGACTAATGATTGATGATTAATAAGTGATGAGTGGCATTGATCATTATTCATTACTCATTCATCACTAAGAGTTATTCGCTTCTTAAAGACTTCACTGGGTTAGCCATTGCGGCTTTAACTGCTTTAGCACCAACAGTTAGTAAGGCTATGGACAGCACTAGACCTCCAGCGACCAGAAAGATAAACCACTGAATTTGGGTGCTGAACACGAAATTGCTCATATATTCTTTGGTTAGTAAGTACGCTAACGGCCAGGCAACTAGATTAGCTATCGCGATAATCTGTAAATACTCTTTAAAAAATAGGCGGATGATTCCTACATTGGTAGAACCCAGTACTTTCCGAATACCGATCTCTTTACGACGCTGTTCGGTAGCGAAGGAGGCCAGCCCAAATAGCCCCAAACAAGCAATAATGACTGCTAACCCCGAAAAATAGGTGACGATAGTACTTAGTTTCTCTTCGGCTTGATAAAGTTGGTTCAGGTCGTCATCCAGAAATGAAAAGGTAAATGGTTGATCGGGCACCATCGCCGTCCAGGTATTTTCTAGGTGATGTAGAGCTTCTTCTCGTTCCTGCGGATTAATCTTTACGAAGACATAATTGTACACCGGTAGTAGCGGGGCGAAGAAAGCTCCTGCGGTAGCCCGGTACAAGGGCTCAAAGTTAATATCATCTACCACCCCAATAATCCGTTTCTCTTGATAGTCTTTATCAGGAAATGCCAGATTAATTCGTACAGTTTGCCCTACCGGTTCACCTACTAAGTTGAGTTCTTTAATTGCTTGGCGGTTAATGATAATTGACTGCGTAGAATCGGTCGTAAAGCGTGGGTCAAAATCGCGGCCAGTAGCTACTTCTATTCCCATCGTTTGTAGGTACTCAAAGTCAATATTGATGGCAGCCATGTTCACTTGTTCTTCTTCACCCATCTGGTCGGTTTTAATCGGAACAATGGGCCGTAGCCCTCCCGGAACGCTCAGCGAAGCAGCCGCAGATAGCACCCCCGGGTGCTGGGTTAGTTCTCGCTTAAAGGTGCTGAGCTGAGCAGTCACCGCGTTGTTATCGTTTTCAATAACCACTACATGCTCTTTCTGAAAACCTAAATCCTTATTCTTTAGATAATCAATTTGGCTGTACACCACCCACGCCCCAATAATTAGCACAATGGAAACCATAAATTGAAATACCACCAGTCCTTTCCGTAGCCAAGGCGAACTGTTCATACCTACGGCTAACTTCCCCTTGAGTACTTCGGCAGGTTTGAACCCCGACAAAAACAAAGCTGGGTAACTACCTGATACCAAACCCGTCAGTAGAACCACCAGCATTAATCCCTGCCAAAGTCCGAAATTCTGATCTAAGTGTAGCGCGAGTTCTTTTCCCGCCAGTTGATTGAAGGTAGGTAGTAGGAGTTGGGCCAATAGCAGCGAAACCAGCGTGGCTATCAGCACCAGCAGTACCGATTCGCTTAGAAATTGCCCAATCAGTTGCCAGCGTTCCGCCCCTAGTGTTTTACGCAGACCTACTTCTTTCGACCGACGAGCCGATCGGGCTGTGGCTAGGTTCATGTAGTTTACGACAGCGATAAATAGCACAAACAAAGCGATCGCCATAAATACGTAAACTTGCGCCATGCTGCCATTGGGCTTCACCTCATTGAGCATATTAGAGTGCAGATGAATATCGGTAAGAGCCGTTAGTGATGATTTGCGCGCTATATCTTGCGAGGACAAATGCTCGGCGTTAAGTGCGTCAATTTGGGCTACTACTTCATTGGGCGAACTTTGGCCTTTAAGCAACAAGTAAGTATACCAACCGTCGTTGTTCCAGGTAGATGCTAAATCGGTGTCAGGGTTGAGCGATGCTACGGTTTCCGTAGAGGTCAGTATAGAGAACGTAAAATGACTGTTAGTAGGTGATGTAGCCGTTACCCCGGTTACTTGGTACTCGTGCTCCCTATCGCTGGCAAAGCGAAACGATTGACCTACCACATCGGTACGCCCGAAGTATTTTTTAACGGTTTCTTCGGTTAATACGGCTGAGAAAGGCTCAGCTAATGCAGCAACTGCATTTCCTTCTATCAACGGAAAAGAAAACAATTGAAAGAAAGAAGGATCAGCGAAATATACTTGTTGCTCTCGATAAAATTCATCTTCTACCTGAATAACTACCGCGCTATTTAGTCCGCTACCTAGTCGGCTTATGCGTACCGCTTCTTCTACATCCGGAATGGTTTCTTTAGCACCTACTGCCAAGGCCGATGAAACGGTGGGATAAGAATCTACCCCCTCCGCCAGATAGGTATTATCTACCCGATAAATCCGATCAGCCTGCTCGTGAAAACGATCGTAACTCAGTTCATGCTGGATATAAAGGTAGATTAGAACACAGGTAGTGATACCCGCGGTGAGCCCCAAAAGATTAATGGCGGAGTAGCCCTTGTATTTAAGCAGACTCCGTAGGGCAACGGTAAAGTAGTTTTTGAGCATAATAACTGATGAGTAGCGATTGATGACTGATGAAAGAATATTACTCACCAATCATTAGTCACTATTTATTAACAATACTATGCCACCTTCCAAATGCTTCAAAAACGGCTGATTGCTGCATCTGGTTTAAAAGAAAGTGTACGTAGGCGATCACGAATGTCCGATTACGGGCATTTAATGTTAACAAAACATCAGCAGTTTAGAACAAGCGAAGCTGTTGCATTGTATTGAATACAAAAACTATGTAACCATTAGAGCGTGTTTGAACTTTATCTTTTAGTTTTCTAATGACTATTTTCCGTTCATACTTCAGCTTTTTCTCAGGCGATAGCTTAGGCTATCTCCCTCAAAAAGAGCTTCGTCTGACCAAAAAATAGCTCACAATAAATTCTAAATATAAAATACAAACACGCTCTAATAATTAGGTTGGTATTTAACACGATTGAATTACTCAACAGTACTTAAAACAGTAATTATGTTTACCATTATGCATACTTCTCAGGATTTCGAAGCAGCTATTGAAGCCAGTTACGAAAAGCCTATTGTGATTTTCAAGCACTCGGCAACCTGTCCCTTCAGTGCCGCAGCGCAGGTGGAGGTTGCCAACGCCAAACCCGCTATTGATATTTACGGAATCGTACTACAGTATACATCGGATTTGAAAACGGAAATTGCCGAGAAACTAGATGTAGAGCACCAAAGTCCTCAGACAATTGTAGTTCATAAGGGAAAGGCAGTCAGTCACCAGTGGCGCGATGAAATTCAGGAAGATAAGCTAAAGCAAGAGGTTGCTCGCCTTTCGGGACAATGATCCCAGCCAGGAGCCTGTTCGTGGTGAATGCTGCGTTGATAAGTTTTATCAGAGGGCTGCATCTTCATAAATTTCCTTCAGGCTAAGCTTGCACCCTAGGATTTCTATTGTTTGCTGGGGCTGTTGAAGGGTTTGAGTTTCCCATTTTTCATCTGCATTCTTTTTGCGTACTTCTACTTCAGCTTTTTGGGATGAAACCAGCAGGTGTTCCCGAAACGATGGAAGCGTTCGGTAACAATCATATTTCTCCTGCACATTGTACTTTTCGGGGTACACGAATTTGTTGCACTCCGGCACAAACACCCGAATATCACTGCTGTAAATACGACAACCTTTTTTTCGTAAACATCTCCTTAAATGGTCACGGATCGCCGATGTGAGGAACGATGAGATAATAAAGTATTCAAATTGAACGCTGGATTTTTGGGGCGGGACAAGCGGTTCCCCGCCGGGACGCGAAAACCGAGCATAGCCGGGCTATATGAGGCTTTTCGTAACGCAGTACTGCCCCAAAAGAACGAGTTCAAATGGATACTTTACGGTCGCCGCGCGATTGTGTTATCGTTCCTAATCAGATCGTGCTCTTCAGTTACGCCAGCCATAGCCACTACCCATCCGTCATGATACTCATGCTTCAAGCCAGTTTCATTTTCCAGTTGAATATAGTCTTCTGTGCTTAACTTCTCTAGTAGATTCATATTTCACTTAAACGTTCTTTTCAAGCAATTGGGTTTTATACCGATAGCTTCCAACCGTTGTGGTACTGGGCTTGTACCATTTTTTGTGCGGCATCATCATCTCTAAAGGCATAGGCATCTGAGTCCCAGTAAACTTTACGGCCTAATCGGTAAGAGATATTGCCTAAGTGAGCTACTACCGCTACATGACTACCAATTTCAATGGGGCAAATGGGCTGCTCGCGGGTCTTGATACTGTTGATAAAATCCACTGCATGAGCATCCCGAGGGTTACCTCGACGGGGCTGATACGGCATCTTTTCCATCACGTAGCGAGAGTTGCCGTCCTCGGTGCGCTCGGTTACGGGAGTGATTTCCCAACCCCGTCGATCAATAATCATCCGGCCTTGTTCACCTACAAACTCAATGCCGTGATCTTTTCCGTAGGGGCCATTGCGGTTAATCATATTATGCTCCCACACCATCACAAAATCATCAAATTCGTAGATAGCACTCATGGTATCGGGGGTTTCCATATCGCTACCGGGGTCAGCAAACTTACCCCCCGAAGCCATTACCGAATTGGGGGCAGTGGCATCCATTCCTAATAGTACCATATCAATCAAATGGACGCCCCAATCAGTCATCTTACCTCCGGCGTAGTCCCAGTACCATCGGAACGAGCCGTGAAAGCGGTTTTCGTTAAATGGTCGATCGGGAGCTGGGCCTAGCCACATTTTATAATCAACCTCCGACGGAGCTGCTTGATTGGATACAGGTTGTACAATGCGTTCCGGGCCACTGTGGTTCCAGGCGCGCACAAAGTTTACTCGCCCGATTTTCCCGTCCCGGATTAGTTTCATCGCTGGTTGCCAGTGATCGCTGCTCCGTTGCTGCTGACCTACTTGCACAATGCGGTTATGCTTCTTAACTGCCTTAGCCATCACCTGGCATTCTTCAATAGAGTTTGCCAGTGGCTTTTCCACGTACACATCTAATCCCGCTTCGCAGGCCTGAATGGTTTGTACGGCGTGCCAGTGGTCAGGGGTACCCAAAATCACCGCATCCAAATCGGGGTGCTCGTACAGTTTACGGAAGTCGGTATAGGTATCCGGTCGGTTGCCCGCCATTTTCTCTACATCGCTCACGCGCTTATCTAGCTCGCGCTGGTCTACGTCACAGAGAGCTACGCAGTTAACGCCCGGTATTTGTAGATGGGAGCGTAGGTTGGCCCAACCAATATTTCGCACTCCTACCACCGCAATATTCACCTGATCGCTGGGTGCTATCCGGGGACGAGATTGAGCATTGAGGAAGACAGGAGAAGCCATGGCCGCCACCGTGCCACTACCTAATTTTGCCAAGAAATTTCTTCGGGATGAATTCATAATTTAGGTTGTTTTAATAGGGAAGTTAATTTACAAAAATGAGTTTAAAAAATGGCTCTTCAAATAGAAAGTGTCTGGCTGATAATTGCCGTTCGTCAGCATTATTCATAATTTAGGCAGCACATTAGCTGGTTTAGCTTACAATCTATAATTTTTTTGTATGTATGAATTAAAACGCATCGTAGTTGCGGTAAATCTGACGGAATTAGACGAAGAAGTGGTACGCTACGCATCTATCGTAAGTCGTATTATGGATGCTGACTCGGTTTACTTCGTTCATGTAGCTGAAACGCTCGATTTACCCGACGACTTAGCTGAGGAGTATCGTCAGGTATTGGCGCCGGTAGACGAAACCATTCAGCACGAAATGCAACACCTTGTAGATGATTATTTTCCTCACGGAGAGCATACGCAAGTATCCATTGATGTGCTTCAGGGCAACCCTACTGATGAGCTAATCCGCTACGGAAAACAGAAAGATGCTGACCTAATTATTTTGGGAAAACCTGATGGGTTTCCTAGAAAGCCAAAACTCCGTAAAGTAGCTGAGATTAGTACTTGCTCCGTGCTTTTCGTACCGGAGGGGGCTGACATAAAAATTGATAAAATTGCGGTTGCTCTCGATTTCTCCGACCATGCCCAGAGGGCACTTTCACAGGCGATTAAATTTACTGAAGAGGGGAAAGATGTAACAATCTACGGACACCATGTTTATCAAATTCCAAAGGGTTATTCTAAGACGGGTAAAAGCTACGAGGATTTTAGCCAGATTATGGAAGAGAACGCCAAAAAAGAATCTAAGAAGTTTTTTGACAACCACAATTTAGACAAAAACATTTGCGAAATGCGTTACCAGCTAAGTGAAGATACCAAAATTGATGATGAGCTTTTTGGCTTCGCCCAGCAGAAAGACGTAGATCTCATGATTATTGGCTCCCGAGGGCGCACCGCCGCGGCTTCTATCTTACTGGGTAGTGTAGCGGAGCGACTGCTCGCATACCATACCAACATTCCGCTGTTTATGGTAAAAGAAAAAAATAGCAACATGAGTTTTCTCGAGGCACTGCTCAGTCTGTAAATCGTAATCAACTGAGCATCAGAAAATCAGCCTCACCCATGAGAACGGTCACTTCATTATAGAGCGCAGCTTCTTAATTTTAGTCAGCCTAATCTATAAATTTTGGGCTGACTTTTTAGTATGTTTGCAGCCCCCGAATCAGAAAAGGAAATCCTGAAAGTGGTTGGGTGCTTAGGCTATTTTTTATAACTTATGAGATTACCGCTACGGCGGTAGACGTTCTAAATGAAAATCGCTAACCAATATCTATGAATACTACCGGGCCTGGTAACGGAAACTCCCGAAATAGCGGAACGTCGTCTAACGAGAACCGTCGTGACTTTTCAGCAAGAAGTGGCGATTACACCCGAAACCGGATGCGTAAGATTCTGGAGAACAACGCGGCTACCGGGAAAGTACAGCCGCAGGCCGTTGACCTGGAAGAGGCCGTGCTGGGTGCCCTCATGCTGGAGAAAGATGCTCTTACTACCGTTATTGAGATTCTCCAGGTAGAAAGCTTTTACCGGGAAGCCCACCAAGAGATATACAAAGCTATTCTTGAACTTTTTGATAAATCTGAGCCGGTAGACATCCTCACCGTTACCAGTCAGCTTCGTAAAAACGGTACGCTAGACTTAGCCGGGGGAGCTTTTGAGATTAGTGGATTGACCCAGCGGGTAAGCTCAGCCGCTAATATTGAGTACCATGCTCGTATTGTGTCCGAAATGGCCATCAAGCGAGAGCTTATCACCATTGCGGCCGAAATTCAGCAAGAGGCCTACGAAGATACGACCGATACATTTTCGCTGCTCGACAAAATGGAACAGCGCATCTTCAGCGTATCGGAAGCCAACATCCGAAAAAATTACGCCGATATGCGCTCCATGATGCGCGAAGCACTGAGTGAGCTAGAAGCTAAAAAACTCCGCAAAGATGGCTTAACCGGAGTACCTACCGGATTCACCGTACTCGATCGGCTCACCTCCGGTTGGCAGCGGTCCGACTTGGTTATTATCGCTGCGCGGCCGGGCATGGGAAAAACGGCCTTCATTCTCTCGGCACTGCGAAATGCAGCGGTTGATTTCAAGCATTCGGTAGCTATTTTTTCGCTGGAAATGTCGTCGGTACAGTTGGTGAATCGTCTGATTAGTGCGGAAGCCGAACTGGAGAGTGAAAAAATTAAAAAAGGAAATCTGCTGGATCATGAATGGCAGCAGTTATACAGTAAAACGGCCTCTTTAACTGAGGCTCCTATTTTCATTGACGACACCCCAGCTTTGTCTATCCGGGAGTTGCGCTCCAAATGCCGCCGTCTGAAAGCCCAAAACGATATTGAACTGATTGTGGTGGATTATCTTCAACTCATGTCGGGTGACTCTTCCAAAAATAGTGGCGGAAATCGAGAGCAGGAAATTGCCTCCATCTCGCGAGCGATGAAGAATTTGGCCAAAGAGCTGAATGTTCCGGTAATTGCCCTCTCGCAGTTAAGCCGGGCGGTAGAAACCCGGGGCGGCGACAAACGTCCGCAGTTATCTGACCTTCGTGAAAGTGGATCAATCGAGCAGGATGCTGACATGGTGATGTTTCTGTACCGTCCTGAGTACTACGGGCTTACCGAAAACGAAGAAGGGCAGTCGGTGCAAGGCGTAGGGGAAGTAATGATTGCTAAACACCGGAACGGGGCACTCGATACGGTCAACCTGAAGTTTATTGGAAAATACACTCGCTTTACCAATCTGGACGACCCGATGGGCAACACCAACTACGGAAGTTCACTGGTAAGTGCCAGTGGTGGTCAGGAGTTTAATGACTCATCTAACATTATCACCTACACCAGCAAGGCGAATAACCCCGATTTTAAGAAAAATGATTCTGACAGCGATTCTCCGGTGCCCCCTTCGGAAGACGCCCCACCTTTCTAAAAGAAACAATTATGAGTGCCTCTATTGCCGATATGCGACAGGAATATTCTCAGAAATCTCTTGATATATCTGATGCTGCTTCTGACCCCGTTGAGCAGTTCCACCAATGGTTTGAAGAAGCCCGTAACGCGCAACTACCGGAACCTAACGCTATGCACCTAGCAACGGCGGACTCTGAGGGTAGGCCTTCCGGAAGAATAGTTTTGTTGAAAGGAATAGAAAGCCAAACGGGATACCGCCCCCAATTTATCTTCTACACCAACTACCAAAGCCGGAAGGGAGATGAGATGGAGAAGAACCCTAACGTAGCTCTCACGTTCTTCTGGGCTGAGTTAGAACGTCAGGTTCGTATTGCGGGGACTATCGCCAAAGTAGATGAGGTTACTTCAACAGAATATTTTCATAGTCGTCCGAGGGCAAGTCAAATTGGCGCGTGGGTTTCTCCCCAGAGCGAACCCATTGAGAATCGGGAAGTACTTGACCAACGCAAGACCCAGTTTACCGAAAAGTTTGCTAACCAAGAAGTGCCGCGCCCTCCGCACTGGGGAGGATACGCAGTCAGCCCACTATCTATCGAGTTCTGGCAAGGTCGCCCCAGCCGTTTGCACGATCGCATATACTACCAACTTACGGATGACCAGTGGCAAATTCAACGTTTAGCCCCATAGTCGGAGACCGGAAACCGAAGACGGGGAAGATGTACAGACCAACCAGGAAAGTTCGTATTCGTTCAATTATACTCTATCCTATTTTCCGGTCTTCGGACTCCGGTCTCCCGGCTCCGTTTAATTCACAAAACCTAACCCCTAACTCCCAGTTTCTATGAACCTCACCGAACTCGACCAACAATACTACCTACCCGTTTTCAACCGTTACCCGATTACGCTGGCAAAGGGCGAGGGTAGTCGGTTGTGGGATACTGATGGTAAAGAATACGTGGATATGCTGGCGGGTATTGCCGTAACCAGCGTAGGCCACTGCCATCCTAAGGTAGTGGAAGCTATTCGGCAGCAAGCGGGGCAATTGATGCACGTTTCTAACTTGTTACTGACCGAACCGCAGGCTGAGCTTACGCAAACGCTTGCTCAGTTTTCGGGTATGGATCGGATATTTCTATCTAACTCCGGGGCCGAAGCGGTAGAAGGAGCAGTTAAAATTGCGCGAAAGTACGCCCACGCTCACGACCGGGGCGGAACGATTATTACGTTTGAAGGAGCTTTTCACGGAAGAACGTTGGCTACGGCAGCAGCAGGTAGTCCCAAATACCAGGAAGGATATGAACCTATTCCATCTGGTTTTGTAAAGATTCCCTACAACGATATCGAGGCTTTAGAAAAGGCTTACTCCGATGATGCGACCGCTGTATTGGTAGAGCCAGTGCAGTGGGCCGAAGGCATACGAGTAGCCCAACTGGAGTTTCTCCAAGCAGTGCGCCAGTGGTGCGATGAACATAATATTGTACTGATCTTTGATGAAATTCAGTGTGGAGTGGGGCGTACGGGTAAAGCTATGGCGTGGCAGCGATTTGGCGTAAAACCAGACGTGATCACCATGGCTAAAGCACTGGGTAGTGGTTTCCCGATTGGAGCCACGCTATGTGTTCAGAAAATTGCGGATGCTTTAAATAAAGGCGATCATGGGTCTACTTTTGGAGGTAATCCGCTGGCCTGTGCTACCGCTCTAGCCACCTTAGCGGTAATTAAAGAAGAAAATCTAGCTCAGCAAGCCGAAGTTTCGGGCTCTCAACTGATGGGGTATCTCTGCGAACTTTCTGCCAAACATCCAGCAATTACACAAGTAAGCGGTATGGGACTGATGATTGGAGCAAAACTTAATCAACCCGCTCGCCCAGTAGCCGAACGAATGCTGAAACATGGAGTAATTGCTAGTGCCGTAGGGAAAGATACTATTCGCTTTGTCCCAGCACTAAATGCTCCCTGGGAAGATTTGAAGCAAGGAGCCGATGCATTGGTAGCAGCCTTAGCTGATAGCTAACTTATAGAGCAGAAAGCGGTAAATCAATTAAGATGAATCGGTAAATGACGAACCAGAAATTCTACCGGCATCATGCCGTATATTTTGCCGATCATTAAGAAAGTAAGCAAGCCTAAGCAATTTCGGGCAAATTCATAGTCGGCACTAACGAAGGTGAATCCAAAGTGCCATTTGTATAACGAAAAAATCAAACTAAACCCCAATGTGCCCACCAGTGCGGCGGTAATATAGAACAGCACTGAACGCTGCTGAGCCCACCGGCTACCCAGCCGAATAAAAAGGTACACTCCTGTATATTGAACAAAGAGGATAATGATGGCTACCAGAAAGAAATCTATTGTCACGGTACTAAAATTTTGCTAACCTTATTTTAATTAACCAAGGTTAGCATCTTAGTCTAGCCTCGGATTGAGCTATTTGTCATAAAACAAAGGAAGGAGTAGTTTTGTGCTTTTGTTTAAATCTACAAATTATGTTCCAAAATTGCTAAGTCCAATAAATTTATGGAGTGGGTTGCTGTGCTTGTTTTTGTTGCCACTTGGGCTTTTCAATTATATTGGTACTATACGCTCTATTCAATTTGGAGAAACTATCACCCTTCCACTTCAAATACCGCTAAGCAACCTTCTGTTTCCATCATTGTCTGTGCTCATAACGAAATAAATAACCTGAAAATTCTATTGCCACTACTATATCAGCAACAATATCCTACTTATGAAATCGTCGTAGTAGAAGATACTTCATACGACGGCAGTTTGGATTTTTTATTAGCCCAAAAAGAGCAGCATAGCAACCTAAAAATTGTTTGGTTGCGCGATCATCCTGAGCATGTGGGAGGTAAAAAATACGCCCTAACCTTGGGAATACGAGCCGCCCGCTACCCGCACCTACTACTAACTGATGCCGACTGTCGCCCTTCCAGTCCTTTCTGGGTGCGTAGCATGATTCAGTCTTGGGCAGCTGAGCACGAATTTGTATTAGGATACTCTCCTTATCAAACTCAGCCCGGATTATTAAATGGGTTTATTCGTTACGAAACGCTGCACACAGGCATGATGTACTTAGGTGCCGCCCTGAAAGGTTATCCGTATATGGGGGTTGGCCGGAACTTAGCGTACCGAAAATTGTTTTTCTTAGAGAGTGGAGGTTTCCGAGGATTTTGGCACCTTA